>NZ_JBLWIF010000001.1:0-637734 GCF_048381575.1 Tepidibacillus sp. LV47
GCCTCAGCCCTATGGAATATAGAGCCAAAGCCGCTTAGATGATTTTAATTATTTCTACTGTCTACTTGACAGGGGGCAGTTCATAAGTTTATGCCCTTTATTTCTTTTTATCTTAGAAATGGTAAAAATAATGATAAAAATTGTCGAACATGTTGAACAAATAAATTTATTGGGTACAATTAAAAGAGTGAGAAAAAAATGGAACAATTCATGAAATAATGGTGGTGTCATGGTGGGAAATTTTGTTAAACGATTTGAAACATGGATGAATAATCCAAACTTAGAAAAAGAACTTTATCAAGAACTAGAGGCAATTAAGGATAATCCGAAAGAGATTGAAGAACGTTTTTACAAAGATCTCGAATTTGGTACAGGGGGACTTAGGGGAATTATTGGCGCTGGAACCAATCGGATGAATGTTTATACTGTCCGAAAAGCAACAATGGGCTTAGCCAATTATATCCTGAAACACGGAAATGAAGCGATGCAAAAAGGTGTGGCGATTGCTTTTGATTCCCGTAAATTTTCTCAAAATTTTGCGAAAGAGGCTGCCAGAGTTCTTGCTTCGAACAAAATTAAAGTTTATTTGTTTAAAGAGTTACAACCTACTCCTTTACTCTCTTTTGCAGTTCGGTATCTTCAAGCGTTCGCAGGAATCGTTATCACAGCTAGTCACAATCCCCCAGAGTACAATGGTTATAAAGTCTATAACCAGGATGGAAATCAAATTACTGAGGAAATGGCAAAAGAAATCTATCAAGAAATTCAAATGATTGAGAAACCTCTAGATGTTCAATTGGAAAACTTCCAATCTCTTTTAACTGAAAAATGGATTACATATATTTCTGAAGAAGTAGAACAAGCTTATGATCGGATGGTAAGATCCTTATTATTAAATTCAGATCTTATCCAAAGGAAAGGGAACGATATTACCATTGTCTATACTCCATTACATGGAACCGGGAATAAACCTGTGAGACGAATATTAGCCAATGTGGGATTTAAAAACGTTTTCGTTGTTCCTGAGCAAGAATTCCCTGACCCTCAGTTTTCAACAGTTAAGGCTCCAAACCCTGAAGAAAGAGAAGTTTTTACGTTGGCGATTCAATTTGCCAAAGAAAAAAATGCAGATATCATCATGGCGACAGATCCCGATGCAGATCGTTTAGGTGTTTTGGTGAGAGTAGGGGATGAATATCAAGCCTTAAATGGAAATCAACTTGGTGCATTAATCCTATATTATTTATTACAACAAAAATCACAGCAAGGAATCTTACCCAAAAACGCTGCAATGGTAAAAACAATTGTTACCTCAGATTTAGGCGAAGCGATTGCTTCCAAATTTAGCGTCGTTACCGAAAATACCCTTACTGGTTTTAAATACATTGGTGAAAAAATCAAAGAATATCAAGAATCAGGAAGTCATACTTTTATCTTTGGTTATGAAGAAAGTTACGGTTATCTGGCTGGCGATTTTGTTCGTGACAAAGATGCCGTTCAGATCACTGTAATTGTTGCTGAAATGGCACTTTACTATAAACAGCAAGGAAAATCCCTTTTTGATGTATTAGAAGAAATTTATCAGGAATTTGGCTATTATATGGAGGATCTCGTATCTATCACATTAAAAGGAATTGAAGGGAATCAAAAAATTCAAAAAATCGTGGCTTCATTTCGTGATAATCCCCCAAAAGAGATTCAAGGAATCAGGATCAAGTATATTGAAGATTATAAAGTTGGCCTCAAACAAGATCAAATCACAGGAGAAACAACAAAATTAACTCTTCCTTCTTCCAATGTGATTAAAATGGTGATGGAAGATCAATCTTGGTTTACCGTTCGTCCGTCTGGAACTGAACCCAAAATTAAGCTTTATTTTTCTGTAGTGACCTTAACAAAAGAAGAATCCCAGTCCAAATTAAAACAACTAAAAGCAACAATATTAGAAATGGCCAATTTAAAATAAATATAAATCATTCAGCCAGTCCGTTGAATGGACTGGCTGATTTTATGCACCCAGCATAAGTGTTCATCTTACAGGAAAAGTGATGGTACAATAGTTACTAGATTAATAGAAGGAGTGGCCATTTTAATGAGAGTATTACATACAGCGGATTGGCACTTAGGGAAAACATTAGAAGGTAGGGATCGTCAACAAGAACAAATTGAAGTGATGGAAGAGATATGCCAAATCGCCGAAGATGAGAAGATTGATCTTGTACTTATAGCTGGTGATATTTATCAATCGGTTAATCCTCCTGCATGGGCGGAGCAACTTTTTTATGAGACGATTCATCGACTCAGTGATTTTGGAAGGAGGGGAGTAGTCGTCATCTCTGGAAATCACGATCATCCCGAACGAATTCGTGCCGCTCATCCTTTAGCAGATAAACAAGGAATATATCTATTTGGTTTACCTACTGATCAAGTTCAACCCACTTTAATAAAAGGAAATGTAAGTCAAATTCGGGTGATTCAGTCGGGAATCGGTTGGTTTGAATTGTACCATCCTTTGACCGATGAAAATGCAATGATCTTTACCTTACCTTATCCCTCAGAAGCAAGGTTAAAACAACTATTATCTGATCAAGTTGACTTGAGAGAAATTCGTAGTTCTTATTCTGCTTTTATTCAGAATTGGTTTCTTTCTCAGAAATCCATTCACCAAAGCCATCTCATTTCTATCGCAATGAGCCATATTTTTGTTCAGGGTGGTTCGACTACCGATTCTGAAGTAGAGATCCAAGTAGGTGGGGCTTATACGGTAGAAGCGAATCATCTGCCAGATTATGTTCAATACATGGCACTCGGACATCTTCATCGAGCCCAAAATATAAAAGGAGCACCTACGTTTACACGTTATGCTGGCTCTCCCCTTGCTTATAGTTTTTCCGAAGCGAATCATAAAAAGTCAGTTACCATTTTAGAGTTAAAGCCACGGGAACTTGTTCAGTTTAAAGAGATTTTTCTAACAAGTGGTAAACCCTTAATCCAAAAAGCGATTCGAGGTGGGATTGATGAATTAGAACATTGGATCCATGATGAAGCAAACATTCCCTTATGGATTGATTTAACTTTGCATGTGGAACATCCTTTGTCCATTGAAGAAATTCAACGTATTCGCAAAATGCATGAAGGGTTGATTCATATCAAAGTCATTACTCCAGAAATCAAAGAGGCAATAAATACCTTTGAAAAACAAACAAAAGAGCCAAAAGAACTTTTTATTCGGTTTTATCAACAAAAAATGGGGGCAAGTCCAAGAAAAGAGGTAATTGATTTATTTCTTGAACTTTTCCATCAAGAAGGAAAAGAGGAGGACGAAACATGAGGCCTATTTCCTTAACTCTCTCTGGATTACATAGCTTTCGCAAGCCTCAAACCATTGATTTTACTCAAGTAACGGATACAGGGATTTTTGGAATTTTTGGTCCAACTGGAAGTGGGAAATCGACCATTCTTGATGCGATCACATTAGCTTTATATGGAGAGGTTGAACGAAGTGAAGCGAATCGGGTAGGAATTGTGAATCAACAAGAAGATAAGATTCATGTAAAATTTACGTTTGAACTCCATTCTGGTGAGCAATATGAACGATATACGGTAGAACGCATCTATACTCGAAATAAAGAACAGCGAATTCGTTCTACACTAGCTCGTCTTCTCCGAATTGAAAATGGGGTAGAAGTACCTATTGCTGATCGAGAAACAGAAGTAACACGTAAAATTCAAAATCTTCTTGGTTTAGAATTTAAGGATTTTAAACGGGCGGTTGTCTTACCTCAGGGGAAATTTGCCGAGTTTCTTACTTTAAAGGCACAAGAACGAAGACCCATGTTAGAACGGTTATTTCATCTTGATGAATATGGAAAACAATTAAAAGAACGAGCCAATAAGCATGAAGCCAAGTTAAGGAATCAAATCAATGAAGTACTTATCAAACAAGAAATGTTATCTTCTTCATCAGAAGAATATGTTTCTAAGTTAGCAGAAGAAATAGAGGAGATTCAGCAATTAATCCAAAAACAATCGAAAGAATATGAACAATTTCTAAAGGAGTTCGAGCAATTTCAACATGATTGGAATATCCAACAGGAATTAAGACAAATACAGAAACAATTATATCTTCTTTCACAAAAGGATAAGGAAATAGAAATATTGAAAGAAAAGCAAGAAAAAGGGGAAAAAGCTTCTTTTATTGAACCAACTTTAAGGCGTTATGAATCGTTAGAAAAACTAACAGGACAATATCAGAAGACAATTGAAGAATCCCTTATTTTGTTAGAACAAGTAAAGGAATTAGCAGAACAAAGAAGAAGGGAATATGAAAATTTAAAGGATCAATATGAACGAGAGCAAAAGGATTTGATGGAAAAGCGAATTTTTTTAAAACAAGCCTTGCAATGGGAAAAAGAAATTGCTGAGATCAATGAACGACTTAAGCAATTGAAATCTTCTTTGCATGAAAAACAAAAGGAACTTGAGGAACATAGGAAAAAATATCAAGCTGACCACCAAACATTATTAAATATTGAAAAACAGTTAACCCAGATTAAAGATAAAATCGTAAAAGCTCAAGTTTCGGCTGAAAAACGTAAGCGAGTGGAACAAGCCTGGGAAATTCGAACAAAAATTGAATCCCTAATCCATGAGCTTAACCGACGAAATCAAGAAATGGATGAATTGGATCAAAAAATTGTAAAGGTTAATGAAGAAATTGAGAAACATCTCCATTTACTTAAGGAAACGGAAAAGGAAATTCTACAAATTGAAAAGCAGATGCAAGAGCATGAAACAAGCCAAATGATTACAGAAGCTGATTGGAACCAACAAGATCGGGCTCTTTTGCAAATAGATATTTTAATCAAACAACTTCGTCATTTTTCTGAGGTGATAACAAATATAGAAGAAGAACGGGCAACTCTGCAAACAAAAAAGGAAAATCTTGTATCCTCAATCAATGAAGTAAATACACAAATTCAACAACTGGAAATCGAATTAATGCATAAGGAAGAAGAGAAAAAGCGTTTTGAACAATTCAAACTAGAGTTTCATGCAGCTGTTTTAGCGAAAAATTTAGAACCAGGACAACCATGTATGGTATGCGGTTCAACAGAACACCCTGCACCAAAACATTTGGACACCGATTTCGTGGTAGAAACAGAAAAACTGGAGAGTATAAAAAATCAAATTATTTCCTTAAAAGAAAAATTGGTAAAAAAACAGGGTCAAAAAATGACATTGGCACAACAAATTGAGTACTTTGATGATCAAATAAAAAAGTTAAGCCGCGAAATCGAAAAGAATCGTTCCCAGTATAACAAGCTCATTTTCCAATTGCCTAAAGAATACCAAGGTTTAACCATTAAGCAAATGACGGACAGATGGAATCAAGAGCGAGAATCACTTAATCATCTCAAAGTGGAATTAGAACAATATATAGAAAATCAGAGAAAATTAAGCGAAAGATGGCAACAGGAAAAAGCCAATCTGGAACAACACCAACATAAAATCGATCTTTTAACCACGGAAAAGAATTTGTACATCAATCAAAGAAACGCCATTGATGAGTCAATGGAACCCATTAAGAATGAAATAGCCCAATTTCAAGAATTATGGAATCAGATGGGCTTGGAGTTTGCGATGGATGATTTGGTTACGATACGCCAACAGATTCAAGAGTTTGACAAAAAACGGGAAGAATTAGAAAGATTACATCAAGGATTAGAAATACAGTTTCAAGAAGTATCCAATGAAGAAAAAAGATTATTAGAGAAAATTAATCATCTCCAATTACAAATCGAGCAGGATAACAAAATCATTCAATCGGAATTTAAAGAATTGAATAAACTTAACGATAAATATATTATGTTAACTAACGGTCGTACAACTCATGAGTTGTTACAAGAGATTGACGAAAGATTACAACAATTGAATGAAAAAGTACAAATGGCAAGAAACGCTTGGGAGCAAGCGATGGATCAATATAATGAGATCGATAAAAAATTAAGTTCAGACCAAGCTGTGTATTCCAATTTACAAAGCCAATTTGAGGAAGTCAGTCGTGATCTAATTTCCTTTTTACGAACAAATCAGTGGCATACAATCGAGGAATTAAAAATGTATCTTTTGACAGAAAAAGAATTACAACAGATTCGTGAAGAAATTAAGGAATTTGAGCAACAGAAACGGATATTGACTGAACGGGAGAGAACTTATATCAACACTCTGAAGGGAAAAAATGTGACAGAAGAAAAATGGAATCAAATGTTAAATAACAAAAAACAACGGGAAGAACAATTGCATCTGATTCGACAGAAGTTCTCACAGAAGGAATTTGAATACCAAAATGCCAAACAGGATTATGAGAAATGGAAAGAACTTGAGAAACAAAGAAAAGAAATACAAGAACAATTAGATATTGCTTCTGAATTAAACCAAGTATTGCGGGGAAATAGTTTTATTGATTTTGTTGCACAAGAATATTTAAGAAATATTACCATCATTGCTTCGGGAAAATTATTGCAATTAACGAGAAATCGTTATCGCTTAGAAGTGGATGAAGAGGGGAGTTTTCAAATTGTCGATGAGTTTAATGGCGGGTTAAGTCGGCCTGTACGTACCCTATCTGGCGGAGAGACGTTTTTGACATCATTAGCCTTAGCATTAGCTCTATCATCACAAATACAATTAAAAGGCGGGGTACCATTAGAATTTTTCTTTTTGGATGAAGGATTTGGTACATTAGATTCCGATTTATTAGATACGGTAATGATGACGTTGGAGAAATTACATTCTGAAAATATGGTCATTGGCATTATTTCTCACGTTCCTGAATTGAAAAACAGACTTCATCGGAAAGTGATGGTTATTCCTGCTGATGATCGGGGAAATGGGTCAAGAATTGTCATCGAATCTGCTTAAGTTTATGAATTTCGCTCACTATAAATGGTCACGGAGGTACCAAGGGGGATATGGCGGAATAGCCATTCTACGTCCTGATTATACATTCGAATACAACCTTGGCTTACATGAAAACCGATTGATACAGGGTTATTCGTCCCATGAATTCCATATTTATATCCACCAGTTCCAGGGACATTTAAGCCAAGCCATCGTGTTCCTAAAGGATTTCTCTTATCCCCTCCAGGGATTTTTTTAGGGAGATACCATGGATTTTTCACTTTCGTAACAATCTTAAAGTGACCTTCTGGCGTTAAGTTTTGATTTTTTCCTGTAGCCACTGAAAACGTTTTAACGACAGTATCATTTAGATAAACTTTTAATGTATTTCGGGTTTTATTAATCACGAGATATACACCTTCATATCCTTCCGGCATGGATATTTCTATATTTTTTAGGGTATCATTTTTTTGTATTTTTGTTTCCGTTGTCTCTTTGGCAAATATAGAAGAGGCAAATAAGTAATTTATGATTAAAACAAGGATTATCATTTTAAAGCTTCTATTCATAATCAATTCAATAAACTCCTTTTAACATTCAGTCCATCTGTTAGTATTTACGAAAAGAAAAACGTTATGAAAAAAAGGGATTCATTTCATGAACCTCTTTTGTACCACATTGAAAACCACTTGCATCTCCATATTGTTGGCCAACACCTTGAGATCTTTTTTCTGCATTATTTAAATCGGCTAATAAACTCTGGCCAACATTAAATGTTGATGTATTTTCTATGGAATTAATTTTGATGTATTAATATAAGGTTTGATATAGACTTTTATATATGTCGTCTTCCCATCGGTGGTGAGTATTCTTGGATATCAAAAAGGGCATAACCCAAAGGTAGATATATGGATGAATCAACAGAAAATTGTCGTCTTGATCGAATTATCGTGATTAAATAAAGAAGCTGGAAGGAATGATTCGTTCTTTTTTTCTTGTCCACTATGGAAATATAAGTTATTCTATAATTATATAGGATTATTATAGAGGTGAAACTGATTGATAGACGTTTCTTCTAAATATTTATTGATGCAAAGTTTATTACAAGCTCAATTGAATGCAAATAGGATGAAAGAGCTTAATGGTAGCATGGGGCAAACGGAGAAACGATTTGATGATTTATTAAATCAAGCATTACTAAAGGAAATGGAATCTTTAGGAAACCAAGATATTCAGGATTTATCTAATTTATCAGTTAGGTTTTTCAATACTTCTCTTCCGCCAATTTTGCAGCAGTCGTCATCAGGGGATTTTCAAGACATCATTCAAGAAATGGCAGAAAAATATGATGTACCTGTAAACTTAGTACAAGCTGTTATTCGTGTTGAGTCGAATTTTAATCCCAATGCTGTATCTAAAGCTGGAGCTATGGGCTTAATGCAATTAATGCCAAATACAGCAAAGTCATTAGGTATTAATAACCCCTTTGACCCTAGAGAAAATATTGAAGGAGGAGTTAAGTATCTTCGTCAATTACTTGATAAATACAAAGATATTCCCACTGCCTTAGCCGCATATAACGCAGGACCTGGAAATGTAGAGCGTTATGGTGGTATTCCTCCTTTTAAAGAAACCCGACGCTATGTTACGAAAATTCTAGGATATATGAATGCCTAAAATCAAATAACAGCACTTCCATATACGTTGCTTATGCGTAAGATTTTCCCTTCTGGGTATAATCTTTGTAGATATGTGTAAAGGAAGAGTTTTTTATGCCCATAAATTGTTTAAGTGAGGAAAAATATGCTCGTATTGCAGAATAGATTCTATTGTATGTCACATGTAATATTGACTGACGGATTCAAATATCCCAAAGGGTATGCCTACTTTTTAATAGCTATGCAATTTGCATTGTGGCCTACAAGGGAAATTGTAGTCGCAGGAGAGTACAAAGACCCTCAGACAGTTGAGATCATCCAAGCGATTCACGCACAATTTTTAATTGAAACGGTTATTTTGCTTCATGAACCAATGGAGAATCATCTAATTGAATCGATTGATCCCTTTTTTTAAGGATGAAGTGATGATCAACAATCAAGCAACGGTATATATCTGTAAAAATTTTGCTTGTCAGGCACCAATACACGATGTGTCAAAAATGTTACAAATCTTAAACGAAAGATAGGTGTTGTTTCGATTGAGCCGTTTTCCAATATGGGATAGCCATATTCATTTAAATCAATATCCAAAAGAAAAAATTCCCTATTATCTTGAAAAGTGGCATAATGCCGGTGTTAAGGGAATTATTGCCGTTGCGACAGACTTAAGATCCTCTTACGAACTATTAGAATGGAAGCAAAAGTATCCAGACTTTATTCATATTGCAATGGGACATCATCCTGAACAAAAGTTACCAGTTAAGAAGGATTTGATCGAATTATTATCTTTAATTCAGAGGGAGTCGAGCAAAATTGTTGCAATTGGTGAAGTGGGTATTATACACTATCGCCAATCTGAGCTCGGTATGAATGATTTAAATGGCTATATTGAATTGCTAAAAGTTTTCACCGAAACAGCAAAAAAACAGAATATACCGATTATTCTTCATGCGGTTCATGACAAAGCGGAAATTGCCTTACGGATTTTGTTGGAAGCAAATATGAAAAAAGCACATTTTCATTGGTTTAAATCATCAAAGGAAACAACGAAAAAAGTAAATGATGCGGGTTATACCGTTTCCTTTACTCCCGAACTTACTTTTCGCAAACGGGATCAAATCATTGCAAAAGATTTTCCTTTGACACAAATTCTGCTGGAAACAGATGGACCGTGGCCTTTAAGGGGGAAATTTTCAGAAAAAATACCGGAACCATTTTGGATTCTTGAAAGTATTCACATTTTATCAAAGTTAAAAAATCGATCTGAAGAAGATATTGCTAAAGTCATTCATCAAAATGTCCTAAATTTATATTTTGAATCATATAGATTTGGACGGTTATATTATGCTTAGGCCAATGAATCGGATTTCTGTTAAAATGGGGATACTGTTTAGCGGATTATTCCTAAGTCTATTATTTTTATTAGGTTTTTTGATGTTTCAACTATTTACTCATTTTATTCTCGATTATGTAACTCAGGACCTGGTATCAAGAGGGGAAAACCACGCGAAAGTATTAGAACAGAATTTTGACCAAACGACGATTAAGCATGTTGGTTTAATGGAAAAAGACGTAGTCACAAAGGTTATCATTACAGATCAAAATGGTAAAATCCTCACATCGTCCGATCCATATGATGATGAAATGCTTTCATACTTAAACTCGATACATAGCTATACGCAAGAACGGATATTGAATCAAGAATGGAGAGAGCATAATTATATTGTTTCCCTTATCCCAATAGCGAAAGGGAAAAAAGGTTTTGTTATCATGTATTATCCAACCTCATTACTGAGAGAAACAGTTGAAGTATTACGATTGATTATATTGATTACAAGTATTGGTGTCATTTTAATTGGGATCGGTGTGATTATTCTAATTTCAAAAAAATTGACAAATCCGTTATTAAAAATGAAGGAAGCCACATCAGAAATGGCAAAGGGACATTATAAACAAATCATTGGTGTTAAAGGACAAGATGAATTAGGACAATTAGGGGAATCAATACAAAAGCTAGGTGAACAACTTCAATATTTTGAAGAGACAAGAAATGAATTTTTAGCAGGTGTGTCTCATGAATTACGGACACCTCTTACTTATATTCAAGGTTATGCAGATATTCTAGCTAAAGGACTCATCAAAGAAAGAGATGAACAAATAAAAATATTAAAGATTATTCATGAAGAGACGAAACGAGTCGTTCATTTAGTCAATGATTTATTTAATATGGCACAAATAAAATCGGGACAATTTCAATTAAAAAAGGAATGGGTTTCAATTGAACAGCTATTAGAAAAAGTGGTGAATCATGTTGTTCCCCTTGCTCATGAAAAAGGATTAGAGATTTGTTTAGATATTCAAAATAGACCAATTCCTGTTATCAAACTTGATCCTATAAGAATGGAACAAGTATTTTTTAATTTGATAGAGAATGCAATTAAATATACCGAAAAAGGGAAAATTGAAGTAAGATTGGATCAAAATCCGGAATTTTTTATCATTACTATTCAAGACACAGGAATTGGCATACCGAAAGCTGAATTACCTCGAATTTGGGATCGCTTTTATCGTGTAGAGAAATCAAGAGCAAGAAAAACAGGAGGAAGTGGCTTAGGACTCTATTTAGTGAAAGAATTCATCCGACTCCATGGTGGTCAAATCGAGGCCATCAGTGAAGAAGGAGTAGGAACGACTATGATTGTTAAATTACCCAAATTCGCATAACTTAAGATCTTTATTTCCCCGGTAAGCGCAGAAAACGGCACAAATTAACAAAAAATTGTGTCAAAAGATATGTATTCGACAAAAAACTTAGTATTAATGCGCTGGAGGATGATATGTTAAGGATAAAGCCAATGCAATTACAAGTGCGAGATTGGCGCTGAAATGCGAAATTATTTACACGAAAAGTGCAATCCTTATCCTTCTTTGTCTGTTCCATGGATAAATTGCAAGAATATCATCGCAAATTAGGGGAAAGCATGAATTTTTTTCCTTAGATGCTACTGAGATGAAGCAAAAAAGTGGACATATTATTATATTGCTTCTGTTATATTGCTTCTGTAGCTGGTAAGATTGCAACAGCGAAAGCAGCGGCTTATTCAAATGGTTTAAGATAAGAAGTAGCTTCATTTGGCATTACTGTTTCAACTGTAAACCCAGGTCCCATCGATTCTCCTTTCTTTGATAGAGCAGATCCTTCAGGAAACTATGTAAAAATGAACAATGGATAATGTTAAAACCTGAAAAAAATAAGTTTCTATATTGACCAGACCAGTGAAACTGGTCTTTTTTTGTAGACTTTAATCACGTTCTATTTTATTAGGGAATAACCTAAAATGAAATTATTTAAATAGGAGGGTTAGCATGGAGATTGTCGTTGTTAGACCTGGGGATTCGCTGTGGAGTATAGCAAATCGGTATGGTATAAGTATAGATGCGATAGTGCGAGCTAATGGAATTGAAGATCCGACTCAATTGGTTATAGGTGAAGCCTTAGTGATTCCTATTCGAGATAGAATTCATATCGTTCAACCTGGTGAATCCATATGGAGCATTGCCCAAAAATATGGGATTCATTTTGAAAGGATTATTCAAGAGAATAATATAATTAACCCAGCCCTTATATATCCAGGATTACGATTACGGATTCCAACTACAACTAGAAAAACAACAATTGAGGTGAACGGGTATTTAGAACCATCTGGAACAGAGCGAGATCGCACTACCGTTAATTCTACTGAACGTTTTCTAACGTATTTAAGTCTTTTTAGCTATCAGGTTAGAGCAAATGGTGATCTTGTACAACTTAATGATCAAATTGCAAGAGATGCGTTAAGGGATAGCCCAGCCAAACCAATGATGGTGATTACCAATTTTTCAGAAGGAACATTTAGACCGGAGATCACACATGCGATATTCACTAACCGTGGAGCGAGGGAACGGCTCATTGCAAATGTTATCAATACAATGAGAAACAGGGGTTTTTTCGCATTAAATATCGACTTTGAATTTGTAGACCCTGGGGATCGAGATCGATATACCTCATTTTTAAGGGAGATAACTCCGCGCCTTAAAGCAGAAGGTTTCCTCGTTTCAACAGCTTTAGCTCCAAAAATAAGCGGTGAACAAAGAGGAAGGTTGTACGAAGCTCATGACTATGGTGCACATGGAGCGATTGTTGATTTTGTCATTATTATGACGTATGAATGGGGTTGGTCTGGTGGCCCACCAATGCCTGTTGCACCGATTCCAAATGTTCGTCAAGTACTAGATTATGCCGTAAGTGTAATTCCAAGAAACAAAATCATGATGGGAGCTCCACTATATGGATACGATTGGACGCTTCCATATGTTAGGGGAGGTCCTTTCGCTAGAATGTTAAGTCCTAAAGAAGCCGTTCAACTAGCTTGGCGCATGGGGGCAATTATCCAGTATGATAAAAGAGCAAAGGCACCTTTTTTCCGATATTATGATCGTCAAGGTAAACAACATATTGTTTGGTTTGAAGATGCAAGAAGTATGCAAGCTAAATTTGACTTAATCAAGGAATATCGGTTACGGGGAATCAGTTATTGGGTTTTGGGAAGAGAGTTTCCACAAAACTGGATATTACTGGAGGATAATTTCAACATTAAAAAATATAAATAGTATAGGGGTTTACAATTCAGAAATTTTTTGTACAAAAAGATTGACATTCGCTAACGCTTTAAAGCATAATATAAAGTATAAACAATACGTGGATAAATTTTAATTTTGCACAAAAGTGATGATGGGGAATAGTAAGTAGCTATCATTATGTACAGAGAGTGGGATCCATGGGCTGAGAGATTCCATCATAAGAACTACTGAACCCGCCCCTAAACGGCCAAGGATGACTTGGACAGAGGGCTTCTTCTCTGTTATCAAAGAAGAAAGCGGGCTTGATTAGCCAATAAAAGGTGGTACCACGGAAGACACTCTTTCGTCCTTTTTTAAGGATGAAAGAGTTTTTTAATTTACTCGTAAAATCGCGATTAGGATGTGAAGATAATGAATACAAAAAAATATAGAATCGTTATCAAGATTGGAAGTAGCTCTTTAACGGACCAACATGGGTTTTTATCACACAAAAAGTTAGAACATCATGTGAAAGAAATCGTTAAGCTTTTAAAGGCTGGACATGAAGTGGTTCTAGTTTCTTCGGGGGCTGTTGCAGCAGGCTTTCACCTACTTGGCTTTGAAGAGCGACCTGAAACAATTGAAGGCAAACAAGCTGCGGCAGCAATAGGTCAAGGATTACTCATTCAAGCCTACAGTGAAGCTTTTCAAAAGTATCACTATACAGTTGCTCAAATCCTATTAACTCGAAACGATTTTTCAAATCAAAAACAGTATTATTATGCTTATCGTACATTATCAATGTTAATCAAACATAGTATTATACCGGTTATAAATGAGAATGACACGGTAGCTATTGATGAATTGACCTTTGGGGATAATGACCAACTTTCTGCATTAGTTGCAGGTCTCATTCATGCAGATTTGCTCTTATTACTAACAGATATTGATGGTCTTTATTATTCTGATCCAAGGTCAAATCCAAATGCGAAGAAAATCACCTATTTAGAGGAAATTACTTCACAAATTGAAAACATAGCTAGCGAAAATGGTTCAAAGTTTGGAACGGGAGGCATGAAATCAAAAATTTATGCAGCAAAACTGGCATTATCTTTTGGGGTTAACGTCTATATTGGAAAAGCGATAACAAATTGTTCGTTCTTAGATATAATTCAAGGTCATGGAGAGGGAACTTATATCGGAAGATCTTTATTTTGTCCTACATCAAAAAATTGCTGAAGTGTAGTCTTGGAAAAAGGGGGTATACATATGGATGAATTAGTGATAAAAGGGAAGAAAGCAAGAATTGCAGCACAAGACTTAGCGATTATACCGACAGAGAAAAAAAATGAAGCCTTACGATTGATAGCTAACGAACTAATGGATAAGCGATCATTTATCATTCAGGAAAATGAGAAAGATCTTAACAATGGACGATTAAGCGGTTTAAGCCAGAGTATTCTTGATCGTCTCATGCTAAATGAGAAGCGAATTGAAGAGATGGTAAAGAGTCTACAAATCCTTATCGATTTAGATGATCCAATTGGGGAGATCATCGAATCTTGGAAAAGACCCAATGGTTTACTGATTAATAAAGTACGTGTTCCATTAGGTGTAATTGGAATGATTTATGAAGCAAGGCCTAATGTAACAGTTGATGCTGCTAGTTTAGCCATTAAAACTGGGAATGCGATTCTATTAAGGGGAAGTTCTTCTGCAATTCACTCAAATAAAGCAATTATTCAAGTCATTCATGATGCTCTTAGAAAAACGGTTATTCCATCTTTTTCCGTTCAACTCATTGAAGAAAAAGGACATGAAATTACAGATCGAATGTTACGATTGCATAGGTATATTGATGTTCTTATTCCCCGTGGAAGCGCGAAGTTTATTCAATATGTCATAGAAAACTCATCATTACCTGTCATTGAAACAGGAGCTGGGAATTGTCATGTATATATTGATCAAGACGCAAATTATGAAATGGCCAAACAAATTATTATCAATGCAAAAACTCAGAGACCATCGGTATGTAATGCAGCAGAAACATTATTGGTTCATAGGGACTTTGCAAAGAAGCATTTACCTGAACTTATCGCTTCATTAGAAGAATTAAATGTGGAATGTCGAGGTTGTACACAAACCATATCCATGCTTCCCCATCTAACACAAGCAACAGAAGAAGATTGGGCTACGGAATATTTAGATTTAATCTTAGCGGTAAAGATTGTTGAGAATGTAGATGAGGCAATTGAACATATCAATCGCTATGGAACAAAACATTCAGAAGTAATAGTAACGAATAATAGGAATCATGCAAAAAAATTTATGGAGTCTGTTGATGCCGCTGTTGTTTATCATAATGCTTCTTCTAGATTTACAGATGGTTTTGAATTTGGATTTGGTGCTGAAATCGGAATTAGTACACAAAAACTTCATGCCCGAGGACCAATGGGGTTAAAAGCATTAACTTCTTATAAGTACATGGTGTTTGGTAATGGCCAAATTCGTTAGGAGGGAAAAGTACAAATGGAGAAAAATATTTGCTTTTTAGGAGCTGGTTCAATTGCAGAAGCGATGATTGCAGGGCTTACCAAAAAACAAATTCTAGATCCTAGTTACATTTCAGTCATTAATCGAAGCGATAAACAGAAAATCGAAAGATTAATAAAAAAGTATGGTGTTAAACAACCTGTAAACAAGTATCAAGCGATTTCTTCAGCTGATATTCTCATTTTAGCAGTAAAACCAAAAGATATCTGGGAAGTCCTTCAGGAGATCTATCCGTATAGTCATTCTGATCAATTAATTTTATCCGTTATCGCTGGTGTTACAACAGATTTGATTACAGAAGCTATTCACCATAATGGACCAGTAATACGTGCAATGCCAAATACTTCTGCAATGGTTGGATTATCTGCAACTGCGATTGCTTTAGGAAAATATGCAAAAAAGCAACATTCTGAAATTGCACAGTCAATCTTACAAGCTATAGGAACGGTTACTGTTGTCAAAGAAAAATTATTAGATGCAGTAACTGGATTGTCTGGAAGTGGTCCAGCTTATCTATATTATCTTGTCGAAGCGATGGAAAATTCCGCTGTTGAATTAGGAATTGATCATAAAACGGCAAGAGAACTTATTATACAGACGATTATTGGAGCGGGATATATGCTAAAAGAAACAATGGAAGAGCCTATGATTTTAAGAGAAAAAGTAACAAGTCCTGGTGGTTCAACGATGGCTGGCTTAGAAGTATTAAAAGAATTTCAATTTCAAAAAGCTATCGATCAAGCAATAAAAAAAGCCGCATTGCGATCACAAGAACTAGGAAAATTGATAATGAAAATTCAGTAAAAAAAAAGTAAAAGAAAAACTGTTGATTAAACAACAGTTTTTTCTTTTACTTGAAAACCCATTTGTTCTAACATTTTAATATCTTCAGCAATTATACTTCCAACCGTCGTTAGATAATCACCAACAAGAGCAGCACTAACTCCTGATTGAAAACTTTTTGCTTGGTATTCACCTAATTGTCTTCTCCCTCCAGCCAGACGAATATGAGACGATGGTAGAATAAAACGGAATATGGCGATTGTCTGTAATATTTCTTCAATTGGTAATGGGGGAACATGTTCTAATGGAGTACCAACAATAGGTGTCAAAATATTAATTGGAACGGACTTAACCTTCAACTCACGTAAATCAAGTGCCATATCGATTCGATCTTCCATCGTCTCTCCCATACCAATGATTCCACCACTACAGATATTAAGGCCAGCTGCTTGAGCATTCTTAATCGTTTTGATTCGATCGTCATAATGATGGGTTGTACAAATTGAAGGGTAAAATTGTCTGCTTGTTTCTAAGTTATGATGGTAAGTTGTGACGCCTACCTCTTTCAAAGCTTTCGCTTTTTCGTAAGAGATAATTCCTAGTGATGAACATAAATGAATCGAAGTGTTTTCTTTTAATATTTTATAGATTTCTAGAATTTTTGCGAAATCGCGATTCCCAATCCCTTTACCGCTTGTCACAAGGGAGAATCGATGCGCACCTTGAAGTTCTACTTCTTTTGCCCGTTTTAATGCGATTTGTTCATGAATAAGTGGATATCTAGGTATATTGGTATGATAATGACTTGATTGAGCACAAAATTTACAGTCCTCTGAGCACCCTCCTGATTTTGCGTTTATGATTGTACAAAGATCCACTTGTTTGCCAAGATATGCTTCTCTGATTTCATTGGCTGCATCAAGCAATTCTTCTAACTCGTTTTTTTTGATCTGTGCCAACGATAATGCTTCTTCTTTGGTAATTTCATAACCTGATATAACTTTTTCTTTTAAATGTTGAATCATATTATCCCTCATTTTTTAATTTAATCCTTATTCAAATAAAAGATTTGAAGATTTGAGACTTTGTTTAATTGGGACGATAATGATTGAGGCAATCACAATTTTTATGATGTCAAATAGGATGAATGGGGCAACGCCAAATTCAAAAGCTTTGGCCCAAGACAGATTAAGGACGTATTTAAGTTGAATCGCACCTAAAGTATAAATAATCACTAGTCCGATTAAAGAGAGAACAATGAAATGTATGGAACGATAACGTATTGATTTGTCTTTTGATTTCTCAAAAAACTTTCCAATAAAATATGTAGCGATGATATAACCAAATAGATAACCACCAGTTTTCCCTAACAGAACGTGAATGCCTCCAGAAAAATTAGCGAACACTGGAACACCGATTGCTCCTAATAAAATATAAAGAATCACAGAAATAGTCCCCATTTTAGGGCCTAATAGACCGGCTGACAGAAAAACTCCGAAAATGGATAAAGTAATTGGTACTGGACCTATCGGAATACTAAGTTGTGCTAATATTGCTATAACTGCTGTCATCATAGCTGAAAGAACCCAGTCTCTCGTTTTCATTGAAAATCTCCTCCTATTTGTCTATTTATTTAGAATTATCATAATACGGTTTAAATTATATGTCAACCTATAAATTACTTAAGGTTAACAAAAAAAATACCAAGGCTGATGATCAATCATTAAGTAACTTGAGAGTTGTTGAACAAGTTTCAATAGCTCTTCATACATTTACTCTACTAAAATGAATAGACAAAACAAGAACAGATATTAAATCAAAAAAATTTATAAAATTTAAAATAAGTAGTTTATTTTTTCTTTTATCTGTTATATAATACTAACATGAAAACAATACTGTAATATAACAAAAACAAAAGGGAGATGAGAAAATTGAATACGGGGACTTCAATGTTGAAAATTAATGCACCAAATACCCCACAAGTGGAAGAAATTTTAACACCAGATGCACTCCTATTTCTTGAGAAGTTAGTTAGGAATTTCTCCGAAACAAGACAACATTTACTCAACCGCCGAAAAGTTAGGCAGAAAGAGATTGATCAAGGGAAAATCCCGGATTTTTTGCCGGAAACAAAAGAGATTCGGGATGGGAATTGGACGATTGCTCCTGTTCCGGAAGAATTACTTGATCGACGTGTGGAGATAACTGGACCAACCGATCGTAAGATGATAATTAATGCCCTTAATTCAGGCGCAAAGGTATTTATGGCTGATTTTGAAGATGCGAACTCCCCTACATGGGAGAATATGATTCAAGGTCAAATTAATTTACGCGATGCAGTAAGGAGAACGATTAGTTATCGTAGCCCTGAAGGAAAAGAGTACAAATTGAATGAAAAAGTAGCGATACTCTTTGTTCGACCTCGAGGATGGCATCTGGAAGAAAAACATGTTCTTTTTGAGGGGAAACCAATACCCGCAAGTCTGTTTGATTTTGGCCTTTATTTTTATCATAATGCGAAAACTTTGCTTGAGAATGGAAGTGGACCTTATTTTTATCTTCCAAAGCTGGAAAGCTATTTAGAAGCTCGTTTATGGAATGATATATTTGTTTTCGCACAAAAGGAATTAGGGATCCCCCAAGGAACGATTAAGGCAACGGTGTTAATCGAAACGATCTTTGCTGCATTTGAAATGGATGAGATTCTTTACGAACTTCGCGATCATTCCGCAGGATTAAATTGTGGACGTTGGGACTATATTTTCAGTTTCATTAAAAAGTTTCGAAATCGAAAGGACATTATCTTACCTGATCGTAATGTCGTGACAATGACAGTGCCGTTTATGCGTGCCTACTCTTTATTGGCTATCAAAACTAGCCATAAACGAAATGCTCATGCGATCGGCGGAATGGCAGCACAAATACCCATTAAAGATAATCCTGAGGCAAATGAAATCGCCTTTGAAAAAGTGCGTCAGGATAAGATTCGAGAGGCAAATGACGGACATGATGGGACATGGGTTGCTCACCCTGGATTAGTTCCTGTAGCTATGGAAGTATTTAATAAATACATGCCTAAGAAAAATCAAATTGAGAAAAAAAGAGAAGATGTAAAGATTGAAGCTCATCATTTATTAGAAGTGCCAGAGGGAGCAATTACAGAAAAAGGATTACGTACCAATATCAGTGTTGGTATTCAATATATTGAATCATGGTTGCGTGGGAAAGGAGCTGCTCCAATCTATCATTTAATGGAAGATGCAGCGACGGCAGAGATTTCCCGAGCTCAGGTTTGGCAATGGATCCATAACCCTAACGGTATTTTAAATGATGGCCGAAAGGTAACCAAAGAAATGTTTAAAACCATAATGGCTGAAGAATTAGAGAAGATCAAAGAAGAAATTGGTGAAGAAAAATATCAATCAGGAAGATTTACAGAAGCGAGTGAACTCTTTGAAAAACTTTCTCTTCAGGATGAATTTGAAGAATTTCTTACAATTCCTGGTTACGAATATTTAAATTAAATCAAGAGAGGAGATATAAAATGAATAGAGAAAATGAAATCAAAAAAATAGAAGAAATGTGGCAAAATGACCCGAGATGGGAAGGGATTATCCGCCCCTACCGTGCAGAAGATGTTGTACGTTTGCGTGGATCTATACAGATTGAATATACTTTAGCACGAATGGGAGCAGAACGATTGTGGAATTTACTCCATACAGAGGATTACGTTCCTGCGCTTGGCGCTTTAACAGGAAACCAAGCATTACAACAAGTAAAAGCAGGATTAAAAGCTATTTATCTTAGTGGCTGGCAAGTGGCTGCTGATGCTAACCTAGCAGGGCAAATGTATCCTGATCAAAGTTTATATCCAGCTAATAGTGTTCCACATGTTGTAAAGCGAATCAATCAAGCCTTTCAACGAGCAGACCAAATTCAAACGGTAGAAGGTAAGAATGATATTTATTGGTTTGCTCCAATTGTTGCCGATGCAGAAGCAGGTTTTGGTGGTCATTTAAATGTGTTCGAATTAATGAAGGCAATGATTGAAGCAGGTGCTGCTGGAGTCCATTTTGAGGATCAACTTTCATCGGAGAAAAAATGTGGGCATATGGGAGGGAAAGTATTAATTCCTACACAAACAGCGATACGTAATTTGATTGCTGCTCGCTTAGCCGCCGACGTCATGGGTGTGCCCACTATTATTGTCGCAAGAACGGATGCAGATTCAGCTCAATTAATCACTAGCGATATCGATCCGAGAGACCAGAAATTTATTACAGGTGAACGAACGGAAGAGGGATTTTATCGAATTAAGGGAGGAATCGAAATGGCAATTGATCGTGCCCTTTCGTTTGCTCCATATGCAGATTTACTTTGGTTTGAAACAAGCAAACCAGATATTGAAGAGGCAAGAATATTTGCCGAGGCGATTCATGAGAAATATCCAGGTAAACTACTTGCTTATAATTGTTCACCATCTTTTAACTGGAAATTAAATTTAAGTGATGAAGAGATTCTTAACTTCCAAAAAGAGATTGGTAAAATGGGTTATAAGTTTCAATTTGTTACCCTTGCAGGGTTTCATGCACTTAATCATAGTATGTTTGAATTGGCGTATGATTATAAACAACGGGGAATGGCAGCATATGCAGATTTGCAAGAACGTGAATTTGCTAGTGAGGCAAAAGGGTATACGGCTACAAGACATCAACGGGAGGTTGGAGCTGGGTACTTTGATGAAATTACAATGGTAGTGACTGGCGGGTCAACTTCTACCACCGCATTAACGGGTTCAACAGAGGAAAAGCAATTTAGAGTTTCTGTATAATCTAATCCCATGATTTTCGATTATAGATAATTGTGTATATTCCCCATTTAGATGTTTGTTACTTCCCGGGGCTGTCCTAAAAGTAGTAATTAACCCCGAAATCTAGAAAAGCAACCCCAAAGAATGTTGATTTTACAGCATTCTTTGGGGTTTAATTTTGGCGGATTTTCAACTTAAATGGACTTTTTAGACAGCTCCCTTTTTTTTGATTTTTTTTGCGAAATATGTTACATAGTATAAAGATAATATACTAAGATGATCAAAAAAAAGATTTTTGAAATTCTAAGATAAAGAGGAGACTCCAATGAATAAAAAACCTGAGGAAACAAGAGTAATTGTTGGAATGTCTGGTGGTGTAGATTCATCTGTAGCCGCATTATTGTTAAAGCAACAAGGTTATGATGTTATTGGTGTATTTATGAAAAATTGGGATGACCGTGATGAATTTGGCCATTGTACTGCTGAAGATGACTATCAAGATGTAATTCGAGTATGTAATCAGATTGGAATTCCCTATTATTCTGTCAATTTTGAAAAGGAATACAAGGAAAAAGTTTTTAACTATTTCCTTGATGAATATAAAAAGGGAAGAACTCCAAACCCTGATGTTATGTGCAATCGAGAAATTAAATTTGGAGAGTTTTTAGAAAAGGCATTAGAGCTTGATGCAGATTATATTGCGACAGGACATTATGCAAGAGTAAGAAATATCAACGGGGAATTTCAACTATTAAAAGCTATTGACCAAAACAAAGACCAGACTTATTTTCTCAATGTGTTAAATCAATATCAATTATCAAAGACGATGTTCCCAATTGGTCATCTACAAAAAAGTGAAGTTCGCAAGATTGCACAAGAAAATGGATTGGCCACGGCTAACAAGAAAGATAGTACGGGAATTTGTTTTATTGGGGAACGCGACTTTCGTGAATTCTTAAGTAAGTTTCTTCCTGCACAACCTGGTGAGATACGAACCTTAGATGGTGAGGTAAAAGGAACCCATCAAGGGTTAATGTATTATACTCTTGGTCAACGTAAAGGATTAGGAATTGGCGGAGAAGGAACAGGAGAGCCGTGGTTTGTTGTTGACAAGGATGTAAAAAATAATATCTTATATGTTGCACAAGGTGCAAACCATCCAAGTCTTTACTCAAAAGGCTTGGTAGCAACCGATGTAAATTGGATTTCAGGCAAACCACCAGCAAAACAGTTTACTTGTACGGCAAAATTCCGTTATCGTCAACCTGATCAAAAAGTAACTGTTATAATTAAGGAAAATCATACTTGTGAAGTCATCTTTGAAGAGAAACAAAAAGCGATTACCCCTGGACAAGCTGTTGTCTTTTATCAAGACGAAGTTTGTCTTGGTGGAGGAATTATTGACCAAGTTATAAGGTGATAAAATATATTTATACACAAAACGCCCTTTTTAGGAAAAATGGGCGTTTTTTTATGCTCAAAGTTTGAATGTTGTCATATCTATCTTTTTATTTGCATAATTTGGATTCTGTAGATGTTTTTTCTCAGCTAGCGATGATAAACGGAAGGGAATGGAGTTATGGTATTACCTCTATATCCAGAAGAAATTTTTCCAAGTGAAACCGATCTCTATTTATTCCACGAAGGGAATCTATTTCATAGCTACAAAATGTTAGGTGCTCATCAAATGGAATACAAAGGGATACAAGGGGTTCGCTTTACGGTATGGGCTCCACAAGCAAAAGAAGTTCGGGTCGTTGGCGACTTTAATCAATGGAAGGGAAAACAATATCGAATGAAAAGAATCAATCATGCAATATGGATGATTTTTATTCCTGGATTAAAAAATGGTGACCTGTATAAATATGAGATCCATACCGAAAAAGAAATCTTCTTAAAATCTGATCCCTATGCTTTCTACTCAGAACAAAGACCGAATACGGCTTCCATTGTTTATTCAATGGATGGTTATCGCTGGAATGATGACAAATGGATGCAAAAGAAAAAAAACTGCTCCATTTATCATCAACCACTATTGATTTATGAAGTACATCTTGGATCTTGGAAAAAAAAGAATGGAAAATTCTATACGTATCGGGAATTAGCTGATGAATTAATTGATTATGTCGTTGATCTAGGTTATACCCATATCGAACTATTACCATTAGCTGAACATCCTTATGACCAATCTTGGGGTTATCAGATCACGGGCTATTATTCCATTACTAGTCGTTATGGTACACCAGATGATTTTAAGTACTTTGTTGACCAATGCCATCAAAAAGGAATAGGAGTTATTCTCGATTGGGTACCTAGCCATTTTGCAAAGGATGCCCACGGCTTAAGACTCTTTGATGGTACACCATTATATGAATATGCTGACCCTAGAAAGGCAGAAAAACCTGGGTGGGGAACGTTAAGTTTTGATTTTGGTAAACCGGAAATTCATAGTTTTCTCATTTCTAATCTGATTTTTTTTCTAAAAGAATATCATATTGATGGATTTCGGGTAGATGCTGTTTCAAGCATGCTCTATTTAGATTTTGATAAAAAAGATGGAGAATGGGTTCCCAATCAATATGGTGGAAAAGAAAATCTAGAAGCAATTTCATTCTTACGAAAATTAAATGAAGTAGTTTTCAAATACGATCCAACCATATTAATGATCGCTGAAGAGTCAACAGCTTGGCCAATGGTCAGCGCACCAATCTATCTTGGTGGGTTAGGTTTTAACTATAAATGGAATATGGGTTGGATGAACGATACGTTACGATATATGGAAATGGATCCCATTTACCGCAAATATCATCATCATTTGCTCACCTTTTCTTTTTTCTATGCTTTTAGTGAAAATTTCATTCTTCCATTATCCCATGATGAGGTTGTTCATGGGAAACGTTCTCTATTAAATAAAATGCCAGGTTCCTATTGGGACAAATTTGCTAGTTTACGACTCCTCTATGGATATATGATGGCTCACCCAGGAAAAAAGATTCTATTTATGGGTGGAGAGTTTGGTCAATTTGATGAATGGAAGGATCAATCGGAATTAGATTGGAACTTACTAGATTTTGAATTGCATCGCAAAATGAAACAGTATGTGAATGAATTAAACCACTTTTATCGAAAAGAGCCGGCTTTATGGGAATTCGATCATATGCAAGAAGGGTTTCAGTGGATCGACCCACATGATGTGAACCAAAGTATTATCACATTTATGAGAAAAGGGAAGAAAAAAGAAGATTGGATCGTGATCGTTTGTAATTTTACCCCAATGATTTATGAAAACTATCGAATTGGTGTTCCGTTTTTAGGGGAATATATTGAAATTTTTAATAGCAACGAAGAGAAATATGGCGGTAATGGTTTAACAAATAGGAATCGATCCCTACTAGCTGAAGAAATAAGTTGGCATAACCAATCTTATAGTCTTGAAATTAGAATTTCACCATTATCGGTTCATTTTTTTAAGATTTCACGAATTCAAAAGGAAATTAGGAGGATTCAATATGTACCGAAAAGAAGTAGTCGCTATGCTTTTAGCAGGTGGGGAAGGAAAACGATTAGGAGTTCTAACAAATAGACTAGCAAAACCTGCTGTTCCTTTTGGTGGCAAATATCGAATCATTGATTTTCCCTTAAGCAATTGTAAACATTCAGGAATCGATACAGTTGGGGTGTTAACTCAATACGAGCCATTGGTATTAAACTCTTATATTGGTGTTGGCAGTCCATGGGGTCTAGACCGAAAATGGGGTGGTGTAACTGTTTTACCCCCTTATGTACAACAGGGTGGAGGAAGATGGTATAAAGGGACAGCAAATGCTGTTTATCAAAACATTCCGTTTATCGAACGATATCATCCACGGTATGTTCTTGTGATATCGGGTGATCACATTTACAAAATGAATTATTCATTGATGTTGAAACATCATATCGAGAAAAATGCTGAATTAACAATTGCTGTGGTTGAGGTTCCTTGGAAGGATGCGAATCGATTCGGCATTATGAATACAGATTTGGATCATCGCATTTTATCATTTGAGGAGAAACCAAAACACCCCAAGAATAACCTTGCTTCTATGGGAGTTTATATCTTTAATTGGGATGTTTTACGCTTTTATTTGATTAAAGATGAAAATAACCCGAATTCAAGTAATGATTTTGGAAAAGATGTTATTCCAATGATGTTACGTGATAAAAGAAAGCTATATGCCTATCCTTTTAAAGGCTACTGGAAGGATGTTGGAACGATCGAAAGTTTATGGAGTGCCAACATGGATTTATTATCTAGTCAACCAAGCTTAGATTTAAATGATGATTATTGGCGAATTTGTTCGGCAAATACCACTTTTCCTCCTCAATATATTGCGCCAACAGCGAAAGTGAAAAACTCGTTAATCAATGAAGGTAGTGAAATCTACGGGGAAGTGAACCATTCTGTTATTTTTTATGGAGTTCATGTAGGTAAAGGGAGTATCATAAAGGATTCAGTGATCATGCCAAATGTAAAAATTGACGAAAATGTTGTAATCAATCGATCGATCATTGGTGAAGGGACAATTATCAAGGATGGTTGTCGTATTGGAAGCGAAAACGGAGAAATTACTTTAATCGAAGAAAAAACACAAATCTTTGGCTCACCTCAAGTAGAAGATACTCATACAGTCAAAATAAATTCATAATAGGGAAAGGAGAAATTGATGCAATGGAAGATGTACTAGGAGTGATTAATCTAAGTAATGATCGTCATGAGTTAAATGAATTAACCTTTCATCGTTCAAGTGCATCTGTCCCTTTTGGCGGAAGATATCGCCTGATCGATTTTACATTATCAAATATGGTGAATTCCAGAATACGGGACGTTGCAGTGTTTGCCTTAAATAATTATCGTTCATTAATGGATCATTTAGGAACGGGAGCAGAGTGGGACCTTAATCGTAAACGGGGCGGTTTATTTTTCTTACCTCCTTTTTTAGAATATTCTTCGGTTCATTTAAAGGGAGACTTGCATCATTTTTTTGATCATATCGATTTCTTTTACCGCGGCCAGCAAAAATACGTGCTGATCTCTAGTGGGAATCTAGTGGCGAATATGGATTTTCGACCTGTTTTTGAATTTCACAAAATGACAGGGGCAGATATAACGGTAATCTATAAGGAATTGAATCCGGAACTTGATAACGAAAAGTCTTATAAAAAAATAAAAATGAATGAAAATGGGCGAATTGTTGAAATGGATCATGAATTAAATCAACTCCAATCAAATAAGGGGTCTTTAGAAATCTATATTCTTGAAAAACAGCTTTTATTGGACTTGATTCAAACGAATATAGAAAATGGGAAATATGATTTTCTTAAGCATTGTATCATTGATCATCTTGATCAATTGAAAACCGTCGGATTCAAATACACTGGATATGCAGTAAAAATCGATTCATTACAAAGTTACTATCATCATAGTATAAAATTGTTGTCGGAAAATCTTTGGCAAAAGTTGTTTGTTAAACCAGGTCTTATCTATTCAAAAGGGAAAGATGATCCTCCAGCAAAATATTTTGCTGGTTCGGAAGTGTCCAATTCTATCATCGCAAATGGTTGTTTGATAGAGGGAAAAGTGGAAAACAGTATTCTTTTTCGAGGGGTTAAGGTACATAAGGGAGCAGTGATTAAAAATAGTATCATCATGCCAAAGTCTGAAATAGGTAAAAATACCGTGATTGAGAATGCGATCTTAGATAAGGAAGTTTTTGTTTCACCTGGAAGAACATTAATTGGAACAAAAGATCAACCCCTTGTCCTTGAAAAAAAGAGTATGATTTAAATTTTCCAAGAAAGGATTAATTGAATATGAATGTTCTTTTTGTTGCTTCAGAAGGTGTACCTTTTATCAAAACAGGGGGGTTAGCAGATGTTATTGGATCTTTGCCAAAAGAATTAAAAAGACAAGAGATTGATGTCCGAGTATTTTTACCTAACTATAAACAAATACCAAAAGAATTTAAAGAGAAAATGGTATTAATGAAAACATTAGAGATTTCTTTAGAATGGAGAAAGCAGTATTGTGGGATTCTGAAGTATAAATATCAGGATGTTACTTACTATTTTATCGATAATCAGTTTTATTTTAATCGTGACCAAATTTATGGCTACAATGGTACATTTGATGAAGCTGAACGTTTTGCTTATTTTAGTAAAGCCGTTTTGGAGGCTCTGCCACATATTGATTTTCAACCGCAAATCATTCATTTACATGATTGGCAAACTGCATTGATCAGTGTTTTTTTAAAAGCGTATTATCAATACTATGACTTTTATAAAAATATTCGTACCGTTTTTACGATCCATAATTTGAGATACCAAGGAGTTTTTCCTAAGTCAATCTTAGGAGATCTATTTGACTTGCCAGAAGAGTTTTTTACAATGGATGGGATTGAGTTTTACGGACAGGTTAATTTTTTAAAAGGAGGATTAGTTTTTTCTGACAAGATTACAACTGTAAGTCCAACCTACGCCAAGGAGATTCAGTATCCTTATTTTGGTGAAGCTTTAGATGGAATTCTGCGAAAGAGAAATAACGATTTATCGGGAATATTAAATGGGATCGATGAGGATGAATATAACCCTGCTACAGATCCCCATCTTTTTGCCCGTTATGATCATTCTCTAGAACAAAAAAAGAAGAACAAAATGAAGCTTCAAGAAGATTTAGCCTTACCCATCCGTCCAGATATTCCAATGATCGCGATCGTGTCAAGGCTTGTAGCACAAAAAGGATTGGATTTAATCATTCATGTTTTAGATGAACTTTTATCTGAAGATATTCAAATGATTATTCTAGGAACAGGTGAACGGTATTATGAACAGATTTTTTTAGATGCGATGATTCGCTTTCCCGAAAAATTATCCGTACATATTTTATTTGATGAAAGGCTTGCGAGACAAATCTATGCAGCGTCCGACTTTCTGTTGATGCCTTCATTATTTGAACCATGTGGTTTAAGTCAGTTAATTGCTCTTCGCTATCACTCTGTTCCCATTGTGCGAGAAACAGGGGGATTAAACGACACCGTTCAACCTTATAATGAATGGACAAAAGAAGGGAATGGATTTAGTTTTACCAACTATAATGCTCACGATATGCTCTATACCATTCGAAGGGCAATTCATTTCTACTATGATCAAGACCATTGGAACCAGATTCATAACAATACTGCCAAATTGGATTATAGTTGGAAATTTTCAGCGAAACAGTATCTCGAGCTATATCGCCATTTACTTCAGGGTTAAGGGGGAAAACCATGTTTACCAATAAAGAGAGCTTTAAGAGTGCTTTTCTCGAACGGTTAGAGAACATGTACGGAAAGAATATCAATGAAACGACAACAATAGAACAATATATGGCTTTAGGCAGTTTAGTCAAGGAACAGATTAATAAAAACTGGATATTAACAAAAAAGATTTACCGCGAAAGAGGGGAAAAACAAGTATATTATCTATCAATGGAATTTTTACTTGGCAAAATGCTAGGGATGAATTTGATTAATTTGGGTATCTATGAGGTCATTGAAGAAGGGTTAAAAGATTTAAGAATTTCTCTTAGTGACCTTGAGCAACAAGAACCGGATCCTGGTTTAGGAAATGGAGGATTAGGAAGGCTTGCAGCATGTCTTCTTGATTCAATGGCCTCTTTACATCTACCGGGACATGGATGTGGAATTCGCTATAAATACGGGCTATTTGAACAGAAGATTATGGATGGTTATCAAGTTGAACTTCCCGATTATTGGTTAAGAGAAGGGAATGTTTGGGAAGTTCGAAGATCGGATAAAGCCGTAGAAGTTCGATTTGAGGGGAATATTTGGGTTGAAAAAGTAGGGGAACGACTTGTGTTTCATCATGAAAACTTTGAATCCGTCTTAGCAGTTCCCTATGATATACCGATACCAGGATACAAGAATAAAACCGTAAATACCTTGCGATTATGGAGCGCTGAATCAGCAATTAAAGATTTTGATTTTCAGTGTTTAAATAATAGAGACTATCAGAAGATTGTGGAGTACAAACGATCAACAGAAGCGATTTCTGAGTTTCTTTATCCGGATGACAGTAAAGAGGAAGGGAGAATTCTTCGTTTAAAACAACAATATTTTCTTGTATCAGCTGGATTGCAAAGCATTATTCGCAGTTATAAAAAAAGGCACCAAAATATCAAGGATTTTCCTAATAAAGTGGCGATTCATATCAATGATACCCATCCTGTATTAGCAATTCCCGAACTAATGAGAATCCTAATGGATGAAGAAGGTTTAGAATGGGATGAAGCGTGGTCGATTACAACGAGAACCATTTCCTATACGAATCATACAACGCTGCAAGAAGCCCTTGAGCGCTGGCCCATTGACATGATGAAACGTCTATTACCCCGCATCTATATGATTATCGAGGAAATTAATGAACGATTTTGTCGAGAATTATGGAATAAATACCCTGGTGAATGGGGACTGATTCATGAAATGGCCATCATTGCAGATGGGCAAGTGAAAATGGCCCATTTAGCAATCGTAGGAAGTTATCAGGTAAATGGTGTATCTAAAATTCATACCGAAATTTTAAAAAAGCAAGTGATGAAAAACTTTTACAATTACTTCCCTTATAAATTTCATAACAAAACAAATGGTATCACCCACCGTAGATGGTTATTAAAAGCAAATCCATTATTAGCGAAACTCATCTCAGATGCAATTGGTACCAATTGGATTGAACATCCTACTGATTTAAATTATCTATTGAATTATGCCAAAGATCCATCCTTTCAAGAGCGAATTTCACGAGTAAAAAGACAAAATAAAATTTCTCTATCCAATTATATTAAAGAAAAATATCATATTGCTGTTGATCCCGATTCGATTTTTGATGTACAAGTGAAAAGACTTCATGCCTATAAACGGCAGCTGTTAAATGTTTTTCATATCATGGATCTATATAATCGCTTGAAAGAAAATCCTAATCTAGATATAGTTCCCCGAACATTTATTTTTGGAGCAAAGGCCGCTCCCGCATACTTTTTAGCCAAACGAATTATTAAGTTAATCAACACCGTTGCTTCACTAGTGAACAATGATTCAACGATTCAAGGGAAAATTAGGGTAATTTTTGTTGAGAACTACGGAGTAAGTCTAGCAGAAAAAATTATTCCTGCAGCAGATATTGGGCAACAAATTTCTACGGCAAGCAAAGAAGCATCGGGTACTGGAAATATGAAGTTTATGATGAACGGAGCGTTAACCCTTGGAACATTAGATGGGGCGAATATTGAGATAAAAGACGAGGTAGGGGAGGATAATATTTTTATTTTTGGTTTAACCCCGCAAGAAGTATTAGATTATTATCAATATGGTGGCTATCGAGCAAGGGATTTATATCAAAGCGATCCTCGCCTACGCAAAATCTTGGATCAACTTATTGATGGTTTCTTCTTAAAAGAAGTAGTCGATTTTAAATTTATCTATTATTCTTTATTACAAGAAAACGATGAATTTTTTGTGCTCAAGGATTTTGCTTCATATGCGGATGCACAGAAAAGAATTGATCAATTCTACAAAGACCAAGAAAGCTGGATAGAAAAAAGTATTATCAATATTGCCCATTCTGGTATTTTTTCTAGTGATCGAACGATTTTAGAATACGCTTCTGGAACATGGGAAGTTCGGCCCATTTTCATATCGTAGAATAAGGGGACTGGAGGCACAAGGATGGTAAATGATTGGATTTATCATAACTCCTATGATTTGTTTTATCGTAATCCGTTTGGTGCAGTTCCATGTAAGCAACAAGTTGAGCTAAAGATAAAACTTCAGCGAACGAACAAAATTGATAAAGTAACCCTACGACTATGGATAGAAGGGGAAGAAAAAAAAGAGTTTCCTATGTCTCCTTTGGAAGGGGAAGAAGGAATCTATTCAGTTCAAATTACCACACCATCTACACCTGGATTGGTGTGGTATTATTTCATGGTAGTAACAAATGGACAAATCGTTTATTATGGAAATAATCAAGCAAAACAAGGTGGAATAGGTGAAGCTTCAGAACAAATTCCTCATCCATATCAGATCACTGTTTTTCTAAATAAACATCTACCTCCTTCTTGGTTTTACGATACTGTGCTGTATCAAATTTTTGTTGATCGTTTCTTTAATGGAAATGAAAATGGAAATGTTTTAAACCCAAAAAAGAATAGCTTAATTCACGCCCATTGGGAAAATGATCCGATTTATATTAAAGATGAGAAAACTGGCAAAATCGCAAGATGGGATTTTTTTGGTGGTAATCTGATCGGGGTGAAAAAAAAATTACCCTATTTAAAAAAATTGGGTATACGTGCCATTTATTTCAATCCAATATTTGAAGCACAAAGTAACCATAAATACGATACAGGGGATTATCACAAGATTGATCCCATGTTTGGTGATGAAGAGATTTTTCGCGATTTAGTGAACGAAGCAAAAAAAATAGGGATTTCAATTATATTGGATGGAGTTTTTAGCCATACAGGTAGCGATAGTATTTATTTCAATAAAGAAGGAACTTATCCATCCATAGGTGCCTATCAATCACAAAATTCTCCTTATTATTCTTGGTATCGCTTTTATGAGTTTCCTCATCGGTATGATTGTTGGTGGGGAATCGATTCATTACCCAATGTGAATGAATTAGATCCGTCTTATTTGGACTTTATCATCTATCATCAAAATAGTGTGTTAAAACATTGGTTAAAAATGGGGATAAAAGGCTGGAGGCTTGATGTAGCCGATGAACTTCCAGATCTTTTTATTAAAAAGTTCAACAAAGTTCTAAAGGAACAAAATAAAGAAGCTGTTTTAATCGGAGAAGTTTGGGAAGATGCATCAAACAAAATCAGTTACGGACAAAGACGGGAATATCTCTATGGAGAAGAATTAGACTCTGTAATGAATTACCCTTTTCGTCAAATCGTCATTGATTTTTTATTAGGGTATAAAGATTCTCATGCAGTTCATTCAACATTAATGAGTCTTTATGAGAATTATCCTCTCCATCATTTTTATAGCTTAATGAATTTATTAGGTAGTCATGATGTTCCTCGAATTTTAACTGTCCTTAAAGAGAAACTACCACAAGATTTAGACCCGATTAAGAAACGAAAAATGGCCATTAAACGGTTAAAATTAGCTTCCCTTTGGCAAATGACATTTCCAGGTGTTCCTTCTATTTATTATGGAGACGAGGCTGGACTTGAAGGGGGAAATGATCCTTTAAATCGTCGAGGATACCCTTGGGGGCGTGAGGATCAAGAATTGTTAAATTGGTTTCAAGAAATCATTGCCATACGTAATCAATATGACGTTTTACGAACAGGTGACTGGATTTCTTTTTTTCCTGAAACTGATGTTTATGGGTATATAAGACAAATTAAAAATGGTATCGATGCTTTAGGTCGAAAACGAAGAGAAAACATTGCGATCATCATCTTTAATCGCAATCTATTTTTTAATAAGCATGTTGTCTTAGATATTTCTAAGTGGGTATCAAATATACGGATGATCAATCTGTTGAATCAAAACGAAGAGACTGTAATTAAAAACGGCATGCTTGAACTTACTTTAAAACCATTAGAAGGGAAATTATTGATGAACAAGTAACTTTCTCTCTAATGTCTAATTAAAGACAAAAAGAGCCGAAAAAAATCGGCTCTTTTTGTCTTCATATAAGGCTATATATATATATTATAATTTTACAACATTAGCAGCTTGAGGTCCACGGTTACCTTCAACGATATCAAAGCTAACTTTTTGACCTTCTTCTAATGTTTTAAACCCTTCGCCTTGGATCGCTGAATAGTGTACGAATACATCGTTTCCACCTTCAACTTCAATAAATCCAAAACCTTTTTCTGAATTAAACCATTTTACTTTACCTTGCATTTGAATAAGCCTCCTAAAAAAATCTGTGCACGAATTGTGCATATTCTAAATTAACCATTAGAACCTCATTATGTAGTCATGTAATAAAAAAGTACCCCTGAATTGTCATTCGGAAAATAAAACTCGTCCTCACAACATTGGGGTACGATTTCTTATTTCCAAAACTATATAATTCAGTTTAACGGTTTATATAAACTATACAATAATTTCTGATGAGAGTCAAATAAAAATAGCAAATTCATACGAAAATAAAAAAAGGTTCATTGTAAAATTAAATGCAACAAAATAAATATATAGAAAACGCCATGGTAAATCCGTTATGATTAAGTCGACCAAAACCATACATAACAGGAGGATTTACCGATGGCTTATTCTAATCATAACACAAAGAAACGTCATTTCAAACATCTCACTCCATATGAACGAGGTCAAATTCAAGTGCTACAAAAAGAAGGAAAAACCCTTCAAGAGATTGTAGATCTTCTTGGTCGCCACAAATCTACGATTTCTCGAGAATTGAAGCGAGGAACAGTTATTCAGCGTCGTTCTGACTTATCTGAGTATAAGACCTATTTCCCGGAAACAGGACAAGCACGTTATGAAGCCAACCGCTCCCATTGCGGGGCTAAATATAAACTCGTCCAAGCATCTGATTTTATTCGCTTTGCCGTAGAGAAAATACAAAAAGAACATTGGTCTCCTGATGCCGTCTGCGGCTTTGCTAAGGCAAATCAACTCTTTGGGATCGTTGTATGCACAAAAACGCTCTATAACTACATCGATCTTGGTGCACTACCTGTGAAAAATATTGATCTGCCTTTAAAAGTAACAAGAAACACAAAGAAAAAACGAAACCGCGTCAATAAGAAGATCCTTGGAGAAAGCATTGAACAACGCCCTTCTCACATTAACGAACGCACAGAGTTTGGTCACTGGGAAATTGATACCGTTTTAGGCAGTCGTCAAAAAGGCGCTGTCCTCCTTACCCTAACTGAGCGCATGACTCGCAAGGAAGTGATCATGAAAATCGATCAAAAGACAACGACTGCGATCCATCATGCAATACAACAGTTGAGAAATCAATACAAAACCGCCTTCTCCTCGATCTTTAAAACCATTACATCGGATAATGGCTCTGAATTTAGTGAACTCGTATCAGCGGTTAAGGATGAACAAACAAAAATCTATTACACCCACCCTTATACATCAAGTGAACGTGGCTCCAATGAACGTCACAATGGATTAATCAGACGATTCATTCCAAAAGGAAAGTCCATCGATGATATTGATGAGGATCTAATTGCTTACGTTGAACATTGGTGCAATACACTACCAAGGAAAATTCTTGGCTACAAGACACCAAATGATCTATTTCTAAAGGAATTGCAAAATGTCGCTTAATCTTACTGGATTTGGTATTTTATATTTTGTTGCATTTATTATTGCAATTTAGGAAAATAAAAAAATGATTTTAAAGCTGAAAAAAGTATAAATTGTTTTATTTTTACCGATTATGTATAAAGGAAGATTTTGGTTGAAAGGACTGATTTCATGGACCATTTATTAAATGCTCGTCTATTATTTGGTTTTACGATGGCTTTTCATGTTGTGTTTGCAGTTCTTGGTGTTGGTATTCCATTAATGATACTCATAGCAGAAATTATATATCAGAAAACAAATGACCGCGATTATGATATTATGGCCAAACGATGGACGAAAACTTTTGCTATTTTGCTAGGTGTAGGTATTCCCACTGGTACAATTGCAAGTGTACAACTTTCTATCTTATGGCCGACATTTATGGAAGCGGTTGGGAAAGTCATTTCTTTGCCATTTCAAATTGAGATTTATGCCTTCTTTTTAGAATCGATTTTCATGACGATTTATGTTTATGCTGCAGATCGCATCTCTGCTCCATTGCGAATTCTCAGTTTGTCTTTGGTTACAATTGGGGCTATTCTTTCTGCGGTGTTAATTACAAATGTTCATGCATGGCAAGAAACACCATCTGGTTTTGATTATGTAAATGGGGAATTTATAAATGTGAATCCATGGAAAGCATTCTTTAACCCCATCTTTTTTACTACAGCTTCCCATGTTGTATCGTCAGCCTTTATGGTTGGTGCCTTTATGACCGTAACCGTTGCGGCTTATAAAATGCTGAGAAAGGATATAACCGAACGGGAATATAAATTCCACCAAAAAGCATTAATGGTCGCTTTGCTTATAGGGGGGATTTCGGGAGTAATCACTGCCTTAAATGGTCATGATTCAGCGGTGAAACTCCATATTTATCAACCTGAAAAATTGGCTGCTGCAGAAGGATTATTCGAGACTACTTCAAACGCTCCTTTAGCAGTAGGAGGTATCGTCGACCCAAAAACACAGCAGGTTAAGTGGGCGTTACAAATACCTAGCCTATTAAGTATCTTAGCAACTGGAAAACCAAGTGGTGTGGTACGAGGGCTGAATGAGTTTCCAAAAGATGAGTGGCCACCACTTGTTACACATATCCTATTTGATGCAATGGTTGGTATTGGGGCACTACTTATATTCCTTGCTGTTTTGGGTTGGACACTAAAATTAAGAAAAAAAGAAAATCATTTTCCAAAATGGTTAATATGGGGCTATGTCTTTTCTGGCCCTTTAGCGATTGCAGGTATTGAATTAGGATGGTCATTTTCCGAGATCGGTCGTCAACCTTGGACTATCTATCGTGTTATGAAAACATCGGAGGCAGTAACTACTAGCGGGAATATGGGGCTTTTCTTCTTCATCTTTCTTGGGTTATATGTTTCACTTACAGTGATTACACTACTAGTAATTTGGTACTATTTTAAACGTCATCCATTAAAAAAGGATCTAGAAAAGTTAAATTAAAAAGAAGGGTTGGTGGATGAGATGGATGAAGCACAATTCAGTATTGCTCTGCTATGGCTTTTTATCTTCATCTATTCCATAGCTGGAGCACTTGATTTTGGCGCAGGATTTTGGTCAATGGTTTATTTTAATCGAAAAGATACGAAAGCAGGAGTAATTGCTAATAAATATCTATCACCAGCATGGGAAATTACCAATGTTTTATTAGCCATGTTTGTTGTTGCATTGGTTAGTTTTTTTCCGAATGCGACTTTTACCTTAGGGACTGTATTGATGATTCCAGCAAATTTAATCTTAGTTTTACTTAGTATAAGGACGGCTTTTATGGTTTTTGCCTATTCAGTAGAAGAGGGGTATCGAAAAATATTGAACCATATTTCAGGGATTGCTGGTATTTTGATTCTGGCTTTACTTGTTGTTGTATTACCCCTTACTCATGGGGGATATATTCGAGAAGTAAATGGAGTCCTCCAACTACCACTAAGTAAAGTATTTACAAGTCCAACAGTTTATGCCTTTATTGGCTTGGCAATTAGTATGACCTTATATCTATCCGCATTGCTGTTAGCTGATTATGCTAGTTTGACAGGGGATGGATCTGGTTTTGCCATTTATCGCAAACATAGTATATGGATTGGGCCGTTTACGGTATTGTTTGGCTTTTTGATTATTTTCACCATAAAAAATGAAGCCACATGGCTATATGTTAATCTTTGGAATTACTCATTGTGGCTGATCCTTTCAGTCGTTGCTTTTCTAATCGGATATTGGTTTATTTTGAGATCAACAAAAGACAAAAATGTTGAGAATCGTAGCTCGGGAATTGCTTTATTATTAACAATAGTTCAATTATTCCTTGCTAGTTATGCTTATGGAAAAGCCCATTTACCCTATCTTGTCTATCCGGCGACCATTCATGAAAGTATAACAAATGAAGAGATGTATCGTGCTTTGGTCATTATATATATAGTCGGAACCGTGCTTATGATACCAGCTTTTATTTGGCATTGGCGATTGTTTATTCGTAATAGGGAGTATGTTAAGTAGAATGAGAGCCAGTTATTTTAGCTGGCTCTATTGATCTCCTTCTTCTGGAACGATGCAGATAAAACGAAATGTTTCTTTTCCTCGATTGAGAAACTGATGAATTTTGTTCTCGGGTACATAGGCATAAGAACCTTCTTCCACTTCATAATCCTTACCATCAATATGTAAGATTCCTTTTCCAGAGATAATATAGTTGATATGTGGCCAGGGATGACTGTGACGAGGTGAGTATCCCCCCTCTTCTAAATCAAATAACCGCATGACATAACCTTCCCAACCTTCTTTTGGCGAAATTAAAACTCTTTTGGTCATTGCCTTGACTACTGGGCCCTCAATTTTCATTCCTTTTACATCTTTAATGTTTGATACGACCAACCTTATTCCCCCTCTACTTTTGAATCGTTTTTTACTAAAAATTCAAAATTTAATTATCCTTATTATATCCTATTAAACAATATAAAGGTATAATATTCAAAAGAGAAGGATTTTTTGGTAGAAATGTGGAATATATAGAAAAAGTTATTTTTACACGTCTATCGGAGGAAATATATGAAAACAATACGTGATCCTGTCCATAATATTATTCAATTTGATAAGCGAGAAGAACGTTTATTATTGGATCTAATTGACACTTTAGAGTTTCAACGATTAAGACATATAAGGCAACTTGGATTAACTTCATTTACATTTCCTGGCGCTGAACATACTCGCTTTACCCATTCTCTAGGGGTTACCCATGTGATGAAACGATTACTTGATAAGTTAACAAGTCTAAAGGAAGAACATATTCAGCCCTTTGTAGAGGAATTAAAAGAACATCGGTTATTAGCGCTTACTGCTGCATTATTACATGATATTGGTCATGGTCCTTTCTCCCATGTTCTTGAAAAAATAACTAAGATACGGCACGAAAAATGGACTATTGGTATTTTGCTTAACAATACGGAAATCCATCAAGCTCTTGAAAGCTATCGAACGGGTTTTGCTCAAGAAGTGGCTGATGTGATTCAACGGACCCATTCATCAAGAGCATTAGTGAAATTGTTGTCGAGTCAATTAGATGCAGATCGGATCGACTATTTATTAAGGGATTCAAAAATGACAGGAGCGGGATATGGATATTTTGATCTAGAATGGTTAATTCATGTCTTGCGAGTTGGGGAAGTAAATGGCGAGTTCGAAGTAGGTCTAGATAAAGACAAAGGTCTTAGTATCGCTGAAGATTTCGTAATGGCTCGCTACTATATGTATGTAAATGTTTATTATCATAAGACAAGTAGGAGTGCCGAATTATTAATTGACAGAATTTTTACCCGAGCGATTGAATTAAACAAAGAGGGTGAGTTGGAATTACCCAATGATTTATATGAGATCCTTGTCAATGGATTAACTCCAAAAACCATCAAAAATTATTTAGCACTCACTGATAACACGGTTTGGTTCTATATTTATCAATGGAAAGATCATAAAGATCCGATTTTAAGTGATTTGTGTTCTCGATTCGTACATCGACGCTTATATAAGACAGTCCCGATCAACGAAATGAACGAAATGGTCTTATTTGAAAAAGTTTTGGACTTATCTAAAAGAAAAGGAATACCATATCAATATATTTATCTTAAGGATGAAGCGATTATCAGCTCATATGAAGATGATTATATCCTTCATAATGAAAAATCAATTGACAAAAAGGTAGCAACTGAACAGATCATCCTTTTTGATAAAAAAGGGAATCATGAAGAGTTATCAAATATCTCGGATACAATACGGCAAATCCGAAATAAGAAAATATTTATCCCTCGAATTTTTATGCCAGAAGAATATATAGAAATGGTTCTAAAATAAAATGTAACTTGATTTTGATAAAACCTTTCTAACCTAATTTTTAGAAAGGTTTTTCTTGTTTTTGAAAACAAATTGCACCGGATGAGATGGATTATGTTAAAATAAGTTTTAAAATTCGATAAAATCTGGGAGGATTAAGAGAATGAGTCAGGTACAAATCAAAGATATTATCATTGCAAATCAAGCCTTAAAAGATGTTGTTACCAAAACACCTCTTCAACGTAATGAAATTTTATCCAATCGGTATCAGTGTAATGTTTATTTAAAACGTGAAGACTTGCAAGTTGTCCGGTCTTTTAAAATACGAGGAGCTTACTATTTTATTCAAAGTCTAACAGACGAAGAAAGAAAAAGGGGCGTTGTTTGTGCGAGCGCAGGTAACCATGCTCAGGGGGTTGCTTATTCTTGCCAATTATTAAAAATTCAAGGGAAGATTTTCATGCCTACGACTACACCTAGACAAAAAATAACACAAGTTAAGCGATATGGTGGTTCTTATGTAGAAGTAATTCTTACAGGAGATACATTTGATGATTCTTATTATGCAGCCAAAAACTATTGTGAAAAAGAAAATATGGTTTTTATTCATCCATTTGATGATCCAAGAACCATTGCTGGACAAGGAACGATTGGTGTAGAGATTATGAATGATTTGGACGATTCTCTTGACTTTGTATTTGTTGGTGTGGGTGGTGGAGGATTAGCTGCTGGAATTGGTTCATACATAAAAAGCATCAGCCCATCAACCAAAATTATCGGGGTAGAACCAATGGGAGCGCCCGGAATGAAACGGTCAATAGAACAAAATCGGGTAGTTACCCTCGACTTTATTGATAAATTTGTCGATGGTGCAGCTGTCAAACAAGTTGGAGAACTTACGTTTCACATTTGCAAGGAAACATTGGATGACATTGTTTTAGTTCCCGAGGGAAAAGTTTGCACAACAATTTTAGAATTATACAATGAGAATGCAATTGTAGCTGAACCAGCAGGAGCACTCTCTATTGCGGCTTTAGACTTTTATCAGGATCAAATTAAGGGTAAAAACGTAGTCTGTATTTTAAGCGGTGGAAACAATGATATTGATCGTATGCAAGAAATAAAAGAACGATCACTGATTTATGAAGGATTGAAGCATTACTTCATTATTAATTTTCCTCAACGGGCAGGTGCACTACGAGAATTTATTGATGAGGTTTTGGGCGTAAATGATGATATTACTCGATTTGAATACACGAAAAAGAATAATAAAGATAATGGTCCTGCTCTAGTTGGAATTGAGTTAAAAAATAAAGAAGATTATCATGCCTTGATTGATCGAATGAATAAAAAAGGTGTTTCATATATTGAAATAAATAAGGATGAGAATTTATTTAACTTGTTAATTTAAGTTTTGGACAGTATGAGAAGATGAGAAGGTGGTTTAGCCTTCTTTTAGAAGATCGAATGACAAAAGAACCATTGCTCGAAAACGTGCTATTAGAAGAAAGGGAAAGCGTGTCTTTGAGCGTCTAGATTTCTAGGCTTATATAATGGAGGAGAGTTGATGTTAGATAAGATTAAAGGTGCTTTATACGGTGTAGCTATTGGTGATGCTTTAGGTGGTACAACCGAGTTCATGACACCTTTTGAGATTAAACAGAAGTATGGACGATTAACGCAAATAGTAGGTGGCGGTGTATGGGATTTACAACCTGGAGAAACAACTGATGATACAGCCATGACCATTGCTTTAGCTAAAGGATTGCTTGCAAATCCTGATGATCCTATATCAGCAATCGGTAATGAATTTGTGAAATGGTATAAAACCAAACCAAAGGATGTAGGAAAAACGGTAAGACTAGCTCTTGAAAGTTATTTACAATGGAGTGATTGGGAAGTTGCTGCAAAAAAAGCTCATGAATTAAGTGGTGGTAAAAGTGCGGGAAATGGTTCATTAATGCGCACATTACCTATAGCTCTTGTTTATCAAGATCTACAAAAAATCGAAGAGATTACCTTCCGTCAATCAAAAATGACTCATTATGATCCTTTAGCTAGTGAAGCATGTGTCATTTATAACCGAATTGCCTATCGATTACTAAACTCTGATATCAGTCTTTCTAAGGCAATTCAGGTTGAAATTGAGGGTACAAGATATAAATCAGTATTAAAAGGAAAACCCAAAGTTCCCTCAGATGGTTATGTGGTTCATACTTTTTTATGGGTTTTACATCTTTTACTTCAATACTCTACGGTTGAAGAGGTAATCATTGAAGCGGCAAATTTGGGGGATGATAGTGATACTGTAGCAGCAATTGCTGGAGGTTTGGTGGGGTTATATCATGGCTATGATTCGATACCTAAAATGTTCTCAGATAAAATTTTAGTGAAAGACCAACTTGATTTTTTAGTTCACGAGATTTACATGGCTCGTATGAATCAGAGTAAATGAGTTAAAGGTTATTTCAGAAATTATTGCAGAAATAATATATATTTTGTACAATTATTGCGACAACTAAAAATGATATTCCTTCGGGGTTGGGTGAAATTCCCTACCGGCGGTGATCAAACAGTTTTGTTTGTAGTCCGCGACCCAATAATCAAACGGATTATTGGTTGATTCGGTGAGATTCCGAAACCGACAGTGAAAGTCTGGATGGGAGAAGGAAGAAAGAGTTTAGTCCGTTTAATCATTTACCATTCCCATATATAAGGAATGTTATCGTACCGTGTCTATTATTTATCATTATTAGGATATAAGTATGGATTGAACATTTTACCCCGAAGCGAAACGCTTTGGGGTTTTATTTTTGGTTTAAGAAAGGTGGTTCATCAATTGGATGATCGCTTTTATATGCAATTGGCACTTGATTTAGCAAGAAGAACAAAAGGACAAACTTCACCTAATCCGATGGTTGGTGCAGTAGTGGTAAAAGACGGAAGAATTATTGGATTAGGAACACATTTAAAAGCTGGTGAACCTCATGCTGAAATCCATGCTCTGAATATGGCAGGAAAAATGGCAGTAGGAAGCACCCTTTATGTAACACTTGAACCTTGTAGCCATTATGGAAAAACTCCTCCATGTGCCGAAAGGATTATTCAGGAAAAAGTAAAAAGGGTTGTTATCGCTAATATTGATCCCAACCCCCTTGTAGCAGGAAAAGGTGTTGAACTTCTTAAAAAGGCAGGAATTGAAGTAACAACTGGTGTTTTAGCGGAAGAAGCAAAAAGGTTAAATGAGGTTTTTTATAAATACATTACAACGCGAACTCCGTTTGTAACCGTGAAAACAGCGATGACCTTAGATGGGAAAATTGCCACTTATACAGGAAGCAGTAAGTGGATTACAGGTGAAAAAGCAAGAAACTATGTCCATCAACTGCGGCATGAACATGATGCTATTATGGTTGGTATAGGTACTGTATTAAAAGATAATCCTTCTCTTACTGTACGATTAGAACAACCAGGAATCCATCCAATCCGTGTTGTACTTGATACAACACTAAAAATACCGATGGATGCAAAACTGATCACCGACAAAATTGCACCAACTTGGATTTTTACATCAGAAAAAGCTCCAAAGGGAAAAATCGAACAATTACAATCCATGGGGATAAAAGTCATTCAAATGAGTAGATATCAAGATATTCCAATAAATAAAGTACTTCAATATTTAGGAAGAAACCAGATTACATCAGTTCTTGTCGAGGGAGGATCAACAATTATTGGTCAGTTGTTTGATCAACGTTTGATCGACAAATATATTGCTTTTATCGCTCCGAAATTAGCGGGTGGGAATCAATCTCCTACAAGTATCGGCGGGCAAGGCATCGCTAATATGTCTGAAGCCGTTTCACTAACTAACCTAACCATTGAAAGATTCGGGGATGACATTTGTATTACAGGTTATCCAATCTACCAGAAGATGGAGGCATGAATGATGTTTACAGGATTAATTGAAGAAGTAGGGAGAATCAAAGAGATTCACCGTTCAAGGGATTCTATGGTTTTAACAATTGAAGCAAAAAAGGTTCTCGAAGATGTCGCAATTGGTGACAGTATAGCTGTAAACGGAATTTGTTTAACGGTGACAAATTTTCAATCCACTTCTTTTACTGTGGATGTGATGCCAGAAACGATCTATAAAACCAATTTAAGTGAATTAAAAATTCATAGCTTAGTGAATTTGGAACGTGCTATGAGTCCTAATCGCCGTTTTGGAGGGCATTTTGTAGCAGGACATGTCGATGGAACGGCAGTTTTAATTGAGAAAAAACCCCTCGATAATGCGATTTATTTTACATTTGAAGCAGAACTCTCATTAATTAGATATATGATTCCAAAAGGTTCTATTGCCATAGACGGGATTAGCTTGACACTAGTTGACGTATCAGACCGAACTTTTACTGTTTCAATCATTCCTCATACACTTAAGAATACGAATTTATCAACGAAAGAAATCGGTCATTCAGTTAATATTGAAGTAGATATGATTGGTAAATATGTTGAAAAATATGTTATGAATTTTATGACTTCGCAAAATCAAGGAAAAAAGGGAATTACAGAATCTTTTTTAAAAGAAAATGGTTTCTTATAAAAGGGGGAGTGAAGAATGTTTCATTCAATTGAGGAAGCAGTTGAAGATTTAAAACAAGGTAAAGTCGTTATTGTTGTCGATGATGAAGATCGTGAAAATGAAGGAGATTTTCTTGTATTAGCAGAAAAGGCGACTCCTGAAGTCATTAATTTTATGATTAAAGAGGGAAGAGGGCTAGTTTGTGTTCCAATGACTGAAGAAAGAGCAAATCAACTTGACTTACCGCCGATGGTACAACATAATACAGACAATCATGGGACAGCATTTACTGTATCTGTTGATTATATCGATACGACTACAGGTATCTCAGCTTATGAAAGGGCTAAAACAGTACAAGCTCTAATTAACCCTAATGTCCGCCCAAAAGACTTCCGGCGTCCTGGTCACATTTTCCCCCTTATTGCAAAAGAAGGTGGAGTCTTAAGACGAGCTGGCCATACAGAAGCAGCAGTAGATTTGGCAAAAATAGCAGGAGCCTATCCGGCAGGTGTCATTTGTGAAGTAATAAAAGAAGATGGTTCGATGGCACGAGTGCCTGATTTGCTAGAAATTGCAAAAAAATTTAACCTAAAAATCATTACAATTGCTGATTTAATTCGCTATCGTAATCAAAGTGAGAAACTTGTTCATAAAGAAGTTGAAGTCTACTTACCTACTGAATATGGAGAATTTCGAATTGTTGCTTATACAAATGATGTTGATGATAAAGAACATATTGCTTTAGTGAAAGGAGAAATTCACGGAGATCAACCGATTTTGGTACGAGTCCATTCTGAATGCTTAACTGGAGATGTTTTTGGTTCGTACCGTTGTGATTGTGGCCCTCAACTTCATGCGGCTTTAAGGCAGATTGAAGAAGAAGGACAAGGAGTTCTATTATATATGCGGCAAGAAGGACGGGGAATCGGTTTAATTAACAAATTACGAGCTTACCAACTTCAGGATCAAGGTTATGACACTGTTGAAGCCAATCATAAATTAGGATTTCCAGCCGATTTAAGAGATTATGGAATAGGCGCACAAATCTTAAAAGATCTAGGTGTTCGAAAAATTCGCTTACTAACGAATAATCCACGAAAGATTAAAGGTTTAGAAGGACACGGTTTAGAAGTGGTTGAAAGGGTACCGCTAATCATTGAACCGAATCGAAACAATATCAATTACTTACAAACAAAGAAAAGTAAATTAGGCCATTTATTAAATATATAAAAAAGAAAGGAAAGATGATGATGAGAAATTATGAAGGACATTTAGTAGGAACTGGATTACGAATTGGAATTGTGGTTTCCCGTTTCAATGAATTCATCACAAGCAAACTGTTAAGCGGTGCAAAAGATTCATTAATTCGCCATGGAGTAGATGAAAAGCAAATCGAAGTGATGTGGGTACCAGGTGCTTTTGAAATTCCCCTTGCTGCTAAAAAAATGGCAAATTCAAATCGTTATGATGCTGTCATTGCACTTGGTGCAGTAATTCGCGGTGCTACGCCTCATTTTGATTATGTTGCCTCAGAAGTTTCAAAAGGAATTGCGAACATTAGCTTACAATCAGATACACCCGTTATTTTTGGCGTTTTAACCACTGACTCTATCGAACAGGCGATTGAAAGAGCGGGAACAAAAGCTGGTAATAAAGGTTGGGAGGCAGGCTTAACAGCAATTGAAATGGCCAATGTATTAAGACAATTTGAAGAAAATGAATAAAAGAATAAAAAATATGAAAAGAGTAGCCTTAGGTTCATCTTTAGGCTACTTTTTTAATTATGATTGGAAGTAGCTTTATATGCTTTTTTTGCTTCTTAAAAAGATTTTAAATGGTAAAAAGGTAATAATAAAAAAAGAAAGTAGAAAAGATTTACGAACATATATTATAGAAGTATATTTATAGAAGGGAATTTCCGTTTATTAAGGAGGGCAACATGAAGAAACGTTTACTTTTATTTAGCTTATTTGTCTTCCTCATGATTGCATTTGTTGGTTGTGGTGAGAAAACAAAGCCAGAAGATCGCTTCCAAGCTTTTATCAAAAGTTGGGAAAAGCAAGATTTTGCTAATATGTATGATTTAACTTCCCAATCTACACAGCAAAAAATCAAAAAGGAAGAATTTATTCGACGTTATCAAACTATTTATGGGAAAAAAGGAATTGAAGTTAGTCAACTAGAAGTGGATTTTCAACCTTCTAAAGAAGAAGTGAAACCAGACATTGGAGAAATCAGATTTTCCTATTCTGTAAAAATGAATACATTAGCTGGACCTTATGAATTTACTGGGAAAGCCAAACTAGTAAAAGAAAAAAGAGAAAATGAAGAAAATTGGTTTGTTGTTTGGGAGCCATCCATGATTTTAGCTGGGATGAAAGAGGGAGATAAAGTAGGTGCACGTATCATTCCAGCGAAACGCGGGGAAATCCTTGACAGAAATGGAATTGGTTTAGCGATCAATGATACGGCGATCACAATTGGTATCGTTCCTGAAAAATTAGGAACAAATGAAGAAACAAAAGCAAAAATTGCTAAGTTATTAGACATCACTGTTGATCAAATCAATAAAGAATTGGAACAGTCTGGGGTGAAACCGAATCAATTTGTTCCCATAAAAACGTTAACAAAGGATCAAAAAGCAAAAATAGATCATTTGACCAAAATAGAAGGAGTAACAAGTCAAGAAGTACCTATTCGCTATTATCCATACAAAGAAATTACTGCTCATCTTATCGGGTATATAGGGAAGATTTCCGCTGAAGAATTGAATGATCTTCAAGAAAAAGGGTATTCTAAAACAGATCTGATTGGTAAATCAGGACTAGAAAAAATTTTTGAAGATAAGTTAAAAGGAAAAAACGGCGGTGAGATCTATATCGTTGATGGTAAAACAAAAGCAAAAAAAATAATTGCGAAATTAGATCCGATTGATGGAGAAAATATTCAACTAACGATCGATATCAACCTCCAAAAAGCGATTTATGAGCAATTTCAAAAGGATTCTGGTACAGCAGTGGCGATTCATCCTAAGACTGGTGAAGTTTTAGCTTTAGTTAATAGTCCTTCATTTAATCCAAATGATTTTGTCATAGGGATGAGCGAAAGTCAATGGAATGTCTTAAAAGAAGATCCTAAAAAGCCTTTACTAAATCGTTTTGCTCAAACTTATATACCAGGGTCTGTCTTTAAACCAATTACTGCGGCAATTGGTTTGAAAACAGGTATTATTCAACCGGATCAGACAAAGAACATTAAGGGTTTAACTTGGCAGAAAGATCAATCATGGGGGGATTATTTTATTAAAAGGGTTACTGATCCGGGGAAACCAATTAATTTAAAAGATGCTCTAATCTTCTCAGATAACATTTATTTTGCACAAACAGCTTTAGAAATTGGAGGTGACAGGTTTTTAATTGAAGCGAAAAATTTTGGGTTTTTAGAATCATTACCATTTTCTTTTCCTATTGCTAGGTCAAAATTAGTAGCAAAAGATAATTTTCAAAACGAAATACAATTAGCTGACACAGGATATGGCCAGGGAGAAGTAACAATGAATCCACTACATTTAGCGATCGCCTATACTCCATTTTTGAATGATGGTGATTTACTTAAACCAACGTTAATCAAAGGAGAAACCCAAACAAAAATATGGAAAGACAATTTAATTCCAAAAGAAGTTGCGAATACCATCTTTCAAGATTTAATTCAAGTTGTTGAAAATCCTAAAGGTACGGCATACCAACCTAGAGTTTCAGGAATAAAAATTGCTGGGAAAACGGGTACCGCTGAGATTAAAGGGAAACAAGAGGAGACAGGGACTGAAAATGGTTGGTTTGTAGCTGTGAATACAGATAATCCACGACTTCTTATCGTAATGATGATTGAAGATGTAGCAAATCGGGGCGGAAGTCACTATGTCGTGCCGAAAGTAAAAAAGATTTTTCAGCATAAGGAGCTTTATCCTAATGAATAATCATTAGTGTGAATCGAGATGCTTAGTCTCTGTCATCAAAAGCACGATCGATCACAAGTTTCGTTACAGGCGTATAGTCGCCTTTTTCTATTTCTTCAGGAGTTGCATCTTTTTCTAAGTCATCCATTTCATAACTGGGAGCAATGGTTGGTTTTATCTCATTGTTTGTTCTTTTTCTTTTTTTAGCCATTATAATCCCTCCTTGAATAAACATTTCCCTTTTTGTCAAAAATTTATTCACTCTTCTTTAGAAAATACGGTATGATGAAGAAAGAATAAAAAGAATTTTTAATGAAAAGCAGGGAAAAATAATGAAGTCAGAACCACAATTGTTTGTTCGAACGCCTATCAATTATCAATCAAATCGATACTATCCATTACTTTTTTCCATTCATTGGCGGCATGGGAATGCGATTAGCTTTATGGATTATTGGAAAACGCCGAGAACAAAAACCGATTTTATTATGGCTTTTCCTCAATCTTCTCAAATGTGTGCAATCGATGATTATTGTTGGGATGACGAAGCATTAGCAAAGAGAGAACTCCTAGAAGCTTATCAAATAGTAATTCAACAATATCCGATCGATTTAAATCGAATCATCATTGCTGGAGCTTCTCAAGGAGGCAAACTTGCAATCGAAATGACATTAAGTGGAGAAATTCAAAGTAATGGTTTTATTTCAGTTATTCCAGCTTTTTATGATATCAAACCTCAGATCGCTTCTCTCAAACAAGCAAATCATTTAAATCTTCGGGGTTTTATTATTGCTGGTGAACTCGATCCTTTCACACCAAAAGCAGTTGAATTTTATCAATATTGTCAAGAAAATGATTTTACATGTAAATTGACAATCGAACCAGGAGTTGGTCATGCTTTTCCAGAAAAAGAATTACCTAAAAAGTTGGATCAAGCCATTAATTTTGTTCTTAATCAATCAAAATAAAAGGAGAAAGGAGGAAAAAAATGATTATTACAACAACAAGTCACTTGGATGGGAAAACGATTAAAGAGTATTTAGGAATCGTAAGTGGCGAGGCTATTATGGGAGCAAATGTCGTTCGGGATTTTCTTGCTGGGATTACAGACATTATTGGAGGTAGAAGCGGAGCTTATGAAAGCAAATTAGCAGAGGGAAGGGAAATCGCAATCCGGGAAATGATGGATAAAGCAAGAAGTTTGGGTGCAAACGCCATAATTGGTGTTGATCTTGATTTTGAGACATTGCGCGATGGAATGATGATGTGTATAGCAACTGGAACTGCTGTAAAAGTTGAATAGTATAAAATTAGGTACTCCTTTGGGGTACCTATTTTTGATTTTTACGTATACGATCTTCAAGATCAACATAATAATATAACTTAGAGAAAATCGATTCTACAATCACAAAGGAGACAACAATGGAGATTAAACCTATTAATAAAAAATTAAAATTGTACGGATTTAATAACCTTACGAAAACGTTATCTATCAAGAGAATATTTTCCATACAAAAATGATTTTAAAAGAATTTGATCTCGATCGATATCTTTATGGAACAGAAAAGAAGGAATTAGCGCCTAGAGAGCGAAAAAAGATAAAACAGAGGATAAAAAAAGAAATGCTAGAGAAGAGATCTTCTACGGAAGGAACTTACCAAAAATGTAGAAAATTTTTGAAACTAGGAGGGTAATAAATGAGTATTCATATTGGAGCAAAAGAAGGAGAAATTGCAAAAACAGTTTTATTACCAGGAGACCCACTTCGGGCAAAATTTATTGCAGAAACAATGTTAGAAGATGTAATTCAATATAACGAAGTGCGGGGAATGTATGGATTTACCGGTACATATAAAGGAAAACGAGTATCAGTTCAAGGTACAGGGATGGGAATTCCTTCCATTTCTATTTATGTAGACGAACTCATTAATAGTTATGGAGTGAAAAATCTGATCCGTATAGGAACTTGCGGCTCTTTACAACCTGATGTTAACATTCGTGATGTAATTATTGCGATGAGTGCATCCACTGATTCAAATATCAATAAAATTCGTTTTCATGGTCAAGATTATGCTCCAACAGCAAGTTTTAAATTATTAAAAAAGGCTTATGACCAAGCAGTAAAAATAGGAATAAATGTTAAAGTTGGGAGTATCCTTACATCCGATACATTTTATCATGATGATCCTGATTATTGGAAACTATGGGCAAAGTTTGGTGTACTTGCTGTTGAGATGGAAACGGCAGCCCTTTACACTCTTTCGGCAAAATATAACGTTAATGCTTTAACTTTGTTAACTGTGAGTGATAGTCTTGTAACAGGAGAATTTACAACAGCAGAAGAACGGCAAAAAACATTTACCAATATGATCGAGATTGCCTTAGAAATAGCGGAATAAACGATCTAAGAGGCTAACCTCATAGGTTCAGTGCCCATTACGGGTATTTAATTGAGGAATTTTTTGACGATAGAAAAACCTCTGTAAATAAATGAAGTGACCCCTGTCAAGTAGACAGGAATAAAAAAGCATACTTAATGCAACCTGAGTTCTGTATTGATAAGGACTTAGGTTATTTAATTTCTTTTGGAATCTGGTGGTTATAAAAACGATGCTGTGCGGAAAGTGTAGAGATTGAAGCACTCTGCCTTGAAATGGCTAAAGAAGTTTTCCATGCAGGCATTGTCCCAACAGTTTCCTTTCCAAGAGGAGTCCATTTACATTCCGTTTTTTTATTGCCTTTTTAACGGTATTCATCACCAGTTTTTTCCCATAGAAAAATCCTCTCTATATTAGACAGATTAATATGCTTTCTTTTTTCTGTCTACTAAAGGGGATCATATCAAAATGCGGAGGTTTTTTTATTAATTATATCTTATTTGGAAATGCAAATTTGTGATTTCATTCACAACTAATATCTAAATGGCAGAAAATTAAAATCTATCACTGAATTTTAAAAATTAATAAAAAAGAGATTATAAATAAAACGTTTCATTTTTTGGAAAATTAGAACTTTATTGTTGTTCGATTTTTTGTTACAAATTTCACATTTACAAACAAAAAAATCATGTATAATAAATGTGAAATTAACAAAGAAGGTGATGAAGATGAATACTCAAGTATTAGATAAATTAAGTCAAAAAGGCGAGAAAAGTTTCACTTCAGATTACTCTGTAATGTATCAAGGAAAACGAATTAAATTAGAAGAATATTTAATTATGAAAGAGCAAAAAGCGGTTTGGGAACTATTCCGATCAAAAAAATAAATTGGGAAATAACATAGCAGACAAAACCTTCTATTAATGAAGGTTTCTTTTTTTTATTGAACAAATATTCGCTGCAATATTTCCTTCAAGAATAAATATTCAAATTATTGTCACAAAAGAGTTTAAAACCAATCTTAACACAAAAAAATTATATGTTAATATTATTCTATAAAGAAAATATCATTCTTTATTTACATCGAATATTTTAGTTTAAATGACAATAGACATGAATTCCTATATTGGGAATATACTGGTGATAAAAAGAACTTAAAAGGGGGTTGTTAATTAAAATAAACAAAGAATTTCTTATTGATATAGTAGGGGGAGGGGAAAAATGAAGAAACTACTAATTTTAGGCGCAGGTACAGCTGGTACCATGATGGCGAATCATCTCCACAAAAAAATCAACAAAAATGAATGGCAGATCACAATTATTGATCAAGATGAAAACCATTATTATCAGCCTGGATTTCTTTTTATCCCATTTGAAATCTATTCTGAAAAAGATGTAGTAAAAAGAAAAAGACAGTTTTTGCCAGATGGGGTTGATTTTATTCAAGCTCCTATCCAACTTATCGAAGCACAGAAGAATCAGGTTCAATTAAAGGATGGCAGAATTATTCCTTATGATATTTTAATTATTGCAACTGGTTGCAGGATTGTCCCATCAGAAATCGAAGGATTGGATGCAGGTTGGCGAAAAAATATATTTGACTTCTATACCTTTGAAGGATCAATTGCTTTAAGAAACAAATTGAAAGAGTGGAAAGGCGGTAAATTAGTTGTCCATTTGGCAGAAATGCCAATAAAATGCCCAGTTGCTCCACTTGAATTTCTTTTCCTTGCAGACTGGTTTTTTGTAAAAAAAGGAATTCGTGAAGATGTAGAGATTACTTATGTTACACCTCTTGGTGGTGCTTTTACAAAACCTAGAGCATCAAAGGTATTAGGAAATCTATTTGAGACCAAGAATATTCAGATTGTCCCGAATTTTAACGTAAGTCATGTAGAAGCAGATCACAATAAACTCGTATCCTTAGATGGTAAAGAAGTAGAGTATGATCTTTTGGTAACGATACCAACAAATATGGGGGATGAGCTTATTGAACGCTCGGGTTTAGGTGACGAATTAAATTTTGTTCCAACGGATAAACACACTTTGCAATCAAAAGAATATGAAAATATTTTTGTAATTGGTGATGCTACAGATATACCAGCTTCTAAAGCAGGTTCTGTAGCTCATTTCGAAGCAGAAATATTAACTGAAAATATCTTAAGCTACATCAATCATAAGCCATTAGAAGCAAAGTTCGATGGACATGCAAACTGTTATATTGAGTCCGGATACAACAAAGCATTTTTAATTGATTTTAACTATGATGTTGAACCAGTAGAAGGTAAATTTCCTCTACCAGGTATAGGGCCGTTTTCATTATTAAAAGAAACAAGAATCAATCACTTAGGAAAAATGGCATTTAAGTTTATTTATTGGAATATGCTTTTAAAAGGAATACCTATTCCAACCGTTCCTCCACATATGAAAACAAGTGGTAAGAAACTTTAATTTATTAAATAAATCATTATATTAAAGGGGAGGTAAAAAAATGGCTGAAAAAGTAATTGCAGGGTATACTGTCGACGTTAACGAGGAGGGATATTTAACCAATCCAGCTCAATGGAATAAGGAGATTGCAGTTGAAATTGCCAAAGAACTTGGGATTGAATTAACTGAAAGACATTGGAAGGTTATCGAGTTCTTACAAGAAGAATTTAAGCAAAATGGAAAACTGCCTACGATTCGAAGGATAAATAAAGTAGGGGGTATTTCTACAAAAGAATTATATGAATTATTCCCAGAAGGTCCATTAGTAAAAGCAGCAAAGGTGGCTGGGTTAAGTAAACCGGCAAGCTGTGTATAAAATGGGGGATCACTATGTCAGATCATGAAAAAATTAAAAAAGTATCGATAATCATTTCAAAAGGTACATTAGAAGGGGTATATCCTGGACTTATCATGGCCAATGGAGCAAGAATGGCCGGGATTGAGGTCAATGTATTTTTCACTTTCTTTGGCCTTGACGCAATAACCAAAAAGAAAATGAATAACCTCAAAGTTGATACTGTTGGTAACCCAGCATTAGGTTTTCCAACTTTAATTGCTGCTCTACCCGGCATGTCTTCGTTTGTAACAAAGAAGATGAAACAACAAATGGAAGAACTAGATATCCCACCAGTTCCAGAATTTATTGAAATGATCAGCGACGCGGGTGGTAAAATATACGCATGTCTTGCCACAGTCGAGATGTTTAAACTTAAAAAAGAAGATTTTTGCGATCAGTTAGATGGAATTCTTACTGTTGGCGAGTTTTATGAATTATCGGCAGGTGGGCAAATTATTTTTACTTAATTGACCGCTCAATACAGTTTTATTATATCGAACTAGAGATACTTTCTCTAGTTCTTTTTTTTAAAATCTCAAATAATGATCATTATTAAATAATAATTCGAAGGCTTTCAATCTTTGGAAATAAGAGGTTGTACTGTTATGGGATGATTTTTCATTCTTTGTGAAATATTATTCCTTAGTTAGTAAATAATTAAAGGTGTTATAAGGTGTTATATTGTTGGTATAAAAAGGAGTGAACATAATGAAACGCGTTTTAATTTTACTATTAGCATTTATTGTTTTTTTACTTTCAGGTACTTTGGGCCAAGCTTATGGAAAAAATGCTTATCATTTCGGTTTTAAGAAAAGTAAAAATGGCCACCTCGCTTCTATTGACCAAGAAGGTTTTCGAGATATCTTAGAGAGACACGGTGCTATTTTTCTTGGAGATGTCAATAAAAAGGAGCTTTATCTTACTTTTGATAATGGTTATGAGAATGGATATACTCACAAAGTTCTTGATGTATTGAAGGAGAAAAAAGTCCCAGCTACCTTTTTTGTAACTGGACATTATGTTAAGAGCGAGCCTGAATTATTAAAAAGAATGGTGAAAGAAGGTCATATCATTGGTAATCATTCTTGGACTCATCCAGATATGACTAAAATTTCTAGGCAAAAAATCAAAGAAGAACTGGAAAAAGTGAAAGAAGAAGTAAATAAGATCACAGGCCAAAAAGGAATGAAATTTGCACGACCGCCAAGAGGTATTTTTAATGAACAAACACTTGCTGTTAGTCGCGAGCTTGGCTATACTACCGTTTTTTGGTCGATTGCATATAAAGATTGGGAGACGAATAATCAAAAAGGATGGAAATATGCTTATGATAAGGTAATGGCCCAACTTCATCCAGGAGCAGTTATATTGCTTCATTCTGTTTCTAAAGATAATGCGGAAGCCTTAGGAAAAATTATTGATGATGCAAGAAAACTAGGGTATGAATTTAAAAGTTTAGATCAATTAAAGGAAAAATATTATAATTAAAAAATTGCTTACCCTACATTAAAAGAGATTGAATATTTACTTTTTTTATGTGTCGCTTTATAATAATTATAAATATAAATTAAATTGATTGGTAAAATTTAATAAACGTAACAAGGGGAGCCTATAGAGATAGGCTGAGAAAGAAATGTTATTTCTGACCCTTATCACCTGACTTGGGTAATGCCAACGTAGGGAATGTTACACAGTTTTTTATGTGCAAATTCTTTACGGATTTGCACTTTTTTTAAATTTAAAAGGATTTAGCAAAGGGGGCGGTGGGAATTTGGTTGTTAATGGTAAAGAAATCACAGGATTTGCAGGAAAAACGGTGGCTGAGTTGTTAAATGAACTTAAACTAAACCAAACACTTGTAGTTGTAGAAATCAACTTGGAAATTATCCCCAAAGATCATTATGATATAAGAATCCTTCAAGAAACAGATAAAGTAGAAATTGTTAGTGTTGTTGGTGGCGGTTGATTACAAGGTTCAGAAAAAGTATGAGAGGGGTTTAGAAATGAATAAATTAAGTATTGGTGGAGTCGAATTAAAAAGCCGCTTATTCATTGGTACTGGAAAATTTCCTAATCATCAAATTCTACCAGAAGTGATTCAAGCTTCAGAATCACAAGTCATTACTATGGCGATTCGTCGTGTAAATTTAGATTCAAAAGAGGAGAATATTCTAGAATATATACCAAAGGACTGTATTTTATTACCAAATACTTCTGGAGCAAGAAATGCAGAAGAGGCAGTGAGAATTGCAAGACTTGCTAGAGCAATGGGATTAGGGAACTGGATTAAAATTGAAGTGATCTCGGATAATAAATATCTTTTGCCAGACAATGCAGAAACGATTAAAGCCACTGAAATTTTAGCTAAAGAAGGCTTCGTTGTGCTTCCTTATATGAGTCCTGATTTAATGGCAGCAAAAAGATTAGTAGAATCTGGGGCTGCTGCGGTTATGCCTTTAGGCGCTCCCATTGGTACAAACCGGGGATTAAAAACAAAGGAATTAGTTCAAATCATGATTAACGAGATCGATCTTCCTGTGATTGTTGATGCAGGGATCGGAAAACCATCTGAAGCAGCAGAAGCGATGGAAATGGGGGCAGCGGCAGTGTTAGTCAATACAGCTATTGCTACAGCAGAAAATCCTGTCCAGATGGCAAAGGCTTTTTCCTTAGCAGTAAAAGCAGGGTATTTCGCTTACCATGCGAAACTTGCTGAACAACACCAGCTTGCTCAGCCTTCGTCACCTTTGACAGGATTTTTATATGAAGAGGTGAGATGAAGTGGGCTTTTATGAGGTATATTCCCAGTATAAGAATTTTGACTATCACCTGTTTTATGAAAAACTAACCGATTCAGACATCTTAAAAATCATTCACAAGGAGCGTCCAATCAATGAATATGAATATCTTGCATTATTATCTCCAAAAGCGGAGAACCATTTGGAATTAATGGCGCAAAGGGCTCATACCTTATCCCTTCAACATTTTGGGAAAACCGTTTTATTGTATACCCCCATGTATCTTTCTAACTATTGTACGAATAAATGTACTTATTGTAGTTTTAGTATTGATAACCAAATCAAAAGAAAACAATTAACAGTAGAAGAGATTGAAAAAGAAGCAAAAACGATTGCTAGTATGGGGTTTAAACATCTCTTAATTTTAACTGGAGAATCGAAAAAAGATACACCACTCTCTTACGTGATTGATGCCGTTCACATCTTGAAAAAATATTTTGATTCGATTGGAATCGAGATTTTCCCATTGACCGTAGAAGAATATCAACAAATGATTGAAGCTGGCGTAGATAGCCTTACCATTTATCAAGAAGTATATGACGAGGAGATTTATCGAAAAGTTCACCTTGCAGGTCGTAAACGTAACTATCATTTCCGACTTGATGCACCTGAGCGGGGATGCATAGCCAAAATGCGCAATGTAAATATAGGAGCATTATTAGGTTTAGGTGAATGGCGAAGTGAAGCCTTTATGACAGGCCTTCATGCGAATTACTTACAAAATAAATACCCTGATGTAGAAATAAGTGTATCTTTTCCAAGAATTCGTCCCCATGTAGGGGTTTTTGAAGATATATATGAAGTAACTGATCAGAATTTAGTACAATTTATGTTAGCGTTACGTATCTTCTTACCACGTGTAGGGATTACCATTTCGACAAGAGAACGCCAAGGATTCCGCGAGAATTTGATTCCCTTAGGGGTAACAAGAATGTCTGCAGCTTCTTCTACAGAAGTAGGTGGACATTCAATAGAAGATGCGGGGGATGGACAATTTGAGATTGATGATAAACGAAGTCTGGAAGAAGTAAGAGCAGCGATTTTCAAAAAAGGGTATCAACCAATTTTTAAAGATTGGGTAAGGATATGAGGATTAATGTTATATTTAATTACGAATCGAAAAATTGTAAAAAAAGAAAGTTTCATAGGGGTCATCGAGCAAGCGGTATATGGTGGTGTCGATGTCATCATTTTGCGAGAAAAAGATCTATCTATTGATGAACTATTCCCCTTGGCTTTAAAAATAAGAGAAATCACAAAGAATAATGGAGTTAAGTTGGTGATTAACCATCATTTAGAAGTGGCAAAAGAAGTGCATGCGGACGGTTTTCATACGAGTTATGAAAACTTTATGAAAACAAATATCGACTTTCCTGGTATCATAGGCGTTTCGATTCACCATTTGCAAGAAGCGAAAAAAGTTGAGAAAAAAGCGAATTATCTTCTTGCAGGGCATGTTTTTGAGACAGATAGCAAGAAAGGGCTTAAACCAAGGGGGATATCCTTTATTGAAAATCTAAAACAAGAAGTTCATATTCCTATTGTAGCCTTAGGGGGAATTCATTTACACAATATTGAACAATTACTTATAAGAGGAATCGATCATATTGCAGTCATGTCGGCGATTATGTCATCGGAAGACCCTTATCAAACAACAAAAGATTTAAAAAACAAAATGAAGAAATTTAATCATCAAAGCGAAGCGTGAGCATTAGTTGTTCACGCTTTTTCTATAGGAAGATTTTTCGGAATTTTAAGAATCGTTATAGGGTTTGGGAAATATTTGCAGAATATAACTTCTTTTCACGTATTGAAGATGAACCTGATGAGACAATTGAGCAATTAATGATGAGAATCTATTTCCCAAAAGAATTAGATGCATTACTCAAGTATAACGGATTTAAGATTGAGGAAAAATACGGTGACTATTTTGGTAATCCATTCACAGCAGATTCAAAGAAACAATTGATTGTTTGCTTACAAGTCTAAGGTACCACAAAAGGCGGATGATTTAAAATGGCCAATTTATACAGAGCGACTAACCGTGGATCAATAATTTAAACAAATGATTTGTGAATCTACTAAATCAGATTATAGATATTAATTCTAAGATAGATCAGAAGATTCCTGAAAAATTAAGTCGATTATATTGTTGGTTTCCTATAAAAAATAGTTATAATTTTTATATGGATAATCTTGGATAGGTGAGATGATATGATCTTTAGAATAAATGAATTAGATCTAGTAATGGCCTTATCAAGTGTAATAGACTTGATAGATGAAAACGTAACAGATCATCATAAAAGAGTTGCCTATATTGCGTTCCAGATAGCGAAGGAAATGGGCTTATCGGATAGAGAACAAAGAGAGCTTATACTTGCAGGTGCACTTCATGATATTGGCGCCCTCTCTCTTCAAGAAAGAATTGATATCACTCGTTTTGAGAAATCTTACGATTATATTCACGCGGAAATTAGTTATATGTTTTTAAAAAAGTTTCAACCTTTTTATAAAGTTGCTGACATCGTTCGGTATCATCATACCTACTACTTTGATTTGATAAAAGATTCAAATTTACGCCAACAGGTAACAATTTTAAGTCAGATTCTTCATCTTGCTGATCGAATTGAAATTCTTATTAATCGTTCTGAACAGAATATACTAAACCAAGTTAAGGCTATAACCAAAAAGATAGATGAAAATAAAGGTGATATGTTTCACCCAGAGGTAGTTGAAGTTTTTCAGATTTTAGCAAAAAAAGAATATTTTTGGTTTGATTTAATAAGTCCTTTTATTGAACGAATCTTATCAAATCATTTTCGTTCTACTGTGGTTATGTTAGATTTGAATGGGTTATTAGAATTGGCGAAATTATTTTCACAAATCATTGATTTTCGTAGCCGGTTTACATCTACACATTCAAGTGGTGTAGCTGCGACGGCAGAAATGCTGGCTTGTTTAGCAGGGTGTACTGAAGAAAAATGTAAGATGATGAGAATTGCAGGTTACTTACATGATCTAGGAAAGTTAGCTGTTCCGATTGAAGTACTTGAGAAACCAGGAAAACTTACGGAAGATGAATACAACCTTGTAAAACAACATGTTTATTATACGAAAAGGGTACTAGAACATATGAAAGATTTAGAGGAAATTGTCCATTGGGCCTCATCACACCATGAACGGCTTGATGGGAAAGGGTATCCTTTCCATTATGTTGCCAATGAATTAAACATTAGGTTGTAGAATTATGGCAGTCGCAGATGTATTTACTGCAATTACAGAAGATCGGCCTTATCGAAAAGGAATGGATAAAGAAGAAGCGTTAAGTATTTTGGATGATATGGTTTCTAAATCGATGATTGATCCTCATGTGGTTTATCTGCTTCACTCATATTTTGATGAAGTGAATCTGGCTCGTATTGAAGCTCAGGCACAGGCTGAACTTGAATATGAAGAATTCATGAAGCAAATAGGATACACTGGTGTGTGAATTCGGAAGGATCTATGGTAAAGAACTAGATAAGGATCGCTCTCAATAAAATTCTGACTACATTAAGTGAAATATCAAAAAACTTGATGAGAGAAATAGATGGTAACAATACCGAAAGGAGACATTTATGTATGTTTCCAATATTTGATTCTCATTTTCATATTATTGATTATCGTTCCTCCAACTTCACGAGCTTGGAGTAAGAGCGATAAGATTTAATGTTATAATGCTACAATTTCTCTGATTTTTTCTGCAGAGTCGTACATGCCAAGCGCTTCAAGTTGATAAATTGATTGTAAATATCGTTGTATTGCTTCGTACTCAGCTTTTAAATCTTGTCGAAGCATTTACTCATAGTGGAAGCAGGGCAGAAGGAACGATCATTGGCGGAAATTTATGTACATTGAATTTGTTATGTTAACACTATTCTTTTGCTGTTAATGACGAAACTTTTTAATGTCAGTAGGGTGGGAGGAAAAAGATGGACAACTTAAAGAAGTTACTACACGAGTCGAATTATACTGTAATATTTACAGGGGCAGGGATGTCCACTGAGAGTAATTTGCCAGACTTTCGTTCTGCTTCTATAGGACTTTGGAACAAGTTTGATCCTTCAAAGTTAGCCACTATTGATGCAATGAAAAATAATCGTGAGGAATTTAGAGAGTTTTATACCATGAGGATGAAAGCCATCCAAAACACAAAACCCCATATAGGTCATCATATTCTTGCAACATGGGAGAAGAATGGGCTTATTAAATCTATCATTACACAAAATGTAGATGGTTTTCACCAACAAGCTGGAAATAAAAAAGTCGTAGAATTACATGGAACACTTCGCCATTGTCATTGCCATCTTTGTGGTAAAATTTACTGTAACGAGCGATTTATAAATAACGAAACAAAATGTAAATGCGGAGGCTTTATTCGTCCTTCTGTTGTGTTATTCGGAGAAAATCTCCCGGAAGAAGCATTAGAAATGGCCGAAAAAGAAACCAAAAAGTCCGATTTGTTTATTGTATTAGGTTCATCACTCCAAGTATCACCGGCTAATTATTTTCCCTCTATTGCAAAGAGAAACGGTGCAAGGTTAGTCATTGTCAATATGGAACCAACTCCTTTGGATGATCAAGCCGACATAGTAATTCATCATCGAAAGATTGGGGATGTGTTAAAAGAATTAAATCAAAGGAATTGAGTAGATAGGATATTGCTGTAACCATTAATGATGTTATTCTTTTCACTCATTATCATGAGCCGCGCGGCTTAATTCACAGAGATCGATAATCCATTCACCAAAATAAAGCAATAAAAATAGAAAAAAGAAGTATCGTAAAGTATTAAAAAAGGCTTCCTAGGCTCTTACTAAAGAAATTGGAATGGAATATTGAAGACCATTGATAAAACAAAAAATGTTAAGATGAACTAACCAATGAAGGATTTGAAACCTTAAATCATTTTTTCAAAGATTGCAGGATATTGGGGTAAATTCCGTTAGCCCAATGAAAGCAAAATTTTATGAAAAACTTGGAAAACTGTATTATTGTGAATATTATCACAATAATTTTTATAAGGCTGAATATTTTTATTTGTCTTTACATTCCGAAAAATATAGGTTAAATAAGTAAAATAAAGAAAACGAATTCATTTTTCGGAAAATTAGAACTTTAACTTCGTTCAATATTTTGCTATATTTTTCACAATCATTAATTAAAAAATGTTGTATAATATGTTTGAGAAAAAAATTAAAAATAAAAGGGTGATTTAAAAATGAGTACTGAGGTTTTAGAAAGATTAAGCCAAAGTGAAGCAATTAACTTTACGAAGGAATATGTTGTTAAGTTTAAGGGTAAAAAGATTAGTTTAGAAGAATATTTAGCTGCAAAAGAGGAAGAGGCAATTTTCTCTAGATTTTAAACATAGATACGATTTTGAAATAAATGGTTCGTAACCAATAAACCTTCTATATTGGAAGGTTTATTTTTTTTATCGGTAAGAGTATTTATGAGGAGGAAGTCAATCAATCCCTCCTCAAACTCAAACTTTTATATAGCTATTCGGTCAATTAGATCTAATGGGTTTTTCTGCTGGGTCTTCAATCACTCTCCTATTAAAAGAATAACGAGAACCATTTATTAATAAGGTTCATAATGACCAAGTAAATCTTTCCTGTCCCATAGTGACATTAGCACTAAAGCGTTACAATATGACAATATTATAGACGTACAACATCTCTAATGAATCATCATCAGGGTCAAAACGAAAGTATTATCATTTGACGAACGCTGGAAAGGCAAGTTTAGAAGAAGCCAAGAGAGTATGGAAGGAATTAAATGCGGCTGTAGATTGTTTCATTCATAAACCACAAACCACACGTTTCTCATTTCTTTTTCTTTCCATGATTTTCACCTCCCCAAAATTCATTGTAGCACAATAGGATAACAAATGCTCTATATTGTGTGAGAGCAACATAACCAATTATTTTTTCAGAATATTACAGAAATTAATTGACATTATTTGCTATCCCTTCTAAACTAAATGTTAACAGGATGCTTTTATATAAGTTAACAAATTATTTGGGGGGATGGTATGAACCAAAGAGTTTCAGAATTAACGAGAATTGCTTTACTGGCTAGTTTTATTGCGGTAACTGGTATGATCAAAATTCCAACAGGGTTTCCAGGTGCAGAATTTCAGTTGTCCGCTCCATTGGCCGTTGCTATTGTTGTTACTTTTGGATTTTGGCGTTACTTTATCGCAGGTTTAATTGCGAGTTCTGTTTTATTCATGCTAGGGATTCATACAATTCTTAATGTCGAGGTTGCTATTCTTTTTCGCCTTGTTGCAGGTGGAATAATTGCACTATTTAGAACATCTCTTGGGGTTATTCTTATTGCAGGACCAATTGGATCTCTCATTGCACGTATTGGACTTGCTTATACTTTACAAATTGAGCCACTTCCTCTAATCCTAACTGCAATTCCGGGAATGATTTATACCGTGATTACGGTTTATCCGCTTACGAAAGTGTTGCAAAGAGCCAATAAGGTGGTGTGGAGATCGTATGAATCTGTATAGTATTCGGATGCGAGCAGCACAAGGCGGTTCACATGAACAGGGTGGAAAACATATTTCTGGTGGCGAACAAATCGCAACTTTCCATGAAATTCAGGATCGTGTTTCTTATTTATTAAAAAAAGCACTGGAACATGATCGTGGTAACCCAGATTTCCTCCAGCTAACGATTGACCTTATAGTAGAACCTGTTCAGATGCTGTCTCCATTATCGGTTTATACCCATACAGTAAATCAAGTGGAGGAAGGAAGAAATCTAGCAAGGGGTATTTTGCGAGATCTAGGATTGAAAGAAATTGTAATCGATAAAGGCTTCAAATGGATGGAGATAGCGAATGAGGTACGTGGTGCTATACTGGTAGATGCTATTACAGGTGAGAGAATCGATCAACAAGGGTTAAAAGGTGTTAGAGCAACAAGATTGGATTGGAAAGTCGGGGAATTTGAAAAATGGTGTTACGCTCAACAGCTACAACCCAATATCCGTCTAAAAGAAGCGTTGGCATTAGCTACAAAAATTAGTCATTATGAGGGGGTTGTTGCTGAATTATGTTGGTCAGATGATCCGAATTATGTGATTGGTTATGTTTCTAGTAAGATTCTTGGTTATCATCGGATTACGAAAATGAAAGAACACGGAGACGAAAATGGGGGCAGGGTTATATTTGTCAATCCTGATGTGAGAGTGAATGATTATATTCAATTCTTAGAAAAAACGCCAATTCTATTAAAAATGGGGGAGTATGAATGAATTCTGTAGACTTAATTGAAAAGAGTAAAAGATATTTATGGTTACCTTTCACACAAATGATGGACTATGATGAAAATCCCTTGATTATCGAAAGTGGAGAAGGAATTAAACTGAAAGATATTAACGGCAAGGAGTATTATGATGGATTTTCCTCACTATGGCTTAATGTACATGGACATCGAAAGAAGGAATTAGATAATGCGATCAAAGAACAGTTAGGGAAAATTGCTCATTCTACTTTATTAGGGATGACCAATGTACCTGCAACAGAGTTAGCAGAAAAGCTTATTAAAATTACACCAGAGGGGCTAACAAGGGTTTTCTATTCCGATAGTGGTGCAGAGGCGGTTGAGATTGCGATTAAGATGTCTTTTCAATATTGGCAAAATTTAGGGAGAGCGAATAAAAGGAAATTTGTCACCATGACAAATGGATATCATGGCGACACGATTGGAGCGATCAGTGTTGGTTCAATTGATCTATTTCACCAAGTTTATGGTTCATTGATGTTTGAAACCTATAAAGTTCCATTTCCTTATGTGTATCGCCATCCTAGTGGGGATCCTGTCCAAACAAGAGATGAAAGTCTTGCACAACTTGAAAGTTTATTAAAAGATCACCATGAGGAAATTGCGGCTGTTATCGTGGAGTCGATGATGCAAGGTGCAGGTGGGATGATCCTTATGCCGGATGGATTTTTAAGTGGGATACGTGAGCTATGTACGAAATACAACGTTCTTCTTATTTTGGATGAGGTCGCAACTGGTTTTGGCCGAACGGGAAAAATGTTTGCTTGTGAGCATGAAGGGGTAACACCTGATCTTATGACAGTGGGGAAAGGAATTACTGGTGGTTATCTCCCGATTGCTGTAACTTTTACAACAGAGGAAATTTACCAAGCTTTTTATGATCACTATGAAAATATGAAAACATTCTTCCATGGACACTCCTATACAGGAAACCAACTTGGCTGTGCAGTAGCTTTAGCAAATTTAGATTTATTTCAGAAAGAGGACATCGTTAACCAAGTGAAAAGAAAGTCTGTTTATCTAAAGCAGTTACTTTCAGAGCTTAAATCGCTTTCTCATGTTGGTGATATTCGTCAGCTAGGATTTATGGTAGGGATCGAATTGGTAAAGGATAAAACAACCAAAGAACCATTTCCATTTGAAGCAAGAACAGGCTACCATGTTACGCTTAAGTTAAGAGAATTAGGAATGTTAACTCGACCATTAGGAGATGTGATTGTATTTATGCCACCACTCGCCTCAACTGAACAAGAATTAAAAGAAATGGTTCATTTGTTAAAGAAAGCGATTGTTTTGGTTACGGAAAAGGAGGAGGAACCCGTTGAATACGAAGTGGGTCGAAGATGAACTAAAAGTTATAAAAGAAAAGGGGTTATACCGACAATTAAAAACGATTGAGACACCTCCAGAACCTAGGATTAAAATAAGAGGAAAAGAATTGCTGCTTCTATCTTCGAACAATTACTTGGGGCTTGCTTCGGATGATCGATTAATTCAGAGTGCTGTAGAAGTACTTCAATCTTTTGGAGTAGGAAGTGGTGGCGCAAGATTAACAACGGGGAATACCATTTGGCATGATCAACTTGAAAAAAGAGTAGCGACGTTTAAAAAGGCAGAAAGTGCCTTATTATTTTCCAGTGGTTATCTGGCTAATGTTGGTGTTTTATCAAGTGTTGCTGGAGAAGGAGATGTTATTCTTAGCGATGAATTAAATCACGCGAGTATCGTAGATGGTTGTCGACTTAGTAAAGCAAAAACAATAATTTACCATCATAAAAGTATGAATGATCTTGAAGAGAAGCTACGTATGACAAGCGTTTTCAAAAAAAAGTTTATTGTTACTGATGGTGTTTTTAGCATGGATGGAGATTTGGCTCCATTGCCAGAGATAGTAGCATTAGCTAGAAAATATAATGCTTATGTGATCGTGGATGATGCACATGGCACAGGCGTGCTTGGCGAACACGGAAGAGGTACCGCTGAACATTTTAATTTAGAGCATGAGATTGATCTAATGATTGGAACCTTTAGTAAAGCGGTTGGGACAGAGGGAGCTTATGTTGCAGGAAAAGAAGTTTGGATTCAATATCTTAGAAATAAGGCAAGATCCTTTATTTTTCAAACAGCAATGGCACCAAGTATTGCCGCTGCCACAATCACTTCAATTGATATTATTGAACAAAACCAACATTTGCGCCAGCATCTTCTTCGACTAGGTAAAATGCTCCGAAAACAGTTAAAACTTTTAGGGTTTCGGGTTGATGATGGGATTACTCCTATTATTCCAGTGATAATCGGTGAAGCTAAACTTGCTGTCGAGTTTGCAAAAGAGCTAGAAGAACAAGGTATTTTTGCACCAGCCATCCGACCACCGACAGTGCCAATTGGCCAGAGTCGAATTCGAATCTCACTAATGGCCAGTCACACCGAAGAACAAATAGGAGAGGTTATCGAAGTGTTTCAACGAGTAGGCCAAAGCTTAGGAGTGATTCGATGAAAAAAGGCATTTTTATAACGGGTACAGATACAGATATCGGGAAGACATTTGTTGCTGCAGGTATTGCTGCAATGTTAGTTGATCATGGAATTGACGTTGGCGTTTTTAAGCCAATGTTGAGTGGAATGAAGCGAGACGATCCGCGCAGTGATGCGATGATCTTAAAAACAATGTCCAAAGATACCAACTCTCTAGAATGCATTAACCCTTTTCAATTTGATGCACCTTTAGCGCCCTATATTGCCCAACAATTAGAAGGAAAGACTATAATGAAACAGGATGTTATCGATAAATGGGACCAAGTGAAAGTGACCCACGACTTTTTTATAGTAGAGGGAGCTGGAGGTCTAGCTGTTCCTTATGGTGAGAACTATTTGGTAAGTGATCTAGCTTTTGAAATAAAATTACCTCTGGTAATTGTGGCTAGACCTAATTTAGGAACAGTCAATCATACCTGTTTGACAGTTGAATATGCTAGACAAAAAGGATTAGATGTTCTAGGAGTCATCATTAATGGATTAAAACAAAATGAAGCTGGAGAAGCTGAAAAGACAAATCCCAAATTGATTGAACAATTTTGTCGGGTTCCAGTGCTAGGAGTCATTCCATGGATGGATACGACTGATCGTAGTACAATTATTAAGATAATGAATCAAAATCTTCAACTGAACTATTTCCTTTAGGAGGTTAACCATGCTAGCCAAAATAAAAGGGGCTTTGTTTGGTGTTAACATTGTTCACTTTTGAACCAGTCTTTTTGACTGGTTTTTTGTTTTGACATTTTCCTGACATAATTAATGTCTAATATAGACAAGTGTAAAACATATGGAAAGGAGTCAATATAATATGCTTAAGCAATTATTTTCTAAGCATAAGCCAGAAATGGAAAATAGTAAATCAGATGACCTTATTTCCTATAGAAAGAAAAGACAAAAGAAAATCGTTATTATTACATCTGTTCTCCTAGTGCTATTAGCCGGAGGAGTGTATGGATATCAGAGATTATCGGCACCAAAACCAACCAATCAGGTAGTTAAATTGATACCTGTTCAAAAAGGAGATGTGACTGAAACAATATCAGCAACAGGAACTGTTCAAGCTACAAAAAGAGTCGTTTTAAACTTTCCAAACGGCAGCGGTCAGATAACAACGGTAAATGTAAAAGTTGGAGATCAAGTAAAAGCTGGGCAAGTATTAGCAACTGTTGATTCTTCTTCATTAAGTACACAAGTTAAAATCGCTCAAGCGAATCTATCTGCTGCAAAAGCGCGGTTGGAAGAAGTGAAAAAAGGAGCCTCTGCAGAAGAAATTGCTGTTAAACAACAGAGTGTGAATAAGGCAAAATTATCCCTTGATATAGCGAAAAGTAACTATGAGGAGCAGAAAAAATTATATAGTGAAGGGAAAATTGATCAACTTCAACTTGAACAAGCAAAGAACAATGTCGATCAAGCACAAGCAAACTATAATATGGAAGTTGCTCAGTTGAATCAATTAAAATCTCCACCTAAATCATCAGAACTACAAAGTGCACAAGCAAGCGTAGACCAAGCATATTATCAATTACAACAAGCACAAAACGCCTTAGCAAATGCGACGTTAAAAGCACCGATGGATGGGGTAATCGTTGAGGTAAACGGTGAGGTAGGAGAGATTCCATCTAGTGGTGGTGGATCGAATAATGGATCAACAGGTAACTCTTCCTTAAGCAGTTCAACATCTTCTGGTTCGTCAAAGAGTTCAGGATTTATTGTCATGGATAATTCAAATTCTGGTGAACTTGAAGTTATATCGCAAGTAAGTCAAAACGACATTGGAAAAGTGAAAATAGGTATGAACGCTACATTTACCACGACTTCTTTTGAAGGAAAAAAGTTTACAGGCAAAGTTACCGCAATCTCTCCTGAAGCAACAACACAATCAGGAGTTACAACATACAGTGTAAAGCTTTCTGTGGATAATAAAGAACAGTTATTAATGCCCGGCATGACAGTAAATACAACTATAATAGTGGGAACTCATACTAATACACTGTATGTACCTGCAGCCGCACTAAAGGAACAAAATGGTAAGATGGGTGTAATGGTACAAACTACAAATGGTCGATCTCGATTCCAAGAAGTAACGATTGGCTATTACAGTACAGATAAAGTAGAGATTCTATCTGGATTAAAAGAGGGAGATCAAGTCGTATTGACCTTCCAACTTCCTTCATCGACGAACAATGAAAGATCCAATCAATTCCGGTTACCTGGAACAGGAGGTAATCGCATTCCCTTAAGAGGTGATCGCTAATGAAAACCGTAATCAGGATTGAAAATTTGAAAAAGGTTTATCAAATAGGAAATCAGGAAATACAAGCGCTTCGTGATGTAAGCATGGAGATCGAAGAAGGAGATTTTGTTGCCATTATGGGACCTTCAGGATCTGGTAAATCAACCATGATGAATATCATTGGTTGCCTTGATCACCCTACTTCAGGAAAATACTATTTGGATGGTTACCCGATATTAAATGCACATGATGATGAATTATCACTCATTCGAAATCGCAAAATCGGTTTTGTTTTTCAAAACTATAATTTACTCCCAAGAACATCTGCAGTAGAGAATGTTGAGCTTCCACTTCTTTATGCAGGTATATCCGCCAAAGAGAGAAGAAGAAGAGCTGTTACTGCACTTAAAAGTATGGGTATGGGAGATCGACTTCTAAATAAACCAAATGAGCTTTCAGGTGGGCAACAACAACGGGTAGCTATTGCTAGGGCCATTGTCAATGATCCTGTCATCCTTTTGGCTGATGAGCCAACAGGTGCATTAGATACCCAAACCAGTGCGGAAATTATGGGGATTTTTCAAGAGTTAAATGATAAGGGAAAAACCATCATTTTAGTCACTCATGAACAAGAAATTGCGGAGTATGCCAAACGCATCATTCGATTTCGTGATGGCCAAGTTATCTCCAATGAGATCGTGTTGAATCGGCGAATGGCTAAGCGTAAGGATGTGGTAAAATGAGTTTTATAGAAAGTATGAAAGTCTCTCTACGAAGTATTCGAGCAAATAAATTACGTTCATTTCTTACAATGCTTGGTATTGTGATAGGAGTATCTGCTGTTATCACCATGGTTGCAATAGGTGAAGGAGCATCTACAAGTGTCACTTCCCAAATTAATGCTCTAGGTAGTAATCTTTTAATTGTTACTCCTGGTCAAGCAAAACAAGGAGGAGTAAGTTTTGGAGCAGGATCGCTGAATTCGTTAACTTTAGGTGATGCTTCAGCTATTTCTACAAAATCTTCTATTGCAGCTGTGGCTCCTTCTATTAGTAAACAAGCTCAAGTGGTGTGGAAAAATCAAAGCTATTCTACAAGTATTGAAGGGACCAATGAACAATATTCTGAAGTTCGCAATATTAGTGTACAACTGGGGAGGTTTATTAATCAGTTTGACGTAATGGGTCAATCGAATGTTGCGGTGGTGGGACCTGAAGTAGTGACCAATTTATTTGGAAGTATGAATACTGATCCAATCGGACAAACCATTCAAATCGATCAAATGCCGTTTACCATTATTGGTGTCCTCGCCAGTCAAGGAAGTTCAGGTAACATAGACAATGATGATCGAGTCATTATACCGATTACAACCGCAATGAACCGTTTGTTTAATGAAACAAATATTAAAACCATTTATGTGTCAGCAAAATCTTCAGATTTAATGGATCAAGCACAATTCGATATTCAACAAACACTTCGTTCACAGCATCATTTATCACCATTGGATGAGGATGATTTCCAGATTAGATCTCAAACACAAATTTTAAACACAGCTCAAGGGATAACTTCGATTATGACTGCGTTGTTATCTGGTATTGCCGCCATTTCTTTACTTGTGGGTGGAATTGGGATTATGAACATCATGCTTGTCTCCGTTACAGAACGTACAAGAGAAATCGGGATTCGAAAGGCAATTGGGGCAACAAAAGGGGATATTCAAAGGCAATTCTTAATTGAATCCATGACTCTTAGTCTATTTGGTGGAATCATTGGAATTCTAATCGGTATCGGTGGCGCAATGCTAATCAGTGAATTTACTAGTTTAACAACAACGATTCGTTTAAGTCCAATTCTTTATTCATTTTTAACCTCTGTAATCGTTGGAGTCATTTTTGGTGTTTATCCTGCAAGGAAAGCGGCTCAATTAAAACCAATTGATGCTTTACGTTATGAATAAAAAGGGGAACTGCTTGATTCAAACAAGCTGTTCTTATAATATTCTTTATACAACAGAAGGTGAAACTGTATGAAATTTATCGACCGAACAATAAATGTTCTCGGTTACTTAGTTGCTGCATTGTCATTTTCAATGATTCCAATATTTTATTTCTATTATAATAGATCTGCATTTTTATTTGGTATAAGAGAAAGAGGCCTAAGTAATCAATTAGGGGTTATGGGTTTAATATTTGGAATATCCGCTTTAGGAATTTGGGTATTAAGAAAAATTTATGTAATAATGAAAAAGAAAAAGCTAAATGATCGAGGGATACTACGTCACCTTACAACTTTCTTGCATAAACATCATGTCCTATTAGGATGGATCACCATTTTTTCATCTACAGCTCATGGGGTCTATTACCTCCTGAATTATCCGAATAAGCAGACTGCAATTATTACGGGTATCATTGCTTGGACAATTTTAATATTGTTATCTTTGTTTGGTGTTGTAATGGAATACAAGTTAAAAGAAAAGATGAAGCATAAAAAGGTACGTATTTATCATTTTATGTTAGGTTTGTTCTTCATTGTTGGACTTATCATTCATGTCATGTGAGGTGAAATATGAATCGATTTAAGTTATTGGTTTCAATTATTGTGTTAGTCCTATTAATCATAACTATTGGCAGTACTTTTTACTACAAAATAAAAAATCCTTCCCAAATTATAGAAGATAGAAGCAGATTTTACCATAGTCAGCAATTAAGGACACTAGGTAGTAAGAGCTAGGGGAGAAGACACTATGAAAAAAATAATGGTTGTTGAAGATGAGTTATCTATTTCAAGAGTTTTAAAGGCATATCTAAAAAAAGCTGGCTATGAAGTTGAGTTAATCTCTAGTGGGGAGGAAGCAATAGAAAAATTTTCTGAATATAAACCTTCTTTGGTTATATTAGATATCATGTTACCAGATGTAGATGGATGGACCGTACTTCATTTTATTCGTGAAAGAAGCTCATGCCCAGTTATTATGTTAACTGCATTGGGACAAATAAGCCAAAAATTAACTGGGTTGAATCAAGGTGCAGACGATTATATTACAAAACCTTTTGATCCTTTAGAAGTGGTTGCAAGGGTTGACGCAGTACTTAGAAGATCAACCCTGATTATCGATCAGGAAAATATCAGATATTACGGAACATTAAAGATTGACTTTAAAGCCCACCGTGTGTATTTGCATGGACTAGAAATGGAGTTACCACCACGTGACTTATCTTTGTTGCTCTTTCTTGCAAGACACCCCAATCAAACGTTTACAAGAGAGCAATTGATTGAACAAGTATGGGGAATGGACTATGAAGGAAGTGATCGAGCTGTAGACCTTGCGATTAAGCGAATACGCAAGGTACTAGATTTGTGGCCTTCTTCTGAAGGAGAAATAAAGACGATACGAGGAATGGGGTATCAGTTCAGTGTTTATGGAAAAAAATGAGAGAACTCCATTGCTACGTTATTGGACTGCACGTTATCTAATCACCCTATTTGTAGGTCTCGCGATTGTTGGCCTCATTACAACGTTATGGATCTACAAACTGGAAAACCAAAAAAGAATTGCGATTGCTCGTTTTATTGCTGAAGATATTTCTGAACGAATTGTAGACAAAAAAGGAAATATGAATGTGGAACCTGTTTTATTAGGCTTCCTTAAAAAAAGAGAACATTTTTTTGATTTTGGAGCAAGAACTTTATTATTGATCATTGATAATAAAAAGAATTTAGTCTTTAGCGATAACCCTATATTTCAGCCGGACATTCTTCAAAGAGTAACACCAGTATTAACTCAGAAAGATAATGTTGTTAAAATTAAGGGCTTACGAGATCGAGAACAATCTTATCTTGTCAAAAAAGAAATTAAATATAATCAACAAACAATTGGATGGGTTCTTATTGTCTTTCCACAAGCGAAAGTTACCTTAAACAACGAACAATTACAGCTTCTTATTATACTGTTGGTAAGTTTAGCCCTATTAGGATGGGGAGTGATCTATTTATTATCCAGAAAACTCTCTAAGCCAATAAAAGATGTCGTCGATGCTGCAAAGCAAATTGTGGAAGGAAATTACGACATTCAGATGGATAAAGATATAAAAGAAAAAGAGATTTATGAGTTGATTGACTCCTTTGAAAATATGTCCAAGCGTTTAAAACAGCTTGAGATGATGAGAACAGAGCTTCTAGCAGGTGTCACACACGAATTGAGAACACCAATTGCTTCCATTCGAGGACTTATTCAATCTGTGAGAGATGAGGTTGTAACGGGTGAGGAAGCAACTGAATTCTTAGAAATCAGTATAAAGGAAACAAAGCGGCTTCAGAAGATGGTTGAGGATTTATTGGATTTCAACTCGATGATCATTGGTGAGTTTAAGCTTCAAAAGGAAAAACATAATATCAATGAACTTGTTCAAGAAATTAGTCACCAATGGTTGATTGGACAAGAAAATTCCATCGAGCTTCATACATCTGTACCTGATCAACCAATTTATGTTATGACCGATTCAGCAAGAGTTCAGCAAATTCTATACAACTTACTTAACAATTCAATTCAGGCAATGAATCAAACGGGTAGAATCGATGTAATTCTTTATCAGACTAATGATGATATTCGGATTGATGTCAGAGATAATGGTCCGGGAATACCTGAAGAGGAGAAAGGTTTAATTTTTGAACGATTTTTTCGCGGAAAGGCAAAGAAAATTAAAGTACGTGGTTTGGGATTAGGTCTCACATATAGCAAAAATTTAGCAAAAGCTCTTGGTGGTGACTTGATCTTAAAAGAAACTTCAGAGAAAGGGACGACTTTTACACTGATTTTAAAAAATGAGGATAGCTATCATTAGCAAAAGAACACTTTCAAGAACCGATAACGACAATTGTGAATGATGCATTAATCAATTACCGTGAGAGAGAGAAGGCTGGGACATTTCATCCTTGCTTTCTCTCTTTTTTTAAAAACAATGTAACATATTGACACAAACTACAGACGTATGTTATTAAAAAAAGTGATTAGCACTCAAAGGAATAGAGTGCTAATAATTTGTTTATCTGTTTTTTGCAGATGATTTACAATTTGAATTACTGCATTAGATAGTTTAATCGGAATGTTTTTATTATTGAGGGGGGACTTTAATGGAAAAAAAACAGTTTCAAGCAGAATCGAGAAGATTATTAGATATGATGATAAACTCTATTTATACTCATCGAGAGATATTTTTACGAGAATTAATTTCAAATGCTAGTGACGCGATTGATAAAATCTATTACAAAGCGTTAACGGATGATTCATTAAGTTTTGATCAAGACAATTACTACATAAAAGTGATCGCTGACAAGGAAAATAGGACGCTGACAATATTAGATACCGGAATAGGAATGACAAAAGAAGAACTAGAAGAAAACCTAGGAACGATTGCTAAGAGTGGTTCTTTAGCATTTAAAACTGAAAACGAATTGAAAGATGGCCACGAAATTATTGGCCAATTTGGAGTCGGATTTTATTCCGCATTTATGGTAGCAGATAAAGTTACGGTCATTAGTAAGGCTTTAGGAAGTGATCAAGCTTATAAGTGGGAATCTACGGGTTCTGATGGATTTACGATTGAGCCATATGAGAAAGAATCAGTGGGTACTGAAATTATTCTAAAAATCAAAGAGAATACAGAAGACGAGAACTATGACGAGTATCTAGATGAGTATCGATTAAAAGCAATCATCAAAAAATACTCTGATTTTATTCGCTATCCTATTAAAATGGATGTGACTAGAAGAAAACCAAAAGAAGGAAGCGAGAATGAATTTGAAGAATACAAAGAAGAAGAGATTATCAATAGTATGGTTCCAATCTGGAGAAAAAATAAAAATGAACTTACCCCTGAAGATTACGAGAATTTTTATAGGGAAAAACACTATGGTTTTGACAAGCCTTTAAAACATATCCATATTAGTGTCGATGGTGCAGTGCGATATCATGCGATTTTATTTATCCCAGAGAAAATACCATTTGACTATTATACGAAGGAATATGAGAAGGGGTTAGAGCTCTATTCCAATGGTGTATTGGTCATGAGCAAATGCTCCGATTTACTTCCAGATTACTTTAGCTTTGTTAAAGGAATGGTCGATTCGGAGGATCTATCTCTCAACATCTCTAGGGAACTTTTACAACATGATAAGCAATTAAAGCTCATTGCGAAAAACATTAAGAATAAAATTAAAAACCAGTTGCAAAGTATGTTAAAGGATGAAAGAGATAAGTATGAAGTATTTTATAAGTCCTTTGGCAGACAATTAAAATATGGGGTTTATAGTGATTTTGGAAGTCATAAAGAAGACTTGCAAGATTTATTGATGTTCTACTCTTCCAAAGAAAAGAAAATGGTCACCTTAGATGAATATGTATCCAGAATGCCTGAAGATCAAAAATATATTTATTATGCTACTGGAGAAACAGTTGAAAGAATTGAAAAATTGCCTCAGACTGAGTTAGTTGCGGATAAAGGATATGAAATTTTATATTTCACTGAAGATATTGATGAATTTGCAATAAAAATGTTAATGACCTATAAAGGGAAAGAATTCAGATCCGTATCAAGCGGAGACTTAGGTATTGAAACTAACGATAATCAAAATAATGCAGAAGAGAACGAACACAAAGAACTCTTTGACTATATGAAAAAGGTATTAGGAGACAAAGTAAAGGATGTCAGGGCATCAAAAAGATTAAAGACTCATCCAGTATGTTTTGCGACAGATGGAGAAATCACGATCGAAATGGAAAAAGTCCTAAAGCAAATGCCCGGTGACCATAATATTAAAGCTGAAAAAATTCTAGAAATTAATATCAATCATGAGGTATTCAAGTCGTTAAAAAATGCATTTGAAAACGATAAAGAGAAATTAAACTTATATACAAATCTATTGTACAACCAAGCACTTCTCATTGAAGGATTGCCAATCAATGATCCAGTAGAGTTTACAAATGATATTTGCAAAATCATGGTGTGACAAATGATTATAATTCATTAGGCTAAAAATTAGAGCATGGTTTTTTCCATGCTCTAATTTTTTACTTAACCTATGTACAGATAAGTTTTCTGAGAAGTATCAAAAGTAACATTTTAGTGATAAAATAGGGCATACGGGAAATTATAATAACTCACGATATTTTCTAGGAGGCCATACATATGATTAATAAAATCGGAAAAATCACGTTATATGTAAATAATCAAGAGGAAGCAAAAAAGTTTTGGACAGAAAAATTAAATTTTGTAGTTAAATTTGAACAGCAAATGGGCCCAAATATGACATGGTTAGAAGTGGGTCCAAGTGAGAGTGAATTTACGACATTTGTTTTATATGACAAAAATGTAATGAAGGCTCAAAATCCATCTATGAACGTTTGCCATCCAAATGTCATACTAAGTACCACTGACATAGAAAATGCTTTTACAAAAATGAAGGAAAATGGTGTTGAAGTAGGGGAAATGATGAAGATGCCGTATGGGAAAATGTTTTCATTTAAAGACCAAGATGGCAATGAATATCTACTTCGTGAAGACAAATAATCGTTTTGATTACTACCCATTAAAGCATAGAACACAGTTTTCGTCGATAATAATGTACACTTTTTAACTCATTAATTCCAAGCAAAACAAAAAGGTCAGAAATTCCTCCTGGCCTTTTTGTTATTTCATCTTACCATTGGTTCGATTTATATTTCATTTATCGTAACTCAAATTATGATTCATAATTTCCGTTTATTCTGATCCGTCAAATTCAGGAAACGATATAGCAAGGTTAGTACTAGTTGCCTCCATTATGGGTTATTCTATTCCCTCACCAATGGAAGCAGGCGGTAATTACCAAGTTAGTTACCGTGGGAAATGAAGGTCTTGAAGCTTGGAAACAATCGCAAAACTTCTATTTGGGCTCAGTCAATACAACGGATCATTTTACTACAGAGACAAGGATGCCCCCTTTCAAGTGCGGATTCTATTTTACCATGCGTTTCCTATATTTTGTTGTTGTATTTAATTTTACAATGAACCGGAGAAACATAACTTATTTTTTAAAAAAATGTCTCTTGACAATGGGGGGCATTACATAAAATAGAGGAGGTTGCGAACATGATACCAAACAAATTAAAACGAGGGGATGAAATTCGTGTTGTTTCTCCATCAAGAAGTTTATCTGTCGTTAACCAAGCAAATCAAAAAATAGCCATAGACCGCCTTGAATCGCTCGGATTCCATGTGACGTTTGGAGACCATTGTTATGAAAGTGATGAATTTCATTCTTCCTCTATAGAATCGAGAATTGAAGACCTACATAATGCTTTTTCAGATCCCAATGTGAAAGCCATTCTAACTTCAATCGGTGGCTATAATAGTAATCAAATATTGAAGTATCTCGATTATTCATTAATTCAAGCAAATCCAAAGATACTTTGTGGTTATTCAGATATTACAGCATTAGGTAATGCGATATATACCAAAACTGGATTAACCACTTATTCAGGCCCTCACTTTTCTACGTTCGGAATATTAAAAGGAGTGGATTATACCATCGATTATTTTCAAAAAGCACTGATGACAGATGAAATCATAGAGGTAAAACCGTCAGATTTTTGGAGTGATGATCCATGGTATTTGGATCAAGAAAATCGAACGTTTATTGAGAATGACGGTTGGTATGTCATAAATGAAGGCGAAGCAGAAGGAATTATTATTGGTGGAAATCTATGCACATTGAATTTGTTGCAAGGAACTGAATTCATGCCGAGTTTAAAAAACACTATACTTTTCATAGAAGATGACGAACTCACTTTCCCCGAAAATTTTGATCGGGATTTACAATCGTTGATTCACCAAAAAGGTTTCGAAGAGGTTAGGGGGATTGTTATTGGTAGATTCCAAAAGAAATCTGAGATGAGCAAGGAGATATTGAAGAAGATCATTAAGTCAAAGAAGGAACTCGATACCATACCCGTCATTGCAGATGTGGATTTTGGACATACTTATCCTCAGATTACATTTCCGATTGGTGGAAAAGTTTCGATCGTAGCGAAGGGGAATGAATCGAAAATTAAAATCCTTCAACATTGAAATGAACGACTATTCATAGATAAAAGGACTACCTAATTGGGAAGTTCTTTTTGTCAGGATAGGGGTTATTGATTACTAAATTGGTGGTTTTCTATGTTTGGTTGCTTGTTCATAGGAATAGGCAATTTCGATCAGTGTAGGTTCGCTATAGGCTTTTGCAGTGAATGTAATGCCAACAGGTCCACCTTCATCTGTGTAACCCGCCGAAACTGATTGAAATAATCTATCCTTTCACTTCCTAATTACAGATCTGTAGCAGCGAGAATTAAAATCTAGAGCAATATGATGTTTTTCAATTTCTGTCATATTTAAAAGCATCAAACATTTCTTTTTACTCATTTCATGCCCTCCGTTTATTGATTGTAGTAACGTTAGAGTCAAAATTATCTTTTCGAAAAGTTATCTTTTCATTCGTACAAAAACTAAGTCTTTTTGGTATATTGAGGATAAGGAAATTTATACCGAATAAAAGTTAATAAAATGAGGTGAGAAAATGGAGTTGGTTCAAATTGGTGTCATCCATAGCAATTACAATAAAAGATTAGATGCTCCACGACAAGGAAGGTTATCTGATGAAACACAAGTAATAGAAATATTTGTCGAGTATATGGAAGGCATGAAAGGAATAGAAAACGTCTCCCATCTGATTGTCCTTTATTGGTTTGATCGAGCGAATCGAAAAAATCCACTGTTTATCAAACCAAGAGAAGGCAATGAAAAAAAAGGAGTATTTGCTACTCGTTCACCTAATCGACCCAACCCAATTGCTTTTTCTATTGCTGAGGTAATTAAAATTGAAGGTAATAAAATAACTGTAAAAGGATTGGAAGCTTTAGATCAAACGCCACTTCTGGATATTAAGCCGTACTCGGTTGAAATCGACTGTGTTGATTCTGCTCGCTTTAGTGGGGATAAATTTTAAATTGAAAAACGAACCAGATAAATCATCTAGTTCGTTTGTGAATGAAGTATTTTATAACTCAAGTACATAAGTTAGCCGCGGTAGTTTTTCACAAGTAGGGATAAAATAATCGTTCAATTACCTCACGAAAATAAAGAGAGAGAATTTACCGTAATAAAACTTGATCACCATCGAGAGACTCCAGGAATTTGGGTTGTTGTGAAAAAACTTGGTCAAGCGTACGAACAAAAAAAGATTACGAGCTGGCAAGAGCTTATTTCAAATATGCTTTAAAACTCCGGCCGGATGATGAGTATGTAAAATATAGACTAGCGATTTATGAGCATCATTTATAATTCTTTACAAATCAAAATGTCAGAGCTGTACAAATAACACGGGGAAATATTTCTATTTTCGAGGAATTTAATTAGTTTACATAATATATATTATCGGACGCAAATTTAAGCAAAAAATATGCATCTCAATTGATAAGTATTCTTAAGATTTTGAGACAAAAAATAATCTTTTGCTTCTAAAAAGACATTTATACATACTAAATTTCATCTATTTAAAGATCGAAGATCTTTTTATACAGAAATACAATAAAGAGTCAAGGAAATCTTCTCCATGACTCTTATTTTAACTTGTTCATTTTTATGTTAACTTTTTTTCTTTTTTTAATTTCAATACATTTCCTTAGCAAATTTTTACTAAGCCTAACCTAAAGTTTTTCTTTCGGAACTTTTCACTTAATAAATATTACCAATTTTAGTTACAACAACTCCGAAAGTTTAAAATTTATTTTTTACCTAATTTGTCATATTCGGATCATATAAGACGTAAGATTGCTAAGGTTACAAGGATTAGACCTGGTAGTAAAGTAAATCGTTCTGCAAAAGAATAAATCATGTTATTCCTCGCTAAGAAGTTACCTAATCCAATTAGTACAAAATGAGTTAATCCAAATAAAAACGGTGTGAGAAAAGGATTTAAGTTAAAAAAGGATAACGTAAAAGCCGCAATAGATGCATCCATAGCGACAGCAATTCCAAGAATCGTTCCTTCGATTGGTTTAATATCATTTTCATGATCAATATCTGCGAGGATAGGATTATTTACAATTTTAATTAAATTTTTAACGTGAAGATTATCGATTAAGTTTTTATTGTTTAGCTGATTCGTATGATGATTCGCTTCTTTTTTTTGTTTTAAGCCTTCTTTTAATGTAAACAGTCCTAAAAGAAAAAGGAGTGACGCTCCAATATATTTACCTGCCTCAAGAGGAATGATTTTTTGGAGCTTATATCCCGCTATCATGCTAATCATTGTGCCTATAATAGACCAGGAAGAAATAACCAGCAGGGACAAATATGAGATTTTTATCTTTCGTAATCCAAAAGAAAAACCGCCCCAAAATCCATCAATACTCACTGCAGTTGCTATTAAGATTAATGTAAAAATACCCATTTTAAGACTCCTCTCATGATTTGTCATATATTTTGTCATATATAACATATGAACTTGCAATAAGAGAGGTCACAAAAATGGATATGGTACTCTGATTTAATTCAAATAACCTTGCTTTAATTTTTCTTCTTTTAATTTTTGCGGTGTCACGTCATTTCCATTAAGATCGACAACTTTAATTGAATGTAACTGTGCGCGTAAACTGGCTTTATAAGCATCAATATATTCTCGGCGTAGTTTTGCTTGTTCTTCTTTCTCTGTTTCAGTCAAACCAACTGTTTTTGCTTTTCTTGCTAATTCATTGATTCGATTGATTTTATCTAAATTCACTTTACTCTCTCCTTTCCCACCTTTCTAGAATAACGGCATTGGCTAAAACACCAACAACGTTTAAAGAAGTACGAAATGTATCAGTTAATCGATCGACTCCAGCGATTATAGCAATGGCTTCTAAAGGTAAACCTGCTGCGGAAAGTACAGTAGACATCATGATAATTCCAGCACCGGGTACTCCCGCAGTACTAAACGATACAAGAATTGCACTAATTGCAATGGCGATGATTTGATTTAATTGAAGGTCTATTCCAGATAATTGTGCTACAAATAAAGCTGTAAAACCTTGTAATATCACTGCCCCATCTTTTTTTAATGAAATCCCAAAAGGAATCGCAAAGCTCAATATTTCTTTTTTCATCCCGTACCGTTTTTCTGCATTTTCCATAGCCAGAGGTAATGTTGCATTACTACTTGCCGTACCAAAGGCTAAGCTAATAGCTGGAAAAAAGGAACGATAAAACTTTAAAGGATTAGTTCCTAGTAAAAACAAAAGAACGCCATAAATTCCAAAACCCATTACGAAGATGGATAAAATAAGGCCAATGATATATAGAGATAGATTTTTAAGAATTCCTAAACCTTGGGTAGCAATAACAGAAACCATGAGTGAAAAGACCCCAATTGGAGCGAGTTTTAAGATGATCCCCATAATATGATTGATGACTTCATTGGCACTTTCAAAAAATGATAAAAATGGCTTACCCTTTTCCTTCGCCAAGGTGATTCCAAGTCCAAGTAATAAAGAAGTAATAATAATTTGGATCATGTGTCCTGAACTCATTGCTTCAAAAGGATTAACTGGTATAATACTTAACAACCATTCACTTAGGGACATACCTTCTTTTAATTCAACTTTTTGTTGCAAAAGTTGAACACCTATACCTGGTTTGAGTAAGTACGCAAAGAATATTCCGATAAAAAGAGCGACTAAGGAAGTTAAAATATATAATATCATTAATTTAAGACTATATCGACCTATTTTTTTAATATCTTTCATTCTAGTCATACTAACAACTAATGATGCTAAAATAATTGGTACCACAATAAATTGGATAAAACGAATAAAACCAGTTCCTATTAGATGAAAAATATTCTTATCTAGGTATTGAATCGTGTTCTCAGGAAGGTAGAGGTTGAAAATAAAACCTACAACAACACCAAGCAACATCGAAAGCGAAATTTTTGTAGATTGACTCATGTTAGAACTCCTTTCTCTTTTTCTTTAATACGTTACATGATTATATGACAGTTGAAAACTTTAATCAATAATCCGATGTGCTGCTTGATTCTTTTAACTTTTTTTCATATTCTTGGTATCTACGATGTACCGTTGCTTTGGAAATATCATAACCAAATCCACGTAATGTAGCTGCAATTTCATGAAAAGTCAATTCAAGCTTTCTTAAACGAATAATTTCTTCAATGGGAACTTCCTTCTTCTGCCGGCCACCTTGATTAATGTTTTTTAGATTTCTAGCTGGTTCGTATCCGGCTTCTATAGCACGTTTCATTCCACGTGAAATTTTTCGATTATTTAAACGTCGTTGGTATTCCTCGATGATTGCTAGAATTTCTAAGACCATTCCATCCATTTCAGAAACAACTAACTCGCCATCATGTTCTAATGAAACGATCTTTCCTCCATATTTACGAATTTGATGGAGAATGGCAATCTTCGTATTTCCTCTGCCAATCCTTGTCTCATCTTGAATCACTACTGCATCGATTAATCTTTCTTTAAAAAGATGAAGTAGATGGTAGATCCCTTCTCTATCGATTTCGTAACCACTTTCCTGTTCTTCTATTATATCTACAATTGTCCAATTTCTTTTTTGGCAAAAGCGAATGCTTTCTTCCGACTGTCTTTTGAGACTAGTAAACTGTTGATCCCTATCTGTGCTCACCCTCGAATAAATCGCTACTTTCACAATATCCCCTCTCCCTAAAAATTAATGAAAGTAACAAACCAAACTAAGATATCCAGTATAAAATGAAACATTACTCTAGCATTTAATATGACCAGAAAAGGACAGATTTAGTATAACACTTTTTTATAGTGAAACAAAATTTCTGATCAAAAATATCAGAACGAATGTTTGCAATCTCACTTTCCTATGATATAATAAAATAAAAATTGGAATATTATGTGAGGTGTCATATGAATAAATTATCCAATCGACAAAAAGCGATTTTAGATTTTATCAAGCAAACCGTAAGGGAAAAAGGATATCCCCCATCTGTTCGAGAGATCGGTGAAGCTGTTGGACTAGCCTCTAGTTCTACTGTACATGGTCACTTGGCTCGGTTAGAGAAAAAAGGGCTTATTCGAAGAGATGCTACAAAACCAAGAGCAATAGAGATTCTTACGGATGATTTTGATCGGGAAACAAATGGTCAACAAGTCGTAAAAGTACCTGTAATTGGTAAAGTAACTGCAGGATTACCAATTACTGCAATTGAAAATATTGAAGATTATTTTCCTTTACCCGCCCATATAATTAACGGTGACCAGGTATATATGTTAACTGTTCAAGGTGACAGTATGATTGAAGCTGGAATTTTGGATGGGGATTATGTAATTGTTCGTCAACAACCTGTCGCGAATAATGGCGAAATTGTTGTGGCGATGACCGAAGATGGTGAAGCAACGGTTAAACGATTCTTTAAAGAAAAGAATCAAATTCGTCTTCAACCTGAAAATTCATCGATGGAACCAATCCTATTAAAAGATGTGATTATTCTTGGCAAGGTCATCGGTGTATTTCGACAAATCCATTAATTTTTATGCAATAATTTAACCCCTAACATATCGTTAGGGGTTATGATAACATTAGTATAATTTCAAATATTGATCTCTTTCCCATTGGTGAACTTGAGTTCTAAACATATCCCATTCAATTCGTTTTGCAGCTACAAAATGCTCGACAGCGTGCTCACCAAGAGCGGATAAGATTAATTCATTTTTAAGTAATTCCTGAATCGCTTCTTCTAAGCTAGTTGGCAGGTTTTCAATTCCCTCACGTTTTCTTTCCTCTTCCGTCATGTGATAAATATTTCGGTCAATTGGAGCTGGTAATGGTAATTTATTCTTAATCCCATCAAGTCCAGCTTTTAATAGCACTGTTAAAGCTAAATATGGATTTGCTGAGGGATCAGGATGGCGAACCTCAATTCTTGTGCTTAAACCTCTAGAAGCAGGAACTCGTATTAATGGGCTTCTATTTAAAGCTGACCATGCTACATATACAGGTGCTTCGTAACCAGGAACCAAACGTTTGTAGGAATTCACTGTAGGATTGGTAATGGCTGTTAACGAACGAGCATGTTTTAATACTCCTGCAATAAAATACCTCGCAGTTTCAGAAAGACCTAGAGGATCGTTTGGATCATAAAAAGTATTTTGATTACCCTTAAATAAGGAAAGATGAAGATGCATACCTGATCCATTTACACCGAATAAAGGTTTTGGCATAAATGTAGCATGTAACCCATGCTTACGGGCGATTGTTTTTACCACAAGTTGGAATGTTTGGATATTATCAGCTGTACGCACAGCATCTGCATATTTAAAATCGATCTCATGTTGTCCAGGCGCAACTTCATGGTGGGAAGCTTCTACTTCAAATCCCATTTTATCTAATATTAATACGATATCTCGACGACAGTTTTCCCCTAAGTCAACTGGAGCTAAGTCAAAATAAGCGCCATTATCATTTAACTTTAGTGTAGGTTCACCTTCTTCATCCGTTTTAAAAAGGAAAAATTCAGGTTCAGGACCTACATTCATCGCAGAAAAACCTAATTCTTCTGCTTCTTTCATCGCTCTCTTCAATATTCCCCTAGGATCTCCAGGGAATGGTCTTCCGTCAGGTAAATAAATATCACAAATTAATCGAGCAACTGCACCTTCCTCTGATTCCCACGGGAAAATAACCCACGTATCTAAATCTGGATATAAATACATATCTGATTCCTCAATCCGAACAAATCCTTCAATTGAAGAACCATCAAACATAATTTTGTTATCCAGAGCTTTTTCCAATTGACTGACAGGAATTTCTACGTTTTTGATTACACCAAGTAGATCTGTAAACATTAATCGGATAAAACGAACATTTTTTTCTTTTGCCATTCTTAAAATGTCGTCTTTACTATACCTTGACATGTTCTACACTCTCCCTATTTTTAATGATTTATCTCAAATGCAAAAGCATTGAGGAACTTTAGTGAAAAAACCTTGAAATTTCCCCTTGAATTAATGAATGGGTTTTGCCTGGGCGTAAATCTAAAATTTCTCGCATCACCATCTCACGTAACCTAGCATCAGATATAATATCGATTTTATTTTTACGAGAGAGTTGAGCTTCTTTTTCCCTTTCTTCTTGTTCTCTGCGTGCAAAGATCTCTTTTATTCCTGCAATATTTACTTTCTTTTCTAAAAGACTTTTAATCTCCAATAGTTTTTCAATATCGTTAAAAGAAAAAAGTCGTTGTCGTCCTTTTGTACGAGCTGGATGGATTAACCCTTGTTCTTCATAATAACGGATTTGTCTAGCAGACAATTCGGTTAATTGCATGACAATTCCGATTGGAAAAAGAGGTAGATTTCTTCGTTCCAAATCAGTCATATCTATCCTCTCCTTAATTTATTATGCTTCTATTTTATTCTTTGTAAATTTACTTGTCAATATAATGTTAGAAAATATAACATATATTTTTTTTAAAAATCTATTGAAAGTATTCCTTTTTCCATCATATTTTGAATCGCTGTCAATAAACCCCATTTTACGTGTTGATAAGTGAGACCCCCTTGAATGTAAGCAATATATGGCTCGCGAATCGGAGCATCACCAGATAGTTCTAAACTTGCCCCTTGAACAAATGTACCTGCTGCCATAATCACTGGGTCTTGATAACCAGGCATTAAATTTGGTTCTGGTACAACATGGGAATCAATAGGAGAGCCTTTTTGAATCCCTTGGAGAAAGGCAATTAATGAATCTGCGTTATCAAACTGGATCGCTTGAATAATATCATTTCTTTTTTCCGTCCAATGAGGATTCGTCTTGAACCCTAATCCTTCAAGGAAAGCAGAAGCAAAAATTCCCCCTTTTAATGCTTCACCTACCATATGAGGAGCCAAGAAAAATCCTTGATAAAAATCCATCATGTGTTCGTGCATCGAACCAACTTTTGCTCCGATTCCTGGTGCTGTTAAGCGATAGGATATTTGTTTTACATATTTTTCTTTGCCAACAATGTATCCTCCGGTTTTAGCAATACCTCCTCCAGGATTTTTAATTAGTGAACCAACGAGAATATCAGCCCCTACCGCAGTAGGTTCATGCTTGTCCGTAAATTCACCATAACAATTATCGATAAAAGTAATCACTTCTGGCTTGATTGCCTTTACGAACTGAATCATCTCTTGGATTTGTTCAATGCTAAATGAAGGTCTCCATGCATAGCCCCGGGAACGTTGAATTGCGATAACCTTTGTTTTTTCATTGATACTCTTTTTCACTTCTTCAAAATCGACGGTTCTATCTTCTTTTAAAGCAATGGATTGGTAATGGATCCCCCATTCTTTAAGGGATCCCATTCCTTCACCATGGATTCCGATCACTTCTTCCAAAGTGTCATATGGAGAACCTGTAATGTACATCAGTTCATCTCCAGGTCTTAAAAGACCAAAAAGACCGATCGCCAATGCATGGGTTCCAGAAACGATATGGGGACGCACCAATCCGGCTTCTGCTTCAAATACATCTGCATAAATTTGATCTAAAGTCTCTCTCCCTAAATCATCATAACCATAACCTGTAGAGGATTGAAGATGAAAGTCTGATACATGGTGTTGCCTAAAGGCTTTCAACACTTTTGCTTGGTTGTATTCCACTAATTCTTCAATTTCTTTTTTTCTTGGCTCTATTTTTTTTTCAATTTCAGCGATGTATTGTTCAAATTGTTTCGGAAACTGAAAAAAAGATAACATTCTTTATCTCTTCCTTCTATATTCTTTATTAGTAAACTTAATCAACGAAAGATATAAGATAGTATACCACAAGCAATGTAAGGAACATAATTCAAATGAACAAAATAAAAAGTCACCCTTAAAAGAATGACTAGATTATAAGTATTTATTCTTAATGTCGATTAAATCTTCGGGATGAATAGTCATTAATGCCTCTTTGGAATTTGTGACTTCTCCTTCCTTAATTAGACGTACAGCTTGATTGCGAATCGCTTTTTCTATCCAGTTTCGAACTAAACGAGCATTACTAAAACTGCGCACGGGATTATTTTTTTCTTCCATAATATAAGTTTTTAGTTTTTGTTTTGCCATTGGTGAAAGAATATAATCCCGTTCCGACACCATCACTTCAGCAATATCTAATAGTTCATTTAAAGAATAATCCTCAAAATGAAGCTGAATAGGGAAACGGGAATATAATCCAGGGTTTGAGCGAATAAAATTCTCCATTTCAAAGGAATAGCCTGCTAAGATAAGGATAAAATCATTTTTGTGATCTTCCATTTCTTTTACAAGGGTATCGATTGCCTCACGGCCAAAATCTTTCTCTCCACCTCTTGTTAAAGAGTATGCTTCATCAATAAAAAGTATCCCACCAAGAGCTTTTTTTACTTGTTCCCTTGTCTTTTGTGCGGTATGACCAATGTACTCGCCAACTAAGTCAGCTCGTTCTACTTCAATTAAATGTCCTTTTGAGAGGATTCCCATCTCTTTGAACATTTTAGCCATAATTCGCGCTACAGTAGTTTTTCCTGTACCAGGGTTCCCTTTGAATATCATATGATAAACCTGAGAATTAGAACGTAATCCAACAGCAGATCGTTGTTGATCGATCTGAATAAAAGCAAAGATTTCAAAAATCAATTTTTTTACATCATTTAAACCAACTAACCGGTCTAATTCTTGTACGATCGATTTATATCGATCTTGTACCGTAGGATTTGAGGTTGTAACTCTTTCTTGTTTGGGAGTCTCTTTTATCCTGATAATTTCTCGCTTATGGTCTAAAACAATATGGATTTTATGAGGGGGATTTACTTCTGACGCCGTTATTTTTTTCTTCAAAGTATTCACCTCACTGATCCGTTCCTCATTCATAAAAAGACTAATAATCAGGGAGTGTTAACGAAGGATATGAAAAACAATTGTCTTATCTGTTTTTTCCATTTCAAGTATTAGCATTGGATGGGTAATAATTTGCATCAGCAATTGATCAGGATTTGGATCCTTATATTGAAAAATGATATGTATTTCTTTTTCTTTCACATCAATACTTTTTATGGTAATCTCATAACCACTTGTTCTTTTTTCTCCTCTTGTGAGTACAAGATAGATTTTTTTATTCGTCTCAATCACAATATGATTTTCAATGGATCGATTTGCTTTTATCCAGTCTTTAACTTGAATTGGAGCATCTACTTCTTGAATTACTTTATAATTCATGGTCCTTTCATCCCTTTTTTGTTTGCATTTCTAATATATTTATAAAAATCTCATCAATTCATTATATGGTGAAAATAAAAAGACATTCCTTATCAATGATAAAGAATGTCTTTTCGCTAAATGGTTTTCTATGATTTAATCATCTTCCTTTTGTTCTTGGACTAGATTAATATTTTTAGATGGAACAAATGTAGAAATCGCATGTTTATAAACCATTTGTTGTTTACCTTCTGATTCAAGAATAACAGTGAAATTATCAAACGCTTTAATAATTCCTCTTAATTGAAAACCGTTCATAAGAAAAATTGTAACAGGTATATGCTCTTTTCGAGCAATATTTAAAAAAGTATCTTGAATATTAATGCTTTGTTTCATTTCTTTTACCCCCTAAAGTAAACGTGTCTAGAAATATTTTATTCTTTACGTAATAAGTTTTTTCCTGCTAACCATTCAGAAATCTTCTGAGTGATCTTTTCTTTCTCTTCTAAAGTGTTATTAGTTAGATCAAACCAATGTATACCAGGCATATTCCGAAACCAGCTAAGCTGCCTCTTTGCAAAGCGTCTCGTTGCTTGTTTAATCATTTCAATTGCCTCTTCAAGCGTAACTTTCCCTTTTAAATAAAGAATGATCTCCTTGTACCCAATTCCTTGCATCGAATTTAAGGTTTCGTCATAGCCTTTTTTTAGTAAGCGTTGAACCTCTTCGACCAGCCCTTGTTGAACCATTAGATCAACTCGTCTATTAATTCGATCATATAATTTTTTCCTATCCATAGTCAAGCCAATCATAAGTAAATGATAAGGTGTTTGTATTTGTTGTTCTTTTAAAATCTCACTCATCGTTTTTCCTGTGGTATGATAGACTTCTAATGCTCGAATGACACGTTTTGTATCATTAACGTGCAATTTTTTCGCTGATTCTGGATCTACCTCTTCTAAACGTTTATGTAAAGCCTCTTTTCCATGAATTTTTAACCATTCTTGTAATTGGTGTCGGTATGTTTTGTTCATCGAATCTTTGGAAAATCGGTAGTGATGGGTGACCGATTTAATATATAAACCTGTTCCACCAACGATAATGGGTAAATGGCCCCTTTGATTGATTTCTGTAATTTTTTGAATCGCCCGTTGTTGAAACTCAGCCACAGTAAAAAAATAATCGGGTTCATATTCATCAATGAAATAATGAGGAATCCCTTTCATTTCTTCCGGTCTAATTTTGGCAGTACCAATATCCATCCCTTTATACACCTGCATCGAATCACCGGAGATAATCTCTCCTTGAAAACGAATTGCAATTTCAATACTTAGTTCAGTTTTTCCTACTGCTGTAGGCCCGACGATCACTAAGAGTTTCTCTTTCATCGCTTAACCTCGCCATCGATTAAGATTACGCCATAGCTAGTGGATGATGAACGAAAGATTTTTGTAAATCCTAGTCGACCAAATTCACTACTATTTTTATTTTCTTTTAAGACAACCATTCGTTTAGCCACTCGTTTTGCTTGTTCAATGGTTTCAATGGTCAATGGATTTGGATTGGCCAACTTTCTTAAAGGAACCATCGACGAAGATTTTTTGATTCCTTTACGAAACATGGGATCAAAATAAACAACATCAAAACTTTGATCAGGGAGTAATTTTAAATATTGATAATGATCAAGTAACTGAACTTCTATTCGCTTCATTGCCCTATCGATTTTCGGATCTTCTTTCCAACCTAGTTGTAAACCATCTTTTACAAGGGTACCAATGACTTGTTCACTTTCAATCCCCAAAACGCGTCCTTGTTCACCTACAATGTAAGATGCTACGATAGAATCCGATCCCAATCCCATTGTACAATCAAGAAATGAATCTCCAGATTTTAACTTGGTAAGGGAAACCAGTATATCATTATCGCCTTTTTGTAATCGGTTTATACGTAAAACAGCCATACTAGGATGAAAGAAAAAAGGTTGTTCTTGTTCATTCGCAAAGTATTTTGCACTCTTTTTTTCTACGACAATGACTTCTCGATCAATCGCAAGCAGAGCTTTAAGGGAATGTTTTTTTCGCTGAATAAAATTTGCCTTTAATGCATTTGCTATCCATAAAGCTCGATGAAGTGTGGCTTCATCAGCATCATAAGAAGTTGTTACAATCATTTTATATCACTCGTTTAAACATTTTTTCTATTTCATAATTAGAGAAATGGATGATAATCGGCCTTCCATGGGGGCACGAGAAGGGATTTTCTGTATTTCTTAGCTGTTCAATCAATTGTTCCATTTCTGTTTTTGTCAAATATTGATTTGCTTTAATGGAAGTTTTACAAGAAAGAGTTGCAACCATTTCTTGACGTAAAACATAAAAGTCAATGACTCCCTTATCTAGTACCATTTGTATTAATTTTTCGAGAAAAATTTTTTCTTGTCCTTTTGGAATCCATAAAGGAATAGAGCGAATAAGAATCGTTTTCTTTCCAAATAATTCTAAGTTAATCCCATGTTCATTGAAATAATCTTTCTGTCTGATCAGTTCTTCAATTTCCGAAGGTGTAAAATCAAAAGTAATAGGTACTAATAATTCTTGACTCGCTTTCTTCTCTTCATTCATCAGACGTAGATTCTTCTCATAATTAATTCTCTCATGAGCAGCATGTTGATCAATTAAGAAAAGGCCATCATCATTTTGTGCAATTATATAAGTACCCATAAATTGGGCTAAGGGCTCTAGTAATGGAAGACGATTAGAAGGTTCTAATGAAGTATCTTCTTTTGGTTGTGACTGTTCATTTTTGTTATTCGTTTGTTCTCTATGAGCTTCATCTTCCATACTCATTTGATTTGGGGTTGCTAAGTAATCCTCTAAGTTAAAAAAGGTTGAGATCAATTTTTTTTCATTAACCGTTAGGTTTTCTCTTTGTTTCTGTTTCGAGTAAGAAAAATCAAAGTTCTCTTGAATGGATTTTTGTATCGTTGGTTTGTCTTGTTTGGTTTTTAACGGTTCACGGATAAAGGATTCTTTATAAAGTGCTTGATAAACAGTGAATTCAACAAATTTCAGCAGTTCTTGTTCTTTGCTAAAACGCACTTCTAGTTTTGCAGGATGAACGTTTACGTCAATTAAAGAAGGATCCAATTCAATGTTAAGTACAGTAATCGGATAACGATGAACCATTAATAAGGTTTTATACCCATCAATAATAGCCTGGGTTAAAGCATAATGTTTAATATATCTTCCATTAACGAAAATGGAGATGTGGTTCTTGTTTGCTCGAGTAAACTCTGGTTTTGATAAAAGTCCTGAAACTTTAAAATCGGGGCTTTCATTAGAGAAGGAAATCATATTTTTCGCTAGACTAGTCCCATAAATTGCTCCGATAACATGGCGAAGTTCACTGTCTCCAGTGGTTCGTAAGATAAGACGACCATTATGCGTAAGAGTAAAAGAAATCATAGGATAAGCTAAACTCAAACGATTAACAAAATCGGTAATATGTCCTAATTCGGTTTGGAGTGATTTCATATATTTTAATCTTGCAGGTGTATTATAAAAAAGGTCACGAACCGTAATCTCCGTTCCTTTCGTATAGGCAATTTCTTGTTTGTTTATGATCGATCCACCATGTAATTGTAACTCGATTCCTTTTCCATCATGGCCAGGAGATGTTTTTACAGTCAATCGAGAGACTGCGGCGATACTAGGCAGTGCTTCCCCGCGAAATCCTAGTGTTTTGATTCGAAATAAATCATTTCCTCTTTTGAGTTTACTGGTTGCATGGCGAAAAAAGGCTTTTTCAACATCTTCTTCATCCATTCCTTCCCCGTTATCTCGTACTTGAATTAGGGAGAGACCTCCTTCTTCGATGTGTATGTCGATTTTGGTACTGCCAGCATCGATACTGTTCTCAATTAATTCCTTTACAACAGAAGCTGGTCGTTCTACTACTTCTCCTGCTGCAATTTGATTAGCGATTTGGTCATCGAGTACCCTAATTTTTCCCAAAATTACTCACTTCCTTAATCGTTTTTGCAGCTCATATAGTACTTGAAACCCTTCCATTGGCGTCATATTTAATAGATCCAAAGAAAGAATCTCTTCAATGATTTCATGGTCATATGCTATCTTTTTTCTTTTTTCATTTATTTTTTGCAATGGATGTTTTTCTTCTTGGGTTGAAAACAGATCAAGTTGTATTCCTTTTACATCTCCATCTATTTTTTCTTTTTTACCTTTTGTTTCATATTCTTGCAAAATGCGTTTTGCGTTTTCAATCACTTCTTTTGGTAATCCAGCTAATTCTGCAACATGAATTCCGTAGCTACGATCAGATTTTCCTTTTTCAATCTTATGGAGGAATATCACTTTACCATCTTTCTCAATGACATTGACGTGAATGTTTTGGATTCTAGGAAATCGATCTGCTAGACTGGTTAATTCATGATAATGGGTAGAGAATAAAGTTTTGGCATGAACATGATCATGAATATATTCAATAATGGCCTGTGCTAAAGCCATACCATCATATGTAGAAGTCCCTCGACCAATTTCGTCAAGTAAGATTAGACTATTTTTCGTCGCTTGCACAATTGCTTGCTTGGTTTCAAGCATTTCTACCATAAATGTACTGTGGCCACTTGTTAAATCGTCTCCAGCACCAATTCTGGTGAAAATACGATCGATTATCGCTATATCTGCACTTTCTGCTGGGACAAAACAACCAATTTGCGCCATGATGATCGTTAACGCAATTTGTCGCATATAGGTACTTTTTCCTGCCATATTGGGGCCGGTAATCAATAATATCTGTTGACTTTCTTGATCTAATTCGACGTCATTGGGAATATATGGAGTTTCCTTTTGTACATATTCAATAACCGGATGTCTTCCTTGACGAATCTGAATTCTCCCTTTTTGATTAAACGTTGGCCTTACATAACCTTGTATCGCACTTACTTTCGCAAAGGACAAAAGAACATCAATCAGCGCAATCTGCTGTGCTAATCGTTGCAATCTGTGGTTTTGATTGGCGATTCTCTCACGAATTTCTGTGAATAAATGATATTCTAATTCTTGCATCTTTTCTTCGGCTTCTATTATTTGAGCTTCTTTTTCTTTTAGTTCTTCCGTAATATAACGTTCTCCATTGGCAAGTGTTTGTTTTCGAATATAGCGATCTGTAGGAACTTGAGCGAGGTTTGATTTCGTTACTTCTATATAATAGCCAAATACCTTATTGAATCCAACTTTTAAAGATTTAATTCCTGTTATTTCTCTTTCTTTACGTTCTAAGTCTTGGAGCCACTCTTTTCCCTCAGTTCTCGCACGATAATATTCATCAAGTTTTTGATGATACCCTCTTTTAATAATCCCCCCATCTTTTACTCCAGAAGGCGGATCGTCGACAATAGCTTGGTCAATTAAGGAATAAATGTCACCACATAAATCAAAGTCGCCCATCAATTTTAAAATAGGATCAATCTGATTTTCAAGTAAGATTTCTATTAGTTTTGGGATCTTTTCAAGGCTTTGTTTCAAAGCATATAGGTCTCTTGGTGTAGCATTGCCATAAGATATCCTTGAAACAATACGTTCCATGTCATAGATTTGTCGTAACTGTTCTTTTAGTTCATCGCGAACAAATGGATTTTCATATAAAGCCTGAACACCATCTAAACGTTCTTCAATGGCTGTTTTGGATAACAACGGTTTTTCTAGCCAACGCCGTAATAAACGACTACCCATTGATGTTTCTGTTTGGTCGAGTAACCACAGCAAGGAACCTTTTTTAGAATGATCCCTTGCTGTTTCCGTAAGCTCAAGATTACGTCTTGAAAAAGGATCGAGAATCAAGTATTGCTTTGGTTCATAAATCTGTAATTCATTAAAATAAATCAGTTTTTGCCGTTGGGTCTTTTGCAAATAATCCAATAGGATTCCTGTACTAAAGAGAATCGCTTTAGGTAATTCTTTTTGTTCTGGAAACTGATCGTATACGAGTTGAATGAAATGTTGTTCTTGTTCTTTTAATTCATTATCTAACCAAGTAAGATTGGTTTGTAAATATTGTTTCAGTGTCGGTTCTAATTCTATTAATTTTTTTGTTAGAATAATTTCAGAAGGTTGGTATGGAATTAGTTCATGAATGACACGTTCAAATTCATCCTCAATCATCGTTGCATAAAATTCGCCAGTTGAAATATCACTAATGGAAATGCCATATTGGTTTAAATGTTGTAAAAAGAAAATGGAAGCGATATAGTTATTGACTTTACTTTCTACAAGTCTATCATCCATGATCGTTCCTGGAGTGATTACGCGGGTCACTTCCCGTTTGACTACCCCTTTTGCTTGCTTAGGGTCCTCTACTTGTTCACAAATGGCAACTTTATAGCCTTTTTTAATGAGTTTATGTATATACGAGTCGGCAGAATGATAAGGAACCCCACACATTGGGATTCTCTCCTCTGTTCCACCATCTCGACCCGTTAATGTAATTTCTAAGAGCCTTGAAGCTAATTCGGCATCTTCAAAAAACATTTCGTAAAAATCACCAAGACGAAAAAATAAAAAGGCATCAGGGTATTCTGCTTTGATCTTTAAATATTGTTGGATCATTGGTGTGTAAGTAGCCATAATAAATCCCCCATCATAATGATCATATGTCAATAAATTATAACATAAGTCTTTATATTTTGGGTAATGTTGTTAACGGTGATAAGGAGGAATCTTCCAAACTTTGCGAATATCTTGATTTTCATTCCAAACATACCAATTGTCAATTAGTTTTTCTAAAGGATCTAAATAATTGAGAAAATTGTCATAGGCTTTTAATTGTTTTAATTCTTCCCATAATTTTTGTACAACAGGTTTTAAGGTTTCTTTATCTCCTTGATAATATGCTGCTTGAATTTTGCTATCAAATAAGGGATCTTGAGAAAGGTAAAGATAGTTTTCAGCGATTAATTTTGCTAAGGCAAATACTCCTTTTGTTAGGGTAGGCGAGACAATCCAGCTTGGTAATGTACGATATTCAAATCCTTTATGAAATTTTCTGCGATAATCTCCTAAAAAGCCATATTTTGGCCTTCTTTTTCTCCCTTTGGGATCTTCAAAGAGGGTCACAGTCAAAGTAAGATAATTATCTAATGCCCGTAATAAAAAAGAATTGAGGTCAACGTGACTAAAATGAATATGGCCACCGATTGGGAAACCTTCTATTGGCATGGCGCCAGCAAGCCATTCAATTCTTTTGTTTTTTATTTTTTTGCTGGCTAAGATCATTGTTTGGTAGAGATTTATGACAAGCTGTCTGGGAGAAGAACTTGGTTTTGGTCTTAGTTCCGCTAAAGGTAATTGGGTTCGGTCATGATTCGTCCATATGTCGTCGCAACCAACAATGCCTTTTTTAGGTAAAAAATGGGAAGCAAGAACCATATTCCCATTTATATCCCTTAAGATAAATTCAGGGTCAGTCCCCAATACTACTTCTTGACCTTGTGAATTGATGATCTTTTCCCATTGTATTGCGAATTGATTAAAGGCATCGGCAAATATTGTTGCCAATCGTTTATTCAATTTTGGATAAGGATTCACATGGAGAATCCATGGTTTTTCTCCTGCACTTACCCCTACAGTTACCATCGCATAATCCAAATGGAGTGAATATACAGCACGGATCGCTAATTGACTAACACGTCGTTCCTCTCGTTTTGTTGCTAAAGTTTCCACTTCAGTAAGACTAATATTATCCTTCATTTGAAAGATATTTTTGTTTAGCCAATTTAATGATTGACTTTGTTTTTGCTTAAAATAAGCAAGGATATTTTGTTGAAAAACAGCGACTTGATAAATGTGAATGTAGCGTAATTTTTTTATTTTTACTTGTTGTGTGAACTCATCGAAAAAAATTGGAGTAGAGATTCCATGGATATTGAATATTTTATATTGTTCATACTTATTATTGAGTAAGTACAAAGCTTTTTTATTAAGAAAATAAGGAATAGAATAAGCTTCTTCCACATTTCCCCATGGAATAAGTAACGTTTTATCTTGAATATCTTGATAATAAAGTGTGGATCCATGTGGTATTTTAAGTTGTTCTAGTAATGAATCTATTTTTAGATTTTTTTCGTATAAGAAAAAAGCTTTCATGTTTCTCCCCCCAATTTCTAGGGTTCATTCAAAATTATCTTATTCAAAAACATGTAAGAAGTGAAAAAAGAGAAGGAAACGAGTTCCTTCTCTCCCAAAATAAGGGGTTTTAATCTAAGTCATCGATGATAAATGGATTGAGATCTTCTATTTCATCGGAATCAATATCATCTTCTTCAATAAGAAAACCTTTTTCATCATCGCAATCCTGGCAAAGGACTACACATACTTTGGTTTCTCCAACGATCTCAACTAAGAACTCTTTTTCTACTTCAACGATCACCATATCTCCATCAGATGATAATTTAGCATCGATACAGTGCGGTGCTTGAATGGCTGTTGCGTAAACTTCAACTTTGTCTTTTGCACAATTGCTATCTAGGTAGGATAATGGAACTTTTTCGTTATAAGAAACTGTTTCTGTTGCAACCGTTGTTTTTGTATTGTTTGCGTAGGAATACCATAAGTTAATATCGTACGTACCAACTATCTCAATGACATCATCAACTTTTTCAGCTTCAAAGGTATGATTTATTGCCCAGCAACCTAAGATATTGGATGGTTGATTTGGGAGCACAATATTATGAGGCGTTTTTGAAAATTTCCGTCCTTTACCACAGACCGCTTTTGTTATGATCTCTCTACATTGTAGGTCTTTATTTGTACGGACCATATCGTACCCTCCTCAATCGATTCTCAATTAATCTTATGCAGGACGAATGTCTATGGTGAAAAAAACCCATAAAAAAAACTACAGAGTAAATCTGTAGTTTTTGGACAAATTATCATGATCAAGAGGCAGGGTCTTTGATAGTTCATTTTTTATTAATTGAATCATAGATTGGAGGTAATGATTGATCTCTTGTTGATATTGCTGATATTGATGTACCAATGGAATACTATTCAATTCAGCATTTAGGTGATCCAAAGTCTCCTCAAGTTGGTGAATATAATTAGGTTTACGAAAATGCTTTGCATTGACCAATTCCTGTTGTTTTAATTTGATCTCTGTAATTAGTTCTTGTATTCTTTTGTGACTTTTAATTTTATTCTCTGCTACTTGGTAAATTTTTATCTCTTCTTGTTCGGAGATCATCTTTGCCAGTTTTTGCGTTTGTTTTAAAATGTCTTCTTTTTTAATTGGCAACATCAAGTAACTCCTCTTGTGTAGAAACAAGTTCTCCTTTTAATGTCCATGTTTGCGGTTCAATAATTTTGACTTGTACAAACTGGCCAATTAAAGATGGATCTCCTTTAAAGTTGACAAGTTTATTGCCTCTTGTTCGACCAGATAAAACTTCTGAATTGGTTTTACTTATACCTTCAACAAGAACCTCAACGACTTGGTTTCTTAATTGTTCGTTTTTCTTGCGGCTGATCTGATTTTGTAGATCCATCAATCGTTGAAGACGTTCTTTTTTCACATCTTCTGGGATATCATCCTTCATTGAAGCTGCTGGTGTTCCTTCACGAGGAGAATAAATGAAAGTATAAGCAGAATCAAAACCTACCTCTTTTACTAAAGATAACGTATCTTGAAATTGTTCCTCTGTTTCTCCAGGGAAGCCTACAATGATATCAGTCGTTAGTACAACGTCTGGAATCGCCTTTTTAATCTTCTTTACTAATTCTAAATATTCTTCCCTTGTATATTTTCTTGCCATTTTCTTTAATATATCTGTATTACCTGATTGGAAAGGTAAATGAATATGCTCCATTAAATTTCCACGATTTGCTAACACTTCAATCAAACGATCATCAAAATCCTTTGGATGGCTAGTTGTAAAACGAATTCTAGGGATATCAATTTTACGTAGATCATCTAATAAGTCGGCAAATCCATAATCAATATCTAGATCATTACCATAAGCATTGACGTTTTGCCCTAGAAGTGTAACTTCTTTATAGCCTTGACGAGCTAATTCACGAACTTCAGCAATTATATCTTCTGGTCTACGACTACGTTCTTTACCCCGTGTATAAGGGACAATACAATACGTGCAGAACTTATCGCAACCATACATAATGTTAACCCAGGCTTTTAATCCATCCTGTCTCACTTTTGGCATATTCTCAATAATATCGCCTTCTTTTGACCATACCTCAACAACCATTTCCTTATTAAAAAGGGCATCCCTTAATAAAATAGGAAGGCGATGGATATTATGGGTACCAAAAATAAGATCAACATGTTGATAAGATTGTAAAATTTTATTTACTACTTTTTCTTCCTGTGGCATACATCCAGCTACACCTAATATGATATGGGGTTTTTCCAGTTTTAAGTGTTTTAGCCGGCCTAATTCGCCAAATACTTTATCCTCAGCGTTTTCACGGACTGCGCAAGTATTAAAAAGAATAATATCTGCTACATTTTCTTCATCAGTTGGTTGGTATCCCATGTGTTCAAGGATACCTGCCATCGTTTCAGAGTCATGAGAATTCATTTGGCAACCATAGGTGCGAATTAAATAGTATTTTCCCTTACCAATGTTGGCCATTTCCTCAGGTATAGGTTCAAAATCGATAATCTGTACAGCTTGTTTTCCACGTTTTTTTGCTTCTTGGATGTTAGGAGGAATAAAATATTTTGTATATTTATTATTAATGTCGATATTTGACATAATTATTCACCTCACTTATTTTAGACACAATGATATTATTATTTTATTTAGGAAATTAATACTAATTGTATGATATAAATACAACTTATTATTATAACAAGAATGGTTCTCATTTTAAAGGACTTATTCACAATAATAACTTCCTTTTAAAAAGGGAAAATTAAAGATATACCGGATCAAAGGGGGAATAAGCAATGCCGAATCATAATGATATCTTTAGAAATAAACGGGATTTTGCTAGAGCGGAGTTTGCAACCGAATTATACAAACCTAAAGGTCGTCCTCGACCAAGAGAAATAAAATCCCAGAAGCATCAATATGCACCCGAGCATTTTGAAGGATTAAAAGGCAAAAAAACAAGTTTTCATATGAAAATTGGTTCCCCTAATGAATCTTAGGTAGATAAAACAGCAGCCACGATGGCTGCTGTTTTATATGAGGGATTATAAGCAATCACCTTAAGCGTTTTTCTTTTCAATTGCAATTAGATAAGGAGCATGGTTTATTTGGTTGATATACTGTAATTTCATGACAGTATACTCTTTTTGGGAAAAGGATTTTAAAAATGTTTCAACGATATTTGCTTCCTGTCTTTGATCATGGCCAGTATAAACAATCAGCACAATGATCCCATCATCGGTTAATAGATGAATTAAAGCTTCAATCGCTTTAATGGTTGTTTCACCTTTCGTTACAATCGTTTTATCAGAACCAGGTAGATATCCAAGATTAAACATTGCAGCTTTTACTTTGTGCTTTACCCATTTTTTTATTTCTTCATGACTTTCTTGAATACAGTGGACTCGATCTAATAAATTTTTTTCTTTTAGACGATTTTTTGTTTTTATGATTGCTTGTTCTTGAATATCAAAACCATATACCTTTCCTGTCTCACCTACTAATTCGGCTAAAAAAACTGTATCAAAGCCATTTCCACAAGTTGCGTCAACAACGATATCCCCTTTTTTTACTCGCGTTCGAATGAGTTCTTTTCCATATTGAAGAATAGGTAAAAAAGCCATTATATTTCGATCACCTTTCCGATCATCGGCATGATCAAAGTTCCATCGATTCCCGCATATAATAATTCTTCTTCAATTTTATTCGGATCATATTCTGGGTATAAATGAGTGACAAGTAATTTTTTTGGTTTTAATTCTTGGCTTAATCTTGCAACATCATATGTTGAAAGATGTCCCATTGGTTTAGATGGGCGATCTTTTTCTAGATAAGTACATTCTAAAACTAAGAGATCCGCATGATTGACAAATGGCGCCCAATGAGTATGGATACCGGAATCTGCACCATAAACAAATGTTTTTTCGCCCGATTGGAATTTCATCGCATATGTAGGAACACCATGGTCGGTTTGTAAAAATGAGATTTCAAGATCATCCAACTGTAATTTCGTTGATTCGTTAATATGATGGGGTTCGATAAAATGTTGGAACGGAATCAGACTTGCTTCTTGTTGCGGTTCCTGCGGGAAATAAACAGGTAAAGGTTTTGTCCGACCTTTCATTACGAATTCCATTTGCATAGCATATTGAAGAACTAAAAAATCGCTCATATGATCGTGGTGTAAATGAGATATAAATACGGCTGACAATTGGCTGACTTGGATATGTTGTTGCAGTTTAGCAAGAACTCCACTTCCTACATCTATAAGATAATATTTATTGTTATGTTCCAATAAAAATCCGGGTCCACTATTATTTGCCCCTGGAAATGGCGACTGATAACCTAAAACGGTAATTTTCATGAGAAGTACCTCCTATGTAGATACATGATTTATAAGGGAATATAAAAGCCATCTCAATTTAATGAGATGGCTTTTATATTATATCGTTTTTATTCAAATTCTTTCAACAAGGAAGCAAAAACATCATCGGATAATTTTAGGTCAACATTGACTAATGGTGTTTCACTAAAATTAGGTATTAAATCTTGAAAAGATTGTCTTTCTGGATCGCGATAGATAATTCCTGTTACAAGCCCTTCATGTTCCATTACTTTTTGAACAGCCATAGAACGGTTAGTTGGATCAAAAGTTGGATCCTCGTCAAGGTTTACAATATGCTCTTTAAACCAGTCATAAGTATTCACTTTATTAAATGTAACACAAGGACTAAATACATTGATAAATGAAAATCCTTTATGTTTGATTCCTTCTTCAATAATACGAGTAAGTTGAGCAAGGTCTCCTGAAAAACCCTGAGCAACAAAAGTAGCACCAGCAGAAATCGCCAATTCTAAAGGACGAATTGGTTGTTCAATGGAACCTTTTGGCGTGCTTTTTGTTTTTGCCCCAAACATACTACGAGGTGAAGTTTGACCCTTTGTTAAACCATAAATTTGATTATCCATCACTACATAAGTAATATCGATATTTCTACGAATGGCATGGATCGTATGGTTCGTACCAATAGCGAAACCGTCTCCATCTCCACCAGCAGCCATAACCGTTAAATTTCGGTTTGCCATTTTCAATCCTTGTGCAATAGGTAATGCCCTTCCATGAATTCCATGAAAACCATAGGCATTAATATATCCTGAAATTCGACCAGAACAGCCAATCCCAGAAACAATGGCAAAATTTTCAGGTTCAAGACCTACATTTGCAGCAGCCTTTTGAATCGCAGCTTGAACAGCAAAGTCTCCACAGCCCGGACACCAATTTGGTTTTACATCGTTACGAAAGTCTTTAAATGTTGCCATTTTATATCAACCCCTTAACTCCATTGTAGATTTCTGATGGTAAGAATGGATTGCCATCATATTTTAGTAATTTTTCTATTTTTTCGCCCATGCCTACATGTAATTTTATGAGATCTGCTAATTGACCCGTTCCATTATTCTCAACAACGATTACTTTTTTAGCTTTCTCGACTAATTCTTTCAATTCATCAGCAGGGAATGGATAGACAAGACGTACATGTGCTTGATTTATTTTTAATCCATCCTTCTCTAAGCGACCAATTGCTTCGGTTATAACTCCTTGGGTTGATCCAATTCCAACAATTAATAGATCCGCTTCATCATGTGGAGTTTGTTTTAGAACAGGATGATTGAATGTAATGTTTTTAATTTTATTTAAACGTTTTTCCATCATCTTCTTACGAATAGCAGGTGCCTCTGAAGGACGGCCTGTTTCTGCGTGTTCAACACCGGTTACATGATGGATTCCATATTTTTGTCCAGGAATGACTCGTGGAGAAATTCCATCTTCAGTGAATTCATAACGTTTAAACATACCTTCAATTGCTGGTAATTCTTGATTACCTAAGAATTTACCCCTATCGATTTCAATTCTATGATAATCAAGAGGTTCTACTGTTTGTTTACCCATTCCCAATGAAAGATCAGTCAGAACAATAACAGGGCATTGATATTTTTCAGCTAAATTGAATGCTTCAGCTGTATCATAGAAAGCGTCTTCAACGGAGTTAGGAGCAATTACGATTTTTGGTATCTCACCATGTGCACCATGAATCGCTGCGTTAAAATCACTTTGTTCATTTTTTGTTGGTAATCCTGTACTTGGGCCCCCACGTTGAACATCGACGATGACAAGTGGAGTCTCAGTGATTCCTGCTAAACCTATTGCTTCTTGCATAAGTGATAAACCAGGACCAGAAGTAGAGGTCATTGTACGAATTCCACCATAAGAAGCCCCAATAACCGTTGTAACAGCTGCAATTTCATCTTCGGTTTGAATAACAGTTCCACCTAGTTCTGGTAATTTTTTAATAAGATACTCCATAATTTCGGAAGCTGGAGTAATTGGATAAGCAGCCATAAAACGAACTCCTGCTGCAATCGCACCCAAAGCTACAGCCTCATTTCCAGTCATAAACAGGCGTTTTTTTCCATCCGCTTTGGCTAATACAAAATCATCTAAACTGCCCTTTGCTTCATTTCGAATATATTCAGCACCTTGACGAATTGCTTCAATGTTCTTATTGACAACTTCTTGTCCTTTTTTGCCAAACATTTCTTCCACGATTTCTTTAAATGAGTCGATTGGAAGATCCAAAATTGCACTCGTTACACCCACAGCAACCATATTTTTCATCAACGATGTTCCTAGATTCTGAGCAATTTCAGTAATAGGAACAGAGAAGAAACGAACATTCTCTTTTTTTACTTGCGGATTAAATTTAGAGTCTGCAATGATGATGCCAGCTTCTCGTAATTCCTCGCTATTTAGATCAATGGTTTCCTGATCAAAAGCAATTAAAATATCTAAATCATCAGAAATTGCCCTTACAGGTTTTGTTGTTACACGAATCTTATAGTTTGTATGTCCGCCTTTAATCCTAGATGAAAAATGCCGATATCCATAAAGATAATAACCAAGTCGATTTAATGCCGTAGCAAAAATTTCACCAGTACTATCAATACCTTCCCCTTGTTGTCCGCCAACTTTCCACGAAAGTTGATTTAACATTTTCTCCACCCCTTTAAAAATGGTAAAAATGATAGATTGAATAATGATTTCTCTTTTCCCCGTCACCTCACAATTACTATCACTAAAACTTCCCTAAGTTTATGTCTAATTTGGAAAAAAATCAAACCGCTTACAATTGGGAATTTTCTATTAAACTATAAAAGAATATAATTTTTTACTTATTATCTGAAAACAGCTAGTATTTTCTCACTATTTTAAAGAATTTTTACTGATTTTACCGAATACATTTAAAAGTCAGAATATAACAAATTAACGAAGAACTTTTTTATAATAACGTAACCAATTTTCTTTTAATATCCCTTCTACATGTTTTTGATCAAAATGTTTCAATAAAGCGTTGACTAGGTTATCCAATTTTCCAGCGTTTTCTAAACCTTTGATCGGGATAGCGCCATCAAAGTCGGAACCTAATCCAATTTGTTCAATTCCGCCTAATGTTGCGATATGGTCAATATGTAAGAGAAGATCATCAATCGTAGGTTCTTTTTTTGTCGATGTAAATTCTCGCACAAAGGTAACGCCAATCATACCACCTTGTTTAATAATTGCTTTTATTTGCCCGTCTGTTAAATTTCGCGGATGGTTACACACTTTTTTCGTGTTCGAATGAGAAGCAAGAATGGGTTTTTCACTTCGTTCAATCACATCCCAAAATCCTCTTTCTGATAGATGAGAAACATCAATCATCATTCCAAGACGATTCATTTCTTTTACAACTTCTTGACCAAAGCTTGTTAATCCTCCTCCTCTTTGTTCCATGACACCATCTGCCACTTCATTTGCTTGATTCCATGTAAGTCCCATTGCCCTAACACCTAAACGATAAAAGGTTCTTAGTTTTGCTAAATCCCCTTCTATAACCTCTGCACCTTCAATCGACAGCAGAGCAACTTTCTTGCCTTGACCTATAAAGGTTTCAATCTCTTGATATGTTGTAGCAAGTTTCAAATGATTTTTCTGTCTAATGATCATCTGATAGAAATCATCAATCGATTGAATTGCGACTTTAAATTTTGACGTTTTTATTGACGGCGGAATATAAATAGCAAAAACTTGTAGATCAACTTTTCCTTTTATCATATTGGGATAATTCACATGCAATCTTGAATCTTTATTATAAAAAGAAATACTTCGATCATTTAATAATTTCCATAAAACATCACAATGGGCATCAATAATCATCTTATCACTCCGAAAATATGATTTTAAACCATAGCGAAAAAACCTGTCTTCCTTAAAGGAAAACAGGTTTAAAAATCCAGCCCTATCGAGGTTCAACAATTAATTTAATTGCAGTTCTTTCTTCGCCATCAATCACAATATCTGTGAAAGCAGGAATACAGATAAGGTCAACACCACTAGGCGCTACGAAACCTCGCGCGATTGCTACTGCTTTGACAGCTTGATTCAGTGCACCTGCACCTATCGCTTGTATCTCAGCGGCACCACGCTCACGCAGCACTCCAGCTAGTGCACCTGCAACAGCATTGGGACTAGATTTTGCTGAAACTTTTAATACCTCCATGGATTGAAACCTCCTTGTACGACAACATTATGAGTTAAACCATTAGTAATATATATTCGCTGTCTTTTAAAAAAATTCCTGCTGTTAAAAAGAAAATATCATAAAATTTAGAACAAAAAATATTTCAAATTAGATTATCTACAATCGTTTTTTCTTGGTTAAGAAAAATACGTTCAATATGTTTTGCTTTTCCTGAAGCCAAATCAATATCAATAATAACAGCATTTAATTGCCATCTTCCCGATTTATCAACCTCAAATCTTTGAGGCATAGAAGTAATAAATTTTTCGATCACTTCTTCCTTTTTCATTCCTAAAATCCCATCATAAGGACCTACCATTCCTACATCGGTAATATAGGCAGTCCCTTTTGGTAAAATTCGTTCATCTGCTGTTTGAACATGGGTATGTGTTCCTATTACAGCACTTACTTTCCCATCTAAAAACCAACCCATTGCTTGCTTTTCTGAAGTTGCTTCGGCATGAAAGTCAATAAGAATATTGGATGTTTCTTTTCTAACACTCTCCAAAATTTCTTCCGCTTTTTTAAAAGGGCAATCAATAGCTGGCAGAAATGTACGTCCTTGTAAATTAATAATCGCTAATTTATGAGTATTAAAATTAATGATGGTATAGCCTTTTCCAGGAGTACCACTCGGATAATTGGCTGGACGAATAAGATTGGGAAAATTGCCAATAAATTGATAGACATCTTTTTGATCCCAAGTATGATTTCCCATCGTAATCACTTGAATACCAAGATTCATCAATTCTTTTAATATTTTTTCTGTAATTCCCCTACCACCTGCAGCATTTTCTCCATTTGCAACAATAATCTGTGGTCGATATTTTTGTTTGATTTTACCAATATTTTCTTGTATTGCCCTGCGACCTGGAGAGCCAACAATATCACCAAAAAAAAGAATTCTCAAAAAGTTTCACTCCTTGTTATTTCTTTCATTTAATCTTACTGGAATTTGAATAAAATAAAATAAAGTGGCAAAGCCACTTTATTTTGCGTATTCTACCGCTCGTGTTTCTCTGATGACGGTTACCTTTATATGGCCCGGATAATCGAGTTCATTTTCGATACGTCTTGTTATACTCCTTGCCAATATGATCGCGTCATCATCAGAAATTTGTTCAGGATTTACCATAACTCTTACTTCTCGCCCTGCCTGAATGGCATAAGATTTTTCAACACCCTCAAAGGATTCGGAAATTTCTTCAAGTTTTTCTAAACGTTTAATATATGTTTCTAGTGTTTCTCTTCGTGCACCAGGTCTAGCTGCAGACAGGGCATCAGCTGCCCCAACTAAAACAGCAATAATCGAAGTTGGCTCTACATCTCCATGGTGAGATGCTATCCCATTTATAACAACTGGGTGTTCATTATATTTCTTAGCTAATTCGACTCCAATTTCAACATGTGACCCTTCTACTTCATGATCAATTGCTTTACCAATATCATGGAGTAAACCAGCTCTTTTAGCTAAAGTTACATCTTGTCCTAATTCTGCAGCCATTAAGCCACAAAGATGTGCAACTTCAATTGAATGTTTTAAGACATTTTGACCATAGCTGGTTCTAAACTTGAGTCGGCCAAGAATCTTGATTAAATCCGGATGTAAATTATGAACACCAACCTCAAAAGTTGCCTGTTCTCCATATTCACGAATTCGTTCGTCTACTTCTTTACGAGCTTTTTCCACCATTTCCTCAATCCGAGCAGGGTGGATTCGGCCATCAGCTACTAATTTTTCTAATGCTGTTTTTGCAATTTCTCGTCGAATTGGATCAAAACCTGATAATATCACTGCTTCTGGAGTATCATCAATAATTAAATCAATTCCTGTTAATGTTTCTAATGCACGAATATTACGGCCTTCTCTTCCAATGATTCGACCCTTCATTTCATCATTTGGAAGGGTAACAACCGAAACTGTTGTTTCTGCCACGTGATCTGCTGCACAACGTTGAATGGCTGTGGTAATAATTTCCTTTGCTCTTTTATCGGCCTCTTCTTTTGTCTGTTGTTCGATCTCTTTAATTAAAACAGCAGTGTCATGCCGAACTTCTCTTTCAACCTTATCTAAAATGATCTGTTTCGCTTCATCTGTCGTTAGATTAGAGATTCTTTCTAATTCTGCTATTTGTTCTCGTAATGTTTCCTCAACTCTTGCTCGCGTCTCTGTTATCGTTTTCTCCATTTGTTGTAGAGATTCTTCTTTACGCTCCAACGATTCTAATTTTTTGTCTAATGTTTCCTCTTTTTGTAATAACCTTCTTTCAAGACGTTGAATTTCATTCCTTCGTTCGCGTATATCTCTATCAGCTTCACTTCTTAATTTGTGAACCTCATCCTTGGCTTCTAAGATCAATTCTTTTTTCGTCGCTTCCGCTTCTTTATATGCCTGTTCAACGATTAGTCTTGCTTTATCTTCAGCGCTGGAGATCTTTGCTTCAGCTAAGGATTTGCGGATAAAGTAACCTACACCGACACCGGCAGTAGTTGACGCAAGCAAAAGGGCAATATTACCTAAGTCCATTCATTCACCTCCTTTTGCTTACCTAAAAAACAAGACCGATTCCAGTTCGGTCTTTGGCATCGTCAATCAATCATAGTTTCATATTTTTTTAATTAAAAAATAAGTAGTTTGCATCTTCCAAAAAATATAAAAGATGCAATTCAATTGTAATATTCATTGGTAAGCTTGTCAAGTTATCAAGCCCCATCCGGATCACTATCAATGCTTAGATCTTTTTTTAAATCATGTAAGATTTGCCATATAATTTCATAGGAAAATCCTTTCCGCCTTAAATATCCTCCAACTTTTCGTTGGATGGTAACCCAATCTTCTTTTCGATTTTGAAGAGCTTTCTTTTTTGCCAATTCTAAAGCCATTTGGTACTCTGTTTCACTGTTAATTTTACTAAGACTTTCTTGTATATAGGTTGAGGAAATTCCTTTTCTTTTCATTTCTTGAGCAATTAATTTTTTTCCTTTAGGCTTTAATCTGATTTGCTCTTCTACAAATTCTTCAGCATAACGACGATCATCAAGCCACTTTTTTGCTTGTAATTTTAAAATAACATTTTGAATCATTTCTTGTTCATAATCTTGAGCGATCAAATATTTTTCTAGTTCCTTTCTCGTTCTTGGTCGAAAACTTAAATATTTTATTGCTTTTTGCCATATTTTATTCTCTTCTTCTTCTTTTAAAATCGTTTCGATATCTTCATTGGTTATTTCTTTTCCTTTTATTAACCGCTTTGCTATTAAAACATCTTCATGAACAGAAAATGCATACTGATCGTTGACATGAATATTATATCTTTTCGAATTTTGTTTTTGCTTTGTTATTTTTGTAATAATTAAAGTCTTTTTCATTTTATTCACCACAGACTTTCTAAAATAGAATAGCACCTATACGATGGATAGGTGCTATTCAGCTTCAAATAATAAATCTTCTTCAGGATCGTCGCTTATGCTTGTTGAAATTGTTTTACCAAGGCTATGATATTCTCTAATTTTTTGCTCGATTTTTTCTGCGATTTCAGGGTGTTCTTTTAAATATTGTTTCGCATTTTCTCGACCTTGACCGAGACGTTCTTCTTCGTATGAATACCATGCACCACTTTTTGTAATAATGTCTAATTCTGTTCCAATATCTAAGATACTTCCTTCTTTTGAAATCCCTTCACCATACATAATATCAACATCCGCTTGTTTAAAAGGTGGTGCTACTTTATTTTTCACCACTTTAATCCTCGTACGATTACCAACCATTTCATTTCCCTGTTTTAGGGTTTCTGCACGTCTTACCTCAAGACGAATAGTACTATAAAATTTTAAAGCTCGACCACCAGGTGTTGTCTCAGGGTTTCCAAACATAACACCAACTTTTTCTCGAATTTGGTTAATAAAGATGGCAATGGTTTTCGATTTATTAATGGCACCAGAAAGTTTACGTAAGGCTTGGGACATTAAACGCGCTTGTAAACCTACATGGGAATCTCCCATTTCCCCTTCAATTTCTGCCTTTGGTACCAAAGCGGCAACGGAGTCGATAACAATAATATCTACTGCACCACTACGAACTAATGCTTCTGCTATTTCTAGTGCTTGTTCTCCTGTATCGGGTTGAGAAAGGAGAAGTTCATCAATATTCACTCCAAGCTTCCTAGCGTAAGTTGGATCTAAGGCATGTTCTGCATCAATAAATGCTGCTTGTCCTCCAAGTTTTTGCACTTCAGCAATCGCATGTAGAGCAACCGTTGTTTTTCCAGATGATTCTGGACCATAAATTTCAATAATTCTACCTTTTGGATAACCGCCAACACCTAAAGCAATGTCTAATGCTAGGGAACCGCTAGAAACGGTTTCTACCTGTGCAGAAGCTGATTCCCCTAGTCTCATAATTGATCCTTTACCAAACTGTTTTTCTATCTGACGTAGCGCATTTTCTAGCGCTGCTTTCCGTTCGCTCACTTCGTTCTCCCCTTTTTTTATTTTCCTATGTATCTTTCTGATATTATCTTATAATGAAACGGAAGAATATACAAGATTTTTTTGCGAACATTTATTCTCTATTTAAAACTTCTTTCATTCGATCTTTTAAAGTCTGCCATAAAAAATAATGAGCATACTTGGCAGCCCGTTTTTGAATCACTTGTCTGCTTCCAGATAATCGAATTTCTTTCACAATTGTTTCTTTTCCTTTTTCACTAATCCCGATATAAACTAAACCAACAGGCTTATTCTCTATTGGTTTTGGGCCAGCGATTCCAGTGATTGAAACGGATAGATTCGTATCAAACAATTTCAGCGTTTCTTCACTTAAAATTTGTGCTGTTTCTCTACTAACTGCTCCTTTTGTTTCGAGTATTTCATTTGGAACATGAAGGATTTTATGTTTTATTTCATTACTGTAACAGATAATTCCACCTAGATAAATCTTTGAACTCCCTGGGATTTTCGTAAATCGGCTCCCAACAAGACCGCCAGTACAGCTTTCGGAGACGGATACTGTTAATTGCAATTGTTCTAATAATCGAACAACAACATGTTCGATCTCTTCCTCGCCATTACCAAAATGATACGGTTCTAAACGATGGTGAATTTCCTCTTCTACTGGGCGAATAAAAGCTAAAGCTTCTTCTTCTGTTTTTGCTTGTGCAGTTAAACGAAGGGTTACTTCTCCATCGTTTGCTAATGGCGCTATCGTTGGATTTGTTTGGCTTTCAATTAAGTCGATGATACGTTCCTCTAAAGTGGACTCACCAATCCCATAAAATCTCATCACTTTTGAATAAAAAATATTTCCCCTATCAATCTTTTGGATCCAAGGGATCGCATAATGAATCAACATAGGTTTCATTTCACTTGGTGGCCCTGGAAGGAAGACATAGTATCTTCCATCAGCTTCGAGTCCAATTCCAGCAGCTAGTCCATGATCATTGGGAAAAACGGTACCCTTCTCCAAGATCATTGCTTGTTTTTTATTGTTTTCTGTCATTTTGATTTGTCTTTGCTCAAAAAAAGAAACGATTTTATCAAAAGTAAGTTGATCTAAGACTAATCTTCGATTCAAAACCTTAGCTGCTGCCTCTTTGGTTAAATCATCTTGGGTAGGTCCTAAGCCACCAGTAAAAATAATGAGATTCGATCGTTTTTGGGCTTGTAATATGGCTTCTTTTAATCTTTCTTCATTATCGCCAACAGTAACATGGTAATAAATTGGAACTCCAATTTCCGCCATTTTTCTTGAGATAAACTGGGCATTTGTGTTTGCAATTTGCCCTAATAACAATTCTGTTCCAACGGCAATGATTTCACCTTTTAACAAAATAACGTCCTCCGTTTCCTAAATACATAAAGAAAAAATAGTAGGTCTATACCTAATATCAGTCCTATTTCATTTCAATCACTTGTTTATTTTTTATAAAATAATCGATACCTGAAATAATGGTAACGAGTACAGCAATCCATACCATTAATTGGGCGAGGGGAATATGAATATAATTAAAGGGAAAGTTATTTAACATTAATAGTACAATCGCGATAATCTGTGTGACCGTTTTTAATTTTCCTAATTTACTTGCAACAATAACAAATCCTTCGGCAGCTGCAACCATTCGCAGGCCAGTTACAGCAAACTCCCTACTAATGATGACAATTGCAATCCATGCATCTAATCGTTGCATTTCGACTAACGAAATCAATGCTGCCGAAATTAATAATTTATCAGCTAACGGATCTAATAATTTACCAAGATTGGTAACGAGTTTTCTTTTTCGAGCAATATATCCGTCAAGCCCATCAGTGCTTGCTGCTACGATAAAGATAAAAGTAGCAATAAGTTCACTATAAGTGATCATTTCACCTGCAATTTTAATTTCACCAAAATCAAAGCGAATAAGTAAAAAAACCATAATGATTGGAACTAGAAAGATCCTGATGAGCGTGATTTTATTTGGCAGGTTCACTCTTAATACCCTCCCCAAAGAGGTCAAATTCAAATGAATGGGTGACTTTAACCTTTACAATTTCGCCAATATTGGCTTTGATGTTACTAACAAATACTTCACCATCAATTTCAGGCGCATCATATTGAGTTCGACCAATGAAAACTTTATTTTCTTCATCATATTTCTCAAGAAGAACATCTAATTCTTTACCAACAAATCGTGAATTTCGTTCTTTGGCGATCTCTCTTTGTACTTCCATAAGAATATTCGCTCTTTTTTCTTTTACTTCTTGGGGGATTTTATTTGGGAGACGAGAAGCAGGAGATCCTTCCTCTTCGGAATAAGTAAATACCCCTAAACGATCAAAACGAATTTCTTTAATAAAATCAATAAGGTGTTCAAAATCTTCTTCGGTTTCACCAGGAAAACCAACAATAATCGAAGTTCTCAATGCAACGTCAGGTATTCTCGAACGGATCTTATGAATTAAATTCCGAATATCTGTTTGCCGACCTGGACGTAACATTTTCTTTAAAATATGATCTTCACTATGTTGCAGAGGCATATCAATGTATTTACAAAGTTTAGGATTGGTTGCAAAAGCATCAATCAATTCGTCAGTAAAATAACCGGGATATAAATAATGCAAGCGAATCCAATCTAGACCTTCAATTTTTGACAATTCTTCTATTAATTCTGGCAACATAATTCTACCATATTTATCCATACCATAATTAGTAGTATCTTGTGCGATAAGGCTAATTTCTTTTACTCCCTGGTTAACCAGATCCTTTGCCTCATTTACAATGGAAGGGATTCCTCTACTACGAAACTTTCCTCGCAGAGAAGGTATTACGCAAAACGTACAAGAATTATCACAGCCTTCAGCAATTTTAATATATGCGGAATAAAAAGGAGTTGATCTTTTACGTGGTAGATTTTGTTCATAGCTAAATATGGGATTTCCAATATAGATCGGTTTTTTTCCTTCAAGGGATTCTTTGATAACTTCAACAATTCGATCAAATTCTCCCGTCCCCACAAGCGCATCAATCTCGGGCATTTCTTCCATAAGTATTTCTTTATACCGCTGACTCAAGCATCCTGTTACAATCAGTGATTTTAATTTACCTGTTGTTTTATAATCAGCCATGTCTAAAATGGTATTGATCGATTCTTCTTTTGATGCATCAATAAAGCCGCATGTATTCACTATAATCACATCTGCATCTTCTTTTTCATTTATGATATTATAACCATTTTTCTCCAATAATCCTGACATAATTTCTGAATCAACAAGATTTTTTTCGCATCCTAATGTAACAATTGCTACTTTTTGCTTCTTTCTCGCCATTTTCTACCACACTTTCTACAAACAATACCTATTTTGATACTTCACAAGTATAATATAAGTTCAAAAACTAGTCAAAGTAAACAATTTTGCAATAATACCTTAAATAAAAAAAGGCTTCACAAAATACATGAAGCCATAAATGAATATTATTGCGTCTTCTTCTTTTGGATAGAAATATATTTGGGCCCAGGTTCATTCCCTACAGATATATTTTTATCATTCACATTCAATTGAACACCTGCCGCATTCCCTAAATGAATCCACAATTCTTGATCATCTAATTTTATTTTGTCAGTCACTTGACCTTTGTTAAGTGTATTCATGACAATCAATTTTCCACGTGGACCGCCTTTTCGAATCTCAAACCAACAACTATCATTAAAACTCAATTGAATTTCAATATCTTGATTTTCAGTACTAACAACCTCATAGATATCCTTTGTTCGATTCCGATATGAGGTGGTACTTACCTTCGTTACTTCGATACCTGTACTTAATGGCTGTAATTTACTTGGCTCTTTAGTTGACTGGTTTTGATTATTTTTGGAAGTAAGAGAAGTATTAGGTTTTTGAACAGACTTTTCTGTCGTTTCTAATCTGGTTTTATCAAGATCCCCTGTGGATTCATTCGGTTTATCTTGTACTATTGAGACAATCAACATATAAATAAGAAGTAAAACAATTCCAACGAAAATATAAATAGAGGAAAGTCGAAGATACTTTCCCATTTTAGATGGGGGTTTTGCCAAAGAATGTGCCGTTTTAGAAGGCAAATCCTCAAGATCTGTATTTGGGATTAAATTTTGATATTGTTCAATCAAATCAGGGTTAAGACCAACCACTTCACCATAACTTTTTATAAACGCCTTTGCATAAAAATTCCCTGGAAGTTCGTCAAGTCTTCCTTGTTCAATCGCTTCAATATACTTTGATCGAATTTTTGTAATTTCTTGAATATCTTCAATAGAATATCCTTTTTTTATTCTTAGTTCGCGTAGTAACTGCCCTAATTCTTCAGACATTAAATCCCCTCCGCCAATTAACTGATATCAAAGGAACTAAAACTAGTATTAATTAAATTATAAGTGATTTCTTCATCAGGATCATTTCTAAGTTCAATAATATAATCAAAATCATCAAGGTTATATTCGGTTTCCCGGATAAAAATATCTGGATGTTCAATCACTTTTGTCGCAGGCATACGTAAAATCTCTCGAATTAAATCGCGATGGTTCTCATTTGCTCGCAGTGTTGATACGATTCCATCGATAATAAAAATGTTCTCTGGATCTAACTCATCCTCTACCAATTGATTTCTAATGGTTTGTCTAAGTAACGTAGAAGATACCAAGATCCACTTTTTATTTGCCGAAACACTACCTGCAACGATCGATTCTGTTTTTCCAACACGGGGCATTCCACGAATTCCAATTAATTGATGACCTGAATTCCGAAAGATTTCGCTTAGAAAATCAACTAACAATCCTATCTCATCCCGTACGAATCGAAATGTTCTTTTATCAGATAAGTCTCGATCGATATATTTGCCATGGCGTACAGCTAAACGATCTAAAATCGTCGGAGGACGAAAAGCAGTAATCGTGATATCAGGAACATCTTTTAAAAATTTTCCGATCAGTTCGATTTTTTCCATATCATAAATGTGTAAGATCATTCCTCTTTTTTGTAGGTCTACACCATTAATGGTCATAATATTAACGTTCATTAAACCCAGCATCGAAGAAATATCTCCTAAAAGTCCTGGGCGATTTTTATGTATTTTATATTCCAAATACCAAGGCTTGGGCTCTTGAGAAATCATATAACCTCTCCCTTACCATATCATATAAATAAGTATACAACAAACTCACTCAATAGTAGAGTAAAAAAGATAGTAAAAATGCCCCTAAAATAACAGGGGCATTTTTAAAAATAAGTTATTTTTTGTCTACAAGCTGTACCATAATTTGGGCAAGAACCTTTTGTTGTTCTTCATTACTATGATCCCAAAGGTCTTTAAGAAGGCGTTCTTCTTGGTTTTTGGGATCTACTTGTTTATTTAAATAGTCCCCAATTTGATAAGCCAAGTTAGCGATGGTTTGATCATCTAATCCCATACGTTGTGCTTGGTCTACTCGTTCATTTAAGAATTGTTTCCAATCTTGGAAATTATCGAGCACAGACATATTTAGTCCCCCTCTTTAAATTTGCTACGGAAATATCCGTTCATTTTTAATATGCATTAGATAAACAGTTATTATTCATCCTAAATTTAAACCCATCCCCCGTCTATGCGAATAATTTGACCCGTGATATATGAGGATTCAGGTTGTAAAAGATGTACAACCAAAGATGCAATTTCCTCTGGTTTTGCAAAACGATTCATCGGAATTTCGTTTTTCATCATTTCCAATTCTTCTTGTGAAAAATTCGCCATCATTGGTGAGAGGACAATACCAGGAGCAATAGCATTTACCGTGATTCCTGAAGGAGCTAATTCTTTGGCTAAAGCTTTAGTAAAGGAGTCAATTGCTCCTTTTGCCATGGAGTATAAAACTTCATTGGCTGCACCAACTTGCCCCCAAACAGACGAAATATTGATAATTCGGCCAAATTTTTGCCGAATCATATTCGGAACAACTTTTTGTGAGCAAAAAAAAGTACTCATCACCATGATATTCATTATTTTTTGATATTCTTCATATGTTACATCTTGAATTAATCCATAATGGGATGCACCCACATTATTAATCAAAATCGTAGGTTTTAAGCCGGTTTTTTCAATTTGACGGAAAAGATTCTCTATTCCTTCAATTGTTGATAGATCAACTGAAAAAGCTAACAAATCATTTCCTGTAATTTGCTGCCTCATAAATTCGTCGATTCTTTCTTTGTTTCGATAATAATGAAGAATTAAGGGTATTTTTTTATTCGCTAATTTCTTAGCAATGGCGATTCCTATGGTACTTGATGCACCTGTAATTAAAGCGACTTGTTTCATGCAAATCCCCACCCCCAAAATTAAAACGGAGCTTAGTTATCCAAGCACCGATTAAGGACGAACAATAGAAATGGCCATATTTTTTTCCGTAAAATCTTCTAAAGTCTTATTGATCCCTTCAACTGTAATCTCTTCAAGTACAGGTAGGATCTCAAAAAGATTGGACTCATTAAATAAATAACGACTAAATTGATTGGCAATAAATTCAGGTACATTTAATTTCCTTAAAAAGTCTCCCATTTTCTTTTTCTTGCTTCTTTGAAAAAGTTGTTCATCAAATCCTTTTGTATGGAAAATAACATCCTGAATTTGATTCACCAAATCATCTGGATCTTTCGTATTTCCGCCGATTAAGGAAAAAGCATAGTTTTGCTCTATTTGAAATTCAAAGCCAAAATCTTCATCAATGAGCCCTTGGCTGATTAGATGATGATAAAAGTTACTTCCATTCCCCAAAAGTAATTCTAATAAGAGTTGCATTTCAAGTTCTTTCTTAATAAATTCCTTTCCTTGTAAGCCAAGATTTTTATGTTTAAAACCTACAAGCACCTTTGGCATCGCTACAGGTAGATGGATTTCATTTTGGGGTTGATGGATGGCTTCTGGTTCTTCTGGATGTACTCGTTCAATATCTGGCGCTTTTTTAAATTTTTTCTTTGCCTGATTTGTTTTGACGACCTCAATGATTTTATGTGGATCGACTCCACCTACCACGAATAATACCATATTACTCGGGTGATAAAACGTTTCATAACATGTATATAACTGTTCTTTTGTAATTTGATGAATCGATTCGACCGTTCCAGCAATATCAATACGAATAGGATGCGTATGGTATAAGGCTCTGAGTAAGCCAAAATATAAACGCCAATCTGGGTTATCATCATACATGCGAATTTCTTGCGCGATAATCCCTTTTTCTTTCTCTACATTTTCATCGGTAAAATAAGGACGCTGTACAAAGTCGATTAATGTTTCTAAATTTTTTTCAATGTTTTCAGTACTCGAAAATAAATAAGTGGTTCGGTCAAAACTGGTAAAAGCATTTGTTTGTGCACCTTGAATGGCAAAAGTATGAAAAATATCTCCCTCTTCTTCTTCAAACATTTTATGTTCCAAAAAATGTGCAATTCCATCGGGAACTTTGATCAATTGCCCATTCACCTTAAATTCACGATCGATGGATCCATAGCGAGTCGTAAATGTGGCATAGGTTTTTTGGAACCCTTTTTTCGGTAAAACATATACTTGTAAGCCGTTGTCTAATCGATCCGTAAATAACGTTTCATCCAATTGCTCAAATATAATTTTTTTCAATTAGCATCCTCCTTAACGTGATCTTTTAAAAAATAAATCGTATCTAATTTCACTTTTTGCCCTACTCGAATAAGATCGTCAATCGTTACGTGTTTAGTTTGTTCGATCATTTGGGATAATGTCCTTGGCTTTTGGCTTAATACTCCATGATAAGTATAATCTATAAGTTGTCTTGGTCGATCTAGCATTTCTTTTAACTGGTTTGTTAATATGGCTTTTGTCTGATTGATTTCTTGCTCTGTTATCTTACCTTCTTTCATCATTTGAACTTGCTGCTTGATGATTTCAACGGCTTTATCATAATTTTTAATTTCAATACCACTTTGAATTATCATGATCCCTTTATGACTATCCAATTTTGAAGAGGCGTAATAAGCTAAACTCGCCTTCTCACGCACATTAACAAATAATTTAGAATGAGCAAAACCACCTAAAACTCCATTGAAAAGCAACATAGGAATGTAATCGTCATCTTGTATCGTCGTATACGTTCTTAATCCTAAATTTAATTTTCCTTGCTTTACATCTAATGCTTCGACAACGATTTTTTCCTCTTTTACAGGAACATCAACGATTACTTCTGCTAATGGTTTCACCTGCCGCTTTGGCAGTTGAAAAGACTCTGCAATTGCAGTATGAACAATTGATTCATCATAATCTCCAACGATAAAAAAATCGATTGGGGCTGTGTTCATCCATTCTTGATAAAATTGATAAAGGTTATCTTTTGTGATGTGTGCTAAATCGTCTAAACAACCGTTAGCAGGTAGACGATAAGGTTCATTTTTACACATATTTTCGATCATTTTTTGTTCAGCATATTGAATTTTGTCATCCAAAATGCTTTTGATTCGTTGTGCTAACAATTCTTTTTCTGTTTCAAAAATTATTGATTGAAAACCTTGGTCTTCGATTAGTGGTTGTGTAATTAAATTCCCTAATAGATCAATTGCCTCTTTTAATAATGAACGATTTTCATTCAAATACTTTTCATTCGCCACTTCACAACTAAATTGAACGATTTGTCTTTCTCCTCTTTTAAAAACATAAGCATCTAAAGTCACACCATATAAATCATCTAATTTTTCTTGAATTTGTTTCAAAGAAGGATATTTTTTGCTCCCTCGTTTTAATATATAAGGGAGTAGTGCAACTTTTGTTACATTTTCTTTTATTAGGTCAGTTGCAATATTTACTACAATGGTATTTGTTTTATATTTATCTGTTTGTAAATGATGAACTTGGATTGAATGGATTTCTTTCTTTGAAAATTGATCTAAAAACAATATCCTCATTCCCTTCTATTTATAATATCCATAGTTTACCACTTTTTCTACACATTAAAAAAGGAGGTTATACCCCCTTTAGATAAATATATTATAGATCGCTATCATATAACTCGTCATTTTCTTCCCGTTCATTAAATCGACCACAATCAGGAGCCAAACAAAGCATTCCTTCCAATTGACCGTCCTTATAGTACATTCCTTTTGTACCTCCGCAATATTTACATTCCCACATGTTATTCACCTCAGTTTTGTTAACTATTATTTAGTAAAGATATGGTTGCCAATTTTTTTAATCTGAGGTCTAGACCAAATCCAAGCAGAAGTAGCTGTAGCTGGATTAAAATAATAGAGCGCGCCACCAGTTGGATCCCATCCTGCGATTGCATCTAAGACGGCCTTTCTAGCTGTTTCATTAGGAGTTAACCAAATTTGTCCATCGGCGACTGCTGTAAACGCACCTGGTTCAAAAATCACTCCAGATGGTGTATTAGGAAAAGCTGGATTTTCTACACGATTTAGTATCACTGCAGCAACTGCAACTTGACCGACATAAGGTTCTCCTCGTGCTTCCCCATATACTGCATTGGCCATTATACGAATATCATTTTCAGAAAACCCTCTTGTTGAATAAGCTTTCCTAGCCGTTTTCTTTGCTGTATAAGTTGGACGCCAGTTTTTTGTTGCCTTCCATAACATATATTTGGTTTTGCTTCCTACAATACCATCTACTTTCATTCCAAACTTATATTGAAAATTTCGAACAGCCCAATATGTTCGCCAACCAAAGACACCATCAATTTTTCCTTTATAAAAACCTAAAAATTTCAGCCTTCCTTGCAATTCATAAACATCTCCGCCCTTAGAGCCCCATACCAGAGTCGTTTTACCGAAAGTGGGTTGTGAGTTGTAATTCATTCCAACATAATATACTGACGATATCAATATAAGAATTGAAAGCAGGATAATGAATTTTTGTTTTTTCATGTTCATTCCTCTTTCTTGATGAAGTTGTTAAGTAGTCTAAAATTATCTTACCCCGATTCTTCATTTTTCATGATAAAAAAGAGCCAGTTTCCTAAATTGGAAACTGACTCTATCTTTCCCCTTTCTCATAGGGGATACCAACAGATGCTGGTGCTACTGCTTTGCCAACAAAACTCATTAAAATAATTAACGTTATAACATATGGTAACATCGCCAACAATTGAGATGGTATTTGAATTCCTGTCGAACCAAGATAAACAATTAATCCTTGTGCAGCACCAAATAATAACGAAGCCCACATTGCCCCTTGAGGTTTCCATTTTCCAAAGATCATAGCGGCTAAGGCAATAAATCCTTGGCCAGAAATAAGAGTAGGTCTAAAGTTGGAAACAACAGCTATACTCATTGCTGCTCCACCAAAACCAGCAAAAACACCAGATAATAATACAGCAATATATCGGATCTTATAAACATTTACCCCAAGGGAATCAGCTGCTTTCGGATGTTCACCAACCGCTCGCACTCTTAAACCAAATTTGGTTTTGTATAATACAAACCAGACAATAAATACCAAAAGAAATGCAAGGTAAACGGTAGCATATTGATTAAAAATTTGATCAAGTATAGAGTTTTGCGGAAATAACCCATTTAGAGGCCGTGGTATCTTTGCGGTTAAGGGGATTGGTTTGGTCATTGTCGCTCCTTCAAAGAATAAACGACTAAAAAACAATGCCAAACCAGGCCCTAAAAAGTTAATTGCAATTCCTGAGACAACTTGATCTGCAGCAAATGAAACGGAAGCAATTGCATGAAATAAAGCGAGAAAAGCACCAGCAACCCCAGCAGCTAAGAAAGCTAACCAAGGATTACCAGTAAAATAACCTACTGTAGCACCTACAAAAGCACCGACCGTCATCATACCTTCTAAACCAATATTGACAACTCCAGAGTTTTCTGAGATAACTCCTCCTAAAGCTGTGTAAATCAAAGGTGTTGCATACATTAAAGTGGTTCCAATAATAAAGGCGACACTATCTAACAAATTGTTCACCTCGTTTCTTTCTTAATAATAAGACCATCTTGATAAATTTGGGAATCGCGATAAAGAAAACAATGGTACCAATCACAATATTGATAACCTCAGAAGGAGCTTGTAATGCAGATTGTATTTTCGGTCCGCCATATTGAAGAATACCAAATAAAAGGCCACCAAAAATACTGCCTATTGCTGTGTTGCCACCAATTAAGGAAACAGCAATCCCGTTAAAACCATAACCTTCCATAGCTGCTAACACTGCCACGTTTTTTGTTACTCCCATCACTTGGATGGCACCAGCCAATCCTGCTAAGGCCCCAGCGATGATCATGGATACTAGTATACTCTTTTGAACATTAATACCACCATATTCTGCTGCATATTTGTTAAATCCAACGGCTCTTAATTGATAACCCAAAGTTGATTTATTTAGAATAAAGGAAATAAGCACAGCAAGTAATATGGCGATTATAATTCCTAAATTTACAGGAGCTCGCATCGCATCAGCCAAAAAAGGATAATTTGCAAGCCATTCACGTCCAGTATCAGAAATCTTCCAATTTCCTAATATTTCAATACTTGCAGTTTTTAAAATATCATATGAAGTTTCACTTTGTGGCCTTCTAAAACCATCCAACATTACAATATAGTTATTTAAATAAAATGCAACCCAGTTTAACATAATGGTGGAAATAACCTCATGAACGCCAAACCTTGCCTTTAGATAACCTGCGATTCCTCCCCACAACCCAGCAGTTAAAGCAGCAACGAATAGTATAACGAGAACATGGATAATAGGTGGTAGTTTTAAGAAATAACCGCTTAAAGCTGCAACTAATGCCCCGATGATATATTGCCCTTCTGCACCAATATTAAAAAGTCCTGTACGAAAGGCAAAAGCAACGGAAAGACCTGTTATCATTAAAGGTGTAGCATAGATAATCGCATAGGCAATATATTTTGGTTTACTAAAAACTCCTTTAAACATGACGCCATAAGCTTCTATTGGATTAAATCCAGCAATGGATAATACAATGGCTCCAATAATGAGTCCAATAAAAATGGAAATCAATGTAAAACCAAAACTTCCCGAAAGTAGGTTTAATAATTTTGAATTTTTATTCTTCGCCATGGACTTCACCTCCTCCAGCCATCATCAATCCTAAGATATTTTCATCGGCGTCTTTCGCATCTAAAATCCCTACAATCTTACCTTCATAAATGACTGCAATCCGATCGGAAACATTCATCACTTCATCTAATTCTAAAGAAACAAGAAGAACAGCTTTATTTTTATTCCTCTGTTCGACTAAGGACTTATGTACATATTCTATTGCACCTACATCTAATCCTCTGGTGGGTTGGGCTGCAATCAGTAAATCTGGATCATTCGTTACTTCACGAGCAATAATCACTTTTTGTTGATTCCCACCTGATAATGCTCTAGCTTTAACATTTTCATCTGTAGGTCTAACATCAAATTTATGAATGAGGCCTTTAGCAAATTCTTTTATTTTGTTGCAATCTAAAATACCATTTTTGGAAAAAAGAGGTTTATTATAGTTTTCAAGTACCATATTTTCCGCAACTGTAAAATCAAGGACTAATCCTCGCTTTTGCCTGTCTTCTGGAATTGTTGATATTCCTTTTTCAATGATTTCTCTTGCCGTCTTATTTGTAATATCATTTCCATTAATCTTTACTTTCCCTGACTCGATTTTTCTTAATCCCGTGATTGCTTCAATTAACTCACTTTGACCATTCCCGTCAACCCCAGCAATCCCTAAAATTTCCCCTGCTTTTACTTCAAGGGATAATCCGTTAACCACATTGATTCCTCGATTATCTTTTACAACCAAATTCTCAATGGAAAATACTATTTGGCCTGGTTTTTTCTCTTCTTTCTCTACTTTAAATTGAACTTGTCTACCTATCATTTTGGCAGCTAATTCCTCTTCTGATGTAGTACTTACATCTACTGTGTCGATCCATTTTCCCCTACGAATGATCGTACAATAATCTGCAGCCATCTTAATTTCTTTTAATTTATGTGTAATGATGATGACCGACTTTCCTTCATTCGTTAAATTCTTCATAATTTGAATTAATTCCTGAATTTCTTGGGGAGTCAAGACTGCAGTCGGCTCGTCTAAAATTAAGATTTCTGCCCCGCGATATAAGGCCTTTAGGATTTCTACTCTTTGTTGCATACCAACAGAAATATCCTGAATTTTTGCTGTAGGGTCAACGTAAAGTCCATATTTTTCCGATAATTTTTTTACGTCTTCAACGGCCTTTTTTATATCTAAATAACCAAAAGCTTTTGTCGTTTCCATACCTAAAATAATATTTTCAGTAACAGTAAAAGGTTCGACCAGCATAAAATGTTGGTGAACCATTCCAATCCCATGTTTGATCGCTACATTAGGATTGGTAATATTTACTTTTTTCCCGCGAATATAAATTTCGCCAGAGGTAGGCTGATATAGACCGTACAAGATATTCATCAAGGTTGATTTTCCCGCGCCGTTTTCCCCTAATAATGCATGAATTTCTCCTTTATGTACCGTTAGGTTAATATTATCATTTGCTTTAAAATTACCAAAAATCTTGGTTATATTTCTCATTTCAACTGCTTTCTCTTGAAAATTTATACGAGCCAAAGAAGAACCCTCCAATCAAGACTACATATCTACTTATCGAACGAAACAGCTCAGACAAAACGTCCGAGCTGTTAGTTTTATCTAAAACTATTTAACTTCAAATTTAGCGAATGTATCTGCATTGTTAGGAACGACAATTTCGCGATTAATGATTTTTTGTTTTATTCCATCTACTTCTTTTAAGATATTAGCAGGAACATGTTTATTCGATGTTGGTGCAATATCAACTGCTCCATCTTTTAGACCAAGTGTAATATTTGTGCCTCCAGGAAATTTTCCTTCTTTTAGTTGTTTTACCACATTATAGATTCCATTATCAACACGTTTCATCGCTGAAGTAATGACATTATCCGGTGCTAAATAGTTTTGGTCTCTATCTACACCGATCGCATACTTCCCCTGTTCTTTTGCTGCTTCAATGACACCATCGCCAACACCGCCAGCTGCATGGAAAACAATGTCAGCCCCTTGTTGGTACATGTTCGTTGCGATTGACTTTCCTTTTGCAGCATCGGTAAAGGATTCGGCGTATTGGGTAATTACTTCAACCTTTGGATTTGCATATTTGACGCCAGCTTTGAAGCCATATTCAAAAGCATCAATAATAGGACCTCTCATTCCACCGACAAAACCTACTTTTCCAGTCTTAGTCATTTTTCCTGCGATATAGCCAACTAGAAAGGAGGATTCTTCAGCCTTAAACATAACACCTACCAAGTTATTAGGTGGATTATCATATGCGGCGTCAATGATTGCATATTTTTGATCAGGATTATTTTGTGCTTCCTCAAGGATTACTTTTTCCATTTTAAAACCAATGCCCCAAATCAAGTCATTACCAGCATCTAATAATGTTTCAAGATTTGGTTTATAATCGGCATCCTGTTTTGATTCTAGGTAGGAAGCCTTAATACCCAATTCTTTTTCAGCTCTTTGTAATCCTTCCCATGCAGATTGGTTAAAGGATTGGTCATTCACCCCACCAGTATCTGTCACCATTGCTACTTTTAACGTCTTCTCTGTAGTTTGATTCTCTGGTTGCCCGGCTTGTTTATTGTCTTTAGTTTCTTTATCAACTCCGCAACCAACAAGGAAAGAACTCATTACAAGTAAGAGAACCAAGATGAGTGTAATATATTTTTTCATAAAAAAACCCCCTCTAAAAATTGAATGTTTCTCACGATTTCTCGTGACTTCTTCGCTATTTTAGAATGTTGAAGGTAAACATCGTAATGATGGAATATATATTATTTTCCCTAAAGCCACCCCCTTTTATGTGAAACAACTTACCTCTTTCTCAAAACTTGAAAGCGGAATTTATCCGATCGAAAATAGTTGACTGAGATTAGTACGGGGCGATCAAACGTATCAAAATGAACTTGTTTTAAAATTATGAGCGAAATTTCTTTAGGCATATGTAACATTGGTGAAATTTTTTCATGATAGCCAAGGGGTTCAATTTCGGCTATTGCGTATGCAATTTCAATTCCCGCTTCTTTAAATAATTGAAAAATAGAACTATATTTACGAAAATCAATCTTTTTCTCTAAAATGTTTTCAGGAATTTTGTCAATGCAATAAACGACCGGTACGTTATCAGCCGTTCGAATTCGTTCTATACGGATAATGTTTTGATCTGAAACGTCTAATTGAAAAGCTTTGATATCATCTTTTGTTGCTAGGTTAGAAGATATATCAATAAATGTCGTACCGGCTTGGTAACCATGTTTTTCAATCATCTGAGTAATGCTATATAATTCTTCAATTCCGCTTATAAACAAGGGTTTTGATTTAACAAATGTGCCAACCCCTTGTTTTCGGATAATCACGTTTTCATCTTCCAACATTCGTAATGCTTCCCGTAGTGTAGCTCGACTAACTCCTAATTCTTTTGCTAATTCAAATTCAGAAGGAAGTTTTTGACCAGGTTTTAATTTTCCACTCTCAATATCTTGTTTAATTTTATCAATGACTAATAAATAAAGTGGCCTTGGATCAGGTCGTAACATCATTTGATTTTTCCTTCCTTTTAATAGTTAGATGTCAGACGACATACTTTTGTCTCAAGATATATTCTCCTTTTTTTTGATCGAAAAATCAACAAATTTTTTAAGAATTTCTTTAAAAACACCTAACTTGGTATTTTAAATTCATCTAAATCTTCTTTTGTCAGCAATACTTTTCGGGGTTTGCTTCCTTCATAAGGCCCAACAATACCATTTGCTTCCATTGCGTCAATCAATCGAGCTGCTCTTGTGTAACCAATTCGGAATCGCCGTTGTAACAAAGAAACAGAAGCTTGTTTATTTTCGACAACGAGTTTGACCGCTTCGTAATATAATTCATCTTCTACTTCTTCAGTCTCTTCTTGATGTTGGTTTAAATCTGGAATGATTTCTTCTTGATAAGTGACTTGTTGTTGTACTTTTACAAATTGGACTACCGCTTCAACTTCTTGTTCTGAAATAAAAGCCCCTTGAACTCGAATCGGTTTAGAAAAACCAACGGGAAAATATAACATATCTCCGCGTCCTAATAATTTTTCCGCTCCTGCCATATCGATAATGGTTCGCGAATCTGTTTGTGAGGAAACACCAAATGCAATGCGAGATGGAATATTTGCTTTGATTAATCCAGTAATGACATCAACAGAAGGACGTTGCGTTGCTACGATTAAATGAATACCTGCAGCTCGAGCCTTTTGTGCTAGGCGAATGATCGAATCTTCAACATCATTGGGAGCAACCATCATTAAATCTGCCAACTCATCAATAATAACAACGATATAAGGCAATATTTGAGCTTGTCCAAAAGATTCTTCTAATAATAATGAATTATATCGTTCAATATCTCTTGCCCCTTTTTGTGCAAAACTTTCATATCGTTTTTCCATCTCGTTTACAATCATTTTTAATGCTTTTGCTGCTTTTTTGGGATCTGTAACAACTGGAGTAATTAAATGGGGAATTCCATTATAAACATTTAATTCAACCATTTTAGGATCGATCATTAAAAATTTGACTTCACTAGGTTTTGCTTTATATAAAATACTCGTAATCATCCCATTGATACATACACTTTTTCCTGATCCAGTTGCTCCAGCAACGAGGAGATGGGGCATTTTTGCTAAATTTCCGATAATCGCTTTCCCCGTTATATCTCTACCTAAAGCAATACTAAGTTTAGATTGAGACTCGTTAAATGGTTGACTTTCAATGACTTCTCGCAAAGTGACAACAGCAATTTCAGAATTGGGAACTTCTATCCCAATCGCTGCTTTCCCAGGGATTGGTGCTTCAATTCGTATATCTTTAGCGGCCAACGATAATGCAAGGTCATCAGCCAGATTTACAATCCGGCTTACTTTAACACCAATATCTGGTTGAATTTCATATCGGGTTACTGCTGGACCACGATGGATTTGAACAACTCTAGCTCTTACCCCAAAACTCTCTAAGGTTTTTTCTAATTTTTTGGCATTATTACTAATGTCTCGATGTTCTTCGAATTGATCAGAAAAAGTGGGTGGTTTTAGTAGTGTTGTTGAGGGTAATTGATAATTTTCATCTTCTTCTTTCATAATTTGCAATTGTACATCATTTAATTGGGATTCATCGTCATTCTCTTTTACATTCAAAGCAGATAGTTGAAAATGCTCCGTCAGTTGTAAAGGTTCACTATGATTTTGGTCAAGATTCGTTTGGTTCATAAAATCATGAATGATCGGTCCATTTGCTTCAAGAGGATGATTTTCTTCTTCATCATTTTCTAAAATAGGTTTTCTTTTTTCATATCTAGTTTTTAATACGAATAATTTATCTTTGAGGAAGGTTTCAAAACGTTCATAAAATAGAGTGATTCGTTTTTTTATTTTCTTTATAAATTGAACATATGATAAATGGAATGACAATAATAGTCCAACTAAGATGAAAGTTACGATTAATACATTTGTACCTATTCGATCGAAAAGATAGTTAAAAACAAGATAAAAAAATGCTCCAATCATGCCAGAACCAACAATTTGGTTAAATTTTTCACTTGCTCTTTCTTTTGCTAGTTCTTGCCAAGTAACTGAAAAAATATTGGCATCTGTATATTGGCCATGCATTTGAAGTTGATCGATAAATTGTTGATGGGCTAGGGTAATGATTGCAATATAAAGGAAAAGGAGTCCAGTTTTTCGCATCGTCCATGGGAATGAAAATTTTCTTTTGATCATCATGGATAATGCAATATAAATCCCAATCAAACTTAAAGTAAAGTCTAAATTCCCTAGCAATAAACGAAAAAAAGCCTTTAAGAAATATCCCACCGCACCTTTTCCTACTAATTCGTAACTAAATAAGGCAAATAAAAGGATCCCATAGGCTTCAAATTTGATATGTTGTTTTATTTGTTGTGTTCTTTTTTTTCTTTTTTTTTCAGCCATTTGCTTCACCCATTTTTCTTAGTAAAAAGCAGCCTTATAAATGGCTGCTTTTGTTGTCATTATACCATGAATATAGCTGAATTAACAGGTATTTCCTATGTCAAATAGGGTTTAAATGTTAACATTGTTCCAGGTTGATATTTTGGGTTTAAATAATCTTGGGGGTTCGGGCTAATCAATCGAATCAGTTTCCCTTCAAATTCGGAAACAGGTTCGATCACCATCGTCATATGACCGTGATGGATTTCTTTATAATTAATTTTCATTTGATCATACCCTTGAAAAACAAACTCCAATGGAACTGTTGAATAATGAATCATTGAACAACACCTTTTTGATAATTATTGTTTTTCCATAACTCAATCCTGCGATTTAATTCTCTTAAGGCATCACCCAAACCACCGACTTGGTCAATTAACCCATATTTTACTGCATCCTTCCCAATAACATTTGTACCTATATCTCTAGTTAATTCCCCTGTTTTAAACATTAATTCCCGAAATTTCTCTTCCGTTATTTTTGAGTGCTCAGCAACAAAGCGAACGACTCGATCCTGCATTTTATCTAAATATTCAAATGTTTGAGGAACTCCAATGACCAATCCTGTTAGACGCACTGGATGAATGGTCATTGTTGCTGTCTCGGCAATAAAGGAATAATCTGCCGAAACGGCGATTGGAACACCAATGGAATGTCCTCCACCTAAAACTAAAGTAACGGTTGGTTTAGATAGAGATGCAATCATTTCGGCGATCGCAAGTCCTGCTTCTACATCTCCCCCGACTGTATTCAGCGTAATTAAAATCCCTTCAATTTTGGAATTTTGTTCTGCTGCAATAAGTTGGGGAATGATATGTTCATATTTCGTCGTTTTATTTTGCGGTGGTAAAACGATATGTCCTTCGATTTGCCCAATAATATTGAGCGAATATATGTTTGTCTCTGTAGAAGGGATATTCACTTGACCTAGCGATTGAATCGTATCCATTAATGTAGGTCTATTTTGAGCTTGATCGGGAGAAGTTTCTTGAGTTTTTTCCTCAGATTGTAAAGATTGATCTTTTTCCAATGTCATGTACATTCCTCCTTGTTTATTTGTATTATGACTTAGAAATGAAAAAAACATTCAGAAATTGAAAAAGCAACCATGTTACTGGTTGCTTTATTTCACTCCAAATATTAAACTTCCATAATAATAGGGAGGATCATTGGTCTTCTTCTTGTCTGTTCATATAAGAACCTTCCTAAGACATCCCGTACGCTTGTTTTTAATGAAGACCAATCATTTACATTCTCGATCATTAATCTTTGTAATGTGGCAGTGACAAGGCGATTTGCTTCTTCTAATAATTCCTCAGATTCCCTGACATAAACAAATCCGCGAGATATGATATCTGGACCTGATAAAATTGTCGCATTTTGTTTACTTAATGTAACTACAACTACTAAAATTCCATCTTGTGATAGAAGTTTGCGATCTCTTAAAACGATATTGCCAACATCGCCAACTCCTAATCCATCAATTAATACATTTCCTACAGGGATTTTGGGACCATAACGAGCCTTTCCATTTGCGATTTCAACGGTATCCCCGTTATCGAGAATAAAAATATTTTCGTGAGGTATACCAATTGATTCGGCAAGATCTGCATGCAAACGAAGCATACGATATTCACCATGAATAGGAATAAAATACTTAGGACGGATTAGGGTGAGCATTAATTTTAATTCTTCTTGACTTCCATGACCCGAAACATGGACACCTGATACGGAGCCAGGTCCGTAGATTACATTTGCGCCAACTCGAAATAACTGATCTACTGTTCTAGCTACATATTTTTCATTCCCAGGAATTGGTGTAGCAGCAATAATCACCGTGTCACCAGGTATAATATCCAATTTACGATGAGTAGATCTAGCCATTCGTGTTAGTGCAGACATTGGTTCTCCTTGACTTCCTGTAGAAAGAATAACCACTTGATTTGCCGGTAATTTGTTAATTTCATCAATATCGACAATAAGTCCCTCTGGAACATGAAGATAACCTAATTCGATTCCTATGTTAACAACGTTAACCATACTTCTGCCAACGATCGCAATCTTTCGACCATAAATTTGAGCTGCGTCGACAACTTGTTGAATTCGGTGAATATTTGAAGCAAAGGTAGCCACAATGATTCTTTGTTTTGCTTTACGAAAAGCTTCATTTAATGCTTCGCCAACAGACCGTTCTGAGCCAGTATGACCTTCTCTTTCCGCATTCGTACTATCTGATAATAAAGCAAGAACACCTTTTTTCCCGATCTCAGCCATTTTGTGAATATCCGCCGTTTGATTATTTACAGGTGTTAAGTCGAACTTGAAATCGCCTGTATGTACGATAACACCTTCCGGAGTCTCGACAACAACACCAACAGAATCGGGAATACTGTGGTTGGTTCGGAAAAAAGAAATCTTAAAAGATCCAAGTTTGATTACAGAATCACCATTTATCAAGTTCAATTTCGCTTCAGCTAGAATATTTGCTTCTTTTAACTTGCTTTCTACAAGACCGAGCGTTAATTTTGTTCCATAAACAGGTACATTGAGTTGTTTTAAAACATAGGATAATCCGCCAATATGATCTTCATGCCCATGGGTTAAAACGATTCCTCTAACTTTGTTTTTATTCTCAATCAGATAACTAATATCAGGAATAACCACATCAATACCGAGCATTTCTTCTTCAGGAAATTTTAGACCCGCGTCGATCACAACGATGTCATCACCATATTGAATAACGTACATATTTTTGCCAATTTCTCCTAACCCGCCTAGAGCAAAAATGAGTAACTTATCTTTGTTGTTTTTTGGCAACTTCATACCTCCTATATTCAGTTGTAGTCACACAAAAAAACCGCACAAGCCACTTGGAACTATTATACATGAACGGAAACATAAAACACAAGTAATCTTTCGTAATCGATTTCACCTTAAAAACTGTTATTTCATCAATTTTCAACGTTAACCTTAATCTTTTAAAACACAACTGAAAGAAGTAATATTGTTCTTGTATTAAGTATAGTATGACCTGTTTTAACAAAAAAAAGCCCTAAAGGAAACAACTCCTTTAAAGCATCCCGATAAGGTGAATTAAATTTTAAAAGTTTACATAATAATATTATCGTAAATTTTTTTCACGATTTCACTTTGTTCTTTTGTAGCAGGAACTAATGGTAATCGTACAGATCCAACTTGTATACCAATCCTATTTAATAATTCTTTTATTGGAACAGGATTGGATGTAATAAATATTCCTTCAAATAAAGGAAGAAGTTTTTGGTGATAAGAAGCTGCTTTTTTCACATCACCAGCTAAGTATGCGTCAATCATCTCTTTCATTTGCTTTCCTACGACATGACTAGCGACGCTAACAACACCATACCCACCTATTGATAATACGGGTAACGTAAATTTATCATCCCCACTGTATAAAAAGAAATTTTCTTTTGTCTTTACTAGAATCTCACTCATTTGAGAAAGATCTCCGCTAGCTTCTTTTACTGCAATAATATTGTCAATTTGACTTAGTCGAACAATCGTTTCTGCCTGAATATTAATTCCTGTTCTACCTGGAATGTTATAAATCATAATAGGAAGTTGCGTTTCTTCAGCAATTGCTTTGAAATGTTGATAAATTCCTTCTTGGGATGGTTTGTTATAGTATGGGGCGACGGCCATAATCCCATGAACACCAATAGCTTCTGCTTTTTTGGTTAATGCGATTGAAGACTTGGTATTATTACTTCCAGTTCCTGCGATGACTTTTGCACGACCTTGTGCAAACTCAAGTACCCTTTCGAATAATTCTAATTTTTCTTCTGTAGATAATGTAGGTGATTCGCCTGTTGTCCCTGCAACGACAATCGTTTCCGTACCTGTTTGAATTAAATGTTCAACCAGTTGTTTTGTTTTATCAAAATCGATTTCCATTTTTTCATTAAAAGGGGTAACCATTGCCGTAATTAGCCTACCAAAATTCAAAGTAAGCCCTCCTTTATCTTTCTATTTTAATCAAAAAAAGCTTGATGAAGCGCAGTAACAGCTTTTTCCATATTTTCGCCGTGAACCAATACCCAAATTGTTGTATGAGAATCCGCTGATTGTAAAATTTGAATATCTTGATCTGTTAATGCTTTTACGATTTTAGCCATAACTCCAGGCACCCCAGCCATTCCAGCTCCAATTACAGAAATCTTTGCACAATTACGGGTAACTTGAGGTTCATACCCCATATCTGAAAGTACTTTTATTGCTTGATCAAGCTCGTCTTCATGAACGGTAAATGCAACTCCCATGAGATTGACATTAATAAAATCAACGCTGATTTTATGTTCTGCCATTGCATTAAAAACTCTAAGTTGTAAATCATATTGACCTTCTTTTGCATAAACTTTGATTTGAGCAATATTAGGAACATGAGCTATTCCCGTAATGATTCTTTCATTAATATTTGATTTTTTTGCTCGTTTTTTTACTTCAGCTAAAGTAGTAACAAGGGTTCCTTCATCATCAGAAAAAGTCGATCTTACACGAATGGGAATCTGTTCTTCCATTGCGATTTCCACTGCTCTTGGGTGAATAACTTTTGCTCCCTGATAAGCTAAATTACAGATTTCCTCGTAAGTGATAACTTTTAGATGTTCAGGATTTTGAACAATTCTAGGATCTGCCGACATGATTCCATTTACATCCGTAAAAATATCAACCATATCTGCATGAAGGGCAACACCTAAGGCTGTTGCTGTGGTATCAGAACCGCCCCGACCTAATGTGGTAATATCACCTTGATCCGTCATTCCTTGAAAACCTGTAACAATGACAACTTTATTTTGTTCTAACCCTTCATAGATTCTTTTCGGGTGAATGGTTTTAATTTGTGCATTTGTAAAATTATCATTTGTAACGATTCCTGCTTGACCACCAAGTAGTACAACATTATCAATACCACGAGCATGGAGCATGCTACTTAATGTAGCAGCTGAAATGATCTCACCACAACTTAATAAGAGATCCATTTCCCGCTTTTGCAATCGATTGTCATTTTGTTTAATATGATCAATTAAAGTATCGGTTGCATAAGGGTCTCCTTTTCTACCCATTGCAGACACAACGACAACAACCTGATTTCCAGAATTGAGTTCATTTTTGATATGCTCAATTACCCGTTCTCTTGCTACTTTAGTTGCAACGGAAGTCCCCCCAAATTTTTGTACAATGATTCCCATCTTTGCCTACCTCTTTTATTTTGCGTTTTTAATCAATTCTTCGGCAATTTGGATAGCATTCCATGCTGCACCTTTTAACAAATTATCGGAAACGATCCACATATTCAAAGCCTTTGGATGATCTAAATCTTTTCGAATTCGACCAACATAAACATCTAATTTATTGGCAGCATCAATGGCTAAAGGATATTCTTGCTTAGCTGGATCATCAATAACAACAACTCCAGGTGCTTTTTTCAATAATTCATATACTTCAGCTAGATCATAATCTTGTTTCAATTCAACATAAACGGATTCAGAATGGCCGTAAACAACAGGTATCCTTACACATGTAGCTGTGACTTGAATTTCTGGATCATGTAATATTTTTTTCGTTTCTCTTACCATTTTCATCTCTTCAAGTGTAAATCCGTTTTCTTCAAAAACATCGATTTGAGGAATTGCATTAAAAGCAATTTGTTTTTTTACAGGTAGGGAACTAACAGGCAATATTTTCTTTGTCACTTCTTTCCCTGCTAAAATCTCTTCTGTTTGTCTATATAATTCTTGAATCGCTTGATATCCTGCACCTGAAACGGCTTGATAAGTGGACACGATAATCCGTTTAATTCCATAGCGATCATATAGTGGCTTTAAGGCAGTTACCATTTGAATGGTTGAACAATTAGGGTTGGCAATAATCCCTTGATGTTGTTTTAGATCTTCACCATTTACTTCTGGAACTACTAATGGAACATTGGGATCCATACGAAAACCATTACTATTATCGATAACAACAGCACCGCTTTTTACAGCATATGGTGCCAATTGCTTACTTGTTTTCCCTCCTGCGCTAAATAAAGCGATATCAATCTCTTCAAAACTTTCAGGAGTTGCTTCTTCAACAATAATTTCAGCTCCCTTATATTGAAGTACAGTCCCTTTTGAACGACTAGAAGCAAGTAATTTCAGTTGATTAACTGGAAAGTTCCTTTTCTCTAATAACTGAATCATCTTTTGTCCAACCGCACCAGTTGCCCCTACTACAGCGATATTATAACTTGATTTTTTCTTCATCCATTTTCTCCTCCCAAAAGTTTTTATTTTATTTTATCAAATTAATATTTAAATCTTTCGATTAAAACAGGTTGGATTTGTCGGTTTTCTAATGCTGCTTCACAAGTTTCTTTAATTAAATCCATTCTAGCAACTAAAGAATTTGGCTTTTTCATTGGTGAGTCTTGGCCAAAAGGTACAAGAAAAATATTTTTTGTTGCTAGTAACTTACCAATATTCATTCCATTTAAGCCTAAACCATCATTCGTTGAAACAGCAACAACAACTGGTTTTTGATTTCGAAGTTGACCTTTGGCAGCCATCAATACTGGAGAGTCAGTGATAGCATTCGCTAATTTACTAATGGTATTTCCAGTTGCAGGTGCAATAACCATAACGTCTAATAATCCTTTTGGTCCTATAGGTTCCGCATCAACTATTGTAGTAATCATATCATTGCCGGTTATATCCTTCAGCTTTTTTTGCCAATCTAAAGCTTTCCCAAAACGCGTATCTGTTGTTTGCACTGCATAACTGAGAATAGGGATCACATTTGCTCCTGCATCCACCAATATTTGAATCACAGGTATGACCTCAGCAAACGTACAATGGGAACCTGTCAATCCAAAACCAATCGTTTTCCCTTTTAAGTCCATATTATTTACCCCCTCGGTCTCCTGTTTGCTCAGTTAACAGATTGGTTAAGACATTTGCAATAATTTGTCCAGCTGTTTTTGGAGCAACAATACCAGGTAAACCGGGAGCTAAAATGGCTTTGATTCCTCTTTTTTCTGCATATCGAAAATCTGTACCACCAGGTTTTGAGGCTAAATCAATGATTAATGAATGAGATGGCATATTTGCAATAACCTTTGCTGTTATAATCATCTGAGGAACGGTATTAAACAATAAATCAACATCAGTGACGTGTTTTTCTAAATCATCTGTATGAAAAGGAAATAACCCCATCTCATAAATTCTAGCCATATGTTCTGGTTTTCTGGCACCTACTTTCACATTTGCACCTAATGCTTTAAGTACTCGTGCCAACGTTACACCTGTTCTTCCAAACCCTAACACAATGGCATTTGATCCGTGAATCGTAAAATCTGTGTTTTGGATTGTCAATAATAAAGTACCTTCCACAGTAGGTATGGAATTATAAATGGCAACGTCATCCCGATCAAGTAATTCAATAAGTTCAATTTTTAAATCGTCACATAGATTTCGTAAATAAGTTTTTGCCATACCTGTATAGATTTTGCTTCTTTTAGGGAGTTTCACTAAATAATCTTTTGTTAATACCAATTTTTTTTGACTAAAAATACTTTCTACATTCCCTTCATCATCTGTTCCAACAATTGGAAGAATTATTGCATCTACATCGATAAAACTATCAGCTTCTAATTCTTTAAGATAGGCACCAGGAATTTTACTATCTAAGTTATCAAAGCCGATAAGGGTTACGTGTGCATCCATTTCAATGCATTTTTTAATGACTTCTAATTGTCTGGCGTCACCACCGATGAAAGCAACGTGAATTCCAGTGAGCACTTAAAGTTTCCCCTTTCCAAACATTTTACTAGAAAAAAGAGAAAATGCAAAGCATATCTAAGATTTCTTACCGGTTTACCATTTCATTGTTTGCTTTTTTCTTTCATCATCATATTCGAGAGCCCAAAAAGTGGTGACTGACCAGAAAATTTTCATAAATAAAAGTTTAGGGATTTTTCCCTAAACTTGTGGATTCTCTACAATAATAATTGTCGGACCAATTTTTCGAATAGATGTCCATGGAATATAAAGTTCTTCTTTTCCTTTACCTAACCACTTTCCTTTTGGAATTAATAACCCTTCTATTTTCCCTGTATTTGGATCTATCACTAAATCTGACGGACCAATTGTCCCGATTCGTTCACCATGATTTAAATCAATGATTTCTTTTCCACTTAATTCACTAAATCTCATCCTACTCTCCCCTTTCCCCTCTTTTTTTACTATGCTTGATAAAGAAAAAAAAGAACTGCCTCTTTGGCAGTTTAAATTTTCATTGTTTGCTTTTTTGAAGCATATATTGAATAATTAATTTATCCAAATCTCTACTTAACTCTAAGAGTTCCTCCTTCATCAAAATCTCGTGGCTTATGATTGGCTTTTTGCCCACTTTCTGATGTAATTCCCTTCGAATTCTCTCCATCTCCTGAATAAGTATATCTTCTGTTTTGTTTTTCATTTCTTTCCCTCTTTTTAAAAATTATCTACCAGTATGGCCGAAACCACCTGTATTCCGCTTTGAATCAGTTAATTCTTCAACTTCTTGTATTGTGATTTTGGGAACTTGCATAAATACGAGTTGAGCAATACGATCGCCAGGATGAATCACAAAATCTTCTTGCCCAAGATTGATGACAATCACTCCAATTTCCCCTCGATAGTCAGAATCAATCGTACCCGGGGTATTTAATATACTGATACCATACTTTAAAGCCAATCCGCTTCTTGGGCGTATTTGTGCTTCAATCCCTTCTGGCATTTCGATTGCAAAGCCAGTTGGAATCAACCTTCTTTCACCTGGTTTTAAACGGATCGGCTCATTTAGTGCTGCAAAAATATCAAAACCACTTGCACCTTCTGACATTCTTTGCGGGATTTTTGCATGGTTATATCCTGGCAATCTTTTTATTTTAATGGGATACAAGGAAATCCCTCCTATACGACTTTGGTAATTGATCAAGAGTACTAATCATTGAAAAAGCAAATGGATGTTGAAACACTTTTGAAATGACCGTTTGAATGGAATCGTGATTCACCTGCTCAATTTTTTGAACCATCTCATCAAGGGAGAGATGTTTCCCAAGTAATAACTCGTTTTTCCCTAACCGACTCATACGACTATTTGTGCTTTCTAAACTAAGCATCAAATTTCCTTTTAATTGCTCTTTGCCCTTTTTCAACTCCTTATCGGTAATCCCTTTTTGTTTCATTTCAAGTAATAACTGTTGAATAATTTCAACTACATCATTTACTTGGTTTGGAGCTGTACCAGCATAAATCGTAAATAATCCTGTATCTTTGTAAGAAGTATGATAAGAAAAGACGGAATACGCAAGTCCACGTTTTTCGCGAATTTCTTGAAAAAGTCGAGAACTCATGCTACCACCAATAATGTTATTCAATAGGATCAGAGAATAAATATCTGGATCGGTTACAGGTAGCCCTGGAAGGGCAAAAGTTAAATGAGCTTGTTCCGTTTGTTTGAATTTGATCAGTTCAGTAGGTTTAAAACTCGCTTTTTCCTCTGATTGATGAAATTTGTGATTATTAAAATGACCAAAATACTTTTCAACCATTGCCAAAATATCTTTAGGTACATTTCCCGCTAGGGTTATTACTGTATTTTCTACAGTATATCGCTGATCTAAATAGTCTCTAATCATCTCTACTGTAATTGAATTGAGAATCTCTTCTGTTCCTAAAATCGCATATCCTAGTGAGTGCTCTCCGTGAGCTGCCTTCGCGATAAGATCATGTACTTGATCGTCTGGTGTGTCTTCGTACATCTTAATTTCTTCAATCACAACATTTTTTTCTCGATCTAACTCTTTTTTGTCAAAAGTGGAATGGAAAAACATATCGGATAATACGTCTAAGCCGATTTCTACATGCTCATCCAAGACTTTTGCGTAATAACAGGTATATTCTTTTGAGGTAAAAGCATTCACATTTCCGCCAATGGAATCAAATATTTCAGCAATTTCTTGAGCTGACCTTTTTTCTGTTCCTTTAAATAACATATGTTCAATGAAATGGGAAATACCATTATTTTGTAATGTCTCATAACGAGAACCTGTTCCTACCCAAATTCCCATTGCCACGGACCGAACAGTTGGAATATCTTCTATGATTACCCTTAAACCATTTTGTAATGTATATTGTTGTATCACGTACATCCTCCTATTAGCTAAAACTTAGCATTGTGATATAACTATATCAAAATTTAGGAGGTGGCTCAACTGGTAGGATTCTTTTTGTTGATAGAGTTTCTTTAACAGAACCTATTTTTAATCCTTTTCTTTTGATTTCTTGAATAAGTCTCGGTAATGCTTTTGCAGTTGATTCTGTAGGGTGCATTAAAACTAGGTGTCCTTTATCAATCTTTGGAATGATCCGTTTTATAATCGTATCTGGGGTAGGGTTTTGCCAATCGATCGTATCAATGGTCCATAAAACGGTCCTTAATTGAAGCTTTGCGGCAATTTCTACAACCCGCTTATCATAATCACCAGAAGGTGGAGCAAAATATGTTGATTTTTGCTTTGTCGTCTGATAGATAATCTCCTCTGTTTTTTTCAACTCTTCTTCAATTCTTTCATTTGTGAGTCGACTCATTTGGGGATGGGAATAAGCATGATTCCCAACTTCATGTCCTTCATTTACAATCCGTCTTGCCATTTCTGGATTTTTTTTCACCCAACTTCCATCAAGGAAGAATGTCGCTTTGACCTTTTCCTCTTTTAATGTCTTTAATATGGAATCTAAATATTCCGTGCCCCAAGCTACATTAATCATCAGTGAGACCATTGGCTTTTCTGGATTTCCTCGATAAATTGGATAGGGTTTTAATTCATCAATCTTGATTTTAGGTTCCACCTCTTTCCAAATAAAAACGAGATCATTCACTGATTGAACTTTTTCTTTGATGGCAGTTTTAATCGTGGTTTCTTCATCGACAACTAAACCATTATAACCTGGTATTAATTTCCATATAGGATCAATTTTCGGTTCAATGGGGAATTGATTATTTTTTTTCGCATATTCATAAACGGTATGTACCAAATCTGAATTATTATTAAAGACCATTTGGTTTTTAACATCATCGATATATTCTGTAACAAAATAAGAATTTGCAATTCCACTAACAATAAAGACCATTAAAAAAATAATGAAACTAAATTTGATCCATTTCAAATCCAACTCACTCCGTTTTCAATGTATGTCAATATATTTTATTGAAAACGGAACTTGGCTAGAACAAATAAAAAAGAGACAGATAAAATCTGGCTCTTTCTCTCATGATTCCTTATGAACATTCTCTTGTTCTTTTAAAACTGCTTTTCTTGAAAGATTGATTCGGCCTTGATTATCGATATCGATGACTTTAACAAGGATTTGATCGCCAACTTTAACCGCATCTTCTACTCTATCCACTCGTTTTACATCAAGTTGTGAGATGTGTACGAGTCCTTCTTTTCCTTGGAAAATTTCAACAAAGGCTCCGAATTTCTCAATTCTTTTTACAGTGCCTAAATAGGTTTGTCCAACTTCAACTTCACGTACGATGTCTTCAATCATTTTCTTTGCCCGTTCATTTTGAACTGGATCATTAGAGGCGATATAGACACGACCATCTTGTTCAATGTCAATTTTTACTCCCGTTTCATCAATAATCTTATTAATCACTCGTCCACTTGGACCAATGATATCCCGAATTTTATCTGGATTAATTTTAAGTGATGTGATTTTAGGTGCATATTCAGAAAGTTGTTCATTCGGTTTGGGAATCGTTTCAAGCATTTTTTCTAAAATGAAAAGTCGACCAATTCGAGCTTGTTCTAATGCTTTTTGTAAAATGTCACGATCAATTCCACTAATTTTGATATCCATTTGTAATGCGGTTACACCTTTTATGGTTCCTGCAACTTTAAAATCCATGTCCCCTAGATGATCTTCTATTCCTTGAATATCGGTTAAAATAGCTACCTGATCTCCTTCTTTTACAAGCCCCATGGCTATACCTGCAACAGGTGCCTTAATCGGTACCCCCGCATGCATCAAAGCAAGAGTACTTGCACATATACTTGCTTGCGAAGTTGATCCATTGGATTCAAGGACTTCCGATACAAGGCGAATGGTATAAGGAAACTCTTCTTCCGATGGAATGACTGGTTCTAATGCTCTTTCCCCTAGTGCGCCATGACCAATTTCACGTCTTCCAGGTCCTCTCATTGGTTTTGCTTCACCAACACTATAGGGCGGAAAGTTATAATGGTGCATAAATCGTTTGGATTCTTCCAAATCAAGTCCATCAAGAATCTGAACATCACCTAAAGCTCCAAGAGTACAAACACTCAATGCTTGGGTTTGCCCACGGGTAAATAATCCTGATCCATGTGTTCTTGGTAATAATCCGACTTCACAACTGATCGGTCGAATCTCATTATGTTTTCTACCATCTGGTCGTTTTCCCTCAAAAAGAATCATTCGTCTTACTTCTTCTTTCAAAATTTGATGTACAACTTCGCCAACCATTGCCAATTGTTCAGGATAGATCTCAGTAAAATATTCAATCGTTTTATTTGTAATCTGATCAATTGCATCTTGTCTGGCTTGTTTTTCTTCAATTTGAATCGCTTCAATGATTCGCTCTGTCGCATACGCTCTTACAGCTTCATCAATCTCAGGATCAATTTGGTAAAGGGTAACTTCCATTTTTTCTTTACCTACTTCAGCGACCATTTTTTCGATGAAGCCGATCAATTCTTTTATCTTTTCATGACCAAACATAATTGCTTCTAGCATAATCTCTTCAGGTACTTCGTTTGCACCTGCTTCTACCATGTTAATTGCTTCTTTAGTTCCTGCTACGACAAGATGTATATCGCTTTTATTCATTTCGTCAACAGTTGGATTAATCACAAATTGACCATCGACTCTTCCTACAATAACGCCTGCAATTGGCCCCATAAAAGGGATATCGGAAATGGAAAGTGCAGCAGATGTTCCAATAAGCGCTGCAATTTCTGATGGACAATTGGGATCAGCTGACATAACTGTGGCGTAAATCTGGACTTCATTGCGAAACCCATCTGGGAATAAAGGACGAATGGGACGGTCAATGAGCCGTGAAGCTAAAATTGCTTTTTCACTTGGTCTTCCTTCCCGTTTGATAAAACCTCCTGGAATTTTTCCTACGGCATAAAGTCTCTCTTCATAATTTACGGTAAGGGGAAAGAAATCAAGTTCCCTTGGTTCTTTCGATGCTGTAACTGCTACTAATACCGCAGTGTCACCATAGCGAACCAATACTGAAGCGTTGGCTTGTTTTGCTAATTGGCCTGTTTCAAGTATTAGAGATCGTCCAGCAAGATCTAGTTCGTATACTTTTTTGTCCATGGAATCATTATTGCCTCCTCTCAATCGTTCATTAAAAAATTCTACATAATGATTAGTATTTCCTGCTTTTTTTGTTCATAAAAAAGGGGGGGAAGGAAAGGAAAAAGCGGGTTTCCCCGCTTTTTTATAACAAATTAGGTATTATTTATCTACGTATTCCTAATTTGTCGATGAGTTGACGATAACGTTGAATGTCCTTTTCTTTTAAGTAATTTAAAAGATTACGACGTTGTCCAACCATTTTTAAAAGTCCACGGCGTGAATGATGATCTTTTTTGTGTACTCGTAAGTGTTCATTTAAGTTATTGATCTTCTCAGTTAGGATAGCAATTTGAACCTCTGGAGATCCTGTATCCGACTCATGAAGCTTAAACTCGTTAATAATTTGGTTTTTGCGCTCTTGACTTAATGCCATCCTTTTCACCTCCCTTATTTTATACTCCTATTCCAAGAAAAACGTCGGTGAATCGTTAATCCGAGAATAGGTATCTTCGGCTGTTTATACAATAAACAACCGAATTAAAGTATAACATATTCAAGATAATAAAGCAAAAAATTATCTTTGGGTATGAACAAAAGCTTTTTTCGCATAAAGAATATCTTTTTGGATTTGTTGTTTTAATTCGTCTACACTAGTGAATTTTTTTTCTCCTCTTATATAATCTATTAATTCGACTTCAAGAATTTGTCCATATAAATTTCCGTTAAAATCTAGAAGATGGACTTCATATGTTGGTGTCTTAAGGTTTTGTTTTACTGTTGGTTTATAACCGATATTCATGACGCCAGCATAAGATTTCCCTTGAACATAAACTTTTACTACATATACCCCATTTTTAAGAATTAAATAATCCTCTAACAATTCGAGGTTAGCCGTTGGAAAACCAATGGCTCGGCCTAATTGATCCCCTTGTACCACTTTACCATGAATTGAATAATTTCTTCCAAGCAATGATCGAACCTCTTTTAAATCCCCTGAAAGTAAACGATTTCTTACTCTGGTACTACTAATTTTTTTGCCTTTGTAGTCATAAGATTCGATAACATCTACGGTAAAAAGACCTTGGCTTAATTCCATTAGTGTTTTTGGAGTACCCATTCCTTTATAACCAAAGGTAAAATCAAACCCTACAACAATACCTTGCACGTTTAATTTCAATAAAACCTGTTTCACAAATATCTCTGGTGATATATTTGCAAATTCTTTCGTAAACTGAATAATATATGTGAAATCCACATCTAAGGTTTCAAATTGTTTTAATTTACTTTGAAGAGGGGTAATTTGATCGATTTTATCTTTGATCCCCATCACCTGTTTTGGATGGGGGTAAAACGTCATCACACCACAAGCCAGATTGCGAGTTCTAGCAATCTCACAAGCTCTTTTTATTACTCTTTGATGTCCTAAATGTACCCCATCAAAAAAACCGATGGCTATCACACTTGGTTTGTATTTTTGTTCTTTTAATGGGTAGGTAAGTTCATATACCTGCATCCCTTTTCACCCTATCTTAGTTATCCTTAAACACCTTTTTCGGTTTTGCGATTTCTTCATTTTTATTTTTTATATATAAAGCCGCTAAATTTCCTTTGGAATCACAAATTCGAACAAGACCTTCATAGGTCTTAGATAATTGAAGAACGATTTTTTGTCCATTAAAAACCTTTTTATCAATTTCTTCTTTTGGCAATATGACTTTTGGTAAGTGTGGCAGTGATTCTGATAAGGGAATAATGGCTTGCTTTAACTTTTCTGTATCAGCTATCTGTTCAATCTCCTCAAGAGTATATGTTTGTTCTAAGTGAAATGGGCCACTTTTTGTTCTTATGAGATAAGACATATGTGCTGGATAACCAAGTTTTTTGCCGATATCGACACAAAGGGTTCGAATATAGGTGCCTTTTGAACATGTAACTGTAAAATCGATCTTTGGATGTTTAGTGGGATGATAATCGATCATTTCCAAGTTATAGATTCGAACTTTTCTTGGTTCCCTTTCAACGGTTTTACCTTGACGAGCCAATTGATATAAACGTTGGCCATGAATCTTTATGGAGGAATACATGGGCGGTACTTGCTCGATTTCACCAATAAAGGTTTGAAGTACATCTTTTATTTGTTCTTCTGGGATAAACTCAACTTCCGTTTCTTCAATCACTTCGCCTGTTGCATCTTCAGTCGTTGTCGCAATCCCAAGTGTAACTCGTCCTTGATAAGATTTAGGAAGATCCATAATGTATTCAGCGATCCGAGTCGCTTTTCCAATACAAATAGGAAGTACCCCTGTCACTTCAGGATCTAATGTACCTGTATGGCCAATACGTTTAATTTTTAAGATTTTCCTTAATCTATGAACCACATCATGAGACGTCATTCCTTTAGGTTTAAAAATAGGTAGAACTCCATCAATCTCATGTTTCGTTCCCAAGGCGGCTCCATCCTTCGTCTCTTTTTATTTTATAGCGCAATAGAGCTTTTACTTCTTCTAACGGTCCATGAAAAGTAAACCCGGCCGCTCTTGCATGGCCTCCTCCTCCAAAAGACTTGGCAATCGCTCCAACATCAACTATTTTTTTTGAACGAAGACTTACTTTGATGACATGGTCTTCTGTCTCTTTGAAAAACACACCTACTTCTACACCTTCAATATTCCGACAATAGTTAACAATTCCCTCTGTTTCATCAGATAAAATCGTATCTGGCAGATCTTTCTTTTCAAGAAACGTCCAAGCAATCTTACCGTCTTCAATGATTTCTAATTTTGATAGGGCAATTTTCAATACGTCAATGTGACCTTTAGTAATCGTTTCTAAGGTAATTTCGGCAATTTCACTTGGAGAGACCCCATATTCTAATAATTCGGCAGCAATTCTCATAACCTTAGGAGATGTATTTGAATAGCGAAAGCCTCCTGTATCAGTAAATAATCCAGTATAGATACATGTTGCTAGATTTTTATCGATTGGAACTTCAAGTTGATCAGTTAAATCATACACGATCTCAGCTGTGGCAGCAGCAGTAGGCAGAAGCAAATTCACATCACCAAAGTGATCATTCGTAGGATGATGATCAATATTTAAAATTTTTGCTCCTTCAGCTACTAGAGGATCAATATCCCCCATTCTTAACCGATCCGCCAAATCGACCGATATAATTACAGAAAACTTCTCTTTAACATTTTGAATCCTCTGAATTTGGTCAGCCAAAGGTAAGAAGAGGAACTTTTTTGGAATCTGATCTTGATTCACGATTTGAAAAGATTTTCCTAACGCTTTTAAAAGATGAGCCAAAGCTAGTGAAGAAGAGATCGTGTCTCCGTCAGGATTAATGTGGGACACGATCAAAAAATGGTCATTTTGTTGAATGAATGAAGCGGCATTCGCTAATTGCTCTTTGTAGTCAGTCATGATTTTGCTCTCCTTTAATATCTCGCAAAAGTTCCTCTATTCTATTTCCATATGCAATCGATTCATCTTGTTTAAAAATGATTTCAGGTGTATGACGTAGGCGAATTCTTTTTCCTATTTCTGATCGGATATACCCTTTTGCTTTTTCCAAAGCTGTTAAAGAGGACTTCACTTCATCCTCATTTCCCATAATACTGACATAAATTGTAGCTTGAGAAAGATCACCAGTTACTTTTACAGCCGTTACCGTCACAAAGCCAATACGAGGATCTTTTAGATCATATTGAAGAATTTGACTGATTTCTTTTTTGATCTGTTCGCCTACTCTTTCTACTCGGAGCTTTGACATGGTTACACCTCATTTAGCAATATTCTATCGAAAAAGAAATCACTTCTAGTTCATGATCAACTTCTACAAGTTGAAGAGCTTTTTGTAATTGATTCTCGATTTGTTTTTTCCCATTTGCTACAGCCGCAATTTCAATAATGGTATGTTGCCATTTATCAAGATAATCGATTTCTGCAACAGCCAAATGAAGTTTGTTTTGAATACGAGCAATGGCTTTTTTTAGGATATGTCGTTTTTCTTTTAAAGAGTAGATATTAGGAATTCGACATTCGAGAACAAGCAATCCCACCATTATTTTTTCACTGCTTCCATAGTGAATATCTCAATAATGTCTCCTTCTTTAATATCATGAAAGTTTTGCAAGGTAATCCCACATTCATATCCTTGTGCTACTTCTCTTACATCATCCTTGAACCGCTTGAGTGAATCAATTTGGCCTTCATAAATCACAATCCCATCACGAATAACCCGGGCAGAAGCACTTCTTATTACTTTACCTTCCGTCACATAACAACCTGCAATCGTTCCAACATTTGAAGCTTTAAATATTTGTCGAACTTCAGCTCTACCCATCAATACTTCTTGATACTCAGGATCTAACATTCCTTTTAGTGCTGCCTCGATTTCATCAATGACATTATATATGACTCGATGCAAACGAATATCCACTTTTTCTCTTTCAGCAGATGCCCTCGCTTGCGGTTCTGGGCGTACATTAAAGCCAATAATAATGGCATTGGAAGCAGAAGCTAAGGTTACATCTGTCTCAGTAATTGCTCCTACTCCTTTATGAATGATTTTTACCCTTACACCTTCAACTTCAATTTTCTCTAGAGCTCCTTGCAATGCCTCAACAGAACCTTGAACATCTCCTTTAATAATCACATTTAGCTCTTTAATTTCACCTTCTTGAATCTGTTTAAAGAGATCATCAAGGCTTACGCGAGAAGTCGCATTTAATTCTTTTTCCCTTAATTTTTCCTTACGTTTTTCGCCGATTAATCTTGCTTTTCTTTCTTCTTCAAACACAATAAAAGGGTCACCAGGATTAGGTACTTCATTTAAACCAGTAATTTCTACCGGCGTTGACGGGCCAGCTTCTTTCATCCTTTTCCCTCGATCATTGATCATTGCCCGTACCTTACCATAGGTCGTTCCTGCAACAATTGGATCACCAACACGTAATGTCCCTTTTTGAACAAGAACGGTAGCTACTGCTCCTCTACCTTTATCAAGTTGGGATTCAATGATTGTTCCTTTTGCTAAACGGTTTGGATTCGCTTTTAATCCTTGCATTTCCGCTACAAGAAGAATCATTTCTAACAGGTCATCCAATCCTTCTTGTTTTAACGCAGATATAGGAACAAAAATGGTATCTCCACCCCATTCTTCTGGGATCAATCCATGTTCCGTCAGTTCTTGTTTGACACGGTCAGGATTTGCATTTGGTTTATCCATTTTGTTGATTGCAACAATGATTGGTACATTTGCAGCTTTTGCATGGTTAATCGCTTCAATGGTTTGTGGCATCACTCCATCATCAGCAGCGACAACGAGAACCGTGATATCGGTCACTTGAGCCCCACGTGCTCGCATACTTGTAAAAGCAGCATGCCCAGGTGTATCTAAGAAAGTAATTTTCTTTCCATTAATCGTTACCTGATAGGCACCAATATGTTGCGTAATTCCCCCTGCTTCTCCTTCAGCAATTTTTGAATGCCGAATTGCATCTAAAAGTGTGGTTTTCCCATGATCAACATGACCCATAATCGTGACAACAGGTGGGCGCTCAACTAAATCTTCTTCTTTATCCGGCTCGTCAAATAATTCAAATTCCGTTTCATCTACCTCAATTTTTTCCTCAACTTCTATCCCGTACTCTTCTGCGATCAATTGAATCGCTTCAAGTTCAATCTCTTGATTGATCGTAGCCATGATCCCTAAGAATAAAAGTTTTTTAATGATTTCAGATGGCTCTTTATTTAATTGTTTTGCTAATTCGCTAACGGTCATTGAACCGGTATAGATGATCTTCTTTGGTGTTTTTGTTTTTTCAGCTTGTTGTTGTGAAGCGTCTTCCTCATTTGAAGGGTTTTTCTTCTTTTTCTGGTTACCTTTTATTTTCTTATTAAGATCACGATGATCGCTTACTTTATGATCATCAAAACGTTTTTGGGTGGGTTTGGTTTTCTTTTTTGTTTTTCCAATCGATTCACTTTCTTCATACATTCTTTTTTTGTCTCGTTTAAAATATCGCTCTTCATCATGATGATCTTCCATATAACGATATTTCTCATGATTCATCGATTTATGATCTTTTTTTGGATGATGCTCAGATTTTTTCATCTGCGCTTGTTGTAGATTTTTTTCTGATTCTTTTCCTTGCGGCTTATGCTCTTTATTCATACTGCTTGATTTTGGTTGTCGTTTTTGTTCATTGTTTTTTACGGTCTCTACATTTTGTTTTAATTTTTCTAGATATTCCTCTATTTTCTGTATCATTTCATCATCTAAAACGCTCATGTGATTGGTAATAGGTATATTTAATTTTTTTAGAATTTGAATTAGTTCTTTACTTTGCATTTGCTTCTCTTTAGCGTATTCATAAACTCGAATTTTACCCAATGAACTTCACCTCCAGATTTCTACTCCGTTAATTCTTGTAATCTATTACTAAATCCCTTATCGGTTATTCCGATTACAACACGAGAAGGTTTACCGATTGCTTGACCAAGCTCTTGACGAGAAAATTGAATTCGGTAAGGAATTTGATAATATTCACATTTATTTGCAATTTTTTTCTTTGTATTTTCGGAAGCATCTGTTGATAATAATACGAAAAATACCTTTTGATCCTTTATGGCGTTAACGACCAATTCTTCCCCTGAAATGATTTTTCTCGCCCTTTGAGCTAAACCTATAATTGACAAAATTTTATTGGATTTTCTCATTATGCTGATCCAACTCCAATTGCAGCTTTTGGTAGATCTCTTCCCCTATTTTTACTTCTAGTGCTTTTTCTAAGGACTTTCTCTTTTTTGCTAAATAAATACATTCATCTTTTAAACAAAGATAAGCACCGCGACCTGATTTTTTTCCTGTTAAGTCAATGGAAACTTCCATTTCAGGTGTACGAACAATGCGAATTAATTCTTTTTTCGGTTTCATCTCTTGGCAGGCAACACATTTTCTCATTGGAATTTTCTTCTTTTTCATGAAATCCCACTCCTTAAAAATGTCTGTATTATGATTGCCCCCACGTGTTACTCTTTATTGATCTGTGATTCACTCTTAATATCGATTTTCCATCCTGTCAATTTTGCAGCCAATCTTGCATTTTGGCCTTCTTTTCCAATTGCCAAAGAGAGTTGGTAATCAGGAACAACAACGGATGCAATTTTCTCATCTTCATGGATATCCACACTTATAACTTTGGAAGGACTTAATGCATTGGAAATGAAGACTTCAATATCTTTTGACCATTTAACAATATCGATTTTCTCACCTTTTAACTCGTTGACAATCGTTTGAACCCTAGCTCCTTTAGGTCCAACACAAGCACCTACAGGATCAACATTCTCATTATGAGAATAAACGGCGACTTTTGATCGATAACCTGCTTCTCTAGCAATGGATTTGATTTCGACTATTCCTTCATAAATTTCAGGAACTTCTAATTCAAACAAGCGTTTTAATAAACCAGGATGAGTTCTGGAGACAAAGATGACTGGACCTTTAGTTGTCTTTTCCACTTTTGTAATATAAACTTTCACTCGGTCTCCTTGTTTAAATTTTTCCGTTGGCATTTGTTCACTTAGAGGAAGCAAAGCCTCGGTTCTGCCCAAATCGATATAAATAAACCGAGAGTCTTGTCTTTGCACAATTCCAGTAATGATGTCTTCTTCCTTATCGATATAGGTTTCGTAAATGATGCCTCTTTCTGCCTCTCTAATTCGTTGAGTGACAACTTGTTTTGCTGTTTGAGCCGCAATTCTTCCAAAGTCCTTAGGTGTTACTTCAATTTCAACAATATCATCAATGTGGTAGTTTGGATTGATCTCTCTCGCAGAATCAATCGAAATCTCAAAGCGAGGATCAACAACATCCTCAACCACATTTTTTCTTGCAAAGACTTTTACTTCTCCCGTTTCTCGATTGATATCTACCCTTACATTCTGAGCAGAATGGAAATTTCGTTTGTAACCAGAAATTAGCGCTGCTTCAATTGCTTCTAAAATTACTTCTTTACTAATCCCTTTTTCTTTTTCTAATTGATCAAGTGCTTCGATAAATTCCCTATTCACCGATTCTCCTCCTTTCTTCATTAAAAAACAATGGCTAACCGTGCGCTAGCAACACTTTTATAAGGGATTTTGTATACTTTTTTCCTTTCTTCGATCGTTACCACATCACCTTCAAAGTTTAGTAATTTACCCTCAAAAACTTTTTGATTTTCAATAGGCTCGTAAGTTGTAATATGTACATGTTTTCCAATGGCTTTGTGAAAATCTTTTTCATTCTTTAAGGGCCGTTCTGCACCAGGGGAAGAAACTTCTAGGAAATAAGGGTTGGGAATGGGATCTACTTTATCTAATTCTTGGCTTAATCGTTCACTTATCCTACTACAATCATCTAAATCGACTCCCCCTTGTTCCCGATCGATAAATACACGTAAGAACCAATTGCTGCCCTCTTTCTTATATTCAATATCAACTAATTCTAGCTGTTCTTGATCTAGTATGGGTAAAACTAATTTTTCTACAATCTCAACAATCTTTTGACTCATCGTATCCCCCTTCCAAAATGATCCATATGTATAAGAAAGAAACTTTCCTTCTTTTTACCAAGAAAAATCTAAAGAGTGGGTTTCCCCACTCTTTAAAAAACTGATTCTATCCACAGTATTACCAAATAAATTATAACATAATACTTTATTTCGAATCAAATTGCTTTTGCGCATTTTAAAAGATTTTTTAAAATAAATGATTAAACTAAAATAATGATAATTGGTTCGTATTAGGAAGTCCAGATAATAATCCATACTCATCCAATAATTCAATCACTGTTTTTGAGGCCTTAGCACGAAGTTGCAAATCTTCGATCGATAAAAACTCTCCTTCGTTTCTTGCTTCAACAATATGTTGAGCTGCACTTATACCCACACCAGGAATGGAAGATAAAGGAGGGATCAGACTTTTTTGATCATCATCAACAATAAACTTAGTTGCATCTGATCGATATAAGTCCACATTTTTAAATTGAAAACCTCGTTCCATCATTTCTAGAGCTAATTCAAGTACCGTTAATAATCCTTTCTCTTTTGGTGAAGTTTGTACTCCTTTTTCATTAATTTCATTGATTTTATTCCGAATCGCTTTAGAGCCAGCCAGCGCAATCTTCACATCAAATTCATCGGCACGAACAGAAAAGTAAGTTGCATAATAATAGATGGGATAATAGACCTTAAAGTAAGCAATGCGAATCGCCATTAAGACATAGGCGACAGCATGAGCTTTCGGGAACATGTATTTGATCTTTTGGCAAGACTCGATATACCAATCAGGTACGTTATGTTTTTTCATTTCATTAATATCTTCCGGCTCTAAACCTTTTCCTTTTCGAACTTTTTCCATGATTTTAAAAGCTAATGAAGAATCGACTCCTTTCTGAATTAAGTAGACCATAATATCATCACGAGTAGAAATCACTTCAGACAAAACAGCCTTCTTTTGGCGAATAATCTCCTGCGCATTATTTAACCAGACATCGGTTCCATGAGAAAGGCCAGAAATTCGAACCAATTCGGAAAACGTCTTTGGTTTGGTATCTTCTAACATTTGCCGAACAAATTTTGTCCCAAATTCAGGGATGCCTAAACAACCTAAATTCGTGCCAATTTGTTCTGGGGTTACTCCTAGTGCTTCTGTTCCACTAAAAATACTATAAACTTTAGGATCATCAACAGGAATTTTCTTTGGATCGATTCCTGTTAAATCTTGTAACATGCGAATAACCGTTGGATCATCGTGACCAAGTAGATCTAATTTTAACAAACGACCGCTTATAGCATGATAGTCGAAATGAGTTGTGATTGTATCAGAATTGGGATCATCTGCTGGTCGTTGAATTGGCGTAAAATCGTATACATCTTTATACTGAGGGATAACCATAAGTCCCCCTGGGTGTTGTCCAGTAGTTCTTTTAACCCCTGTACAACCAGCAACTAATCGTTCCACTTCAGCATTTCGTACTTTCAATTGTTTTTCTTCAATAAATTTTTTAACATAACCATAAGCTGTTTTATCTGCCACCGTTGAAATGGTTCCAGCGCGAAAAACATACTCAGATCCGAACAATTCTTCTGTATATTTATGAACCCTTGGCTGATATTCACCAGAAAAATTTAGGTCGATATCAGGCACCTTATCTCCTTTAAATCCCATAAAAGTCTCAAAGGGGATATCATGGCCATCTTTTTTCATTTTGGTGCTACAGTTCGGACAATTCTTATCAGGCAAATCAAATCCAGAACCATAAGAACCATCAAGAATAAACTCACTATGTTTACATGTTGGGCAAACATAATGGGGTGGTAGTGGATTCACTTCGGTAATTCTTGTCATCGTTGCGACAAAAGAAGAACCGACAGACCCCCTTGATCCTACTAGATAACCATCTTCTAATGACTTATTCACTAACTTGTGAGAAATTAAATAAATCACCGCATAACCATGATTAATGATACTGTTTAATTCTCGTTCCAATCGTTTTTCGACGATCTCTGGTAATGGGTCACCATAAATACTCTTTGCTGTTTCATAGCTCATTTTGCGAATTTCTTCGGCTGCTCCATCAATAACCGGGGTAAAAAGATCATCTGGGAAAGGTTTTAATTCCTCGATATCAGCTACTACTTTCTTTGGATTCTCAACAATGATCTTTTTTGCCATTTCTTGGTCTAGATAAGAAAACTCCGCAAACATCTCATTCGTTGTAAGGTAATGAGCAGAATAAAGATCTTCTTCCTGATGATAACGATAACCACCAATTTGGTTAAAAACGAGAATCTGCCGATTAATTGCTTCATGTGGATGAATATGATGAACATCTCCTGTTGCACAAACAGGTATATCTAATTTTTCTCCTAATTGAATCATTCGTAAATGAATATTCTTAATATCTTCCTCACTTTGAACGACTCCTTTACGAATCAAATGTTGATAATGAGAAAGGGGTTGTATTTCAATATAATCATAGAACTTGGCAATTTCCTCAATGACTTCAGGAGGTTTGCTAAACATTGCATCAAATAATTCCCCTTGATGGCATGCTGTACCGAAAATTAAACCTTCTCGATGGGTGATCAATTCGCTTCTTGGAATGCGAGGAATGCGATGAAAATATTCAAGATGAGATTTGGAAATCAATTTATATAAATTCTTAAGACCTACTTCATTTTTCACGAGAATCGTAACATGAAATGGACGAAGCCTTGAAACATCCACTTTACCCATGTTTTGATTAAGCTCAATAAGATTATGAATTTCTTTTTCCTGTAAATCTAGGATCATTTTCCATAAAAGTTTACCCGTTGCTTCAGCATCATGATAAGCGCGGTGGTGATTCGTTAACTCGATGTTAAATGCTTCACAAAGAGTATTTAATTTATAGTTTTTCATTTTGGGATAAAGCATTCTGGCTAATTCAACGGTATCAATAACCGGATTGGTTAGATCTTCTTCACCAATTCTTTTATAACCCATATGTAAAAAACCCATATCAAATCGTGCATTATGGGCTACGAGAATACCATCTCCTACAAATTCCCTGAATTTTCTCAAGGCCTCATCTAAAAATGGCGCACCTTGTAACATTTCATCAGTGATCCCTGTAATTTCTGTGATCTTTGGAGACAATGGTTCTTTCGGATCCACAAACGTTGTAAAAGTGTCAACAATCTTACCATTTTTTACCTTAACCGCACCAATCTCAATGATCGTATTGTACATTGCTGAAAGTCCTGTTGTCTCTGTATCAAAAACAATATACGTTTCTTCCATTAAATTTCGCGATTGTTCACGATAAACAATGGGAACGCCATCATCGACTACATTTGCTTCTACACCATAAACAATTTTTACACCATATTTTTGGCCTGCTTCATAGGCTTCGGGGAATGCTTGTACAATACCATGATCTGTAATCGCGATGGTATCATGCCCCCATTTACTTGCTTGTTCTACGATTTTCTTGATGGAATTCACTCCATCCATCGCACTCATATTGGTATGGACGTGGAGTTCAACCCTTTTTTCTTCTGCGGTATCCTTCCTTTCTATAGGTTCAATCTCGTTTATATCTCTAGCCAGTACAATTAATTCTTTAGCAAAAGGATCATATTGAACTTGCCCTCTTACTTTTAACCATTGGCCTTCCTTGATTATCAAAGAGTCTTTTTCTTTTCCATCTTTTAAGAAAACTTTAACTTGAATCGAATCGGTAAAATCGGTGATTGAAAACGTTAAAAGGTATCGCCCACTTTTTAATTCTTTTCGTTCAGTAGAGAAAACACTCCCCTGGATGATAATGCTTTTTTCTTCTTCAACAATATTGCGAATAGAAGTAGGCTCTTCTTTTATCTCATAACCGTACATGATCTTTTGTTCTGCCTTAATCGTCTCTGGCTGTTGTTCTACTATTTTGGTAACCAATGCTTCTTGAGCAAGTAACATCTCTTCTTCCATTCGTTCTTCATAGAATTTAATGAACACTTCCTCTTGGTCAAGACAAGAAATATGAATCTTAAGGTCACTTTCATGCCAGTTTTGAAGGATTTTTTTTAATTGGGTAGCAATTTGTTTATGTTCTAATACTCCTTTTATTGCCTGATTTGGGACTTGTATATTCAGCTCGTTCTCATTAACAATCCATTTTGATTGTTTCAAGATATTGTAGATACTTGGGGTGTTTTGATAGGGAGTAATGATCATATCCTTATATTCCTCAATCCATTCTTCGATCGGTACTTCTTTAAAACGAAGGTAAAATTTTAAAGTTGCAATATGTTTTAAACTTTCTACAATCGATTTCCACATCTGATCAAAAACAATTGAAGGAATGACTTGTGGGAATTCAAAATAAAAAGTCCACTCTTTGTTCTTTCGACTTATTTCTACTTTTTCAATGATTCCCTCTTTAAAATATTCCTCAATCATTCCTTTTGGTATCTTCGCATAGGAAAGTAGTGCAAGAAACCGCTGATTTTTATCTCTTAGATTCCCCATATGATCACCTGTAATTTCCAATAAGTCATTTTACTTTCACTATCTCAAAAAAAAGCAAATGGTACAACCCTAAGATTGTACCATATTTCTTTCGTTATTTGTAATATCATTGATTTCTTTCACTAATTCTTCAAAGAGATCTTCTTCTTTTACTTTTCTTATGATTTTGCCATGCCTAAAAATTAATCCTTCGCCATTTCCGCCAGCGACACCAACATCTGCTTCACGGGCTTCTCCAGGACCATTTACAGCACAACCCATAACTGCAACTTTAATCGGTTTATCGATCGTTTGCAGATATTCTTCAACACGATTAGCTAAACTGATCAAATCAATTTGAACTCTTCCACAAGTAGGACAAGAAATGATCTCAGGTTCATTGGTGCGAATTTCCAAACTCTTCAAAATTTCTTTCGCTACTTTTATTTCCTCAGTTGGATCACCAGTTAGTGAAACCCTAATGGTATCTCCTATTCCACTAGCAAGAACAGTACCTATGCCTATTGCTGATTTAATACTTCCCGCAAAGATTGTACCTGCTTCCGTAACCCCTACATGAAGAGGATAGTTTCTCTTTTCTGCCATTAGATGATAGGCTTTGATCATCATCGGAACGTTCGAAGCTTTTAGGGAGATAACGATATCATGAAAATCAAGTTCTTCTAGTATTTCTACATGTTTTAAAGCTGATTCAACAAGCCCTTCTGCAGTGGGATGGCCATATTTTGCTAGTATATCTTTTTCTATCGAACCAGAATTGACACCAATTCGAATAGGGACATTTCTTTCTCGACACACTTCAACGACGGCTTTCACTTTATCGACTGATCCGATGTTACCTGGGTTAATTCTAATTTTATCAATTCCATTTTCAAGGGCAATAAGCGCCAATTTATAATCAAAGTGAATATCGGCAACTAGAGGAAGAGGAGAACGTTTTTTGATTTCCTTGATTGCATGGGCTGCATCTTCATTAATGACAGCAAGACGAACCAGCTGACAACCCACTTCTTTTAAACGTTCAATTTGAGCTACTGTTCCTTCCACATCCCGTGTATCCGTCGTTGTCATCGATTGAATCACAACATCATTTTGTCCACCTATCTGTAAATTCCCTACAAAAACAGGCCTAGTTTCTTCCCGTTTAAACATTTTTGCACCCACCTTATATTCTTACAAGCAATAATTAGTCAAAAATTCGTGAAACATCATTAACTGTAACGACGATCATGAGTAACATCATAAAAGCAAAACCAATTAAATGAACGAGACTTTCTTTTTTGGGGTCGATGGGTTTACCTCTTAATCCTTCTATGGTTAAAAACATCAGTCGACTACCATCTAATGCAGGGATTGGTAATAAATTGAAAATTCCTAAATATAAACTTAAAATTGCTGCCCAATTGAGCAATGTCGCTAACCCTTGTTTTGCTGCATCACTGGTAATTTTCATAATCCCTACAGGTCCTGCTAGATCATTCATTCCTACATTTCCTGTTAAAATGAGTTTAAATCCATCTAAGATCACTTTGGTCATCGCCAAGGTATTTTTTACAGAATAGGAAGCTGCTTCCCCAATCGTTGCTTCTTTTTGTGCTTGTGTTACAACAGCACCAATTTTTCCTACTTTAGCTTTTTGATCCAATTGGGGCACAATGGTAATTGTTTTTTCTATACCTTTTCGATTTACAATAAGATTTAATTCTTGATTAGGGGAGTGTTGGATGAAGTTAATGAATTCTTGAGAGGATTCGACGGCTTGACCATTAATACTTAAAACCCAATCTCCTTCTTGTAAACCTGCTTTTGCTGCAGGAGAATTGGGGGTAATTTCTCCTAATATCACTTGATTTGATGGTACACCAACCATATTAAAAACAATGAAGAACAATACGATCGTTAATAGAATGTTAAATAATGGGCCAGCAAAAACGGTTAAGAAACGATCTAAGATAGATTTTGAACCAAACTGTCGATCCCAAGGGGCAATTTGGACGTTTTGTTTTTCATAGTGAAGAATAGTATTACGTGCTACTTTGTATTGAACGAATTGTTCATTTTCATCCATTCCTTTGATTATTAACTCATGTTCTAAATCGATCTCTTCAACTTGAATCCGTTTTTCCCCTTTTTTCCCTTCACTAAAAATATCTGTTACTTCACCTTTTTGGTTAAGATTCACACCAATTTGATCCCCTTTTTTGATTTCAATAACTTCAGGATCTTCTCCGGCCATTCGTACATACGCACCAAAGGGAAGAATCCGCAATGAATATTGGGTTTCTCCCTTTTTTACGGATAAAAGTTTAGGCCCCAATCCTAAAGAAAACTCCCTTACAAATATACCTGCTCTTTTAGCAAAAATAAAGTGCCCAAGTTCATGGATAAACATAATTGAAGCAAAGACTAAAATGATCTCAACGACTAATGTTAAATCCAAAGTTTCATCACCAGTCCTTTCATTTTATGAAACTTCTAACCATTCTCCTCGCCCACTGATCTGCTTCTGTAATTTCTTCAAAGTTTGGATTTTTAATCTTATGATGCTTTTCAAGAACTTTTTCAATGTAAGATTCTATTTCAATAAATGGTATTTTGCCTGATAAAAAAGCGGCAACAATTTCTTCATTTGCCGCATTTAAAACAGTCGGCATTGTACCACCTTCTTTTCCACATTCATAAGCCATTTTTAAACTAGGAAATCGTGAGAAATCAGGTTTTTCAAAATGTAATGAACCAATCGTGGTTAAGTCTAAGGGTTCTTGTTTTAATTCGAAACGATCAGGATAAGATAACGCATATTGGATGGGTATTTTCATATCCGGTGTTCCTAACTGGGCAATAATGGCTTTGTCAATATACTCTACCATAGAGTGTATGATACTTTCAGGGTGAATCATGACATCAATTTTATCAAAGGGCATATCAAACAGCCAATGAGCCTCGATGATCTCTAACCCTTTATTCATCATTGTTGCTGAATCGATGGTAATTTTAGCACCCATTGACCAGTTTGGATGTTTTAGTGCATCTTCAACCGACACATTTTTTAATTCTTCTCTTGATTTATCGCGAAATGAACCACCTGAAGCTGTTAAAATAATACGGCGCACTTGCTCTTTTTTTTCTCCATTTAAGCTTTGAAAAATGGCCGAATGTTCACTATCAATCGGTAAAATAGGAACTTGTTTTTTTTTCGCCAAATCCATTACGATATGTCCTGCAGAAACTAATGTTTCCTTATTGGCTAAACCAATCTGTTTGCCTGCTTTAATCGCTTCAATTGTCGGCTTCAAACCGATACTTCCAACAACAGCAGATACCACAAAATCGACATCAGGGTGGGTTGCCACCTCAATAAAACCTTCTTCTCCATAAACGATGGAAATACGCGAATCGACTTCGCTTTTCAATTTTTCTGCCAATTCTTTTGTTTTTACAGAAACTACCTTTGGAAAAAAGATTTTAATTTGTTCCCTTAATCGATCAAGATTTTCTCCTCCTGATAAGGCTACAACACGAAATTGATCAGGATGAGATCTTACCACTTCTAATGTTTGTGTTCCGATTGAACCTGTAGATCCTAAAATTGAAATATTTTTCATAAAAACCACCTCAAAAAGGCTTACAATTTAAACAGAAAATAAACAATAGGAAAAACAAAGATCAAACTATCAAATCGGTCTAAAATACCACCATGACCAGGCAATAAGTTTCCCGAATCTTTCACTTCTTTTGAACGTTTTAATGCCGATTCTACTAGATCCCCAATTTGGCCTAAGATAGACACAAAAAGGCTTATAAAAAAAGCTGTCGTCATAGAACTTACAATATGTAAAATTTGATTTACGATAATCCCTGCAACAACAGCTAATAAAATTCCGCCAATTGAACCTTCGATCGTCTTTTTAGGGCTAACCTCTGGCCATAGTTTATTTTTCCCAAAATATCTTCCACTAAAATATGCACCAGAATCAGATGCCCAAATTATGATTAATATAAATAGCGTCATGGGGAAACCATTTTCAATAAGTCTTGTCTTTAACATAAAGCCAAAACCAAGAGAAACATAAATGGCACCAACTAAAAAAATAGAGATATGATCAAATGTAATCTTATTTTTTACAAAAACAACGAAAGTAAGAAATACAAAAAGACTGAATAATATGACATTAAGAAAAGAGAAATATTGAAAAATAGGAATAATTGGATTTAGGCTAAGGATCATCCCAATAACAGACAATAAGCCAATGAAGCCTTGAATGGAAAAAAGACTTGTTTGGTTCATTCTAAGAAATTCATAATAGCTAATAGTAGCTAAGACAAGAATAAGAAAGGTAAAAGGAATACCTCCTAGAAAAACTAAATATAAAAATCCAGCCCCACCAATGATTCCAGTGATAATTCTTTTCTTCATCTTTTCACTCCCTTAGATTCCCCCAAATCTTCGACCCCTTTGTTGATACTCATATATCGCTTCGAAAAAATGTTGTTCATTAAATTCGGGCCAGTAGGCTTTCGTAAAATAGAGTTCGGTATAGGCCATTTGCCACAATAAAAAATTACTTAAACGTAATTCACCGCTAGTACGTATGAGTAAATCAGGATCGGGATAATTCTTTGTTAACATATATTGTCCAAAAATTGTTTCATCGATTTCTTGTTCAGTAATCTTGCCTGCTAAAACATCGCGAACAATTGCCTTTGTGGCTTGGACAATCTCATGGCGACTACCATAATTCAAAGCAAAGTTCAGAATAAGACCTGTATTGTTTTCTGTTCTTTTTTCTGCTTCGTGTACAGCCTTTAATGTATGTTCAGGCAAATTTTGATCAAAGCCGATGATTTTTACCTGCACATTTTGTTTGTTTAATTCATTAATTTCTTTGGTAAGAAATTCCTGAGGTAAACTCATTAAGAAATTTACTTCTTTTTCAGGTCTTTTCCAATTTTCGGTCGAAAAAGCGAATAAAGTAACAATTTTCACTCCTACTTTATTTGCTGCTTTTACAACCCTTTTGATCGCTTCCATTCCAGCTCGATGTCCTGCAATTCTTGGCAAACCTTTATTCTTTGCCCATCTTCCATTTCCATCCATTATAATAGCCACATGTTTAGGTATATTCGAAGGGTTAATTTCTTCAATACTCACTGTTTTTGTAAAAAATCCTTTAATCATGGGCTGTCCTCCATCTCCAAAAACAAATGCGTTTTTTTGAAAAAATCCCCCCTCATGTAAGGGGGGAAATTAAACTTCCATGATTTCCTTTTCTTTATTCGCAATAATTGAATCAACTTCAGCAATATATTTATCTGTTAATTTTTGAATCTCATCTTGGGTACGGCGAAGTTCATCTTCCGATATATCACCGTTTTTTTCTAGTTTCTTTAACTCGTCATTACCATCACGACGAATATTGCGAATCGCTACTTTACTCTCTTCACCCATTTTTTTTACGATTTTAACAAGTTCTTTTCTACGCTCTTCTGTTAATTGCGGTATAGTAATCCGAATAACAACTCCATCATTTGTCGGGGTAAGTCCGAGATCAGATTTTAATATTGCTTTTTCAATTTCACCTAATACGCTTTTATCCCAAGGTTGAATGACGAGAGATCGCGGATCTGGAGTTGAGATGTTGGCTAGTTGATGAATGGGAGTAGGCGCACCATAATACTCGACGAGAACTTTATCCAGTAGAGCAGGATTTGCTCTTCCTGCTCTTACACTTGCGAGATCCTTTTTTAAAGTCGCAATGGTTTTACTCATTTTTTCCTCTGAATTTTTTTTAATCGTTTGAGGCATTATTTTTCCCCTCCAATGATCGTACCGATTTTTTCACCAAGGATGACCTTTTTAATATTTCCTTCTTCAGAAATATTAAATACGATTAATGGAATATTATTATCCATACATAATGATGAGGCGGTTGAATCCATGACTCCTAAACCTTTATTGATCATTTCCAAATACGTAAGTGTATCGTATTTCACAGCATTTCTGTCTTTTTTGGGGTCAGCCGAATAAACCCCGTCCACCTTGTTCTTTGCCATGAGAATAACATCTGCTTCAATTTCAGCAGCTCTCAAAGCCGCTGTGGTATCTGTAGAAAAATAAGGGTTTCCTGTTCCAGCAGCAAAAATAACGACACGATTTTTCTCTAAATGGCGGATTGCTTTTCGACGAATATAGGGTTCAGCGACTTGTCTCATTTCAATCGATGTTTGGACTCTCGTAGGGACAGAAATGTTCTCTAGCGCATCTTGTAAAGCTAACGAATTAATAACCGTCGCTAACATTCCCATATAATCAGCTGTTGCTCGATCCATTCCTTGCGCGCTTCCAGCAACCCCTCGCCAGATATTCCCACCGCCGACAACAATAGCTACTTGTACTCCTAATTCCACAACTTCCTTGATCTGATTTGCGATCGAGGAAATGAATTTAGGATCAATTCCATAACCAAGTTGGCCAGCTAATGCTTCACCACTTAATTTTAGAATAATTCGTTTATATTTTGGACGCTCCATTAGTTAGCCCCCGTTCTTTATTCTACACATATACAAATATTCCTGCTATAAAATCCTTTTTTTATGCGGATAGTTCAGGTAAAAAAATAGGGACACAATGTGTACCCTATTTTTATAATTTAGCTTGTGCCATTACTTCTTCAACGAAATTATCTACTCTTTTCTCCAATCCTTCACCCATTTCGTAGCGAACAAAGCGACGAATATTAATATTTTCACCAATTTTAGCAATTTGTTCTTTTACCAATTGGTCTATTGTTTTATCAGGGTCTTTTACAAATGGTTGTTCTAAGAGACAAACTTCTTTATAAAATTTTTCTAAACGTCCTTCAACGATTTTTTCAACAATTTTTTCTGGTTTTCCTTCATTCAAAGCTTGTTGAGTTAAGATTTGACGTTCTTTTTCAATTTCTTCTTGTGGTACTTCTTCACGAGAAATGTATTTTGGATTTGTTGCTGCAATATGCATAGCGACATCATGAACAAAAGTTTTAAATTCATTGGTTTTAGCTACAAAATCTGTTTCACAGTTGACTTCAACAAGAACACCGATTCGTCCATTGCCATGTATGTATGCTTCAATAATTCCTTCAGCTGCAATGCGGCCTGCTTTTTTAGCAGCTGATGCAATACCTTTTTCACGAAGAATTTCAATCGCTTTTTCCATGTCACCATTTGCTTCAGTTAAAGCCTTTTTACAATCCATCATTCCTGCGCCAGTTTTTTCACGAAGTTCTTTCACAGCTGATGCTTTAATTTCCATTCTTTTTCCTCCTTCAATCTTTTCAATACTATTTTAGTAAAATAACTTAATTGTAATAAATCAATCAATTTGAGGATTATATTTATAGATGAATGATGCGTTGTAGAATAAAAAGGGTGGTAAGGGTATCTCACCCTTAGGCCACCCTTATTGATGACTTACGCGATAGTTTGTTCTCCTTGTTTTCCTTCAAGGATCGCATCTGCCATTTTTTCTGTTAATAATTTAACCGCTCGGATTGCATCATCATTACCAGGAATGACATAATCCACTTCATCTGGATCACAGTTGGTATCAACAATCGCAACAATTGGAATACCTAATTTACGAGCTTCTGCTACTGCAATACGCTCTTTACGAGGATCAATAATGAATAAAGCGCCAGGAAGCTCTTTCATTCCTTTAATGCCACCTAAAAACTTTTCAAGACGTTCTTTTTCCTTTTTAAGATTCATTACTTCTTTCTTTGGAAGAACATCAAATGTTCCATCTACTTCCATTGTTTCTAATTCTTTTAAACGTTCAATCCGTTTTTGAATGGTAGCAAAATTGGTTAATGTTCCTCCCAACCAACGTTGGTTAACATAAAAGCTACCTGAACGTTCTGCCTCTTCTTTAACGGATTCTTGAGCTTGTTTTTTCGTTCCAACAAATAGAACACTTTTTCCTGAAGCGGCGACTTCACGAAGAAAATGATAAGCTTCTTCAACTTTCTTTACCGTCTTTTGTAAATCGATAATGTAAATTCCATTTCTCTCTGTAAAGATATAGCGTGCCATCTTTGGATTCCAACGACGTGTTTGATGTCCAAAATGCACACCCGCTTCAAGTAATTGTTTCATTGAGATTACTGCCATGTAATAGTTCCTCCTTTTGGTTGTTTCCTCCGCCTACTTCATCTTTAACAATGACTTATAAAAAAGCACCCATTATTAAATCGGTAGACGTGTGTTTTTTAACACCGTCAAATAATATACCATATCTATATATACGATGCAACTATATAGAACAAAAACTCTTATGCATCAGTTATTCTTTCATTTATTTTTATAATTTTTCCCTCTTCAAAATATTCAATTTATTGTGGTATATTAATGAAATAATATAAAGAATAACACATATGAAGGGAGAATGGATTATGAATGAAATTCGCCCATTTCACAAAATTCTTGTGGCTAATCGCGGCGAAATAGCTATTCGTATTTTTCGCGCATGTACCGAATTGAATATTCGCACTGTTGCCATTTATTCAGAGGAAGATAGTGTTTCCCTTCATCGCTTTAAAGCGGATGAAGCCTACTTAGTGGGAAAAGGAAAAGGACCTGTCGAAGCATACCTCGATATTGAAGGGATAATTGAAATCGCAAAACGGCATGATGTCGATGCGATTCATCCAGGGTATGGATTTTTATCGGAAAATGCGGAGTTTGCCCGTCGTTGTGAAGAAGAGGGCATTGCTTTTATTGGTCCAAAACCAGAACATATTCAAATGTTCGGAGATAAAGTCAAAGCAAGACAAATGGCGATAGAAGCTGGTATTCCAGTGGTCCCAGGTACAGAACAACCCATTGAACATTTACAAGATGCTATTTTCTTTGCGAAAGAACACGGTTATCCCATTATGGTCAAAGCTGCATTAGGTGGCGGCGGCAGAGGAATGAGGATTGTTCACAATCAAGAAGAATTGGCAGAAGCCATTGAAAGAGCCCGTTCCGAAGCCCGTTTAGCTTTTGGCCATCCAGAAGTCTATATTGAAAAATATTTAGAAAAACCAAAACATATTGAAGTGCAAGTACTTGCTGACAAATATGGTCATGCTGTTCATTTATTTGAACGGGATTGTTCTGTCCAACGACGCCATCAAAAAGTGGTAGAAGTGGCCCCAGCTTTAACCCTATCTGAACGTTTAAAAAATCAAATTTATGATGCAGCTTTAAAATTGATGAAAAAGGCGAATTATGTGAATGCAGGAACTGTTGAATTCTTGGTAACACCTGATGAAAATTTTTATTTTATTGAGGTTAATCCGAGAATTCAAGTAGAGCATACCATTAGTGAGTTGATTACTGGCATCGATATTGTCCAAGCCCAAATTAGGATAGCCGAAGGATACGCATTAGATAGTGAGGAAATTGGGATCTTTTCTCAAGATGCAATTGAGAAAAAAGGATATGCTATTCAATGCCGCATCACCACAGAAGATCCAGAGAAAGGATTTTTACCTGATACAGGGCGAATTGTAGCCTATCGTTCGGCTAGTGGATTTGGAGTACGCCTTGATGCAGGCAATGGTTTTGCTGGTTCAGAAATTAATCCTTATTATGATTCTCTTATTGTCAAGGTATCAACTTATGCCAATACTTTTGATCAAGCAGCAAAGAAAATGCTTCGTACGTTGCGGGAGTTTCGCATTCGAGGAGTAAAAACAAACATCTTGTTTTTGGAAAACTTGGTCCAACACCCGGCGTTTTTAAAAGGAGATTATGATACTTCCTTTATTGATGCACATCCTGAATTATTCATCTTACCAAAACGGCAAGATCGGGCAACGAAACTTCTTTCTTATATCGGCCATATCACAGTCAATGGATTCGAAGGATTACCAAAAAAGGAGAAAAAACCAATCTTTCATCCACCGAGAATCCCAAATACTTCCATTAAAGAACCTTACCCTTACGGTACAAAACAAAGGCTGGAACAAGAGGGAGTGGATGGTCTCATTCAATGGATTTTACAACAAAAAAAGGTGCTCATCACGGATACGACTTTACGTGATGCCCATCAATCTCTCTTTGCTACCCGTATGCGTACGTATGATATGTTACAAATTGCAGAAGCCACCAGCAAATTAGCTTCAGAACTGTTTTCCCTTGAAATGTGGGGCGGTGCTACATTTGATGCAAGTATGCGCTTTTTGAAAGAAGACCCATGGGAAAGACTACATAAACTTAGGGAACGGATTCCAAATATTCTTTTTCAAATGTTGATTCGAGGGGCAAATGCCGTAGGATATACCAATTATCCTGACAATGTGATTAAAGCTTTTATCCAAGAATCTGCAAAGGCAGGAATTGATATTTTCCGTATTTTTGATAGCCTCAACTGGCTAGAAGGAATGAAAGTTTCCATTGAAACGGTACGAGAAACGGGTAAAATTGCCGAAGCTGCCATTTGTTATACCGGTGACATTCTTGATCCTTCGAGAAATAAATATACCCTTCAATATTATATAAATCTGGCAAAAGAATTAGAGAAAGCGGGAGCTCATATCATTGGAATTAAAGATATGGCTGGTCTTTTAAAACCTTACGCAGCTTATCAGTTAGTAAAAGCATTAAAAGAAGAAGTCGCACTTCCAATTCATTTGCATACCCATGATACGAGTGGAAATGGGCAAGCAACATTGTTAAAAGCCATTGAAGCAGGAGTAGATATTGTCGATGTAGCCATGAGTGCCATGTCAGGTCTTACCTCCCAACCTTCATTAAATGGCCTTGTTGCCGCTCTAGAGCATAGTGAACGAGAAACAGGTCTAAATCTAGATAACCTTCAAAAACTGGATCACTATTGGGAAGATATTCGCCCTTATTATGGATGCTTTGAAAGTGGACTAAAATCAAGCAGTGCGGAAGTGTACAAATATGAAATGCCCGGTGGTCAATATACCAACCTCAAACAGCAAGCCATTTCTTTAGGTCTTCGAGATCGCTTTGATGAAGTGAAAGAAATGTATGCTAAAGTTAACCAAATGTTTGGCGATATTATTAAAGTGACTCCTTCATCAAAAGTTGTTGGAGATATGGCCCTATTCATGGTACAAAACAATTTAACGGAACAAGACATTTATGAGAGAGGAGAACAAATCGACTTCCCTGATTCTGTTATCCAATTTTTCCAAGGTTATCTCGGTCAACCTTATGGTGGTTTTCCTGAACGTTTGCGGGAAATTATCTTAAAAGGAAGGGATTATATTACTTGTCGTCCTGGTGAATTGTTACCTCCTATTGATTTTGATCAATTAGAAGATGAACTTGCCCAAAAAATCAATCGAAAACCTTCTAAGCAAGAACTCTTAAGTTATGCCCTTTATCCAAAAGTGTTCTTAGAAAAAGAAGCTTTCATTAAAGAATATGGAAATATGGCCATTCTAGATACGCCTACCTTCTTCTATGGCATGCGGCCAGGTGAAAAAATTGCCGTTGAAATTGAAAAAGGAAAAACCTTAATCATCAAACTCACATCCATTGGCGAATTAAAATCAGATGGATCAAGAACCATTTATTTTGAATTAAATGGAATTCCAAGAGAAGTCATTGTACAGGATCAAAGTACAGGATTCACGGTCCAAAAACGAAGAAAAGCCGATCGAAACAATCCCCTTCAAGTGGGAGCAACCATGCCGGGTAAGGTTGTTAAAATCATGGTGGAAAGAGGAGATACGGTTGCTAAGGGAGATTACCTGGTTGTAACAGAAGCGATGAAAATGGAGACTACGATTCAAGCCTCCTATGATGGTGTGATCAAAGACGTATACGTCAAACCAGGTGATACGGTTGAGATAGGTGACCTATTAATCGAGTTTGAATATATTAAACAGAAATAGTCCCCCAATTTATCTGTAGTTAAGGCTTGTATGTTTCAACGCGATCCCAGTCGCATTGATAGAAACATACAAGCCTTAATACATAAGAATCAAGGATGAGTTTTAGGGTTTATTCGTGATTAGAACAATTACATCTTTCATCGTCATATTTGGAGAGTAAGTATAAGTACCTGCTTTAATCTCTTTCACTAGACCTTGCTTCTGAAGAATTTTTAAGAATTCTTGTTTATCTTTAATGATATGTTGCTTGTAGAGCAAATCTGCAATTTCATTGGTCGACATCCCTTTATCAATCCTAAAAGATATGGGAGTTGCTTTATCTTTATTTGGTTGTAACAGTATTTGATTCTTGTTCTTTATTTGTTCTATTTCTTCCTTTGTGTATAACTGATACCCATATTTATTAGCAGCCTCTTTAATTTCTTGTATAGATAATGGTTTGGATTGGTCTTTTGTAGAAAAATCATCTTGGTTTTTTGTAGGTAAAATCATGAAAATGAAACTACTAATCATCAATCCAATTCCTAATCCCATTAAAAAATTTCGGTTTCTAAACATATGAAAACCCTTTCTTCATCAATTCAATAACGAGTTCTACTTCTCCTTGCCCCATATTGGTTTTTCGTGCGATTTGCTGAATACTTTCCCCATTTTGATAGAGTCTCATCACCTCTTGATATTTGGGATTGATTTGTTGGGAAAGTGTTTTTTGGCTTTTTTCGAGTTTATTTAATCGTTCTTCAATGAGATTGACCTTTTGCTCAACTTTTGTAAAAAATTGTTGTTGCGATTCTTTAATTTTTTGGATGAATTCATCATTTTCCAAAGAAAATTGAAACGTAAAATCTTCAATGATTTTTTCAATTTTTTCTTCCATTAACTGTTGGTCTTTGGGTTTAAAAAATGCGAGGACAACAATTCCAACTCCAAATAAAAAAAGAAGAATTTCTACCCATATTTCTCCCATATGATCACCAATCACTTCTTTATAATTCTAAGTCTATGAATCTACCCTTAGTTTGTTCATGATTTTTCGGACTTCTTAATGTGTTTTGTTCTTGTAATAAGCTTTTTTTCAATTCTTCCGTTTTTCTTTTTCGTTTAGCCTCTAATTTTTTTGCCTGTGTTATCAGATGGCTTTGGTGAATTAGATCTTTTTGATGAAGCTGCTTTTGAATTTGGCCTATGTCTTGTGTTTTCGGCAGTGCCAGTTGAAGTTCGATCGCCTTTAAACTCAAACTACATCCCTCTCTTATAATAAATGATTTTTCAATCGTCCTAATGCTCCCCTTAAACGGTAGATTGCTTTTGTATGCAATTGGGAAATCCTCGAAGGGGACAATCCCAAAATTTCGGATATCTCAGTAATATTCAGTTCTTCATAATAGTACAAAGTGATGACTAATTTTTCTTTTTCAGGTAAGCGATCAATCGATTTAGCTAAAACATCGCGAACAAATTCACGATTGATTTTTTCATCAAGATTTTGACGTGGATCTTCTAATAGTGTCTTTCGTGTCGTTTCTTGATCAAAATCTACTGGCTCATCAAGAGACAAACAATGCAAAAAAGAAGTTTCCTTTAATTGTTGATAAAACTCTTCAACTGAAAGATGAAGATATTCGCTCACTTCTTTGTCTGTTACACTTCTTAAGTACTTTTGTTCTAGTTCTTGGTAAGCCATCTGAATTTTTTTTGCCTTTTCTCGGACAGAACGCGGAATCCAATCGGTTTGGCGTAGCCCATCAAGAATTGACCCTCTGATCCTTTGTGAGGCATAGGTTTCAAACTGATAACCTTTTTGATAATCGAATTTTTTGAGAGCATCTAAAAATCCCAGCATTCCGTGACTTCTTAATTCATCAAAAGTAACTTGGTCTGAAATTGTGGGTTGCATCTTTAAAACAATTTGATCTACTATTCCGATATAATGGTTGACTAATTGATGATAAGCTTCTGGATCACCATCATTTCGCCATTTATCCCATAGACGTTCAATGTTGGCTTGTTGCTGACTTGGCATAGGATGAAACTCCTCTCTTAATCATCCTGGGACCAAACTCTTATGCCTTTGACAATTTGCTCTATTTTTTGTTCGTCTTTACTAATCTTTTCAAACTCTAATGGTTGAAAGTCAATTTGATCAGATTTTTGGGGATGGTTTGTTTGGTATATTTCTCTAAACAATTTTTGATCCTCTTCTTGGCTAGTATTTAACTCAATATGTTTTGTGGCAGATAAACTTTCTTTATGAGTACTAAAAACAATATAAAAACCTCTTAAAAACCAACAAAGAAAATAGAAAAAGATAAATGCTAAACTACTGCGAACAAAGGCTGTTTTCAAAAGGTTTAATCGTAGATTAATGATCAAGATGATGATAGATATAGCAAACGCAATGAAAAGCCCAATTTTTCTTCTTTTTATGAAATTCATATCTCATGAACACCTTTATTGACTGTTTTAATAAGTAAAATTCCACTAAATGTATCCAGTTCAATGGTTCGGCCAAAATTTCCTCCAGTATCTTCGGCAACAATCGAAATCCCTAATTTTTTTAAGGTTTCTTTTGTTGCTTCTACATTTCTTGGACCGATTCTCATCATGTCAATTTGAGATTGAAATTGAAACATCTGAGCTCCACCAGCAATTTTTGCAATAATTGAACTTTTTCTCGCTCCTAATTTTAACATTTCATCCACTAATAAAGGAATTGCCGTATCCGCATATTTTGCTTTATTCACGTTCCCAACCCGAACCATATCTGATGATGGTAACATAATATGAGCTAGACCTCCAATGCGATGAACAGGATCATATAATGCAATTCCTACGCAAGATCCTAATCCCGTCGTACGAATCCGATCGGGAGAGGTAGCGGTTCGTAAATCAGCCATACCTACATTTATTACGTTTGTAGTTTTATCCACGTTCATCATTCCCATGGCACTCCTAATGCAGAAAACATGATATTAAACGATTCTGGGTCGGGTATTAAGAAAAAGTGGCCTTCTACGAGCTCTTGTTCTTCAAAAAATGTAGTATTGATAACAATGGCGAAATCACTAATTTGACTGACTTGAAGTAATCCAAAACTTAAGATCGCTCCAACCATATCAACCGTTATCGCTGGAACAGTAGGATAAAGTTTGAGATTCGTAAAATCCGCAAGTGAAGAAAGGTAGGAACCGGCTAATATGTTGCCAAGCTCATTAAGAGCAGAAGTTTCTAATTCAGAAAAAAAATCCTGTTGATTCGCCATGGGACCTAACATCTCTTTAAGAAGTTTTTTCGCGGAATCAATAGTCAGCGTAAATAATAAATTACCTGGAGCGTCTCCTTCAACTCTAAAAAAAATACAAACCATGATTTTTTCCGAACCGCCTAAAAACTCTTCGACTTCTCTAAATGGTAAAATTTTTACTTGGGGTACTTTCATCTCAATTGGTTTTTTTATCATTTTTGAAAGAGAAGTTGCTGCGTGACCTGCCCCTATATTGCCAACTTCTTTTAAGAAGTCAAGTTGAATCTCCCGAAGTTTATGTAACTCTCTAGTCATAGTTACGCCCCAAATTTCTCTAATTGTTTCTTCTCATCTGCATTAAGGACTTTATTAAGATTTAACAAGATCAACAGACGATTTTGTAACTTTGCTATCCCCCGCAAATAAACGGCTTCAACTCCACCAACGACTTTAGGTGGTGGTTCGATTGCATGAACTGGAACATCGATCACATCATTTGCAGCATCAACAATCAATCCAACTTCCACCCCTTCTACATTGACGATAATTATTCGAGTCGAATCATTGTATTCTTTTTCTGCAATCCCAAGGCGACTTCTTAAATCTATAATCGGAATGATCACGCCCCGTAAATTGATCACCCCTTTTACAAAAGGTGGAGTATTTGGGACTCTTGTAATATATTCCATTCGTTCAATCGACTTTACTTGTTGAACTTCAACCCCATACTCCTCTGAATCTAGACGAAAAACAATCACTTTCACTTCATTAAGATTTTGTTCAACTTGTTGATTCATAAGATCCCCTCCCTATTTGATTAAAGCATTCGTATCAATAATTAAAGCGACTTGACCATCTCCAAGTATCGTAGCTCCTGAGATCGCAAAAACATTAGGCAAATACGAACCAAGCGATTTTAATACAATTTCTTGTTGACCAATGAAAGAGTCGACAACTAAACCAGCCATTTTATCTCCCTTTCGAACAATAACAACAGAGATATCCTCTTCCTCTATCCCCTCATCAGGAACAGCAAAAATTTGTTTTAGAGGGATTAAAGGAACGATATGGCCTCGAAAATCAATCACCTGTTGTTTATGAGCATACATGATGTCTTTTTCTTTATAAATGGCTGTCTCAATAATTGAACTTAAAGGTATTGCATATTTTTCTCTTTGAATTTGTACCAACATTGCAGAAATAATCGATAATGTTAATGGAAGTTGAATGATAAACGTGGTGCCTTTTCCAGGCGTCGAATCAACGGAAACAAATCCACCTAGAGTTTCAATTTTATTTTTTACAACATCAAGGCCTACTCCTCTTCCTGAAATATCAGAGACTTTTTCGGCAGTACTAAACCCCGAATGGAAAAGGAGATTAAAAATTTGTTTATCCGTTAATTGGTTACCTTCTTCTTTCGTAATTAAATTTTTTTCAATCGCTTTATTTAACACTTTTTCGCGATGTATTCCTCGTCCATCATCAGTAATTTCAATAAAGACATAATTGCCACTATGGTATGCTTTTAGCGTTATTTCTCCCGCTTCCGGTTTATGATTTTTAATTCTTTCTTCAACAGATTCCAGCCCATGATCCACTGCGTTTCGAAGGATATGAACGAGTGGATCGCCAATCTCATCAATCACTGTTCGATCAAGTTCGGTTTCAGCACCAATAATATTTAGATTGACTTTCTTATTTAATTCTTTGGCCAAATCACGGACCATCCTTGGAAAACGATTAAATACTTGTTCAACTGGAACCATGCGAAGGTTGAGAATAATATTTTGTAGATTACTGCTAATTCTACTCATATGCTCTACGGTGTCTGTTAGTTCAACATGATTGATCTCATTTGCTAACTGCATAAGGCGTCCCCGATCGATCACAAGTTCACTAAATAGATTCATTAATTCATCTAGGCGTTCAATATCAACGCGAATCGTTTTTGCTGAGAAGTGTTTTTTCTGCTGGCCATGATTTTGTACAGATGTTACTTCGTTATCCTTTTTCATATTTGTCGCTTTTTCCTGACGACTTTGATTGACAAGTTGGTCTTTACTTATGTTTTGAATCTGAACAGACTGAATTTCGGAGATATTTAGGATCGCTTTTTCGATTTCTTGTTGATCATTCTTTGAGATCAATATAATCGTAAAGTCATTCCCAAACTCCTCATTTTCAATCTCTTCTACCGATGGAATTGATTTGATAATCTCGCCATAATTCTCTAATTCCTTAAATACCATGAATGCCCTAGCAGATTTAAGAATACTTTCCTCATCGAGAATTACTTGAATCTGGTAAATAGCAAAATTAGATTCTAATGACTGCATAAGAACTGTAATTTCATATTGATCAAAGGAAAGCATTTGTTTGTGATGTTCATCTATTTCTATAGAAATAGGGGCATCTAAGTTAGATCCTTTCAAATTATGTACTTTGTTTCCTGTTACAATTGCTCCTAGTTGATTAATTAGATCTTGCGTTTCAACTTGATCATGTCCTTCACTCATAATCATTTCAACCATTTTATCTAGACGGTCAACACAATGAAAAATGACATCCATCATATTCGAATCGACGGTTCTTTTTGCATTTCGTACCAAATCAAGTACATTTTCCATTTCATGAGTTAAGCTTGCCATTTTTTCAAAACCCATTGTCGCTGCCATTCCTTTTAAGGTGTGTGCGGAACGAAAGATCTCATTAACAAGATCTATGTTTTGAGTATCCGTTTCTAATGCTAGTAAATTCTCATTGAGGTTTTGTAAATGTTCTTTCGCTTCTTCCAAGAAAATATCAAGATATTGATTTAATTCCATGGTTGCCACCCCCTTTGTTTTTGAATCGTTTCTACGATTTTGTTGGCAATATCATATAATGGAACTATCATATCGATCACTCCACTTTTAATTGCAGACTTTGGCATTCCAAAAACAACACAAGTACTTTCATCTTCTGCGATCATCATTACATTTTTCTCTTTGTTTAGCGATTGAAGTCCTTTTGTTCCATCGCTTCCCATTCCTGTCATAATGACCAATACTTTATTTAATGGTACATCTGCTAATGATTTAAACAATACATCCACACTTGGACGGTGACCACCAATTGGCTCATTTTGATTCAAACGAATAATATATTGGTTTGATTGACGTTTTACAATCATATGGTAATTCCCTGGAGCAATATAAGCTGTACTAGGTTGTAATGGTTGCTTGTCCTCTGCTTCTACCACACGAATTTGTGACAATGAATCTAATCGGTTAGCTAATGATTTGGTAAAACCAGCTGGCATATGTTGAACAATTAGAACAGCATAAGGAAGATTTTTGGGGAGTTTGGTAATCACTTCTTGTAATGCTTTTGGTCCGCCAGTAGATGTTCCAATCGCCACAATTCCCTCAATACTTCCGTTACCATTCACTTTTTCAATAGATTTTTCTAATTGTCTGGGTTTTCTTATTAAACCCCTTCTCATCATATTCCACTGCCCAATCCATTTTTCCTTTTGCTTAGACGCAATTAATATCTTATCAACTAGTTCGTCCTTTACTTTCCCAATATCAAAAGAGATTGCCCCAGAAGGTTTAGGAATAAAATCAAAAGCTCCAAATTGTAATGCTTGAATCGTGGTATCTGCTTCAACTTTTGTTAAACTACTAACCATTATGATCGGAACAGGAAAGCTTCTCATAATTTCTGCTAATGCTTCTAAACCATTCATTTTTGGCATTTCTACATCAAGTGTAACCACATCTGGCTTAAACTTTTTTATTTTTTCAATCGCTTCCATCCCATCTTTGGCCGTATCAACCACTTCGATAAGGCCACTTTTTGCCAAAAGATCAGAGATTAACTTTCTCATGAAAAAAGAATCATCGACGACGAGTACACGTACTTTTTTCAAACCATCACTCCTATCTACGAAACAAGGTATACATTTTTTCCAAAAAAGCTTTTGTTCCACCTATTTTGCTTGGTTCATGTTTTTGAATATATTTCTCAACAATTGTTCTTATATTTTTACTCGCTTTACTATTTGGATAAGCTAAATAAAAAGGTTCCTGTTTTTTTACTGCTTTTGGCACATGTTCATCGTTAGATATGTAACCAAGGTAATGGATATCAAAATCTAAAAAGTTTTTTGAAACAATGCGAATCCGATTAGCAGTACTATGTGCTTCTTTTTCATTAGCGGCCCGATTAATAATTAAAGAGACTTTTTTTGTTTTTTCCTTAGAATGAAGGAGTTTAATAATTGCATAAGCATCCGTTATTGCTGTTGGTTCAGGAGTAGTGACCAAAAAGACTTCATCAGCTGAGAGCATAAACCTTAATGACTCTTCAGATACGCCCGCTCCTGTATCTACTAATAAGGTATCTACATGACCATTTAATAATTGAAATTGATCAAATAGGTAGGAGAGGTTTTCATATTTATGTTGATTCATGAATAATTCTAAATCTGACCCACCGGCGATAAACGTTAAACCTTTTGGCCCTTTTTCAATAATATCCCAAACCTTAAGACGTCGTTCTATGAGGTCTTGTAAAGTATATTTCGTATGAACCCCCATTAAAACATCAATGTTCGCAAAACCGATATCCGCATCTAAAATTGTTGTTTTATGATGATAATCTAATAAAGCTAAAGCAAAATTTAAGGTAAAATTCGATTTTCCTACCCCGCCTTTCCCACTCGTAATTGTGACCACACGGGTGGATTGGGGATTTTGAATTGGAGAGGCTAGCAATCTTTTTCGTAGGCTTTCAGCTTGATCTTTGATTATCACCAATTACCCCTCCTAAAATCGCTTTTGCAATTTTCTCTTCATCAAAAATTTCAATATCATCAGGAACGTTTTGACCGTTTGTGATATAAGAAACTGGATATGGATACTTTGAAACAATATTGATAATCGTACCATAAGATAACGTTTCATCAAATTTCGTAAATAATAATTTGTCAATATTCACCTTTTTAAAATGTTCAAGAATCGATAACATATCCTCATATTTATGAGTTAAACTTAATACCAAATAGGTTTCACTTTGAGCATTTGTAGATAAGAGGTGGTTCAATTCGGAGATATACATTTCATTGTGATAATTTCGACCTGCTGTATCCATAAAAATGAGATCATAATCTCTCAATTTTTCTAAAGCTTTTATTGTATCTTGTGGTGAGAATACGACTTCAATGGGGGCATTTAAAATATTGGCATAGGTACGAAGTTGATCGACAGCAGCAATTCGATAGGTATCAGCCGTAATAAAAGCAATTTTCTTACGATATTTTAGCACACTCTCTGCTGCTAGTTTTGCAATGGTTGTCGTTTTTCCTACACCAGTTGGCCCAACGACATGAATGATCTTCGTTTGCGATTGTATTTCTTTTTTAACGCCATTCTTTCTTATCTTTTCAATCATTTTTTGTAATGTAGCTTCATAAATATGAGTTTTTTGATTATGTTCTCCTAACCCTTCAATCACTTCTGAAATAATTTCTCCGGCAATTTCTTCTTCAACCCCTTGATTAATGAGGCGTTGATAAACTTCTTTAACTTCAGTTGAATAGTTGAAATTTAGGCCATCTTTTTTTTGATTCATCATGAGTTGTACCATAAGTTTTTTAATTTCTTTAACATCTTGTATAATAGAATCAGACTGAGTTATAGCCGGAACAGATTCATTCGTTGTATGTGAGACTTGTGATCGTGATGGAGTTTGATCAACTGCAGCAATCACTTCAACTTTTTCCTTCCCAAAAAATCCTAAAAAACCTCCAACCTTGATCTTTTTTGTATGCAATATCATCGCATCCTGTCCTAACTCCATTTTAATCTGTTCCATTGCTTGAGGTAGTGTATTGGTTACATAACGCTTTACCCTCATTATAAGTTCACCACTCCTACACTTTGCACTTCAATATGAGGCTCCAATTCATTGTAAGACAAAATTGGAACTTCCGGCATGAAACGTTCAACGATTTGTCTAACATACATTCTAATCAGGGGAGATGTTAAAAGAATGGGTTGACTCCCTGTTTGTACCATTCGATTGATTTGCTCACTCAAATTCCGATAAATGATTTGAGAAGTAGAAGGATCTAGAGCTAAATAATTTCCCTGTTCAGTATGTTGAATGCTCTCGCTAATCTTCTTTTCTAAATCAGGTCCAATCGTAATCACTTTTAAAGGTTTACCATTTTCCACATATTGTAAAGTGATTTGTCTTGATAGAGCTTGTCTTACATACTCTGTTAGTAGGAATGGATCTTTCGTGTAACTAGCATAATCAGCTAACGTTTCAAATATCACTACAAGATTTCGGATGGAAACTTTTTCTTTTAGTAAATTCGCTAGGACCTTTTGAATTTCTCCAATTGATAGTAAGTTTGGTACCAATTCCTCGATAAGAGCAGGTTGGGACTCTTTCAAATGATCGACAAGTGCACGAACTTCTTGTCTACCCAATAATTCATAGGCATGTCGTTTGATAACTTCCGATAAATGAGTTGCCACTACAGATGGTGCATCAACAACGGTATAGCCTGCCAACTCCGCTCTTTCTCTCATCTCTTCATTTACCCATAAAGCAGGTAGTCCAAAAGCAGGTTCTTTCGTTTCAATCCCTGTAATCGAATCATCTTCCACTCCGTGACTCATCGCCAAATAATGATCCAGTAAAATCTCGCCTTCTGCTACTTGATTACCGCGGATTTTAATAATATACTGGTTTGGTTTAAGTTGAATATTATCACGAATTCGAATAACTGGAACCAATAATCCCAATTCCAGAGCAATTTGTCTGCGAATCATGATGACTCGATCTAACAAATCCCCACCTTGATTGGTATCAGCAAGAGGGATTAACCCATATCCAAACTCAAATTCTATAGGATCGACAGAGAGTAATTGCATGACATTCTCCGGGCTACGAACTTGTTCCATCTCTTTTTCTTCTTCTATTTGTTCGTTTTTCACTTGTTCTTTGATTTGATTTTGTTGCATTTTATATCCACCTATTGCCAAAACTCCTGCAATGGGAAAGGTCGTGACCGGAGAAATAAAAAAACCTAAAACCATAATCGCAGCAGCAACAATATATAGGAGTTTCGGATAAGAAAAAATTTGACTGGTTACATCCTCGCTTAAATTCCCCTCTGAAGCAGCTCTTGTTACAATAATTCCTGTTGCCGTTGAAATCATAAGTGCAGGGATTTGGCTTACCAAACCATCACCAATGGATAATAATGTAAATCTAGCAGCAGATTGGGCAATATCAAGATGGAAATAAACCATTCCAATAATAAAACCGCCTATTACGTTAATAATTAGAATAATAATTCCAGCAATCGCATCACCTTTTACGAATTTGCTCGCCCCATCCATCGCTCCATAGAAATCAGCTTCTCTTTCAATTCTTTTTCGTCTTTCCCTTGCCTCTTGTTCTGTAATCATTCCTGCATTTAAGTCTGCATCAATACTCATCTGCTTTCCAGGCATGGCATCAAGGGTAAAGCGGGCAGCTACTTCCGCTACCCGTTCCGAACCTTTTGTGATCACCACAAATTGAATAACAACAAGAATAATAAATACGATAAAACCGACAACAGGATTGCCACCTACAACAAACTGACCAAACGCCTCAATAACTTTACCAGCATCACCATGCGTTAAAATTGAACGAGTAGTCGAAACGTTTAAAGCAAGTCGAAATAAAGTGGTAATCAATAGCAAAGAAGGAAAAATAGAAAACTGAAGTGGTTCTTTTGTAAACATGGAAACCAACAGGATTGTTAGTGATAACGAGATATTCATAATAAGTAGCAAACTTAATAACCATGTAGGAAGAGGAACGACCATCATCATAATGATGAGTACAATTGTGATTGGTATTGCAAAATATCGTAACTCTTTCAACTCTATTCTCCTCCCTAATTTTTACTTGGCCATCCCCTTCATTTTGTAAACGTAAGCTAAGACTTCTGCCACTGCTTGATATAATTCTGTGGGAATAAAATCATCAATGTCCAATTGATAGTATAAAGTTCTAGCTAACCATCTATTTTCAACAATAGCAACACGATGTTCCTTTGCTATTTCTTTTATTTTCAACGCTAAATAATCCATACCTTTTGCAACAACTTTCGGAGCTTCCATCTCATTTGGTTTATACGAAATCGCAACGGCAAAATGAGTAGGGTTTGTAATTACAACATCTGCTTGAGGTATCATTTGCATCATTCTACTCATTGCCATTTTTCGTTGTCTTTCTTTTATCTTCCCTTTGATAAAAGGATCACCTTCTGTTTTCTTAAATTCTTCTTTTATTTCTTGTTTTGACATGCGTAAGTTTTTTTCATAATCATAACGTTGGTAAACATAATCGAGTATCGATAAGATGATAAGTAAGATGGATGATTTTAACCCGATTTCAAGAACCATTTTACCGATAAATGTAAGAATTTCGATAAGATCAAGACGATATAGACTTAACAATTTTTCTTTGTTAGCCCATAAAACAGAGTAAATAATATAACCAACCAGAACAATTTTAAAAATCGATTTCAATAAGTCTACAATTGCTTTTTTGGAAAAAATTCGTTTTGCTCCTTCTAATGGATTTAATCGATCCAATTTTATCTTTATGGGTTCATTTACAATTAGAAATCCTACTTGTAACGAATTCCCAACAACACCACCAATGACTGCAATAGCAAAAATCGGAAGAATGACAAAAACTAAATCCGACAGTATTCCTATAAATAATGGTCGTAGATTATCCACAGTAACTTCATATAAAAGATATTGCTGTAATATCTTTTTATAAAGTTTGATAAAATGTTGTGATAAAATAGGCCCATATAAATAAAATAATAGAAACGAAAAAAGAAAAATAAGAGCAGAAGGGAGTTCAGGGGTTTTGGCGACTTGCCCTTTTTTTCGAGCCTCCTTTTTCTTCTGAGGCGTTGCCTTTTCCGTTTTTTCCTCTGCAAAATATTGTAAATTCATTCGCAGTTGATTCATATTATGACCCCATTAAATCGAGCAATTGTCTCATCGAGATAAATATCTCTTCAAAGAGTTGCTTTAAAATATAGATGAACCCTGGTGCAATTAGAAGCAACATTAAGAAGGTTACAATGATTTTTATCGGTAATCCAACAACAAATATATTTAATTGTGGGACTGTTCTTGAAACGATTCCTAATGCCATATCACTTAAAAATATCGTTCCAATGATGGGTGCAGCCATCTTAAATGCGATAATAAACATCGATTGAAAAATATCTAACCCAAAACGATTCATAGAATCGTGGTGAATCTGAGATAGCCAGTCCTTGGCAATAGGGATTTTGTAGAAACTTGATACAATCCCATCAAGAAAAAGATGGTGCCCATCTAAGGTTAATAATAATAGAATGGCAAAGATATATTTAAAATTTCCCATGAGCGGACTTTGAATACCCGTTTGTGGATCAATGACATTTGCTATCGCAAACCCAATTTGCATATCAAGTAATGAACCTGCAACTTGAACAGCCATCAAAAGCATTTGACCGATCCATCCTAAGACAAGACCAACCAATATTTCACGAAAAAGATAAACCAAATAAGTTCCATCTAATGTTAAATCTGTTACATTTACCTTAATCACAGGTAAAATGATCAGCGATATAAAAAAAGCAATTCCTAGTTTATATAATATTGGTATTCCTTTTGAAGAAAAAACTGGTGCTGTTACAAAAAATGAAGTTATACGAATAAAGATTAATAAGAATAAATAAAAGGCTGATAGGGTAATCATGAAACATCATCCTATGAAATTGCCTAGTTGACTAAAAAGTGCCTGTGTAAATTCTACTAACCTAGAGAGCATCCATGGTCCAAAGAAAACAATCGCAAGCAAAATCGCAACAATCTTAGGAACAAAAGCTAGTGTTTGCTCTTGAATTTGTGTCGTTGCTTGAAAAACACTTACCAACAACCCGACTAATAAACCTAGCCCGATAATTGGAGCACTTACAATTAAAATCGTATAAATGGCATTTTCAAAGAGATGAAGGATAAAGTTTTGTGACATTTTTTAACACTCCTAATGGAAGCTTTCTAAAAGAGATTTCACGACTAAATACCAACCATCAACTAAGATAAATAATAAAATCTTAAAAGGTAATGAAATCATAACAGGTGGCAGCATCATCATTCCCATAGCCATTAAGATGCTGGATACCACCATATCAATAATTAAGAAAGGGATAAAAATCATAAAACCCATTTGAAATGCTGTTTTTAACTCACTAATCGCAAACGCTGGAACTAACACGCGAAGGGGCATTTGCTCCACATTTTTAGGCTTATCCATTTTGGCATAATTCAAGAATAATAGAATATCTTTTTCTCGCGTTTGTTTAATCATAAAATGCTTAAAAGGCTTAGCCGCTTCCTCAATGAACTGTTGTTGGTTTATTTTCCCATTCATGTAAGGCTGAATCGCATTCTGATTTACCTCGTTAAACGTTGGCCCCATCACAAACAACGTTAAAAATAAAGCTAGTCCAATAATGACTTGATTAGGTGGCATTTGTTGTGTCGCCAATGCATTTCTTACAAAAGATAGAACAATGACGATTCTAGTAAAACTTGTCATCAATATTAAAATTGCAGGTGCCAATGATAGAACAGTTAATAACAACAAAATCTGAAGGGATGTCATTACATCCTCAGGTTGATTGGATGTTCCTACTTTAAAATCAAATCCAGGTATAACGATATTGGATTCGGCATAAACGGTGGTTGGAATAATGATCGAAAAAATAAATAAGCCTAATAGTATATAACCTATTCTCTTATCCATCTAAATCCCTTTTCTCTATTTTCTCTAAAGATGAGTCTTTTGAAGTTTCAAGGATTTCTTGCAAAGATAGAGTTCGCTCATCCCTTAATTGTCTCATTTTTTGATTAAGGAATTCTTCGAATGAGTCTTTTTTATGGCTTCTGTTTACCTTCACCCTCTTGAACCAATCTATGAATCTATCATTTGTTAGGGATAAAGAAGACATTGCATCTTTTATTTGCATAAGTTCTTCCTGGCTATCAATGATATGTAATAAACGGACTTCTTGTCCAATACCTAAAACATAAATTTTTTGACCTATTTCTACTAATTGAATCGATTTATTTTGCCCTAATGGAATCCCTCCAAGATGTTGAAAAGCATTTGAACGGAGGAAGCCATTTTTTCGAGAGAGAAAACGAAACAAAAAGTAGATCATAACTAAGATGAGAGATAAAAAGAAAATTAGTTTAAAAAATTGCCACCCTAGATTCGTCATATCCATTTCATCCTTAACCAAGTGCTTTCGTAATCGCTTCAAGGACACGATCTGACTGAAATGGTTTTACAATAAAATCTTTTGCTCCTGCTTGAATTGCATCAATCACCATTGCCTGTTGTCCCATCGCTGAACACATAATCACTTTTGCATTCGGATCAATTTTTTTAATTTCTCTTAGAGCTGTTATTCCATCCATTTCAGGCATGGTGATATCTAAGGTTACTAAATCTGGTCGGAGTTCATTATACTTTTCCACAGCCTGTATTCCATCGCTTGCTTCACCAATAACTTCAAAGCCGTTTTTTGTTAAAATTTCCTTAATCATCATTCTCATAAACGCTGCATCATCAACAACTAAAATTTTTTTCCCCATATTGTTCTCTCTCCTTTCATGACTTATTGTAATTTGCGAATTCGATCAGATTGACTAATAATATCTGTGACCCTCACGCCAAAATTTTCATCAATGACAACCACTTCGCCTTTCGCAATTAACTTATTGTTTGCAAGAATATCCACAGGTTCTCCAGCTAATTTATCTAATTCAATGATTGAACCCTGTGCCAATTCTAAAATCTCTTTGATCATTTTTTTTGTTCTACCTAATTCTACTGTAATTTGTAAAGGAATATCCATCAAGATTTCTAAATTAGGATCTAAGTTTTTTACAGATTTTTGCGAATCAAAATCTGCAAATTGTGCAGTTTGTATTTTGGGATTCTGATTTACTTGCTCTTTATTCGTTACATTTCTAGAAGAATGATAATAGGTATCTCTTTTTTCATAATGATCCATCGGTTTTGATTGATATTCAATCTCTTTTGGACGATCAATCACATCATGATGATAAGAAGAATCGTAATCATTATTATTTTCTTGAAGATTATAACTCTTAGTAGGAGTTGTACTTGAAGTATCCGTTCCTAATAATTGACCAACCATCTTTTTTGCTAAATCAACTGTTGTTATTTGCATGATATTCGAATCAATTAACGTCCCTATACGCAGACGGAAGGAAACTTTAATAAGAATATCATCATTTGGAATATTTTCTTCCCCTTTTCCCTCGGTTAAATTAAGAATATCAATTCCTGGCGGTGAAATGTCAACTTTTGTATTAAAAATCGTGGACATCGACGTTGCAGATGAACCCATCATTTGGTTCATTGCTTCTTGAACAGCACTAATATCCATTTCCGTTAAGTTATCGTCTAAAACTTGACCACTTCCTCCCATCATCAAATCGGCAATAATCTTAGCATCTGATGACTTGATAACTAGAACGTTCGTTCCTTGTATACCATCTGTATATTGAACATACACTGCAACATATGGGGTTGGAAATTCATTAGCCAAATTTTTTCTTTCTATAACTGATACAGTAGGTGTAGTAATTTCCACTTTCGTTCCTAATAGTGTTGATAAAGCAGTAGAAGCACTACCAAAAGAGATATTTCCGATCTCTCCCAAAGCATCTTGTTCCATTGGAGTCAAATATTGATTTATGTCTACTGTAAAGTTTTCTTGCTCATCTATTGTTTGTCTTAATAATGCATCGATTTCATCTTGGGATAACATCTCATTACTCATTTTGATTCCCCCCCTTCCTCTATATTTTCTATGATTTGTACTGCTATCCTTCCCTTTAATAACCCTGGTTGTACATAGTATTTTGGTACATCACCAACTGAAGCGACTAATGGATCTTTTACATTTTTATCCAATTGTATCACATCTCCAACATTTAATTGTAAAAGGTCGGAAATTGTTATTTCAGTATGTCCTAATTCCACTTTAATGGGTAATGTTGTGTAATGAATTTTTTTCTGCAGATTTTTGACATCTTCTTGGTTCGCAATTTTTTTTTGTTTTGAAAACCAATGATGTGACGATAATTTTGGCATGATCGGTTCTAAAACAACATGCGGCAGACAAAGATTAATCATTCCTGAAGTATCTCCGATTTTCGTATTAAAAGAGATTACTGCCACAGTATCATTGGGTGAAACAATTTGCATAAACTGGGGATTCACTTCAATCATTTCTAAACGAGGGTTGATCTCGATTATGTTTTTCCATACCTCTTGAAAGTAATCCAAAGCTTTGCTAAACATACTTTCCATAATCATTGTATCAATTTCGGTTAAATTTCCAATCTTATCTGGGGAAAATCCAGGGCCTCCTAAAACCCGGTCTATCATCGTATAAGCAATATTAGGATTTACTTCCATTACCATTCTTCCTTCAAGAGGCATCGCTTCAAAAATGTTCAAAATCGTCATTTTTGGGATCGAACGAATGAATTCCTCATATGGTAACTGATCAACAGAAACGACCGTAAACTGGACAAAGGTTCTAAGTTGTGCCGAAAAATGGGTGGTTAAGAGACGAGCAAAATTTTCATGAATACGTGTTAAACTTCGTATTTGATCTTTGGAAAAACGAAGTGCCCTTTTGAAATCGTAAACTTTTACCTTTTTCTGTTCTTCTTCTTCTTTCAGTTCTTCTGCATTCATTTCTCCAGAAGTTAATGCTGCTAATAGTGCATCGATTTCACTTTGTGAAAGAATCTCGCTCATTCTGATTCACCTTCCCATTTATGCGACAAACTATTGTAAAAAGATTTGAGTAATATCAACTTGAACCACTTTACCCTCTAATAAAATCTTATTCAAACGAGAGATGAGTTCCGCCTTAAATTGATTAATTTTTTCCTCACTCGCAAAAGATTTGGCAGTTTGGTTTTTTAATAGCAAATTTACTTTATCTTGAATTTGGAACATTCGTTTTTCAGCCTCAACCTTTGCGTCTTTATTATCCATTTGTAAAGTCATTTCAAGCACAATTGCCGTAGAATCTCCTAAATTTGTACTAATTTTAGGCACTTTTACAGTCAATGATACAATTTCGTCAATGGATGGTGATTTCACTTGATTACCTTGTACAGTTCGTACATTTTGAAAGGTAAATTGATATAAAAGGAAAGCGACCATAGCCAGTATCGTAATTAAAACAATAATTAATGTCATATTAAATAATTTGTTTTTAAACAAATTGAACCCTCCGAGTATGTAAACTAATCTTACTCACATTGTATCGTATGAGTTTTACGAATAAAATCCTCAAAAAGTTGAATGATTTCATCTACTGTTTGCTTTACAATTAATTTTTTGCCAGTAGTTAATGTGACAATCGTATCTGGGGTGCTTTCTACTGATTCGATCAATAAGCCATTAATGACAAATTCAGTACCATCTAATCGGTTGACTTTAATCATTTCTTTTGCCCCCCTTAGCTGGTAATACTGGGGAGAAACCTCCCCAGTTTAACCAACTACTATCGTTTCAGATTAACTAGTTCTTGAAGGATTTCGTCTGAAGTTGTAATAATCCTCGTATTAGCTTGAAAACCCCGTTGAGCTACGATCATTTCTGAGAATTCATTGGTTAAATCAACATTAGACATTTCTAGGGTACCGGTACGAATGCTAGTTCCTAATTCAGTTGGGACATTAATATCGTCAGCTTGAGCATTTAAAGTTTCGATATATAAACTATTTCCAGCTTTTTCAAGACCACCAGGATTGGTGATTTTCACAAGGCCAACTTTTACAAATTCAGTTGGATTAGTGCTCGTTGGATCTTTGGCTAATTTTATAACCGAGCCATTAGCTAGTGTAAGATCAATACCGCCGTCAGAAGCGATATTATAGGCAACCACTTTTTCCATTTGCTTTGATGCATTTGTATCGTAAGCTTCCTCAGGAATTTGAATGTTTGTCGGAATTGTATTTCCATTTGCATCGATTATGGCTTTTCCAGTATTATCAACAACTACCCCTTGTACATAATAACCTTGTGGAGTTACTAAGTACCCATTATCATCTAGTGTAAAATTCCCTGCTCGAGTAAAATAGGTTGTATTATTGGGAGCATCTAATACTTGAAAGAATCCATCTCCATCAATTGCTAGATCAGTAAGCACATTTGTGGTCTGAAAACTCCCAGGAGTATGTAAGGTATCAATAGAACCAACCATCGAACCTAATCCCACTTGTTTAGGATTCATACCTCCTCTTTGTCCAGCTATTGGCTGCATTGCACCACCGATCTTTTGACTTAATATATCTTGGAACATAACACGCCCAGCTTTGAAGCCAACGGTATTTACGTTAGCAATATTGTTACTAATGACATCAAGTTTAACTTGAAAACCTTTCATACCAGAAATACCAGAATATAATGAACGTAGCATTATCAATTAACCCTCCCTTTAATATCACCGTATCAATCGTTCAACGGCGCGAGGCCTCCCTTTTGGGTCCAGCCTAAATAATGATCGCACTATCAATTTGCGTAAACACATGATCTTTCATCGATAGCTTATCAAGGGCAGTAACTACGACTCGCTTAGGAATATTTACAATAAAAGCAACATCATTCATTAAAATCATTGAGTCTTTTGATCCTTTACTTTCAGCCTTTTTTACAGCCTCATTTAACTGCTGTATCAGGTTTGCTTCTAATTTGATACCACGACTATCCATTCTTTGCAAGGCATGAGCACTAAACTTCAATTCTTTTTGTTGAGAAAGAATTTGGTTAGTCAGAATGTCTTGAAAGCGAGATTCTTGTTGATGATGAGCTTTTCCTGTATTTTGTAAACCAATGATTGATTTTGGAAAATAGACTTGACCGATATTAAAGGATTCGCTCATCGACTACACTCCTGACTCTATTTTATATAGTTCTTGGATGGGAACTTCCTGATCACCAATAAGGGCATAATACTCTTGATCCTTTAATAGTACGCTATTAATTTCTCCAAAATGTTCTGTCCCTTCTTGATCTTCCCAATAACCGATTTTCCCGATCAAACTGGATAATACACTTAATGAATGTTGTTGTGCGTTTAGTAATTCTTTAATTTCTGCTAATTCCGTGGTCATATTTGTGATTTGTTCTAAACTGCTAAACTGAGCCATTTGAGCAATAAAATCCTTATCTTGCAACGGCTGTAATGGATCTTGATTTTTTAGTTGAGCAATAAATATTTTGAGAAAATCATCTTTCCCCAAAATGTCTTTTCGTATATATGGTTGATTTGCTATTTTTACTGTTGTTGCACCCGTTGTCGTATAGGTATTCATCTGATCCCTCCTTATACGGTAATGTCGATACCTGAAATTTGATAAGGTACCCCATAAAAATCCTCTTTATCTTCCGAATGCCTATAATGAGACGTATCCCCTTGTTTTGAACGATAATACTGCTTAGAGGATTGGTTTTGCCCAGAAAAGTGAAATCCACTTCTCATATCCAGAAATAAGTTTGAAATAGAAGAGGACGGCGTATATTGCACTTCCATCCGATCTACCTGAATTCCTTGTTGAATAAGGGATTGACGTAATTGGTGAATTTGTCCTTCTATTAATTCTTTTGCTACAGCTGTATCCACATTAAATTGGGCAGAAATTTGTCCTTGATGATTGATAATTTTTACATCAATTTGTCCCAATTCTTTTGGATGAAGTTGAATTTTTACCTCAGAGATTCCACTAGGAAATGGTGAATGTTTTATGATCACTTTTCCCAACTCTGATGGAAAATCTTGATTGTATGAAATCGTGATTGGTTGATTACGAGATAAAATTAAATTCAACTTTAAATCGTTATTTAGAAACGAAGGAAAAGACGGACTTGGATTAAGATTTGTTTTAGATAAATTAGTTTCTAGTAATTGTCTGTTTTTTAAAAGGTATGATGTGTCACGATTTTCCTTATCAAATGACACAAATTGTAATTGCCCCTCTTCATTTAAATGTTGTTCGTTAATTGACTTGAAGGTTAATACATGTTGTTTGGCAAGATTCGTTTCAACTTGTGGTTTTGCAAAATGTACTTCAACTTGATCCGCCTGAATTCCTTGTTGAATAAGGGATTGACGTAATTGGTGAATTTGTCCTTCAATTAATTCTTTTGCTGCTTCTGTATCCACAATGAATTGAGCAGATATTTGACCTTGATGTACAATCATTTTCAAATCAAGTTGCCCTAACTCTTTTGGCACAAGTTGAATGTTCAATTTGTAAATTCCATCTTTTGTCATTGGAACCAGATTTTTAATCTCTTTGTTTGGTTCATTTAAATGGTGGTTGGTATTCACAAATTGCTTTGTCGGTAATAATATCGGTAATAATAGTTGAAGTGGTAACAAATCATACATTATATTGATTTGATCATTTTGCTTTCCTTTTTGGCTAGTTTCATAAACGGGATGACTAACCATACTTAAATCAAGGTTCTGTTCCGTTAATTGTGGTAATTTGACGTTTTCATTTAAGGATAGTGGCAATATTGGCACTTGAACTACCTGGTGCTGATTTTCAGTCGCTGTCATCATCTCTTCCAATAATAAGGAAAAGATGTGACCATTATCCTCGTTTCCATTCTTAAGGATGAGATGAGGGGAAGACGAATTAGAGCTATAACTCATGATTATAGATAGACCATTCATTTTTTTCACCTCCTTTCCCATTTTTAATATTTTAACATTACTGACTTGAAGCTAATCCTTTCAATTTAGTCGAAATACTAGCTGCTTTTTTGGGATCCATTTTTTCCAAAATAGAACTTTTACTCTCGACACTCATCTGATTAATGATATTTGCAGCCTCTTGTTCATCTAAATTGGATAGGATATTTGCTGCATTTTTAGGATTCATATTTTCATAAATTTTCCCTAGATCTGCCCATACTTGTTCTTGCTTTAACGTAGTATTTGTTTCAATTTGCTTCGTTACATCATTTAGTTGTTGTTTTAATTGAGCTAATTCCGTATCCTTTGTTTTTATATTTGATTCTAATTGTTTAATTTGGTTATTCTTCTGTTCGATAGTAGTTTTTAGTTCTTGAATGGTTTGTTCCCATTGAGCATTTTGATTAGGTGCATTATTCCCATTCAATTGAGGATTAACTTGTGAGTCGGGAATGATCTTCTCAATAACAGGTATTTGGTTTAAATAGGTTAATATTTTCCCTTTTACATCAAAATCTAAAAACCAAAGTAGTATGATCGATAATATGGTAATAAATAAAATTGGAATAATAACAATATAAAAGAACCATTCCAACTTGCTATAGTTTCTTTCAGCAGTTGGCTTCATCATTGTTCCCCTCTCTAATAATAAGACCGATAGGTGGCTAGTTCATCGATTTGCTTTTGTTCATCTCGTTTCGATTCTAGTAAATATTCTTGTAATCTTTTATCTTTATAATGATGCCAGATTTTTTCCTCTATTTTTGCTTCTTTTAATTCATCTTTCTTTTCTTGCAATTGATGTTCTTGCTTTTTAATCATTTCTTTTTGCTGATTGATTTGGGATCTTAGAAAAGCTAAGTAATCATAAACTTGTTGTAACTTAATAATTGTAATTCCTTTTTTTTGCTCATCAGATAATTGCTTCTCTATTTGTTGTTTATCAGAGAAAAGATCAGCTAGTTTTTTTTCTTCTTTCTGTAAATCGTTTAAGATTTTCGTATAACTCCATTCTACTAGCTCACGATTTTTTTCTTTTATATCGATGACCTTTTGTAAATGGAATTGAAATTTTTTCATCGATTTATATCTCCTTAAAGTCATGGATAAGTTGTTGAATCGTATCAGTAAAATTGGCTTTTTCATTGATTTTTTGTTGTGTAAAACTACGAATCTTAGGAATGTATTGAATAGCTTTATCAATCAAAGGATTTGACCCCGATTGGTAAGCCCCAATATGAATTAAGTCTTCAGCATCTTTGTATGTAGCAAGTAACATCTTAAAATTCTCACTTGCTTTCAGATGCTCTTCTGAAACAATATCTTTCATTAATCGACTAACACTACTTAACAGATCAATGGCAGGAAAATGTCCTTTTTGTGCTAATTTTCGATCCAGAACAATATGTCCGTCCAAAATCCCACGAACTGCATCTGCGATTGGTTCATTCATATCATCTGAATCAACTAATACTGTATATAATGCTGTAATGGTTCCATGTTGATTCGTTCCAGAACGTTCAAGTAAACGCGGCAACATGGCAAAAACAGATGGAGGGTATCCTTTCGTAGCAGGAGGTTCACCAATCGCTAGACCTACCTCTCTGCCGGCCATTGCAAAACGGGTCACTGAATCCATCATCAAATTCACATCTAACCCTTGATCGCGAAAATATTCTGCAATACTTGTAGCAATAATGGCTCCTTTAATCCGTACTAAAGCAGGTTGGTCAGAGGTTGCAACAACTACAACCGACTTTTTCATACCTTCTTCACCTAAATCTCGCTCTAAAAAATCCCTTACCTCTCTCCCTCGTTCACCAATCAATCCTATCACATTTACATCCGCAGAAGTATTTCTAGCGATCATTCCAAGTAGAGTACTTTTTCCTACTCCACTTCCTGCAAAGATGCCAATCCTTTGACCTTTACCAACTGTTAATAGACCATCAATTGCTCTGATTCCTAATGTAATCGGTTCTTGGATCCTTGGTCTTGTTAACGGATTAGGCGGCATCTGATTGGTTGAATAAGACTCTAATCCCCGAGGTAATGGTATATCATCTAATGGTTCTCCTAACCCATTTAATACTCTTCCTAATAAGGTTTGTCCCACCTTTATATATAATGGGAAACGTGTATTTACCACGTCACAACCAGGACCAATTGCCCCTAGTTCTCCTAAAGGCATTAATAAGACACGATTATTTTTAAAACCAACAACTTCTGCTTTTATTGGTTCATTCTTATTCATCGGGTAAATCAAGCAGACATCCCCGATTTTTGCATCAGGACCTTGGGATTCAACTGTTAATCCAATCACCTGAGATACTCTCCCGTACATTCGTATGGGATTCGATTGCTCTATTGCCTTTTTTAATTGGTCAAGATCAAATGGAATCATGATATTCTCCTATTTATTACTTCTAATAAGACTTGCTTAAGTTCTTCTAGTTGAGTATCAATTCTTGCATCTAAAGTTCCATAGGAAGTTTTGATGACTACTCCTAAATCTTTAATCGATGCATCAGGGAAAATGGATAGATCTACATTTCCGTTTAATTCCATTAGCAACTCTTCCCTCGCACTTTGTAAGTAGGCGAAATGGTTGGGATGAACATAGATGATGATTTTTTCAAATTCTTTTGTTTTCCTTAATGTATCTTGTGCAATGTTTTTTATAATTTCTGGATCGATTTCAATCTCTTTCAAAATAATTTTTTTTGCAATAGTAACTGCAAGTTCGATCATAGTTGGTTCTGCTTCTTGAATAATTTGTTCCTTCAAAGAATAAGCCTCTTGCAAGATTTGGGACGCTTGTTGTAATTGATTTTGGTATTCTAGGTTTGCTTTCTCCATTCCCTTTTGAAACCCTTTATCAAAACCAGTTTGATATCCACGTTTTGATGCCTCTTCTTCAATTTGTTGCAACTCAATCTTTTTCTGATCCCACCACGATTGAATCTCTTTTTCGGTATTTCGTTTGATTTGTTCTGCATCTTTTTTGGCCTGTTCAATGATCTTAATCGCAGTTTCTTCAGCATCCTGAAGTATTTGCCTTGATTGACCTGAATCGACTTCAGCTAACATCGTCTGACCAGTTGCTGCTTTTTGCGTTTTAACATTTTGTTGAGAAACAATTAATGTGTGGGTAATAGTTTTTACTTCTTTCACATCATGTTCCTTGACAGATTTAAAAATTCTAGACAATGATATCATCGCCTCCACCACGAGCGATAATTATTTCACCTGCTTCTTCAAGGCGTCTAATGATAGCAACAATTCTTGATTGTGCTTCTTCTACATCTCGCAAGCGAACTGGTCCCATATATTCCATCTCTTCTTTAAAAGTTTCAACCATTCGTTTGGACATATTCCTGAAAATCGCTTCACGAACATCTTCACTAGCAATCTTTAGTGCTAATTGGAGATCATTGTTATCTACATCTCGAATCACTCGTTGAATAGAACGATTATCCAATTTGACAATATCTTCAAAGACAAACATTCTCTTCTTAATTTCGTTTGCTAATTCTGGATGATCCATCTCTAACGCATCTAAAATGGTTCGTTCCGTTCCTCGATCTACTCCATTAAGAATTTGAACAATACTTTCTATTCCACCAGTGTTTGTAAAATCTTGTTGCACCGTTGTCGATAATTTTTGTTCAAGCGCTCGTTCTACTTTGTGGATGACATCTGGAGTCGTCCCATCCATCAAAGCTATCCTTCTGGCAACATCAACTTGTTTGTCAGGTGGTAATTCTGACAAAATCATCGCGGCTTGATCTGGCTGTAGATATGATAAAACAAGTGCGATCGTCTGTGGATGTTCATTTTGAATGAAGTGCAAGATTTGATTTGGGTCAGATTTTCTAGCAAAATCAAATGGCCGAACTTGAAGAGAAGCTGTTAAACGGTTAATCACATCGATGGCTTTTTGTTGACCTAAGGCTTTCTCCAAGATTTCTTTTGCATACTCAATTCCACCTTGTGATATATAATCTTGCGCTACAGCCATTTGATGAAACTCATTTAATACTCTTTCTTTTTCCACACTATCAATCTTTCGCATATTTGCGATTTCTAAAGTAAGTAATTCTATTTCATCTTCACGCAAATGTTTAAATACCTGAGCTGAGACTTCAGGACCTAAGGTGATTAAAAGGATTGCTGCTTTTTGTTTCCCTGTTAATTCTTGAAACCTAACCAGGAAAAATCCCTCCTACTCGTCTGATAACCAAGTGCGAATTAATTTTACAAATTCATCTGGTTTCTTAGATGCTAATTTTTGTAATTCCTTACTAATCATCATCTCTTCAGTCATGTTTGGAGTAAAATCGATTTCTGGTACTTTTATTTCCATAGGTTGTGTCTCTTCTTCAACACTTTCGTCCTGTTTCTTTCTCCTTCTACTAACCAATGTATATCCTATTCCACCTACTGCAAAGACAGATAAACCAATAAGCCCATAAAGTAAATATGGATTCATACCACTTGAATTTTGTGCATTTTGTACTTGATTTGTAACGCTTTGAAAAGGATGAGCGATAACTGCAATTTTTTGATCAACCGTCGTGGGATCTGTAACTTTTTGTTGATCATTTAAGGCTGCTAATAAAATCGGTCGAATTAGATTTTTAATCGCTTCCTTGGTCTGACCTGTTTTCGAATTAGGATCATTATCCTCTGGCATATTAAGAGCAACATTAATACTGAGATCCTCAAGACGGTAAGGACTACTCACTATTTCTTTTGTAATCTCATTCACTTCATAATTGATTCTTTCCTCATTATGTTCGTAGTTTCCGTTATTATTTGTATTGGCTTGATAACCAGGTATTTGGGTATTTCCAGTACCAACTATTCCACCTGCAAAATTCCCATCACCTGTTGAAGATTCCTGAATTCTTTCTATACTTCTAGCAATTCCTTTACCATCTACTACAGGCTCTTTTAAATTTTCAACCGTTTTTTGCTGATCGAAATTCATTTTTGCAAAAACAGTCACAATCGCCTGATTAGGTCCTAAAACAGTGTTTAATACTCTTTCTAATTCCTTTTTTAAATCTTGTTGAAACTGAGCTTGGATTTTGCGTTGTTGATCAAAAGCCGTTATATTCGTAGAATTGTTATTTTGTGCATAATCAATATATTCTAAGGGTTCACTATATTGATTCACAATCGTAATATTTTCTATAGGTAAATTCGGAACACTCTTTGATATCAAATTATACATACTCTTAATTTGATTTTGATTTAATTCTATTCCTGGTTCAATATTGACAATAACAGATGCTGTTGCTTTTTGTTCATCTTCGGAATAAAAAACTTTTTCTTTTGGCAAAGTAATCATCACATAGGCATCTTTAATCCCTTGAATCCCATTTACAATCATGTCCCGAATTCCTTCTTCAATTGCACCTCGTTCCAATACTTGAAATTGGGAATCGGTCATTCCAAATGATGCGTTATCCCAAAATTTACTATAAATATTACCATTTCCTAAAACATCTTCTTGCGCTAATGTCACCTTTATTTTTGCCGCCTGTGATTCAGGGACAGAGATATTTGTCCCGTCTGCACTTAAACGGTAAGGAATCCCCATTTCTTCCAATTTCTTAATAATTAATCCTGCTTGTTTTTCGTTAACACCCACAAATGCAAGCTCAAATTTCGTACGAGTGAATAGATATGTAAAAATTGAGATCGATATTAGAAAAATGAAAAATGTAAGAATTAATAAGATTTTTTGGCGCTTTTCTAGAGGTTTCCACAAATTGATCATTCTTTCAGTATATTTATGAAGTAATTCATTCACTACTTAATCTCTCCTCGCTCACCAGAAGCTATTAAACTTGCATTCTCATAATTTCCTGGTAAGCTTCCACGATTTTATTCCTCACTTGCACAGTTAATTGCAATCCTAAACTGGCTTTCTCTGTCGCAATCATCACATGATGCAAGTCTTGTACATCCCCTATAGAAACTTTTTTGACTAAATCACTCGCTGTTTTGATATCTGTTTCCACTTGATTTAATGCATCTTTTAATATTTTTGAAAATGGTGTTACAATGTTTTTGGAGGATATGATTTTGTCTGTGGTTTGATTATTCATATTAATCAGTGGATTAATTCCATTTACCATTCTTTATCACTCCTTATCTACCAATTTCTAGTGCTTTTGTTAACATGGATTTTGTCGCATTTAGCGCTGTGACATTCGCTTCATATGCTCTTGTTGCCGAAATCATATCTACCATTTCTTTTAATAGATCAACATTAGGATAAAGCACAAATCCATTTTCATCTGCATCGGGGTGATTAGGTTGGTAGACTCTTTTATACGGGGTTGGATCATTAATAATTTTTGTAACTCGAACCCCTTCTGTAATGGATGAACCTAAATACCGACTTAATACTTGATTAAAGCTGTCCTGAGAGTAAGGTTCCATTACAACCATTTTTCTTGTATAAGGTTGCCACTTTCCATTTACCAGTTGTCCTCTTGTGGTTTCCACATTGGCAATATTGGAGGAGATGACATCCATTCTCAATCGTTGAGCGGTTAATGCAGATGCACTAATATCCATAGTTGAAAATAACTTCATTGTTTATCGTCTCCCTTCATTAATCACAAGACGTAACATGGAAAACTCTTTGTTTATTAATTGCGACAACGTATTGTACCAGATGTTATTCTCAGCTAATTTTGTCATTTCAAAATCAATATCTACGTTGTTCCCATTATTCAGCATTGAGGTGCGATTATCGGTAATAATTCTGTGCTGATAAGAATTCGACTGTGAAGTAATTTGAAAATGACTAGGATGAGTTCGATATCCTTTAAATGAAAAGTTATTAACGTTTGATTGTTCTTGTTTTAATATATCAGCAAAAGAAATATCTTTTGTTTTGTATCCAGGCGTTTCTATATTTGCAATATTACTCGTTATCAATCGCTGCCTTAAAGATGAAACGTCCATTGCACGTTCTAATGATTGTATCGATTGAAAAAGATTCATTATTAGATCCTCCTTTTTAGTTCAGGAGATTTGATATCAAGTAAATATATTTCCATATCGTGATACAAAATTCCTGCGTGTTTCGACATTTTTCTTTTAATCTTTTGTAAAAAATAGATTAAGTATGTATAAAAATGTCACAAATTAGATCATAACAAAGAAAAGTAAAATCAAACAGTCCTATATATCCTAATAAAAATATTTTATTTGGTATTTTTAGGTAATAATGCCTAGTATTTAAGAACTATTGGAGATATAGCAGTCAGAAGTTAAAAGATAAAGTAGCAAGAAAAGTTATTTTCGATAAAAAAAGACCTAACCTGACTTTGGCTAGGTCTTAAAACAGGATTAAGTTGTTCTTAGTTTCTCTAGTTCAGATAATAATTTTTCATTTAGTACTTTAATATAGGTACCTTTCATTCCAAGAGAGCGGGACTCAATCACACCTGCGCTTTCAAGTTTTCTTAGAGCGTTAACAATGACAGAGCGTGTAATTCCTACACGATCAGCAATTTTACTTGCAACAAGTAGACCTTCTTTTCCATCTAATTCTTCAAAGATATGTTCTACTGCTTCTAATTCACTATAAGAAAGGGATCCAATTGCCATTTGGACAACCGCTTTGCTTCTTACTTCCTCTTCCATCGCTTCAGATCGTTCTCTTAATATCTCCATTGCGATTACAGTGGCCCCATACTCAGCTAGGATTAAATCCTCATCGACAAATTGCTTGTTTAAGCGACCAAGAACGAGTGTACCTAATCGATCCCCACCTCCTATGATAGGTACTATAGCGGTGTAACTGTTTTTAAAAATATCCTTCATCTCAATGGGAAATGAGGATAACGGATTCTCAACCTCAATGTTTGAGACCGTTTCATCTTGCTTCAAAAGAAGTGAGTTATACTCTTCTGGAAATTGCCTTTTTCTTAACATTTCGGAGATGCGTTCATTGTCAATCTCTTGAGCAATCGCTACACCTAGCATTTTCCCTTTACGACTAACTACAAAAATGTTGGCTTCAATCACATCGCTAAGAACTTCTGCCATTTCATTGAAATTTACTGCATGACCAGCAGTTTTTTGTAATAGTTTATTAATTCTTCGAATTTTTGTTAATAAATCCATCTTAGTCCTCCTACCTTCTATAAAATATATTGTGATAAATCTATATTTTGAATAATATTTGTTAATTTTTCTCTTACATATTCAGGCGTAATCGATATTTTTTCAAGATGTATATCAGGAGCTTCGAATAATAAATCCTCTAATAATTTTTCTAACATCGTATGAAGTCTTCGAGCTCCAATATTATCCGTTGTTTGGTTCACTTCAGCAGCCAATTTGGCGATTTCATATATTGCTTCTTCTGTAAATTCAATTTGAATATTTTCTGTAGCCAAAAGTGCCTCATACTGTTTGATTAACGCGTTTTTAGGTTCTGTTAATATTTGTACAAAATCTTCTACTGTTAAAGACTGAAGTTCTACACGAATGGGAAAACGTCCCTGTAATTCAGGTATAAGATCAGAGGGTTTTGACATATGAAAGGCTCCAGCAGCAATAAAAAGAATATAATCTGTTTTAACAGGACCATATTTGGTCATTACTGTTGAGCCTTCTACAATCGGGAGAATATCACGTTGTACTCCTTCTCTAGAAACATCAGGTCCTCTTTCTTTTCCTGCAATTTTATCGATTTCATCAATAAAAATGATTCCCGATTGTTCCGCTCTTTGAATGGATTCTTGAATCACTTCATCCATATCAATTAGTTTTTGCGCTTCTTCTTGAATTAAAATCTTTCTGGCCTCTTTTATTGGGAGTTTTCTTTTTTTTGTTTTTTTCGGAACAAGGTTACCAAGGATATCTTGCATATTGATTCCCATATGTTCCATACTTGACCCAGTAAAAATCTCTAACATAGAAGGTACATTATCTTCTACTTCTATTTCAACGATTTCATCTTCCAATTGACCATTTAATAGTTGAAAACGAACACTTCTTCTTTTTTGGGCAAGTTCTTCTTCTACATGTTGATCATCCGTATTTTGCTGGGTCTGTCCTCCAAACAGCATTTCAAGAGGATTCTTCAGATTTTTGTTTTTTTTCTTGGTAGGTATGAGAAGGTCAACCAACCTTTCATTTGCCAATTCTTCTGCCTTATCTTTTACTTGTTCCGTTTTTTCGTTTTTTACCATTCGAATCGCTGTTTCGACTAAATCTCTTACCATCGACTCCACATCGCGGCCAACATAGCCCACTTCTGTAAATTTGGTAGCTTCTACTTTGATAAATGGAGCACCAACGAGTTTCGCTAATCGACGAGCGATTTCCGTTTTACCAACACCAGTAGGTCCAATCATTAAGATATTTTTTGGAATGATTTCTTCGCGAAGAGATTCATCTAGTAAACTTCGGCGATAACGATTTCGTAAAGCTATAGCTACTGCACGTTTTGCCTGTTTTTGACCAACAATATATTTATCCAATTCTTCAACGATTTGTCTCGGAGTTAACGTTTGTCCTGTCATCTTGTTTCCCCCCCTCACCCAATCTCTTCTATTACAATTTGATCATTTGTATATACACAAATTTCTGCTGCAATTTGAAGTGCTTGTAAAGCGATCTCTTTTGCCGTCATTTGCGGTGCATTTCGCTTTAAAGCTCTTCCAGCAGCTAAAGCATAACTTCCTCCTGAACCAATGGCCAAAATTCCATCATCTGGTTCAATCACTTCGCCATTACCCGAAATGAGTAAAAGATGGTCTTTATCCATCACAATTAACATCGCCTCTAAACGACGTAATATTTTATCCATTCGCCATTCTTTCGCCAGTTCTACCGCTGCTCTGGATAAGTTTCCGTGAAACTCTTCCAGTTTCGCTTCGAATTTTTCAAATAAGGTAAAAGCATCAGCAACAGAACCAGCAAAGCCGGCAATAACTTTACCATGATAGAGACGTCTTACTTTCTTTGCTGAATGTTTCATAATCATGCTATTACCAAAAGTAACTTGGCCGTCCCCTGCCATGGCAGATTTCCCATTATGCTGTACAGCAAAAATCGTTGTCGCATGAAAGGTTTGAGACACACCTTATCCTCCTTTATTTCCAAAAAAATAAATCTATATTCAGAATTTTATATTTTTTATATAAAATTAAGCTCTTGGATGAAAATTTTTATAAATCGTTTGCAATCTATCTTTTGTTACATGTGTATAAATTTGAGTTGTTGATATATTTACATGCCCTAATAGTTCTTGAACAGCTCTTAAATCCGCTCCAGCATTTAACAAATGGGTAGCAAAAGTATGGCGAATTGTATGAGGACTGACCTTTTTTACAGTAGACAAATACCGAACATATTTATCGATCAATCGCCGAACGCTTCGATCTGACAGTCGCTTCCCATATCGATTTAAAAATAACGCCTTTTCATGAGATAGTGGATTTAATTTTGTTCGAGCGTTATTTATGTAATCTTTTAAGGCCTTAATCGCATAAGTTCCTAAAGGTACGTAACGTTCCTTTGCCCCTTTGCCAAAAACTAGAGCGTTTCCAGTCATAAGATCTATAGAATCAAGATCCAGTGAGACTAGTTCGTTAACCCTCATGCCGCTTGCATATAACGTTTCGAGAATGGCACGATCTCGTAAACCAATGGGACTAGATCGATCAGGAAGTCGTAACAATTCTTCTATTTCTTCTGGATACAAAAACTGAGGGAGCTTTTTTTCAATTTTTGGTGTTGAAACCATCTGAAAAGGATTCGTTTGTATATAGTTTTCTCTTGTTAAAAATCGATAAAATGCGCGAAGACTTGACATTTTTCTTGAAATCGTCTTTCGAGTATATTCCATTTTATTTAATAATGCAAGATAACCTCTGACATGAAGATACTCTACTTTTTCATAAGAAGTTAAACCGAGTGAAGCCATATAGAGACGAAAATCTTTGATATCCCTTATATAATTTTTTAGGGTATGAGGTGAAGCATTTTTTTCGATTTGAAGATATCCTTGGAACTCAATCAAGTATGGATCATACGGCTCCATCTATTCATCACCTATTTTCAGACCAAAAATAATATTACCACAGTATAATTAATTGTGACAGCCCAAATTGTGTACGTATTGTGAAAAATTCTGAATTATATTTAACGATCTTTGTGAAATTTGTAAATTCTTTTCATTTTTGTTTTTAATTTTTTGTGGCAACGGTGGAAGCAAGCCGAAGTTTGCATTCATCGGTTGAAAATGTTTTGGGTCAGCTGTTGTGATATAATGGGCCATGCTTCCCAATACCGTTTCTCTTGGAAAAACAACAGGATCTTTTCCTTTATAGATCAAAGCTGCATTAATACCTGCAATTAATCCCGATGCAGCAGATTCAACATAACCTTCTACGCCTGTCATTTGACCAGCAAAAAAAAGATCATCACGTTTTTTAAATTGGTACGTTGGTCTCAATACTTTTGGTGAATTGATAAACGTATTGCGATGCATGACTCCATAGCGAACAATTTCTGCATTCTCAAGTCCTGGAATCATACGAATGATTCTTTTTTGTTCTCCCCATTTCAAATGGGTTTGAAAACCTACTATATTATATAATGTTCCTTCCTCATTATCTTGTCGTAACTGAACAACGGCATATGGCTGTTTTCCTGTTCTTGGATCGATTAAGCCAACAGGTTTCATGGGCCCAAAGAGCAAAGTTTGTCTACCTCTTTTCCCCATAACTTCAACAGGCATACAGCCCTCAAAATAAATCTCTTTTTCAAAATTCTTCAATTCTGTCGTCTCCGCCTTTATTAGTTCATCGTAAAAAAGGTTAAACTCTTCTTCTGTCATCGGACAATTAATATATGCGGCTTCCCCTTTATCATAACGAGAAGCAATAAAGACTTTACTAAAATCAATACTGTCTTTTTCAATAATTGGGGCTGCTGCATCATAAAAATAAAGATATTCTTCACCAATTAATGCTAAAATTTTTTCTGCTAACGCATCAGAAGTTAATGGGCCCGTTGCAATAACCGTTAATCCATCAAAGATCTCAGTTACTTCTTGATGTACAACCTCTATAAGGGGATGATTTTTGATTGTATTTGTGATGGTCTGAGAAAATAGACTTCGATCAACGGCTAGAGCACCACCTGCTGGAATCGAATGACGATCAGCTGTACCGATAACGATGGAGTCAAACTTTCTCATTTCTTCTTTTAATAGCCCTACGGCATTTGTAAGGCTATTTGAACGAAGAGAATTACTACAAACTAATTCTGCGAATTGTTCCGTATGATGAGCAGGTGAACTTTTCACTGGCCTCATCTCGTATAAACGGACAGGCACCCCACATTTTGCGATTTGCCAAGCTGCTTCACTTCCAGCAAGCCCTGCTCCTACTACATTGATTGGTTTTTGTTCTGTCATATTGATAATGCCTCCATATTCCTACAATTATTGGATCGTCTCTTTGTAATTACAATAGGTACATTCATTTACTGTCTCTTTCTTCGATTTTTTTTCAATCATTAATCTCCCGCATTTGGGACAGGGGCGTGTTGCTGGTTTATCAAAGGAAATAAAATCGCAATTTGGATAATTGCTACAACCATAGAATACTCTTTTTTTCCCTTTCCGTTCGACAATCTCTCCTCCACATTTTGGACATGAGACATGAAGACTTTTTACGATTGGTTTTGTATTTCTACATTCGGGAAATCCTGAACACGCTAAAAATTTGCCATAGCGTCCCATTTTATAAACCATAGGTCGGCCACATTTCTCACAAACCTCATCCGCTAGTTCATCTTTAATCTCTACCTCTTCCATCTCTTTTTCTGCATAATTCAATCGTTTTTCAAAGTCCTCATAAAAATGACGGATAACATTGACCCACTCTAAACGACCTTCTTCGATTTGGTCAAGATTATCTTCCATTTGCGCAGTAAATTCTACATCAAGTATCTCAGGAAAAAACTCCTTCATCAGTTCAATGACAAGAACTCCTAATTCCGTTGGTATAAATTTTTTATCTTCTAATTTCACATAACCACGTTTTTGAATGGTATCGATGGTTGGAGCATAAGTACTTGGTCTCCCTATGCCTAATTCTTCCATTGTCTTAACCAATCTTGCTTCCGTATAACGTGGAGGAGGTTGGGTAAAATGTTGTTCAGGTTCAATCTTGTGAAGTTTTACCTCTTCCTGTTCTTCAAGGGGTGGTAAGATTTTGTCCTCTTCCTTTTTATTGTCATCGTTTCCCTCAATATATAGTCTCATAAAGCCTGGAAACTTTACCTTACTACCCGTCGAACGAAAGATCGCTTTCTTGTCTCCAACCATCATATCAACGGTCATCGTGTCTAGTATCGCTTGTGCCATTTGACTAGCAACAAAACGTTCCCATATTAATCGATATAGACGGTATTGATCCCTTGATAAATAACTTTTAATCGAATCAGGTGTTCGAAACACAGAAGTGGGCCGAATGGCCTCATGAGCATCTTGAGTTTTATTTCCCTTTTTCTCTGTTTTTGTTACATTGGAAACATATTCACTTCCATAGTGATCTAAAATATATTGTTTTGCTTCATCCCGAGCTGTTTGTGCGACTCTTGTTGAGTCAGTTCGCATATAAGTTATAAGACCAACAATTCCTTCTTTTCCAAGCTCAATTCCCTCGTAAAGCTGCTGAGCCACTTGCATGGTCTTAGCTGCTTTAAAATTCAGCTTTCTTGCTGCCTCTTGCTGAAGGGAACTTGTAATAAATGCAGGTGCTGGATTTCTCCTTCGCTCACTTTTTTTTATCTCAGAAATGATGATCGGTTGGTCTTTGATATTCGCTAATAACTCATCAACTTCTTCTTTTGATTGAAGTTGTATTTTCTTACCGTCGTATCCATAAAATTTTGCTTCAAATCGCTCTCCCTTACTCTCTAGATGAAGGGTTACCGTCCAAAATTCTTCAGCAACAAAATTTTGAATTTCTTTTTCGCGGTCATAGATTAATTTTACAGCTACGGATTGAACACGACCTGCACTTAGTCCTTTCTTTACTTTTTTCCATAGTATAGGACTAATTTTATAACCAACTAAACGATCTAATACCCTTCTTGCTTGTTGGGCATCAACAAGGTTGTAATTGATGGTTCTCGGGTGTTTAAAAGCTTCCTGAATTGCGTTTTTGGTGATTTCATGGAATACGACCCTACATTTTTCTTTTTCGTCGATATTTAATGCTCGCTGCAGATGCCATGCAATCGCCTCCCCTTCACGGTCAGGGTCAGCAGCAAGATAAACTTTTTTTACTTTTTTTGAAGCTTCTTTTAATTCTTTTAGAATATTTCCCTTCCCGCGAATGGTAATGTATTTGGGTGAAAAATTGTTTTCTATGTCAACACCTAATTGGCTTTTTGGCAAATCAATCACATGCCCCATAGAGGCTTTTACAACATATTTTCTTCCTAAATATTTTCCAATTGTTTTTGCCTTTGCTGGTGATTCAACAATTACTAATGTGTCAGCCAAGAACCTTCCTCCCCTCTTTAAACACAATCCAAGTCAATTTTGGTCAATTTTGTTAAACATTCTTTATTATTAAATAGTAGACTTCTATTTGTCAAATTATTCAATACAAATTTATGACTTGTTCATACATATAAAATACATTCTATCCTTTTTATGTCTTCTTCCTATAATAACTTCCAGGTAATTGTTTAACGAATCCTTTTAATTGTAATGAGAGTAAACATTCATAGACTTCAGAAAGGGGTAGTTTTGACCGTAACACGATTTCATCAATATGAATTTTATCTGTAATTAGAGTGAAAATTTTTTCTTCTTTTTTTGTTATTTCTATTTTTTCCGTTTTTTTTAGCTGTTTCTTTTTAAGATTTAAATAGGGAAATTCTTGATTTACATCCTCTGCTGTTTGAATCAGTTTTGCACCTTGTTGAATTAAAGAATTGGTTCCAAGACTTTGTTTGGATATAATCGGACCGGGTATAGCAAAAACTTCCCTTGATTGATCAAGAGCGTGCTTAACAGTAATAAGAGATCCACTTTTCAATGAAGCTTCAACGACAATCGTTCCATAGGTAAGTCCACTAATAATCCGATTTCTTTGGGGAAAGAAACCGGGAAAAGGGGGTGTTCCTGGCGGATATTCTGATACAATTAAACCATTATTTTGTATTCTTTTATATAAGCGCTGATGTTCTTTAGGATAAATGACATCGATTCCACTTCCTAATACAGCAATGGTGCCACCATGGTTCTCCAATGCTGCTTCGTGGGCTACTTTATCAATTCCTCTTGCCATTCCGCTGACGACAGTCCAACCAGACAATGTTAATTCTTTTGCCATTTTTTCCGTAACTGTAATTCCATATGCAGTCGGATTTCTTGTCCCCACAATCGCAATAGAAGGTTCATAAAATAGATCTAAGTTACCCATATAATACAAAACCCAAGGTGGTTGAGCGATTTCCTTTAATAAGGGGGGATAATTTTCATCAGACATCGTTAAAATTCGAATTCCTTCTCTTTCCCACTGCTTTATTTGTTGTTGAAATTGCTCCATGTTCTCTTTTGTTAGATTCCCAATGATCCGCTCTGCACTTGTTAAATCGATTCCTACCATCATCGATAATTCAAGGGGGGAAAAATTAAAAAGAGAATGAAACGATTCAAGAGTTGTTTTAAGCCTTTCTATCGTTTTCCAACCAATCCCCTTAATGGAATGTAAAAAGATGAATAATTCCCTCTCCTCCATCAACAACACCATCCAACTTTTTTATATCTATTAAATTCATGAATTTTTTAACTACTTTTTCAAGTTTGCCAAAAAATACCTTGTCTGTAAAGTAAAATTTTCATACAAACACAGCATAAAAATAGGTTTGTATATTCCAACGCGCTTTGTTGTTTGTGTATTTCTTTTGAATAGAATAAGTAAGAAATACACTCCCAAAAGTCGCTGCTTATGGAATATACAAACCTAAATTATCTTGGCTTGAAAAAATAAGGGAGTTGATCTCCCTTCTTCAAAAAAATTATTGATCTTTTTTTGTGATGCACTTTTCAAGTAATCCCTTTTCTTTTAGAAGATCAACAAGAGTTGAACCGATTTCCGCAGGTGTAGGAGCAATACGAACCCCTGCTTCTTTTAATTTGGCTACTTTTTCTTTTGCTGTACCTTTTCCACCGGAAATAATCGCTCCGGCATGCCCCATTCTTTTTCCTTTGGGAGCGGTTTGTCCGCCAATAAAACCAACAACAGGTTTTGTCATATTTTCTTTAATCCATTCTGCTGCTTCTTCTTCCGCAGTTCCGCCTATTTCTCCAATTAGAATCACAGCGTAGGTATCTGGATCCTCATTAAACATTTTTAAAACATCGATGAAGTTGGTGCCATTTACAGGGTCTCCACCAATTCCAACTGCAGTGGATTGGCCAATTCCATAAGATGTTAACTGATGTACCGCTTCATAAGTTAATGTTCCACTTCGAGAGACAATTCCTACATGACCCGGCAAATGAATATATCCAGGCATGATCCCAATTTTACACTCGCCTGGGGTTATAACTCCCGGGCAGTTTGGACCAATGAGTCGTGTTTTCTTTCCTTCCATGTATTTCTTCACTTTTACCATGTCTAAAACAGGAATTCCTTCTGTGATACAAACGACAAGATCTAGTTCTGCATCCACAGCTTCCATAATCGCATCAGCAGCAAAAGCTGGAGGAACATAAATGACAGATGCAGTTGCTCCTGTTTTCTCTACAGCTTCTTTCACCGTATCATAAACAGGTAAACCTAATACTGTAGTTCCTCCTTTTCCTGGAGTAACCCCAGCTACCACTTGCGTTCCATATTCTAACGCTTGTTGGGTATGAAACATACCTGTGGAACCAGTAATTCCTTGAGTAATGACTTTTGTATCCTTATTAATTAAAATACTCATTGTATTTTCCCCGCCTTCCTATTTCACTAGTTCTACAATTTTTTTCGCACCATCGGCCATTGAATCAGCAGTAACGATATTAAGTCCCGACTTATTAAGAATTTCTTTCCCTAATTCCACATTCGTACCTTCAAGCCGAACAACTAATGGTCGATCTAATCCCATTTCCTTTACGGCGGTTACAATACCGTTAGCAATAATATCGCATTTCATTATGCCACCAAAAATATTAACAAAAATCCCCTCTACTTTTGGATCAGAAAGAATGATTTTGAAAGCCTCTTTTACTTTTTCCGTGGTTGCCCCACCACCAACGTCCAAGAAATTCGCTGGTTCTCCACCATAATATTTAATGATATCCATTGTGGCCATTGCTAGACCCGCTCCGTTAACCATACATCCGATATTTCCATCTAAAGCGATATAACTTAAATCATAACGAGATGCTTCCACTTCTTTTGGATCCTCTTCATCAAGGTCACGAAGTTCCTTAATATCAGGATGACGATAAAGAGCATTAGAATCAAAATTGATTTTGGCGTCTAAAGCAAGAACATTCCCTTCTTCAGTAACAACTAATGGATTAATTTCCGCAATAGAAGCATCCTTTTCTACAAAGACTTGATATAAGCCTAACATAAATTGAACAGCTTTATTGACCAAGTGAGAAGGTATATTGATCGCAAACGCTAATTTCCGCGCTTGGAATGGCAATAACCCAACCGCTGGATCAATCACTTCTTTAAAGATTTTTTCTGGAGTTTTAGCCGCTACCTCTTCGATTTCTGTGCCCCCTTCTTCCGAAGCCATCATGACCACACGACTTGTGGCACGATCAACAACCATACCAACATAATATTCTTTTTGTATTTTGCTCCCTTCTTCAATAAGTAAACGCTTCACTTCTTTTCCTTTAGGACCTGTCTGGTGTGTGACTAAGGTTTTTCCTAAAAGTTCTTTTGCATATTCACGAACTTCATTTAAATTTTTGGCAATTTTCACACCACCAGCTTTTCCTCGCCCACCAGCATGAATTTGCGCTTTTACAACAACAACATCCGAATTAAGGCTTTTTGCTACATTTACAGCCTCTTCAACAGTAAATGCTACTTTTCCATTTGGAACAGCAACTCCATATTTTCTTAGAATTTCCTTTGCTTGATACTCGTGGATATTCATTTTCTAGCCTCCTACAAAACTTTCTTTTGCTACATAGAAAGAAGGTTGCAAAATAATATGTATTTTCTATTTTATTGTAATAAATCATACACAAAATTTGAATAATTAATTTAAATTCGACAATAATTTTTATTTCAAATGATGATTATTTGTTTACATAATAAAGTTATGGTTGAGTTTGATAAACCATGATGACTACATATTCTACATTTCCAGGTGCAACGACATTGCTATGAAACTTCATATCAACGACATTCACATCTTTTTGTTCCCTTAACCACATATTGATTAATTCCTCTAATAGATTCAGTTGATTCGCTTGTAGAATTTTCACTTGATACATCGCTAATTTCTCCTTTTTGTATGAATTTTTATATTCACTTCCAAGACTCTATTTTCTATTGTACCGAAAAAAAAGAGATGAAACAAAATACACACAATATAAGTGTTAACTATTCCTTTCGATCTAAGACTCGATAATTTATCGCTTCTGCCAAATGTGCAACTTTAATCTTTTCGCTTTCTTCCAAATCAGCAATGGTTCTGGATATTTTTAAGATTCGACTTAACGAACGACCACTTAACCCAAATTGGTTAAATGATTGTTTTAATAAGTCTTCTGCTTCTTGTTCTAACTGGCAGAACTGTTTCACTTGTTTTGCATTCATTTCCGAGTTAAACTGAATTCTTTCGTTTTCAAATCGCCGTTTTTGCATCATTCTAGCCTTTTCAATAGATTCTCTCATCATTTGTGATGACTTACCTTCTTTTTCTTCCCTTAATGTTTCAATATTCACCCAAGGCACTTCAATATGGATATCAATTCGATCTAACAATGGACCCGATAATCTAGAGCGATACCGCTTAACCTCAAGGGGAGTGCATTGACATTCATGTCCTGGAACTTCAGCCCCATAGTATCCACATTTACAAGGATTCATCGCTCCAACTAACATCACCTCAGCGGGAAAAACATAAGCAGCTCTTGCACGGCTAATCGTTACTTTTCCATCTTCCAAAGGTTGCCGCATGCTCTCTAAAGTATGACGGGAAAATTCAGGTAATTCGTCTAAGAAGAGAACGCCACGATGGGCTAAACTTATTTCGCCTGGTTTAGGGCTTGAACCACCACCAATTAAACCTGCAGAAGAAATGGAATGATGAGGTTGACGAAACGGACGTTTTGACATTAATTTTCCCCTTTCACCAAATTCCCCTGCCACACTGTAAATCTTTGTTACCTCTAACATCTCATCCCAAGTTAAAGGAGGTAAAACGGAAGGAATTCTTTTTGCAAGCATGCTTTTCCCCGAACCAGGTGGACCAATCATCAGTAGGTTATGCATACCAGCAACAGCAACTTCAATTGCTCGTTTCACTTGAACATGCCCTTTCACATCAATAAAATCTTCCACCTCGTAATCTATAAAACTGTTAAATTTGTTATATTCACTGTTTTCATCATTAGATGACGGATATCTGTTCCCAGTCAAAAATTCGATTACATCTTTTAGATGAGAAAACCCAAATACTTCGATTCCATGTACAAGTCGTGCTTCATCAACGTTCTGCTTTGGCAAAATCAATCTCTCTATATTTTTCTGCTTTGCCTCAATTGCCATCGGTAAGATTCCATTTATTCCATGGATTGAACCATCTAATGATAATTCACCGATAAATAACGTTTTTTCTAAATTCTTCTCGCTATCTCTTATGTCTATTTGTTCGCTTGCCATCAAAATTCCTATTGCCATCGGCAGATCAAATCCTGAGCCTTCTTTTTTCATATCGGCAGGGGCTAAGTTGATCGTAATTCTTTTTATGGGGAAATGGTATCCAGAATTTTTGATCGCCGCTCTTACTCGATCTTTTGATTCCCGAATTGAAGAATCAGGTAACCCCACGATTTGAAATTGGGGCAAACCATTTGCCAAATCAACTTCGATCTCGACTAAGAAACCGTCAATTCCTAAAATCGAAGAACCTAAAACTTTTGCATACATCCCTCTTTTCTCTCCCTTCCTTCTTTATATGAATTCTTGAAAATGATAAAAAATCCTTTATGATTTCTAATTTTTCAGATTTTAAAGAACAAACAAGGGTCTAAACATGAATGATTTAGATCTTGCCATTGTGGATTATTTCCTCAAAAGAAAACCACTAGCCAACTTGGCTAGTGGGCATTTTTCCTAATTAACAAATGATACAAACATCGACTCTACAGAATGCTTACTGTTAATTAATTGATAATCATATAACCATTGTTGCACTTTTTCCCATTGTTCTTTACTTTGCCAACCGAATTCGTGGCCTTGTACCTTCATGAATGGAAGAAGTTTTTGTAAACTTTGCGTTTCTACATCAGGATCTAGAGGAAATTCCTTTTTTTGTTGTTTCAACAAGATTTCTAAACTAACTTTTGGGTTTTTCCTGACTTCTTCTTGTCCCTTTTGTGCTGCCTTCCAAAATTTTTGAATCAGATCTGATTTTTGTTTCCATCCTTCCTGACTTGTTACCAACATTAATTCAGAATAATTGGGTACACCATAATCCGTTGGATAAAATTCTTTGACTTTAAAACCTTCCTTATTTAAAAGAATCTCTTCATGGTTAAGGAAACCGCCGCTAATCGCATTTACCTTCCTTGTACTTAATGCAGGCATTAGATCCCAACCCACATCAACCATCTTAATTTTTTGCGGGTCTCCTCCAGCGTGTTTGATCATTGTTTTCACAAGGGCCTCATTCATGGGAATGGAAGGATAACCGATCGTTTTTCCTTCTAGATCTTTTGGAGATTGAATATTGCTGTCTTTCGGCACTAACAATACATTTAACGGATGGTTTACAATCGATGCCACAGCAACAACTGGAATCCCTTTATCAATTGCCGAGATGATTTCCGGTTGATAGCTTAATGCCATATCCACTTGATGGGCAGCAACTAAACGTAATGGGTCGTTTGTCTCGGCTGGCATCACAAATTCTACATCAATTCCTTGTTCTTTAAAATATCCCTTTTCTTTTGCCACATATAAGAAACTATGTACCGCATTTGGGTACCAATCCAGCATTAATTTTAGCTTTTGTAATTCTTTTGGCGATTCTTTACTTGGATTTACGTTAGTACTGCATCCTGCGACAAAAATAATCATCAAAATAAGTAAAACCAATCGTTTAAAACGAAATCGCGAAATCATCCTAAATCTTCCTTTCCTTTGGTAAATATTTTCTGAAGAATTTTTTTTCAATCAACTGGATGAACCCATGAAAAAATAACCCTAATAACGCAAGGTTAACTACAGCCGCAAATGAGGAGTCAGCTTGGAGATTAGCAGACATTCGTCGGCTATAGTATCCTAATCCTGAATCACTTCCTAACCATTCTCCTAGCGTAGCACCTACAATACTAAAAACAGCAGCCATTTTGATACCAGACAGGATAAAAGGTATCGCATGAGGAATCTCGATTTTAAAAAAAATCTGTTTTTTTGTTGCTCCATAGGATTGAAGCAACGAAAGCATTCCTTGGTCGACCGACTTTAGACCTTGAAATACATTCATACTTACAGGGAAAAAACTAATAAGAAAGATGATAAAGATTTTGGCAAAAAGCCCATAACCAAACCACATAATGACAATGGGTGAAAGTACAATGATTGGAATAGTTTGGGAAATGATCATCCAAGGATAAAGGGTTTGCTCAATGTTTAGCGAAATGTGCATCATAAAGGCAATAATAAACCCTAGTAATACAGAAATGATCAGTCCAAGTAAACTCTCCATAAAGGTGACTGGTAAATGAATAAGAAACAATTGTTCTTTCTCTTTCCATAATGCTTTAAGAATCTGAATTGGCGTCGGTAAGATAAATGAAGGAATGGATATGATAGTAGGTAATATTTGCCAAATAATGATAACCATGATAAAAAATAATGTTGATTTCTGGTTACGTTGTAAATGCTTCATTTAATTCTATATCCTTCCTTGGTTCTCCTCCATTCCTCAATTAATTCTTTTGCACTTAGAAATGGATTTGCTGATCGAGTAATAGCAGAGACAACCGCAATTCCATCAGCTCCAGACCTCACCAGATCAGGAATATGTTCTTTTTGAATGCCACCAATTGCGATGATTGGAATGGACACATTCTGACGAATGGAATCAAGTCCCTCTAGACCGATTGTTTTTGCATCCTGTTTTGTTGCTGTTGAATAAATTGCACCAACGCCCAAATAATCTGCTCCAGCCTTTTCTGCTTCGATTGCTTCTTCAACTGTTCTAGCTGAAATTCCGATTTTAAATGTAGGAGGGGTTATTTTTTTGATTTCCTCTATTGGAAGGTCATCTTGGCCTACATGAATGCCGTCCGCTTCTAAGATTTGGGCCAAATCCAATCGATCATTTACAAAGAACTGCGCATTGTATTCTTTGGTCAATTGGCGAATTTCACGTCCAAATTCAATGATTTCTTTCATGTTCCCCTTCTTTTCTCTTAATTGTACGGTTTTGACCCCTGCTTCTAAAGCTTGTTTTATAACTTCTATTGGCGAAAGAACACAATCATCTCTACCAATAACCAAATATACAGATAATGGTGCTATTTCGATCATACAATATTCACCCACTCGATTTTGGCTTTTTGATCGATCTCATTTAGATCCAATTGATGTATTTCATCCATCAATTGAACAGCAAATGAACCAGGTCCTTTAGCATGAATGGCTGCTCTTTCTGCTGCGATTCCGTAATAGGTTAAAGCAGCGACTGTTGCAATAAAGGGATCTTCCTCTGCGGCAATGGTCGCGCCAATCAATGCCGTTACTAAACAGCCTGTACCGGTTACTTCACTTAGAAGAGGGTGGCCATTAGCGATCACAGCCATTTGCTCTCCGTCAGTTACAATATCTTCCTTTCCTGTAACAGCAGCAACAACATGATACTTCTTTGCAACTTTTGTTGCAATCGCAAACCGGTCTCCTTCCCCATTATCACCAGAATCAACCCCTTTAATTACCCAAGGGATATCCGCTAAACGTGCCATCTCAGCAGTATTTCCACGAATGACAGTTGGTTTGAATTGTTCGAGCATATTAAATATAGTGTTTGTTCTATAGGATGTCGCACCGACACCAACAGGATCAAGTATGATCGGAACGCCTACTTGATTTGCTTTTTTTCCTGCTAGAATCATCGCTTCTACCATCTCTGAAGTAATGGTCCCTATATTAATCACTAATCCATTCGATACACTTACCATTTCTTCTACTTCCTCAGGTGCATTGGCCATAATTGGAGATGCACCATAAGCAATTGTACCGTTTGCGGTGAAATTGGTTACCACAAGGTTTGTTAAATGGTGAATTAGTGGTTTTTTCTCCCTTACTTTTTTTACTGCTTGCTTTACTCTTTCTAATTCCATAATTCTAATCCCTTTCTCTTCATATATGCAAAATGGTTAGTTGGTCCATGTCCTGAACCGATTGCTAATTGATCAGCCTCTTCAATTGCTGCTTGAATAAATTCTTTTGCGATTTGGATGGCAGTGTATAATTCTCTCCCTTTTGCAAGTTCTGCTGCAATCGCCGATGAAAAAGTACAACCAGTTCCGTGTGTATTCTTCGTAGCGATCCTTTTTCCATCTAATAATGAAAAATTCTTACCATCATAAAAAAGATCTACCGCTTCATTTTCTAAGTGGCCACCTTTGACAATGACAGCTTGGGGCCCATAGGAAAGCAATTGTTCAGCAGCTAATTTCATCTCTTCAATGGAGTTGATTTTCATACCGGTTAAGACTTCTGCTTCTGGAATATTGGGAGTAATCACTGTAGCAAGAGGGAATAATACGTGTTTGATCTCTTCTTTCGCATCGTCTGACAGTAAAGGACTTCCTCCCTTTGCAACCATGACAGGATCAAGGACGATCGGTATATTTCGATAGGTATTCAGAATCTTTCCAACGACTTGGACAATTCCCTTCGATGATAACATTCCGATTTTGATGGCATCTGTCCCGATATCTGATAAAACAGCGTTGAGTTGTTTTTCTACACCTTCTATCGGAATGTCATAAATACCAAAGACTCCCATTGTGTTTTGAGCTGTTACAGAAGTGATTACACTCATACCATATACGCCTAATGTAGTAAAGGTTTTAAGATCAGCTTGGATTCCAGCTCCACCGCCACTATCTGAACCGGCAATGGTTAACGCCCGATAAATCTTCATCAACTACTCCTCCTTTTTTATTACTGCGAAGTTGGTCGAAAGAAATCTGCGCTGATAAAGAAAAAATCCTTCGCAATGCAGGCGAAGGACTATTTTCAAAGAATCCAAAAGAATCAATGATGTTCCCTTCGCAGGCATTACCCTGATCAGGTTTTAAGGGTCAGGTGCTTAATAGCCCTTTCTCAGCCCCTAACAGAAGCTCCCCTTTAATTTCCTTTTCAATGTTATAACCATTATATTTCGTTTCTCCTTGGACGACAAGAGTTGAATCCATAAGAATACACTTGAATCAAAAGAAAAACCGTCTGAAACCGTCGAAAATGAGAAAAAAAAGAAGGGTTTTGCGATGGCCCGGGAAATGGTTAATGGATAATATTTTTGATATGTTGAATTTGATATTTTCCTTCTATTTTATCAATGGAAATGAGATCAAAACGAACGTTGCGATTCCACCATTTTTTGCTTGTTAAAAAAGCTTCTGCAGTATATAGAAGTTTTTGTTGTTTTCTATGATGAATCGATTCACTTGCTTTACCAAAATCAGAAGTACTTTTTGTCCGTACCTCAACAAAAACCACCGTTTCCTGATCTAACATGATAAGGTCTAATTCACCATAACGGGTTCGCCAATTCTGTGCAATGAGAATATATCCTTGATTAAGTAGATATTCTTTTGCCTTTTCTTCTCCCCATTTTCCTAAAACTTTTCGCTGATGGGTCATTTTTTATCCCCTTTTTGCCATTTTTTCTCCTTGATAAACAAGGGCAAAAACCTCTGCGATAATGGGATATAACTCAGGTGGAATCTGTGAATTCAGTTCTAGTTGGTACAAAAGTTGAACCAGGGATTTGTCTTCATAGATCATGACGTCGTGAACTTTCGCTTTTTCGATGATTTTTTCTGCGATATAACCCTCTCCCTTTGCCACAACACGGGGAGCTTGGTTTTGATTTGGATCATAGTTTAGTGCAACTGCCTTTTTCTTTTGGGGTCTTTTCATATCCGAAGATCCACTCCTTGGTATGGGGTTGGGGATGATAAAAAAGACTCTTTCCCCTTTAATTCTTTCAAGGACCGAATTTGTATTCCCGATGTTTTGTAACCTTCTCTCTTAATAAATTCCTCAAATCGACTGCCAATCGTTTTTATAATCTCGTGAATGGATGGATGATCATTATACAGCCAAACAATCATTTGTCTTTGCAGGAGGTGGATATGAATGATTGTATCCCCTAGGTTTGGAAATTGAAAAAGAAAAACAAGTCTCACATCGTTCATATCGATGGTTTGGTTTCCTTTTTTCTTCGAGTGAATTTGAACATAAATGGGTTCTTCTGAAAAACGGATAAAATTGGGAAATTGTAAAAACAAATGGGTAAAGTGATTGGTATCTGGTTGCAAGGTTAATTGCTGTCCATGTAAGTGGAATACCAATGATTCCAAAGTAGATGTTAACGGATCTGGTAACTTATCTTTCATTCCTAGAAGACTTTGCAGATGTTGCTTTAATGTTGGATAAGAGTTGGAATTAGCCCCTATGTATTCAAGATATTTTTTAATGGATAAAAGTAGATCCTTCCCCTCTATTTTTTCGTTGGGAAAAGAATATGATCTTAGAACATCATCAATTTGTTCAACTATCTCTTTTAGAGATGTAGATGTATCTTCGAAAATACCCCTTTGGTCTTGAAAATGTTTGATTTCATTTTTTATTTGTTGCCGGAGTATAGATAATCTCTTAGGCAAATCTTGCCCATCAAAAAACTCGACAAGAGAACGGATATGGGAAGCCGTTATCGGTAGATCTAAATCATTTAAGATGTCTACTGCATGTATTACATCCGTCATATTTTCTTTTGTCTTTTGCAAATATTGTTCAATGGCAAGAATCGTTTCTTTTTTAACGGGAATTTGTTTTTCAATGAGTGAGAAAATGAGGTTTCGATTTTGTGAACTATTTTTTAATTGGAGAGTTTTTAATAAATCATCAATGGGCAAAGAATGGTCTTTTGGGTTTGTTGGGTTTGATATATGGATTAATTTTAGTTTCGTGATTTCATGATCCCTAGCTGTAACCATAAACCATGCTTTTTGCCCTTTTTTGAGGGGAACCTCATTTTTAGCAATCAATCTTATCCCACGAATCGAAACCACAGCTAATTGTTCATTGATTAATTCAAGTACCTGCCCTTTGATGATTTGCCCGGTTTTTAATTGTAAGGATTTGATGTTCTGTGGGTCTGACTTGATCAAATTTTGTAGTAGGGATTGAACTTCCATTCAGTTCCTCCTATTAAAATAAAGTAGGTTGCAAGATATTCGTAAGAAAGCTTTTTCTATGTAAAGGGGTTGGTCCATAAAATTGAATCATTTCCCTATGTAACTTCGTGGCATACCCTTTATGCTGTTTGATTCCATACTGGGGATAAAGTTGATCCCATTCTTCACACAAACGATCCCTAGTTACCTTAGCAATGATAGAAGCAGCTGCAATAGATTGGCTAATGGCATCTCCTTTAATCAGTGAGATTTGAGGAATGTCAAGATCGATTTCTTCAGCATCAATCAGTAACATTTCCGGTTGTACTGCCATTTGTAACACTGCATTTTTCATCGCCAATCTTGCCGCCTGTTTTATATTGATCTTATCGATCGTCTCCACATCAACTCGTGAAATTCCAATCGCAACCGCTTTTTCTTGAATGATCTGATAAAGTTCTTCCCTTTTTTTGGGCGTTAGTTTTTTTGAATCATTGATCCCTTCAATTTCCAAATCAACGGGCAAAATCACACTTGCAGCTACCACATCCCCAAATAAACATCCTCTGCCTACTTCATCAATACCCGCAATGTAACGAATTCCCCTTTGCCATAATTCTCTCTCTTGTGTTAACATCGATTTCTCCTCATTTCTAAAAGCGAAATTTTAGATTCAGATTGTATTTGTATTTGGCTTCGGCTCAATGGTAGGCCTTTCTAAAGAATATGGTCCTAACTTTCCTGTCCGTAATTCCCTAACGATCATTTCAGCTGTTCGGTCAAAGTCAATCTCGCCACCTGATATTAAAAAACCTCTCAACTTGCCAATTTGTTTAATCATTTCTACAGGATCATCATGCAATTCTCCTAATTGATATCTTTCCTTTAATCGATCTGGATAATATTTTGCAAAATATTTAATCACAAACAAAGCAATCTCATCAAAATGTAAGATTTCATCTTTAATCGCACCAGTCACTGCTAATCGTAAGCCTACTTCTTGGTCTTCAAATCTAGGCCATAAAATTCCAGGCGTATCTAATAGTTCTAAGCTTGTCCCCACTTTAATCCATTGCTGACCTTTTGTCACTCCTGGCTTATCGCCAATTCTTGCAACAATGCGACCTGCTAAACGATTAATTAATGAAGATTTACCTACATTAGGAATACCAAGAATCATCGCACGAATGGCCCTTTTATTAATCCCTTTTCGCATTAAGGCCTCTTTTTTTTCAGCAACCAACTCTTCGCTAGCAGTGATCATCGATTTTATACCTTTACCAGTCGTCGAACTAATGGGCAAAGCTCGAATCCCTTGTTTTTTAAAAAATTCCACCCATTCATTTGTGATGATCGAATCTGCTAAATCACTTTTATTTAAAAGGATTAATCTTGGTTTTCCCTTAACCATTTCATCAATCATTGGATTTCGGCTTGATAAGGGAATCCTTGCATCCAGTAATTCCATTACCAAATCAACCAATTTTACCTTTTCGATAATCTGTCTCTTTGCTTTGGCCATATGACCTGGAAACCATTGAATCATCAAAAATTTCACCACCTTATCTAAAGGTAAAAGAAAAAACGATCTTATTCATTGTTCAATGTTCCAATATTGAAATGCGTGAGAAAGGCCAAATAATAATACTTGCCTTCCCGACTACTCTTGAGATGGGTATAGGACCAAGTTCGCGACTATCAGTACTATTATTCCTATTATCGCCAAGAACAAAAACCGTGTCTGCTGGAACCGTAATTGGCCCAAAATCCTTAGTCAACAACAAGCCTTTAGAATGCCATTCTTCTTGCTCTTTAGCTAAATAAGGTTCATCAACCACTTTTCCATTTACATATAACTGGTCATTTTTATATTCAATTGTCTCGCCAGGTAAACCGATAACCCGCTTAATATAATCCTCGTTTTCAGTAGCATGGAAGACGACAATATCACCTCGTTTAGGCGGATGGATTTGATAAACAATCTTATTCATAATTAAACGTTCATTATTATGTAATGTGGGTTCCATTGATGATCCACTAACTACGACGACTGCAAACAAAAAGGTATGTATCAAGAAAGCAAGAATTCCAGCAATTACTAAAGACTTGATCCATTCATAAATTTCTTGAAATAATTTTGTTCTCATCTTTCGTTACCCCTTGTTTCATTATATGTGAAAAAGGGACCTGTTTTACCAAGCCCCTTCTACCCTATCCTTAATAAGTACCTCTTTCTTTAATACGTGCAGCTTTACCGCTTAGTTTACGTAGATAATATAATTTTGCACGGCGCACTTTACCACGACGAACCACTTCAATTTTATCAATCTTTGGTGAATGTAATGGGAATGTACGCTCTACACCAATGCCATAAGATACTTTACGAACTGTAAAGGTGGCACTAACGTTTGAACCACGGCGCTTAATCACTACACCTTCAAAAACCTGAATTCTCTCACGCTGTCCTTCAATAACTTTAACATGAACACGAACTGTATCTCCAGGACGGAATTCAGGTAAATCCGTGCGTAATTGTTCTTTTGCAACTTGCTCAACTAAATTCATTGTTGATTCCCTCCTTCCACACAGACGTTCATAACTGGATCTTGACCCATTAGCGGAACGCCGTAATCAACAAATGCTATTTTAGCATAATTGATTTGTAAATACAACATAGCTATTTTTGATTTTCTATTTCTTTTATTATCTCCTCTAATAAATCTTTTTCTTCTTGAGTGAATGATGTTTCAGCTAACAGATCAGGTCTACGTAAAAGTGTCCTTTTTAAAGCCTCTTTTTTTCTCCATCTCTCAATCTTTCGATGATGACCAGATAGTAAAACCTCTGGAACTCTATAGCCGCGAAATTCCTCAGGACGAGTATATTGGGGATACTCCAGTAAACCAGTACTAAAAGAATCCGTTTTTGCTGATCCTTCGTTTCCTAAAACACCAGGCAATAGACGAACAACACTATCGATGATCACCATCGCTGCTAATTCGCCACCTGTAAGGACATAATCACCGATTGAAAGTTCATCTGTCGCTAAATGGTCACGAATACGCTCATCAAATCCTTCATAATGACCACACAGAAAAATCAAATGTTTTTCTTTACTTAATTCTTCAGCCTTTTTTTGCGAAAATCTCTCACCTTGGGGGGTAAGCATGATGATTCTTGCCTTATCATACCCAGGAATCGCTTCAACTGCAGAAAAAATCGGCTCCGGCTTTAATACCATACCATGCCCACCACCATATGGATAATCATCAACCGTTTTATGTTTATTCGTGGAATAATCACGAAAATTTATGGTTGATATGACAACCGCTCCTTTTTCTTGTGCCTTTTTTAAGATACTTGATTGTAAAACTCCGTCAAACATTTCAGGAAATAATGTTAAGATATCAATTTTCATACTTTCACCTTTTATGATAGTAAACCTTCCATTATTTCAATAACGATTTTTTTATTTATAACATCAACATCTTTCACAATATCATCGATATATGGAATGTAAAACTCTTTTTTTGACCTTTTTCCTCTTACAACCCAGACATCGTTTGCTCCAGGTCTTAAAATCTCAGTCACTTTTCCAATTTCTTCACCATCTGTTGTCACCACAATGCAACCAATAATTTGATGATAATAATATTCTCCTTCTTCCAAATTCCCTTGTTGATCTTTTGTTATCCATAAATAATAACCGCGAAACTTTTCTACTTGATTAATATTATCAAATTCTTTAAATTTCAAAAGATATATATTCTTGTAAGGTCGAGCTTTTTCTACCGTAAAACGATATTCAGCGGGATTTTCTTCTTTCCCTACATAGAGTTGATTGTCCTCTTGAAAGCGTTGTTCTGGAAAATCTGTATGGAGATAAACTTTCAATTCTCCTTTAATCCCAAAAGTATTTACAATCTTTCCAACTTTAATATATTGGATTTCCATTTGTTTCCTCCTATTTTCTTTTATTCGTTTGCCTATTGTTACAATACCCAATTTACGTAGTATGAAAAAAGGTGAGGTTTTCTCCCCCACCTTTTCCTTAGATGATTTCTATCATCACCCGTTTGTTCTCTTTTACACCTGCGGCACTAACAATTGTTCGAATCGCTTTAGCAATACGACCCTGTTTTCCGATAATTTTGCCCATATCTTCAGGAGCAACGGATAATTCGTATACGACGGATCGTTCCCCAGTAATTTCGTTAACGCGAACTTGATCAGGATGATCGACAAGTGCCTTTGCAAGTACTTCGACTAGTTCTTTCATAATAGCCCTCCTCAAACAATTTTGCATCTGCTGCAATATTGTTTGGACGTTTATTTACCTTGTCTTAATTCGTGAAACTTCGCTAAAATACCAGCTTTACTTAAAAGATTACGTACAGTATCAGATGGTTTCGCACCGATTTGTAACCATTTTAAAGCCTTTTCTTCATCAATGTTAATTTGAGCTGGTTGGGTTAATGGATTATAAGTACCAATTTCTTCAATAAAACGTCCATCACGAGGAGAACGGGAATCAGCTACAACCAAACGATAAAATGGAGCTTTTTTTGCACCCATACGCTTTAAACGAATACGTACTGCCATGTTGTTCACCTCCTTTACATAAATGGAAACTTGAATCCTTTCTTCCTTTTTCCCTTTTTCGTTAGGGAAGAAAACTGTTTCATCATTTTGCGCATATCTTCAAATTGTTTTAATAGGCGATTCACCTCTTGGATACTTGTCCCACTTCCTTTTGCTATTCTTTTACGACGACTCGAATTAATGATTTCTGGATGAGCTTTCTCCTCTTTTGTCATCGAACGGATAATGGCTTCAACATGACTTAATTGTTTATCGTCTATTTTTAGGTCTTTCATCCCTTTTATCTTGTTCATACCAGGAATCATGCCTAACAATTCATCTAAAGGCCCCATTTTCTTTATTTGTTCTAACTGATCAAGAAAATCATCGAATGTAAATTCTGCTTTACGTATTTTTTTCTCTAGTTCTCGGGCCTTCTCTTCGTCCACAGCAGCTTGAGCTTTTTCAATGAATGTGAGTACATCGCCCATCCCTAAGATACGCGATGCCATTCGATCTGGGTAAAAAGGTTCTAAAGAATCTAACTTCTCCCCTGTACCAATGAATTTAATCGGACAACCCGTTACTGCCTTAACGGAAATCGCTGCTCCACCTCGAGTATCTCCATCCAATTTTGTAAGAATGACACCCGTTAATTGGAGGCGCTCATTGAATGTTTGGGCTACATTAACCGCATCTTGACCTGTCATCGCATCGACGACAAGCAAAATCTCATGAGGATGAATTTTATCCCGAATCTGAGTTAATTCATCCATCAAAGCTTCATCAATATGGAGGCGTCCAGCAGTATCAATAATGACAACATCTCGGTGTTGTTCCTTTGCATATTGAATGGCATTGATCGCAATTTCCACCGGGGACACCTCATCACCCATACTAAAAACAGGCACTTGAAGCTGATCACCTAGAACTTGTAATTGTTTAATCGCAGCAGGGCGATAGATATCCGCAGCAACTAGGAGTGGTTGTTTATTTTGCTTTAATAAATATTTGGCTAATTTGCCAGTATGGGTGGTTTTACCTGCTCCTTGTAAACCCACCATCAAAATGATTGTCGGCGGCTTTGGAGCAATATTCAGTTTACTCTGGCTTCCACCCATTAACTCTGTTAATTCTTCATTCACAACTTTTATTACTTGTTGTCCAGGGGTTAAACTTTTTAGTACCTCCTGTCCTACTGCTCGCTCTTTTACACGGGAGATGAAATCTTTGACGACTTTGAAGTTCACATCGGCTTCTAACAAAGCCAGTCGAACTTCACGCATCGTTTGATTTACATCTTCTTCTGTCACTTTCCCTTTTCCGCGTAACTTATTAAACGCTTCTTGCAGTCGGCCAGCTAATCCTTCAAACGCCATTCTGACCGCCTCCTAATCAATTTGCCTTAACAACTCAATCTTGGCTTGAATCTCATTACATGTTTTATCTTGCCTTTGTTTAAGAATCAATTGAATCTCATCCAAAATTACTTTTCTTTGTTGATATTTTGCGAGTAGTTGCAACTTTTCTTCATATTCTTCCAAAGATTGTTCTGCTCGTTTAATGTGTTCGTAAACAGCTTGTCTGCTAATTCCAAACGCCTCGGCGATTTCACCAAATGAATAATTATCTTGAAAATAGAGTTCCATATATTGTCGTTGCTTTTCTGTTAGCAGATCTTGATAAAAATCATATAGTAAATTTAATCTTGTGGTCTTTTCCAACAAAATGAAACCACCACCTTCGCGTAAAGGGAAACGCCTTTACAGTTCTATATCATAGCGAGATAAAAATAAAATGTCAAGTATTTTTTCCTGTCACTCTTTTTCTTCTAAAAACTCTTGTGCAAAAATGGCATGGACAAATTGCTCAGGATCAAAAACTTGTAAATCATCGATTTTCTCACCAAGTCCAACTAATTTCACCGGAATATTTAATTCGTGATGAATCGCAATCACAATGCCGCCTTTTGCAGTACCGTCCAACTTCGTAAGAACTAATCCCGTTACACCTGCTGTTTCTTTAAATAGTTTTGCTTGTTGCAAAGCGTTTTGTCCTGTTGTTGCATCCAAAACCAATAAGACCTCATGTGGCGCTTCTGGAATCTCTCTTTTAAGCACACGATAAATTTTATTCAATTCATTCATGAGATTGACTTTGTTGTGCAATCTTCCTGCGGTATCACATAGTAGGACGTCAAATCCTCTTGATTTGGCTGCTTGCAAGGCATCATAAATGACAGCAGCTGGGTCAGCTCCTGCTTGATGTTTAATGATATCAACTCCCACTCGCTCTGCCCATACTTCCAATTGTTCAATCGCACCTGCACGGAAAGTGTCGCCTGCAGCCAAAAGAACTTTTTTTCCTTCTGATTTTAGCTTATGAGCTAATTTCCCAATAGTCGTCGTTTTCCCTACACCATTTACTCCTACAAATAGGATCACGGTTAATTCGTTTTCCTGTAAATTGATTTCATAAGACTGGCCAGTGTTTAATAGCTCGACGATTTTCTCAATTAAAATCGGTTTTAATTTTTCAGGATCTTCAATCTTTCTTACTTTTACCTCATTTCGTAATTCTTCCATTAAATCTAAAACGGTCCGAACACCGACATCGGCACTAATTAAAATTTCTTCAAGTTCTTCATAAAATTCTTCATCAATTTTTTTCTTTCGAACAAATAAATCTTCAACTTTTTCAAAAAACGCACCTCTTGTCTTTGATAACCCTTCCTTAAATTTATTTGTCACTTCTTCTGTTTTTGCAGCAATACTCTCTTTTAATTTTTTAAAGAAACCCATGACGATCCTCCTTATGCAGGTTGCATTTCTTCTATTTTTTCTAATTTAACAGAAACCAAACGGGAAACTCCTGACTCTTGCATTGTTACACCATAAAGAACATCTGCTTCTTCCATTGTTCCCTTTCGATGTGTGACGACGATAAATTGGGTATCATTTGCGTATTCACGCAGGTATTTGGCAAATCGCGTAACATTGGCTTCGTCTAAAGCTGCTTCAACTTCGTCTAAAACACAAAAAGGAACTGGCTTTATTCGCAGAATAGCAAAAAGTAATGTAATGGCTGTTAAAGCCTTTTCCCCACCAGATAATAAAGCAAGGTTTTGTAATTTCTTCCCTGGCGGTTGTGCCACGATTTCGATTCCAGTTTCAAGCAAATGATCTGGTTCCGTTAATAAGAGATCTGCTCTTCCACCCCCAAACAATTTAACAAAGATCATTTGAAATTGTTCGCGGATAGCATCAAAGTGTTCTTTAAAACGTTTGTTCATCTCTTGGTCTATTTCAGCAATCACTTGGTAGAGTGTTTGTTTTGCTTCAACTAAATCTTGTTTTTGCGAAGTTAAAAACTGATATCTTGCAAAAATGCGTTCATATTCTTCAATTGCTCCAAGATTTACTTCTCCTAATTGTTGAACTTGCTCTTTTAATTCTTTCACTTCTTGCTTGATTTGTTCGATGTTTTCAACATGTGAAATTTGAGTTTTTGCCCATTCATAACTCATTTCATATTCTTTTGCAAGTTGAGCGAGTAAATTCTCTAATTCTACATCAAGACGATTTAATTTCACTTCTAATTGATGAAGCTCTTTTTCAATCATTTTTTGCTTCTTTCGCCATTCTTTTACATTTATTTCTTCAGTTTCCATCTCTTGCAAAACTTTAAGTCGATTTTTTCTTTTATCGTTTAGTATCTTTTGACTTTCTTCTTTTTGAGTGCGAAGTGCTTTAATTTCTTGAATCAAAATGTCTTCTTGTTTTTGTTCATCGATCAATCCTTCTTCTAACTCAACAAGCATTTGTTGGTTTTGTTCAATGGTTTGCAACAATTCATCGTGTTCAGTTTGCAAACGCCCCACAAGATGGACGACACCATCTTTTTGTTGTTGTAAACGAGCCAATTCAATCTTTAATTTGGTAATTTTCTGATTCGTTTCATTTTTCGTCGATTCATCTTGCTGACGAATCGACTCTGCAGCTTCGATTTTCTTTTTCAGTTCTTTTTCTTGTTGATTGTCAGCTTCTAGATTTTTTTTCAGTTGTTCTTCTTTGACCAACAACTGATTCCTTTCCAACTTCGTATCTTCAATTTCCTGTAGCAAAACATGTATCCTAGTTTGAATATTTTTCAACTCATAGGTATATTGATTCCATTTTGTCTTTAATTCTTGCTCTTTATTTCGATGCTCTTCACCACTTAAACGAATTGCTTCGATTTTCTCTTGGATCGAATGCTCCTGAAGTTTTAATTTTTCTAGTAAAACGGTTTGCTGGACTAGATCCTCCTCTATCCTTTTTATCTGTGTAGATAATGTCTCAATTTCCCGCTGCCTACCCAACAGGTTCGTACTCTTATTTTGAATGCTTCCACCTGTCATTGACCCACCAGCATTAACGACATCCCCATCTAGGGTAACGACACGATAATGGTACCCCATCACTTGAGCAATTTCTCCTGCCGTTTTTAGATCGCTAGCAACCACGATTTGTCCTAATAAATACTCCATGATGGATTTATAGTGGGATTTGGTTTGAATGAGGTCAACAGCAACACCAATAAAACCTTTCATTCCCTCTATTTTTTTTAGCTCTGAAGGATAAATTCTTTTTCCTTTGATGACATTAAGGGGTAAAAAAGTTGCCCTTCCTAACTTTCTGTCTTTTAAGTAGTTAATTGCATTTCTGCCTGTAGCCTCATTTTCTACCACAATGAACTGTAATGCCCCACCTAGAGCGATTTCAATGGCGGTTTCAAATTGTTTTTGAACATGAATAATTTCTGCAATCGCCCCGTGAATACCATTCATTTGACCTTTTTCTCTCAGTTTAAGGATTTCTTTTACCCCATGTTGAAAACCTGAAAAATCCCCTTGCATTTCCATTAGAACTTGTTGTCTTGAGCGCAATGATTCTAATTTTTGCTGGGATTGTTGAATTTCTTTTTGTTTGTTCCCAATCTGCTCTGCTATCGTTCGTTTTTGAGAAATCGCCTCTTGATATTCCTGTGATAATCTATCAATTTCATTTGTAACAACATCAAGTTCTTTCTTCACTTTCTCTATTTTATCCTGAGTTTGTACTTGTTCCTTTTCAAGGGAATTGAGTTCTGATTGCAATTTTTCTAAACGATATTGGAGATGATCTTTCAAGCTTTGAAGATGCCTTAATTCATTGCGAAGAGAAGCCATATGATTTAACAGTTCAAAATATTCATCTTTTAAATGCTCAAGTTGCTCATGATAATGGTTTAATAATTGTTCCAACGATGCTTGTTCTTGCGCAAGGATTTGCGTTAGAGACTCAATTTCTTGATTTACTTCTTCTAAGCGTTTCTTTTGCTCTTCCCATTGAGCGGTTAGATCTAACTTTTTCCTTTGGAGAATTTTCATATTTTCGATCGTTTGACTTTGCAGACTTTTTTGGTTTTTTGTCCTTTCTCTTACTACTTCCCGTTTTCCCTCTGTTTTTTCTAATTCTTCACTTACGTTTAGTATTTTTTGGTGAAGCTCTTCAATTTCCCTCTCTAATTGACCTGCTAACAAGCGTTTTTCTTCAATGACAGCATTGTATTGACTAACCTTTGTACTTATTTCCAACTGTTCTTTTATCAATTGTTTTTTTTGCTTTTCTGCTTCTTGCCATTCTTGATGAAGTTTTTCAATATCATGGACATAGATTTGAACATTTTTTTCCTTTAATTTCTTTGTCAGTTCTTTATACTGTTTCGCTATTGTTGCCTGCTTTTTAAGAGGGTCAAGTTGATCTTCTAGTTCAATGATTAAATCATCGATACGAAGTAAGTTTTGTTCTGTCTCTTCTAGTTTTTTTTGTGCCTCCTTCTTTCTCGTTTTATATTTCACAATCCCAGCAGCCTCTTCAAAAATACCTCGTCTTTCTTCAGGTTTGGAATTGATTATTTCTTCAATACGCCCTTGACCGATAATGGAATATGCTTCTTTTCCTAAGCCAGTATCCATGAATAAATCTGTAATGTCCTTTAAACGACAAGGTTGTTTATTTATAAAATATTCACTCTCACCAGATCGATAGACTCTCCTTGTTACCGTCACTTCACTATAATCCACTTTTAGTGCCCGATCTATATTATTTAACGTAATCGACACTTCACAATAGTTCAAAGGTTTTCTCGTATCACTTCCAGCAAAGATTATATCTTCCATTTTGTTCCCGCGAAGGGTTTTTGCACTTTGTTCCCCTAAAACCCAACGAATCGCATCGGTTATATTACTTTTACCACTACCATTTGGTCCAACTACTGCTGTGATTCCAGGTACAAATTCTAATTCCGTTCGATCAGCAAATGACTTAAAACCTGTTAGTTCAATGCTTTTAAGATGCATATCATATAGTCCTCTCCTTAAAAAAACTCAAGAGTACAATTTTTATTTTATCACATCACATAGGAGAATACTTGGTTAAAATAGGTTTGTATATTCCAATGCGCTTTGTTGTCTGTGTCTCCCAAAAGGGAGCCATTGCTCCAAAGCCTATACTTTCTAAGTATGTAAAGAAAAGAAAAGCCTCCATTTTTGAGGCTTATTCTTCTTGATTTAAAATATGAATGTTTTTATTCACACCTAGTTGTATTAAGGCTTGATTTGCAGCTCGTTGTTCAGCTTCTTTTTTACTTTTTCCAACTCCATGGCCATAAGTTTTGTCATTAATTTTTACTTCTGAATGAAACTCCCGATCATGAGCAGGGCCCGTTTCACTTACAATTTCATAGTGGATGTGGCCAAGATTTTGGTGTTGAACGTACTCTTGTAATTGACTCTTATAATCATGGATCTGAAAAAAGTCACCATGTTCCACTTTGGGAAAAACATATTTTGCTAAAAATTGACGGACCGTATCTAAACCTTGATCAAGATATAATGCTCCAATAAATGATTCAAATACATCGGCTAAAAGTGCGGGGCGTTGTCTTCCTCCAGATATTTCTTCACCTTTTCCTAATAAAATATAATCGCCAAAATTCAAAGATTCAGCAAATTCAACCAACGAAGGCTCACAAACGATTGCAGCACGGAGTTTCGTCATCTGTCCTTCTTTCATTTGTGGAAACATATGAAAGATATAATCAGATACAGTTAATTCTAAAACCGCATCCCCCAAATATTCCAACCTCTCATTATCTTTTAAATGACGATGTCGATGTTCATTTACATAAGATGAGTGGGTAAAAGCCTGCTTCAATAGATTTATATTACGAAATTGAATACCTAAATTCTTTTGAAGCAGGAAAAAATCAACCGCCACTTTATTCACCACCCAATCATTGTCTATTCTTCGTACTTCTTCATGATTATTGTTGCATTATGTCCACCAAATCCCAAAGAATTGGACAAAGCAATCCGTATATTTTGCTCCCGGTATTGATTGGGAACATAATCTAAATCACAATCTGGATCTGGCGTTTCTAAGTTGATCGTGGGAGGAATTTTTCCTGTTTTTAATGCTAGAGCAAGAGCAATTCCTTCAACTGCTCCAGCAGCTCCAAGGAGATGCCCTGTTACCGATTTGGTTGAACTAATTGCCAAACGATAGGCGTGTTCGCCAAAAGTCGATTTAATTGCTAACGTTTCGAATTTGTCGTTTAATTCCGTAGAAGTACCATGAGCATTAATGTAATCTACATCTTCAGGTTTTATACCCGCTTTTTGAATCGCCATCTTCATCGCTCTTGCGGCACCTTCACCATTTGGGGCAGGGCTGGTTAAATGATAAGCATCTCCAGTAGCACCATAACCAATGATTTCGGCATAGATTTTAGCCCCTCGTTTTTTAGCATGTTCTAAAGACTCAAGAATTAATATTCCAGCTCCTTCACTCATCACAAATCCATCGCGATCTTTATCAAAGGGTCGGCTTGCTTTTTTGGGTACGTCATTGCGAGTAGATAATGCTTTCAATGATGCAAATCCAGCAACGGCTAAAGGTGTGATCGTCGATTCTGTTCCACCAGTAATCATCACATCTGCATCTCCACGGCGGATGATTTCAAATGCATCACCAATGGCATGTGTTCCTGTTGCACATGCAGAAACTGGAGCACTATTCGGACCTTTTGCACCAATTAAAATGGAAACTTGACCTGAAGCCATATTGCTAATTAGCATGGGAATGAAAAAGGGGGAAACGCGTTTTGGTCCTTTTTCTAATAAAATTTTATGTTGTTCCTCAATTGTATGAAGACCACCAATACCTGAACCAATATATACTCCTACTCGATGGGCATTCTCTTCATTAATTTCAAGCCCTGAATCGTTTAGCGCCATCTTTGCTGCAGCAATGGCAAAAAGGGTAAAGCGGTCCATTCTTTTTACTTCTTTTTTATCCACCCATTCTTCTGGATAAAAATTCTTCACTTCCCCAGCGATTTTTACAGGAAAATCGGATGTATCAAATTGAGTAATATAATCAATCCCTGACTTTCCTTCTAATAAAGCATTCCAGAATTCATTTAAATGATTTCCTACCGGTGAAATGACTCCCATTCCTGTAACAACAACTCTGCTTTTCATGTTAACTTAACACCCCTAAAAAGTGAAAAAATGATCGTAATTAAGTGAAGAGAAAGTCCCGAAATAACGGGACTTTTAAAACTTTAAACTTACTGATGAGCTTTAATATAGTCAACAACTTCCCCAACCGTGGAGATTTTTTCAGCATCCTCATCAGAAATCTCAAGTTCAAATTCATCTTCTAATTCCATCACTAATTCTACAATATCCAAAGAATCAGCACCTAGATCTTCCTTAAATCTGGAATCTAGAGTAATCTCTTCTTCATCAACCCCTAAACGGTCAACAATAATCTTTTTTACACGATCAAAAATGTCTGCCATTCCTCGTCACCTCCTCCCTCGTATTATACGAAAATCAACCATAAAAAACTAGTATATGAAAAAACTAGTACATCACCATACCACCGTCAACATGAATAATTTGTCCTGTCATGTAATCTGCATCATCTGAAACCAAGAATTTTACTACTTTTGCTACGTCTTTTGGCTTACCAAAACGGGCTAATGGGATTTGGGCTAAAAGGCTATCTTGTATCTCCGATGATAATTTTGCCGTCATATCTGTTTCAATAAAACCTGGAGCTACGGCATTTACAGTAATGTTTCTTGAAGCAAATTCTCTCGCTAACGTTTTTGTTAGACCAATAACTCCGGCTTTAGCGGAAACATAATTCGCTTGACCAATATTCCCTAGGATCCCAACGACTGAAGTAATATTGACGATTCTGCCTGATCTTTGTTTCATCATTGGTCGACTAACCGCTTTGCTGGTTAAAAATACGCTTTTTAAATTGGTATTAATCACCTGATCCCAATCTTCTTCTTTCATACGTATGATTAAATTATCCTTTGTAATTCCAGCATTGTTCACTAAAATGTCAATTTTGCCAAAATATTGTAGCGCTTTATCAATTAGGGAATTGACTTCTTCGCTATTGGAGACATCTGCTTTTACTAAAAGACACTGTCTACCTAATTGTTCAATTTGACTAGCAACCTCTTCAGCTGCTTGCTGGCTTTGATGATAATTAAGAACGATATCTGCCCCTGCTTCTGCTAATGTTAACGCAATCTCTCTCCCAATTCCTTTTGATCCTCCAGTGACAATTGCCGTTTTGTTAGTAAGCATCTTGTTCATCTCCATCCCTTCTGAAACTGATCAAAAGATTCTAGATCTTCGATCGAGTAGGTTGTTACATTTCGATTGATTTTCTTTACTAATCCAGTTAATACCTTGGATGGCCCTACCTCAATAAAAGTATCTACCCCTTGATGAATCATCCATTCGATACTTTCTGACCATAAAACAGGAGATACTACTTGCTCAATTAAGTTAGATTTAATACGCATCGGCTCAGTTTCAGCTAGGGCTGTGACATTCATGACAACTGGGGTTTGTGGTTCTTTTATCTTAAGATTAGCTACAAGGGGTTGTAATCGATCCCTTGCTGGTTTCATTAAACGGGAATGAAATGGCCCACTTACAGATAAAGGAATAATCCGCCTTGCCCCTTTTTCTTTTGCTCTCTGAGATGCAAGTTCCACTCCTCGCTTTGTACCAGAAATAACGATTTGCCCCGGTGAGTTCATATTTGCTAATTCAACAACATGTCCTTCTTCTGTGACTTTGTGGCAAACCATTTCTAATTCTTCTCGATCCATTCCCATCACTGCAGCCATTGTCCCTTCTCCATGTGGTACAGCTTCCTCCATAAAAAGTCCCCGTTTTTCTACTAATTTTAGCGCTTCTTCATAGGGAATACTTTCAGCTGCTGTTAATGCAGTATACTCACCTAAACTATGACCAGCCATAAAATCGGCCATAATCCCTAGTTTCTTTACAACTTCCCAAATAGCTAAACTTGTTACATAAATGGCTGGCTGGGTATACATGGTAATTCTTAATTGATCTTCTGGCCCATCAAAGCAAAGTTTTGATAACGGGAAGCCTAGAATTACATCGGCTTTTTCGTAAACTTCTTTTGCTTCTTGAAATTCTTGATAGAATTGATGGCCCATCCCAACATATTGGGAGCCTTGACCAGGAAATAATATCGCTGTTTTCATATTGCTCATCCCCTTATTCTTGACCATACCATTTTAAAAGTGCAGCACCCCAAGTTAAACCTGCACCAAAACCGACAAGGAGTACATGATCCCCTTTTTTGATTCGCTGCTCGCGAATAGCCTCATCTAAAGCAACAGGAATCGATGCAGAGGACATATTACCATATCGATCCAAATTCACAACAACCTTGCTTTCGTCTAATCCTAATCTTTCTCTCGCAAAATTGATAATACGCAGATTTGCTTGGTGAGGGACAAGAAAATCTACTTCTTCCTTTGTCATACCAGCCTTTTCAATCACGTTAAGCGATGCTTGCTCCATTGTTTTTACCGCAAATTTAAACACTTCTGAACCGGACATTTGGATAAAATGTAATCCTTGTTCAACGGTTTCACAAGAAGCAGGCATTCTTGAGCCGCCTGCAGGTAATTTTAACAAGTTTCCACCTGAACCGTCTGATCCTAATTCAAAGGATAAGAAACCATATCCTTCTTCCACTCTTCCTAAAACGGCAGCTCCAGCTCCATCGCCAAAAAGCACACAAGTATTTCTATCCTTCCAATCGGTGATTTTCGATAAAACTTCTACTCCGATAACCAATACATGTTGATAAGTTCCATTTTGGATAAATTGGGCTCCTGTAGCTAAAGCATACAAAAAGCCTGAACATGCCGCTGCTAAATCGAAAGCTGCAGCACGGGAAGCACCTAAACGATCTTGAAGGATATTTGCCGTCGATGGAAAAGCAGAATCAGGTGTAACGGTTGCAACAATGATCAAATCTAAATCTTCTGCACTTAGATTTGCACTTTCTAATGCTTTTTTTGCAGCTTCATACGCAAGATCAGAAGAAGCCTGTTCCTTTGCAGCAATTCTTCTTTCCTTAATTCCTGTTCTTGTTGAGATCCATTCATCACTTGTTTCTACCATTTTTTCAAGGTCAAAATTCGTTAATACTTTTTCAGGTACATATGCACCTGTTCCAATAATCCCTACAGAGTAATTCCCCATTTATTTTCCCTCCTATTTATCACATTCAACCGCATTTGCTATTTTTTCTAAAACCCCATTCACCAGAAATAATCGAGCCTGAAAAATTGCATTCATAATCGCTTTGGCATCTGAAGAACCATGAGCTTTAATAAATGCCCCATCTACTCCTAATAAAGGAGCTCCACCAATTTCTGTATAATCCATTTGTTTTTTGAGATTCTGCAAACTCGGCTTCAATAAAAGTGCAGCAAATTTCGTGATTGCATTTTTTGTAAACTCTTTTTTTAATACCCCAAAGATGGATTGAGCCAATCCTTCGGTTAATTTTAATAAGACGTTACCAGAAAAACCATCGGTGATGAGCACATCGCAAACACCATTTGGAACATCTCTTGCTTCTACATTCCCTACAAAATTAATTGGCATCTCCTTTAATAACGGATACGTCGATTTCATTAATTCATTTCCTTTGGTCTCTTCTGTTCCAACATTAAGAAGGCCAATACGTGGATTTTTGATCCCTAACACTTGTTCAACATAAATTTTTCCCATTTTCGTATATTGAACTAAATGTTCTGCTTTTGGATCCATATTTGCGCCTACATCTAAGACAAGTAAACTGTTTTCTCCCAGTGTTGGAAGAACAGGTGCTAAAGCTGGACGTTCAATACCAGGAATGCGCCCTGCAACAAGCAAACCTGCCGCCATAAATGCGCCAGTATTTCCTGCAGTAATCACTGCGTCCGCTTCTTTATTCTTGACCATTTGTGCAGCAACGACCAAGGAAGAATCTTTTTTTCTTCGAACGGCCCTTACAGGCTCATCTTCTGTTTTAATTACTTCTTCTGCATGGTGGATCGTGATATTGCTTGGAATTGGATCTTTTATATATTTTTTTATTTCTTCCGATCTACCTACTAGGATAATTTGTATATCGGAAAATTTATTTGCGGCTGCTATTGCCCCTTCAACTGTACTTTTTGGCGCCAAATCCCCACCCATTGCATCAAGTGCGATCTTCATGTTGTGCCTCCTGATTATTTGTAGATTTTTTTAATTCCTTTGATCGATAAACCAAGAATGTCCCTTTAAATACCGTTTCATTCCCAACCGTTGTCCTTACTTCGATTTCACTAAATTCATGATTCGATTGAGTGACTTTTGCTTTTGCAACTAAGCGCTCATGTAAATAAACCGGGCGCAAAAAACGAATATCAGCTTTTGCGGTTAAGGCAATTTCTTCATTAATTAAAGCCACAGCTAAAGAATTGGCTTGAGCAAATATGTAATGTCCTCTTGCAATTTTTGTTTTTTTGAACACTTGATCTTCTTTAACCTCTAAAATCGAAATACCATAATGATCTAATTCTAAGTCGATAACTTCACCGATCACTTCATCTAACTTTAATGATTTAATATGGTCAAAGTTTTTCGTGGCCATTGTTTTCATTCGTTCTCTAAGTTCTGGAATTCCTAATTCCATTCGATCTAAGCGAATCGTTTGAATGCTCACTTCAAACTTTTTTGCCAGTTCCTCATCGGTAATAAAAGGATTGGTTTCGATTGTATGTAAAAGAGCTGCTTGTCTCTTTTTTTTAGTTAACCGTGCGATGTTAACCACCACCTTAGTTTATCACCTATTTTTAGTATCAGGTACTAATAGTATAGTAAAAAAAAAAAGTTTGCGCAAGAAAAAAAGAGCAAGAACTATTGTTCCTGCTACTTTTTTACCTATTTACTGATCACTTCTCTTCCATTGTATGTGCCGCAGTTTTTACAAACACGGTGTGCTAATTTATACTCACCACATTGTGGGCACTTAACCATACCTGGTACAGATAATTTATAGTGAGTTCGACGCATATCACGACGAGTTTTTGAAGTTCTTCTAAATGGTACTGCCATGGATCCCACCTCCTTGATGTAATCTATAAATATTAATTTAGACAAAAACTAGTTTACTTCGAATCTTTATTTTGGTCAAACCATTTTGCAAGATCAGCTAAACGAGGATCGATTCTTGTTTTATCACAATTACATTGAAGTTCATTCAAATTCGTTCCACAAACTGGGCAAAGTCCTTTGCATTCTTCTTGGCAAACAGGTGCGTAAGGAATTTCTAATAATACGATTTCTTCCACAAGTGAAGTAAGATCAATTTCATCCGAAGTTAAACGATGGACATTCTCATTTTCTTGATCGAGATTGGTTTCAATCCTTTCTGGAATAAAGATTTCAGTAAAATCTACTTCAATATGATAATCAAAAGGTGCAAGACACCTTGAACATTGCAATACAGCTTTCGATTGAAGATGGCCTTTAACGGTGTAAAAACCGCCTGTCTCGTAAGCAACACCTGCCACTTTAACTGGTGAAATCTTTCTAAGTTCATCTACTTCTTTGACAAGATGACTAAGGTCCTCTTCATACTGAAAGCGCAGTTCTTCTTTTCTTCGATCAAGTTCCCATGTTTTGATTTCCAATGTTTTCACCTCATAAACAACAAGTGAATTATATCTTAAGAATGAAAAGTTTGTCAATCTCTGAATCTTTGTTATAATACCATCAAGATAGGAGGACAAATTATGACGATACTTGGATTAATCGTAGAATATAATCCTTTTCATAATGGACACTTATTCCATATTCAACAAGCAAAAAAAATCACAGAATCTAATGTTACTATTGCTGTCATGTCAGGTCCATTTGTACAACGTGGTGAACCGGCCATCATGGATAAATGGACAAGAACAAAAATGGCGCTTGAAAATGGCATTGATCTCATCATTGAGTTACCAGTGGTCTATGCAACCCAGTCAGCTGATTGGTTTGCTTTTGGGGCTATCTCCTTGTTAAATCATTTAAATGTGACTCATCTCGTTTTTGGCAGTGAATCCAATTTACTTGAGCGTTTGGATCACCTTGCAAATCTACTTTTACATGAACCCGTCCAATTTCAAACATTATTGAAAAAAAACCTATCATTAGGAAATTCTTACCCAAAAGCATTGGCTTTAACCTTACAACAATACCAAAGAGGTTTTGATGATTTTATCTTGCAACCTAATGATATCCTTGGACTCCAGTATCTCCTCCAAATAAAAAAACTGAATTCAAAGATCAAAGCTTTAACTATTAGGCGTAAGAATAGCCAGTACCATGATCAAACAATATCTGACAATACATTTGCTAGTGCTACGGCGATTCGTACAGCGATTCGAACTAACGATCATATTGAAAAAATTTTTTCATATGTTCCACCTACTACTTGGAACCTTTATAAAAACACCCTTAGACAAAATCGGTTTCAATCTTGGGAAAATTATTACCAAACACTGAAAATCTTGATTCTTAATCAAACAGTCGAGCAATTAAAACAAATTCATGGGATGGTTGAGGGCCTAGAGTCACGTTTAAGAGAAGGAATTTACCATGCTTCTTCTTTTCATGATTTCGTCTCCATCGTAAAAACAAAAAGGTATACCCAAGCGAAATTACAACGAATCTTCTTACACCTACTTCTTAATCTGACAAAAGATCGAGTTCAAAAAATGAATGTAGAAAAAGGTCCTCAATATGTACGACTTCTTGGGTTTAACCAAAAAGGAAGGGAATATTTAAATCAAATCAAACACCAATTGTCTATTCCGATGATTAGCAATCTCTCGAAAATACGAAGCCCAATGTTGGACTTTGACATTCAAGCTAGTCAAATTTATGAAACAGGCTTTGATGAACCAAACTTCAGATACAATGATTATAAGCAAAGACCAATTTTTTACTCATAGAACATTTTTGGTGCTTTTTTGGGAATCAGTTTTTGAAGTATCGTTTTTGTAAGGCAATTGTTTTAAAAATTGAAGCGCCTCATCTAAATTGGCGACGGGAACAATCATCATTGGCTTTGCTAATTTACGATTTTCGTTTTCTACCTCTTTTTGATTAGAATCGTTTGGCTCAATATCTTTAGGAACAAAAAAGATCTCAGCCCCTGCTTCTTTTGCAGCATGGACTTTTAGTTTCGCACCACCAATTTGCCCGACCTTTCCATCTGCGCGAATGGTTCCAGTCCCAGCAATTTGATAACCACGTGTTAAATCATCAGGAACAAGTTGATTGATGATTTCTAAAGTAAACATAAAGCCTGCTGAAGGCCCACCAATCTCATTGGTATGAAAGGATACCTTTCTTAATGGAATCACTTCTCGTTCCTCACTCGGATAAAATCCTAACCCTGCTCTTTGCTTCGTTCCCCCTTCTTTTGTTGAGAGTGAAACAAGGCTCACTTTCTTGGTTAAGGTTGATTGATTCCGTAAAAAGGTGATCGACATTTTATCCCCTGGCTTTTTGTTTCTTAATATTGCTAAAAAATCATCCAGTTTGTATGTTGGTTTTTGATCGACTTTTATAATCACATCGCCTACTTGGAAAATTTTCTCTGCTGGCATTCCCTTTATCATTCCTGCAACTAATATTCCTTTTTGTTTGATCTGAAAGGGAACATTGGCTTTTTGAAAAGCTGCGATCAACGCTTCCTCTTGCGATTGTTTCATAACAAGTAATTGTCGTTTCTCATATTCTTCCGGATCTTCATCTGGATTTAATATATAGTGTTTTGGAATATATTCAATATTTGGAAGGAACAGAGAATAAAGATAGTATCCTAGATTGCCTGGGTTCATACGGATCGTCGTCAACATAAAATCTCCTTTTTCTGAATAACCATTTTCTACTGAAATCACTCTTTTTAATTTTACAGCAATCCCTGGAGCGGCAATATAATAAGGAACTGGAATATAAAAAGATAAATAGGCAAAAACCATAAGAAGGAGGAATAGTAACTTAAGTCGTTTCATCTTAAAGACGAGTAGCTTTTTCTTCATCAGATTATTCATGTGAATCCTCCCATTTTTGGATTAAATTTTTAATTTTATCAATCGATTCATTAGCAACTCGGTAACCTTCTTCAATAATCTCTTGCACATTCGTAAATGAAATGGAACTAATGTGACCTACTTCAGGTCGAATGACATAATCGGCAGCGACAATTTGATGATAGAGATTTTGTCTTTCCATAATATCAATCGTTTGTGCAATGACATCAAAAATCGAGTTTACTTTCATCCTTGTATCATAGAGTCCAACATCAACGGCGATGACAAAGTCAGCCCCCATCTCTCGAACCACATGAACGGGAACGCGATCAATAACCCCCCCATCCACTAAAAGACGTCCATTTACCGTTTCTGGAACAAAGATTCCTGGTATAGAAATACTTGCACGAACCGCTTGATAAACTGGTCCTTTACGAAAAATCACTCGTTCACCTGTTTCGATATCAGTAGCAACTATAGCAATGGGAATCGCTAAATCTTCAATATTCTTTCCATGGGTAAGAATCCGGATAAGTTCTTTGATTTTTTCCCCTGTTACTAACCCCAATTTCGATACAGAAAAATCAACCCAATATTTTCGTTTCAAATGAATCGCTAATTTTTCTAACATATTCAAATCGTTTCCATTCGCATACAATGCGCCAACCAAACTTCCCATGCTACTTCCAGATATGTAATCAATAGGGATTTTTTGTTCTTCAAAAACACGTAAAACGCCAAGATGTGCTAATCCCCTTGCCCCTCCTGATCCAAGTGCTAAACCAATTTTTGGCCTCAATGCCACCACCTCGAATCCTTTTTAATTCAATGAATACCAAAACCAACCAACCTAAATTTCTATTCTTAAATATAGCTTATTGTTCTGATTTAGCAAACTTGTTCTAAACAGGACAATCATTACGTAAATATGTTTTTAGGAATAGGAATGGAGGCCGTATATGAAGAGAATAAAAAGCTCACATATCATTACTCTATTTGCTGGGGTGATAACCACTTTACTTGCAATTGCCATTATTAGCTTTCCTGATGCTGCTTTTAAAGCTTCTTTACAAGGGTTAAAAATTTGGTGGGAAATTATTTTTCCTGCCCTTTTACCATTTTTTATTACATCAGAGATTTTATTAGGCTTTGGTGTTGTTCATTTTATGGGTGAATTGCTGGAACCTTTGATGAAACCCTTATTTAATGTACCTGGAGTCGGCGCTTTTGTTTTAGCCATGGGATTTTCCTCAGGTTATCCAATGGGTGCTAAATTAACCACCCGTTTACGAGAACAAAAGATGGTTTCTCAGGTAGAAGGGGAAAGACTCGTCGCTTTTACGAGTACTTCTGATCCTCTCTTTATCTTTGGCGCGATTGCGGTTGGTTTTTTTCACCAAGCCGAGTTAGGAATCTTTCTTGCGATCGTACATTATGCTTCTAGTCTCATTGTTGGTTTTATCATGAGGTTCCACGAAATAAATAATCAACAATTCTCTTCGCGAAAATTTGAAATGTATAAGAAAGAAGACAATATTTTTATAAGAGCTTTTAAAGCCATGCATCAAGCAAGAATGGCAGATGGTAGGCAATTTGGCAAATTAATGGGAGATGCCGTCATGTCTTCTATTCAAACACTACTTATGATCGGTGGATTTATTATCGCTTTTTCCGTAGTATTATCTATTTTAACTCAAATTGAAGTAACAAGTTTTTTAATCAGTCTTTTACACCTAATTTTAACACCATTGGGAATTTCCCAAGATTTAGCTCAATCTATGATCTATGGTTTTTTTGAAGTTACATTAGGAGCAAAAAGTGTCAGCGAAGCAAGTATGAATATTCCGCTTATAGAAAAATTAGCCATCGTAAGCGCAATATCTGCTTGGAGCGGAATTTCTGTTCATGGACAAATCGCTGCTATTCTTCAAAAAACCGATATTCGTTTTAAACCTTTTTTTATTGCGCGAGTTTTCCATTCAATTCTTGCTTTTATCCTTAGTCTACTTCTTTATCAACCCTTTCAACTATCGGAAACAAAAAACGCGATACCAACATTTTTATATCACTTTTCCCAAGAAGTATCTTCATTTCATCTCATCTCTATTATTCATAGTATAGGGTATTACTTTTTGTGGATCATTACGACCTTACTTTTGCTTTCTTTAACCATTCACCTATTGAAGAAAAAGGACTACTGAAAAAAAGGAGCACCTACGACAATGTAGGTGCCTTTTCTTCTTTTAGAATGTAACCTTATAACCTGCGTATTTTTTGATTAACGCCTCTTCAACACAAGGAGGAACAAGATCACTTACACAGCCATGATGTCTAGCCACTTCTTTTACGATGCTCGAGCTTAAGAAAGAGTATTTATTATTCGTCATCATAAAGAAAGTTTCGATATTGGGATCAAGTTTTCGATTAATTGATGCCATTTGTAACTCATATTCAAAATCAGAAACGGCACGTAATCCTTTAATAATTGTATTTGCATTTTTCTTTTTCATATAATCGACAAGTAAACCGCTAAAACTATCAATTTCAACTTGAGGAATATGTTTGGTAGCCTGGCGAATGAGTTCTATCCTTTCTTCTACCGTAAACAAAGGATTCTTATTGGGGTTGATTAAGACTGCCACCGTAACCTTATCAAATATTTTTACCCCTCTTTGGATGATATCCAAATGTCCATATGTAATCGGATCAAAACTTCCTGGATAGACTGCATGTATCATTATTAACCTCCATCCATTTATTTATTCAAATTATAACGAAAAATCGTAATTCCAATATCTCCATAAGTAACATCTTTTACCTGTTCTAATTCCTCTATTTGATCTATATTTTGAAACTTGTATTTTGTATCATGTTCAGTAACAATAATCGCTTGATCATTTAAAAGCCGATGCTCTGTTAAAAAAAGGAGAATCTCCTCTAATATTTTCATTCGATATGGTGGATCTAAAAAAACCAAATCAAATGTGACTTCTCGCTTTTGTAATTTTTTCAAAGCACGCATTGCATCATTGTGATAAATTTCTACCCGATCTATAAGATTGGTAGTAGCAACGTTTTTACGAATGGTTTCAATACTTTGTTTGCTGTGATCAATGAATATACCATATTCCATTCCGCGACTTAAAGCTTCAATTGCTAATCCTCCCGTACCAGCAAATAGATCTAAAACAATACCGCCATCAAAATATGGTCCAATTATATTAAAGATCGATTCTTTAACTTTGTCTGTCGTTGGTCTTGTACTTTTCCCAGGAACTGCTTTTAAAGTTCTACCTTTAGCACTACCAGCAATCACTCTCACGATTGGTTCACCCTTAGTTAAAAATGCATACTTTATAGTAGCACAAATCCATTCAATGGTAAATTATCGCAAAAATCTCAATTTTCTTATTTTATCTTATCAAAAGTTTGCGAAAATGAAAAGGAAGCAAATGCTCCCTTAAAAATTTTTTATCAACATGTATATTTTTAAAAATATTAGGAAAGGATATATAACAGCAATACCCAAGGTATTGCTGATAACCGCGGAGAAGACTTACGTTTCCCCATAAGCTCTTCCTCCGGTTTCTCCTCTCCCATTTTTCTGTTAATGCACAGTAATGTGCATTGACCCCACAGGGAAATGCCCTGTGGGAATTTTTTTATTATCCTTCAATCACTTGTTGTAAAAAAACTCCCGTTCGTTCTAATTCGAATTTTAAATGTCTCCATTTAGGATCAGACCAGAATTCTTCCCCATGAATTAAGATTTCAGCATCTTTTTTTGCCGCTTCTAACGTTCGATAATCCTGAATAAGATCGGCTAGTTTGAAATCAGGTAACCCACTTTGCTTCACACCAAAAAAATCACCAGGTCCACGTAATTCTAAATCTCTTCTCGAGATCTCAAATCCATCATTGGTCTGTTCCATAATTCGCATTCTTTCTTTCCCTGTCTCTGACTTAGGATCTGCCACAAGAATACAGTAAGATTGGTGTTCACCACGCCCAACTCGCCCTCTTAATTGATGAAGTTGAGCTAAACCAAATCGATCCGCATCATAGATCACGATGATCGTAGCATTGGGAACGTTGACTCCGACTTCGACCACAGTCGTTGAAACTAAGATTTGAACCTCATTCTTTAAAAATCGATTCATAACCTCATCTTTTTCTTTTGGTTTCAATCGCCCATGCATAAGTCCTATTTTAAAGTTTGGGAAAAATTCACAGAGTTGCTGATAAATATCAATAGCATTTTGGACATCTAACTTATCTGATTCTTCAATTAAAGGAGCAATGACATAAGCTTGTCTACCTTTTCGAACTTGTTGTTCGACAAAGGCTAATACTTTTGCAAATTGTTTTGGCCTAACCCAATGGGTTTCTACTTTTTTTCGACCTGCAGGATATTCATCGATGATCGAAACATCCATATCTCCAAAAGCTGTGATCGCTAACGTCCTTGGGATCGGAGTAGCGGTCATATAAAGAACATCTGGACTGAAATTATCGCTTTTCCGCCGAAGAAGAGCTCTTTGTTCTACACCAAAACGATGCTGTTCATCGGTAATCACTAACCCTAAACGCTTAAAGTAAACATCTTCTTGTATTAATGCGTGGGTACCTACGACAACATCTGTAAGTCCCATTTGTAACCGACCAATTACTGCTTTACGATTTTTTTCCGTAAGACTCCCTGTTAATACTTCAACTTGAATGGGGGTATTCGCAAATAATTTTTTTAAAGATTCCATATGCTGTTCTGCCAAAATTTCCGTAGGAACCATTAAGGCACCCTGATATCCGCTTAAATAATTAGCATATAATGCTGCAGCAGCAACAACTGTTTTGCCTGAACCTACATCTCCTTGTAAAAGTCGATTCATTGCATAACTTTGTTCCATGTCTCCTAAAATTTCTTTAATGACCCGTTTTTGGGCATTTGTTAAGGAAAAAGGCAACGAATGAATAAAGGATTTCACCTTGTCAACATCGATTTTTCTTTTTATTCCCGGCCAATTTTGTCGGTTCAGTTTTTTTAATAACTGAATTTTCATTTGATAAAAAAGCAACTCATCATAAACGAGTCTCCGCCTTGCCAATTTTCCATCCCGATGATCATGGGGAAAATGAATTGCGCGAATCGACTCTTTTAACGTATATAATTTATATTTGTCAATCACTTCTTTTGGCAAATAATCCTCGATCGCATAATAGTACTGGCGAATTGCTTGCTCCATGATTTTACGAAAATTTGCTTGGGTTAGTCCTAAATCGGCTGGAAGAGAATACACAGGAATAAGATGTCCCTTTTTTGTGGTTTTAACAGTATCAAGGAATTCGTATTCAGAAACGGTGATCTGCAATCGATATTTGTCCCATTTTCCCGTAAGGAGTATTGGTCGCCCTTTTTGTAATTGATTTTTTAAAAAAGCTCGATTGAACCAAGTGGCTGTAACTATAAAATGATCAATCACTACTTTTACCGAGATCAGATCTCGATTTTTTGATAGACGTTTGGTCGCAGGGTGACCATATATCGTACCTTCCACCGTCACTTTCTCTCCATGAAGGGCAGTGGCCAAATCTTTGATCTGATAATCTTCATAACGATACGGAAAATAAAAGAGGAGATCGCGAATCGATTGAATCCCCATTTCCTGAAATTGACGTACTCTTTTCTCGCCAATCCCTTTTACACCAACCAGGCTTTGGTCTAAGACACTAAATCCCATAAGCCTTTTTCATTCGTGTAATGGTTGACCAAAAATTTTTACTTCTATTTTTTTCGCTGTTGGTGTAGCTGCTAAACCGCCTAAGGCCGTTTCTTTTAAGGGCATTGGCATTGCACATCCAATACGGTACATCGTTTCAATCACCTCATCAGGTGGAATGATGCTTTTGATTCCTGCTAAAGCCATATCTGCTGCAATCATTGCATTTGCAGCTCCCATTCCATTTCTCTTTACACATGGAACTTCCACAAGTCCTGCCACAGGATCACATGTTAATCCTAACATATTTTTTAATGCAATGCCTAATGCATTTGCTGCTTGAGTTGGTGTACCACCAGCCATTTCAACAATTGCTGCAGCAGCCATAGCTGTCGCTGATCCAATCTCAGCTTGACATCCTCCTGCGGCTCCCGAAATGAAGGCATTATTGGCAATGACTAAACCAATGGCACCTGCAGTAAATAACGCATGCACCATATCATCCTCAGTAGAATTTAATTTTTTTGCCGTCGCAAAGATTGTTCCCGGTAAAATACCAACGGATCCAGCTGTTGGGGTTGCAACAATTGTTCCCATGGAAGCGTTTACTTCAGATGTAGCAACAGCCATACTTACTCCTTCTAAAATAGTTCTCCCAGATAAAAAAGAGCCATTTTCCAAATACTTTGCTAGTTTTTTCCCATCTCCGCCACTTAAACCACTTCTTGATCTGATCTCTTCTTGTAAGCCTTTTTCAATTGCCACTTTCATTACATGTAGATTATTTCTCATTTGTTCAAATATTTCTTCTCTAGTTCTTCCATACTGTTCCATTTCTGACTCGATCATGATCTCAGAAATTTTCTTTCCTTGTATTTCCGCTAGCTCTACAAGGTGTTCAATGGATGTGAATTTCATCTTGCCTTTTCCTCCACTATTATGATGTTTTTAAGAGCGCAACTTGTCTTACGGCATTTAATAACTCCAATTCTTTCAGAACGTCTTGTGTAATTGGTTGATCGGTTTCAATCACCATTAAAGCAAGGGATCCCTTTTCTTTTCTCGCAACTTCCATATAACCAATATTAATCTTAAATTTACTTAAGGTTGTAGAAACAGATGCAATTACGCCATACCGATCTTCATGGAAAACGATTAATAAAGGTTGATTTCCTGATACCTTGATCTTAAACCCTTGAATTTCAACGATTTCTATTTTCCCTCCACCAATTGATACGCCAACAATCTCTAATGTTCCTTTCTCGTCTTCTAAATAGATTCGAGCCGTATTGGGGTGTTCACTTTGTTCATTTGAGGGAATAAATTGAATTTCAATTCCTAGATCCTTTGCAATAACAAGGGAATCGACAATCCGATTATCATAAGTATCAAAACCTAGAATTCCACCAACAATAGCTACATCTGTACCATGGCCTTTATAAGTTTTTGTAAATGAACCATAAAGAGTAATCACTGCTTTTTTTGGCTGTCTCCCAAAGAGAGACAAAGCTGCTTTTCCAATCCTTGCCGCTCCTGCCGTGTGGGAGCTTGATGGCCCAATCATCACTGGACCAATAATATCAAACACCGATTGATATTTCATATTTCTCCTCCAACCATGTTGCTTTAATTGAATCCTATCCAAATTCTCTCAAATTCACTTTTTTTTTGCAATATGAAAGTTGATGTGTTTGTCGAGAAAAGGATATGGTAATAATGCCATTGATAAAATTCACGTCAAGATTGAATAAAAATAAAACCCCCCACTAAAAGTGGAGGTTTAACTTTGAATCTACACCGTATACATCATGATTGCCAGTGTTCCTGGCCCAACATGCGTTCCAATGACAGGTCCAATATCGGTCATAACAAATTCAACAATATCCATTTTTTCTCGAAGCAATTGTTCGAAATTCTTCGCCTCTTCTAGATTCGCAGCATGAGAAATTCCTGCGATTACCTTTTTATCTTTTGTATAATCCGTAAGATAACCAAGAATCTTGGAAAACGCTTTTTTCTGACCTCGTACCTTGTCAACCGCAAATACTTCGCCTTGTTCATTTAACGATAGAATGGGCTTAATATTTAATAATGTACCAAATAAAGACGCAGCTTTACCTATTCTTCCGCCTTTATGAAGATAGGTTAACGTATCAACTAAGAAATAGACTTGAGTTCGTTCAATTAAATCATTTGTTAAGTAAAGAGCTTCTTCAAAACTCTTTCCTTCTCTAAGCGCTTTTGCAACTCCAACCACGATGATTCCAATGGAATAGGAAGCTTTCTTGGAATCGAAAACATGTACGTCAATCCCTAGATCTTTTACCATCTCTTTTGCTAAAAGCGCAGATTGAACGGTACCACTTAAAGCAGCAGATAAATGAATTGAAATTATTTTTGCCGGTTTACCGTCAGCTAATTTTTTATAAGTTTCAACAAAATCCATTGGTGATGGTTGGGATGTAGTAGGAAGCTCATCAGAACTTTGCAACTTCTGATAAAATTGTTCCGCCGTTATTGTTTCTCCATCTAAATAAGTCTCATTAGAAAAATGCACTTTTAACGGCACAACAGTGATCCCTAATTGTTTGGCAAGTTCCTTAGGAATATCTGCTGTACTATCTGTTACAACAAAAATCGGTTCCATTCAGTCACCTCATCTTTTTATTCAATTGAAAAAATAAAATAATAAAGCGGTTGACCGCCATTATGAACTTCAATTTCAAGTTCAGGATATTGTTCAAGAATTTTTTCTTTTAAAACTTTCACTTGATCTTCTTTCACATCCTCACCAAAAATGATTGTTAATACTTCTTCTTCATCAATCATTTTGGTAAGCAGAGTAAATGCTGCATCAATCATGTCATCTGATGTCGCCACAATCTTACCTTCGAAAATACCAAGGTAATTTCCTTTCTTGATTTCAAGACCATCATATTTTGAATCACGTACTGCATAGGTAACTTGACCTGATTTAACACTTTTTAATGCTTCTGTCATGATTTCTTTATTTTCTTCTATCGTTAAATCTGGATTAAAAGCTAATAAAGAAGCCATTCCTTGTGGAAGCGTTTTTGAAGGGATGACAGCTACAGGTTGATCGATAAATTCTTGAGCTTGTTCAGCAGCTAAAATGATATTGCTATTATTGGGTAAAACAATGTAATTTTCAGCATTGATTTCTTTTATTGCATTCACAATATCTTGAGTACTTGGATTCATCGTTTGGCCACCAGAAATAACCACATCAACACCTAAACTTTTAAAAATAGCAGCTATTCCCTCTCCCATAGCGACAGCAATAATACTATATGGTTGTTTCTCTTTTTGTTCATTAGGGCTTGGATTAACATCCCCGTTTGTATCGTTCATATTTGTAACCTGGCTTAAATCGGTATGATAATTTCCTTCGCCTAAGAGGATATGACTGTGTTGTTCACGCATATTATCAATCTTAATCTTATGCAGACTACCATATTTCATTGCATAATTAAGAACATCTCCAGGGTATTCTGTATGGATATGAACCTTAACCATTTCATCATCAGATACCACTAATAATGAATCTCCAAATTGGGATATTTCCTTACGAAACTCTTGTTCGTTAAAAGAACCCTTTTGAAGAATCTCATCTTTTAGTCTAATCATAAATTCTGTACAGTATCCAAACTTGATATCCTCTGTCGATAATTGAGCTTGTACAGGCATATGCTCATGTGCCAAGTCACTTAATGAACGCTGTATTTCAATTGTTGGCTTTGTTTCTTGAATAACGATTTTTTCTCCTTTAAGAGCAGCCAAAAATCCTTCATAGATATAAAGAAGGCCTTGTCCACCTGCATCAACGACACCTACTTGTTTTAATATTGGTAATAGATCAGGTGTTTTTGCCAAAGCTTGTTTCCCTTTATTTAAAATGGCTTCCATCACTTTTATTAGATCTTTTTCTCTACGAGAAACTTTAACCGCTTCATTTGCTACTTCACGGGAAACCGTTAAAATGGTCCCCTCTACTGGTTTCATTACTGCCTTGTAAGCAGTGTCAACACCTTGTTTTAAGGCTTCAGCAAATTGTTTGCTATCAATAGATTCATAGGAGCTAACATACTTAGAAAAACCACGGAACAATTGGGAAAGAATTACCCCTGAGTTTCCTCTTGCTCCCATTAATAGTCCCTTTGCTAACGCATCTGCAGCTTGCCCTATATGATCAGTCGTTCTTTTTTTCAGTTCATTTACCCCTGATGTTAATGACAAATCCATATTGGTTCCTGTATCTCCATCTGGTACAGGGAAAACATTTAGAGCATTAACATCTTTCACATGCTGATTTAAGCTTTGGGCCCCTGCAAGAACCATTTGCGTAAATAATTTTCCATCAATCTTTTGATTGTTCACTAAAAATCCTCCTTATTACGCTTGGGTTACGCGGACGCCTTGTACGATAACATTGACTCTTGATACTTTTACACCCATCATCGTATCTAAAGTATAAATGACCTTTTGTTGTACATTATGTGCCACTTCCGAAATCTTCGTACCGTAACTAACAATAATATACATATCAATAATCACTTCATCATCTTCACTTCGTACTTCTATTCCTCGACCTAAATTTTCTCTTCCTAATAACTCTGCAATCCCATCTTTTAATTGCTTTCTAGAAGCCATTCCAACCAAACCAAAGACTTCCATTGCACTTATTCCCGCAATAGTAGCGATTGCATCATCCGAAATCGTGACTTTACCTAATTCGGTCGTTACTTCGATTGCCATTGTTTTACCCCCTCAGAAATAATTTGGCTTTGGGCTAATCTATATTTTACTATAAAGAATATGAGATTAAAAGTTTTAGATTCTCACAGGGAAGCGAAAATTCCTAACTTGAAATATTATAAACCTCATGCTAAAATACACAAGTATGTGACATAATGAATTCCTAAATCTAGGATGTACTTTTAAGATGTTGTTTATTAAGGGGGTGTACACATGTCACGTAAATGCTATGTAACTGGTAAAAAAGGACATACAGGAAATGCTGTAAGTCACTCCAACCGTAAAACCAAACGCAAGTGGGGCGTAAATGTACAAAAAGTTCGTATTCTCGTTGATGGAAAACCAAAACGCGTATATGTAAGCACTCGAGCACTAAAATCTGGAAAAGTAAAACGCGTTTAATTTAAGAGCACCATGATTTTGGTGCTTTTTATCATTCTTACATATATACGTAAAAAGGCTTCATTTCTCACCAATTTTTTGGAGTGAGTGAAGCCTTTTAAATTTCTTTATTTTTTTTGAAACATAGCCAAAACAGCTTTTACAATTCCTCCTAAAAATTTTGGAAGTTTAATGGTATAAAATCTCACCCCTACCCCTCCTTCGATCCTAGGTTAGTCGCCATGACTAAAAGAATAAAACCCCATAAGTTCTTTATTACAGTATATTCATTAGTCCTATAAAAATGTTCATAAAAAAATTGCGAATAGGAATATCGTTTCCAAGTTAATCTTTACTTTCGATGACAAGTAAAATTCCTTTCTCTATCAAAATCGTACCTTTTTCATCGACTAACTCATTGCTTATACCATAGGGTTGTCCAACTTCCATCGAAGCCTGAGAGAGAGGGTATTTAAAACCTTGAATTGAAATTCCTTCCACTTTCTCTGTAAAAGGAAGTAACGAGATGTATTTGTACTCCCCTTTTTGCACATAAAGGGTTTTGTCTGGTAAGACTAGCCGAATCCGATTATTGGTGCCATAAATCTGACTTGGTATGTGCTGTCTTTCTCCTAGCAAAAGAACGTGAATATTCGCTAAGACATGGTCTAAACGAGTCCCAATCGCCCCAATGATTGTAATCGATTTTGGCTGCAACGAAATAGCAAAACGAACTGCAAGTTCGGTATCTGTTTCATCTTTCTCTGAAGGAAATCGATAGATTTTATCTCCGTATTTCTCCTTGATTGCCTCTAAAAAAGAGGAATTTGCCGAGTCAAAATCCCCAACGATATAATGAGGCGAAAGACCATGTTCAATTAACCACTCTGCTCCCCTGTCGACACCAATGATCAAATCATCCTCTTTAATCATGGACACCAATCGTTCCGTTAAGATTCCACCAGAAACGATAAAAATGTCTTTTTTTTCCATTCTCTTCTTCCCCTTATCAACATATTTTATACCCTATTATAGCAATTCAGAGAAACAAAAAAAGAGTAAGAGTAAATTACTCCTCTTACTCGACTTTTCTTTTTTTGCTTACTTTCCAATCATTTTGTTTACCTTATCCTTATTTTCTTCGATCCATTTCATCGCGACCTCTGAAGCATCTTTTCCATTTTCGATCTCTAGAATCATTTTTTCAATGTCTTCTACAGATATGTTCCAATTCTTTAAGAATTGATAAACATCGGGTGCTTGTTTATCTAATCCTTTGTTCGTTAATACATGAACTTCAGATGTTTTAAAGTATTCTTTCGGATCCTTAAGTACTTTTAAGTCCCATTTTGCAAACATTGAATGAGGTCTCCAACCTAGAAAAAGAATCGGTTTTTTCTGAGAAATATATTTTTTCACTTGCGCAAGCATTCCAGATTCACTCGACGCAACATATTCTAAATCTAAACCATAACCTTTAATCATTTCGCGTGACGTCATGGTCATTCCTGCACCTTCTTCAATTCCAAATAGTTTGTTTTCGAATAACTTCTCTTTCCCCATAAGATCTTCAATAGAATTAATATCCTTAACATAAGATGGAACAACCCAACCTAATTCTCCCTCTTTGTAACTAATCGCTACATCATCAATTTTATCCCCGTATTTCTCCATATAATTTCTGTGCATATCAGGCAACCAAGCATCCATAAATACATTGATATCGCCTTTGGCTAAACCAGCATAAACAACACCTGCGTCGGCATTTTGTAATTTTACTTTATATCCCATGTCTTCAATAATCGCTTTTGCTACATAAGTAGGTGGAATAGTACTTGTCCATGGTGTGACACCAAACGTAATCGTTTTACTATCTTTTCCATTGTCATCCCTGTTAACATTTTTACTTGTCTGACATCCCCCTATTAAGACGGTAAATAATAAGAATAGAATCAAGATTTGTTTCATATACTTTTTCATTCTTTCACTCCCTTTTTTCTTTTTTTATTGATGATATATGATAAAAATGGTAAACCCATTTTCATCCCATTTATTTTTGCTTACGGCCTAATCCTTCGGTGATTCGATCTAAAATGATGGCTAAGACGACAATTCCTAATCCACCAACTAATCCCATTCCTACATTTACCCTTGTAATAGCTTGGAGAACAACAGATCCCAAGCCTGGTGCCCCAATCATCGCCGAGATAACTGCCATTGCTAATGACATCATAATGGTTTGATTAATCCCTGCCATAATCGTTGGTTTGGCAATGGGCAATTGTACCTTGACCAACATCTGCCAGGAAGTAGATCCAAATGCTTTTGCTGCCTCAATCACTTCTATTGGAACTTGTTTAATCCCAAGACTCGTTAAACGTACAGCAGGTGGAGTTGCAAAAACAAAGGTAGCAATCACCGCTGGTACTGGACCCACCCCAAACAAAAGGACGGTAGGGATTAAATAAACAAAACTAGGCAATGTCTGCATAAAATCTAAGATGGGGCGGATGATTTGATCTGCTTTTCTTGATTTTGCACTCCATATTCCAAATGGGATTCCGATCAAAATCGATAAGAATGTCGCTGATAAAACAACGGCCAACGTTTGCATTGCTTCTTTCCAAAGATCGACTGAACCAATGTATAGTAATCCAATGAAACTAAATAAAGCCACTTTCAATCCTTTTGTCCACCAAGCAAGTAAAACAATAATGGCCGTCATGATTTCTTGAGGGACCCAAGTTAAAAAGTTTTCAAACTGATCTAAAATAAGCCCTATATAATGACTGATCGATTCAAAAATCGGTCCTAATACTGGCAATAAAAAGAATTCGACAAAATCATTTGTCCATTGTTCAAGTGGTATATGAAACCAATTCATCTTTTATTCCTCCTCTTCCCTTCCTCGAACCAGTCCTGATAAGATGGTAACACGAACTATTATTCCTTTTAATTTCCCCTCTTCTACAACTGCAATCGGGTACTTTGTTTTTACAGCAATTGGAATTAATTCCTGAAGAGGAGTACTTGGCGAAGTGATAGGAAAATCTTGAACTAACATGTCCTCGACCCACTTTTTTTGATTCAAAGCTTCCAGTGTTGCATCAATGGTAAGTAGCCCTTTTAGCCTTCTTTCCCGATCCACAACAAAGATACTGGACAAGCCCGCATCTTTCATTTTCTTAATCGCGATTCTCGGTCCATCTTTCCAAGTGGTAATAACATCAGGCTTTTTCATGATATGTTCCGCAGTTAGAACTTTCGAGCGGTCCACATCTTTGACAAAAGCAGAAACATAGTCATCAGCAGGATCCGTTAAGATTTCTTCTGGTGTTCCGATTTGAACGATATTCCCATCTTTCATGATGGCAATTCGATCACCTAATTTGAGTGCCTCATCTAAGTCATGAGTAATAAATAAAATGGTCTTTTTTAATTTACTTTGTAATTGTAATAATTCATCTTGCATTTCCGAACGAATGAGTGGATCAAGTGCACTAAATGCTTCGTCCATCAGTAAAATATCAGAACCATTTGCCAATGCTCTTGCCAAACCAACTCTTTGTTTCATTCCACCACTTAATTGATTGGGGTAACTCTCTTCATATCCTGCTAGTCCTACTGTTTCAAGTGCCTCTCTCGCTTTTTTCTCCCTAATCTCTTTTGGAACCCCTTGTATTTCTAAACCATATTCCACATTTGCAAGTACGGTTCGATGAGGGAGTAAAGCAAAATTTTGAAAAACCATTCCTAGTTTTTTTCTTCTGATCATCATCAGTTCTTTTTTATCCATCTTAACGATATTTTCGCCATCAATGAAGATTTCTCCAGTCGTCGGTTCTATCAGACGATTAATCAAACGGATCAGCGTAGATTTTCCACTCCCTGATAGACCCATAATCACAAAGAATTCCCCTTCTTCCACTTCAAAAGAAACTTGGTTTACCCCTACGGTTGCACCTGTTTCTGCTAGAATTTTGGCTTTGCTTTCCCCTTTTTTTAAGCGATTTAAAACTTCTTCAGGATGCGAACCAAAGATTTTGGTTAAATTCTTGATAACGATTTTACTCATTGGTCTCCCCTCAATGTATTAAAAATTGGATTAAAATTCATTTTCATTGGTCGAAATTCCCTTTTATTCTACTATAAAACTATAAAACGAACAAACTGTATATTAAATAATATATGTTAATTTTGTATATACAGATAAAACTGTACAATATAAAACTTAAGATTCCTGATTTATTCTCCTTGATCCTCTAGTATCCTTCACTGTTTCTTTCTTTACGTGAAAAAAAATTTCATATAAAATTTTTTAACGAATATAGAAGATTCCCATACTATTTTGTATAATATTGCTTGCTTATAAAATCTAACAATAAGTGGTAATTTAAAGATGATAACCTTTGAAAGAGGAGAATTTATGTTGGTTAATCAAGGAGATATTCATTTAAATGAAGATATAAAACGTTTAGAAAAAGCGCGCGAACGTGTCATTCATTCTATCGCTGAAAATATGGATCTTTATGGAATTACAGATTCTGTTGGTCGTTTATATGGCATATTGTATTTCTCCGATCGCCCCTTAACGTTAGACGAAATGCGTGAAGCATTAGGCATGAGTAAAACAAGTATGAGTACAGGTGTTCGAACTTTATTAGAAACGAATATGGTAAATAAGGTATGGAAAAAAGGAGTACGTAAGGACCTTTATCAAGCAGAGGAAGATTGGTATCAGGTTTTCTTTGATTTCTTTTCGATCAAATGGAAAAGAGCAATAGAATTAAATTTGCATGCGATTCAGCAATCTAAAAAAGATTATGATGAATTGTTGAATAATCCTAGTACTTCTTCCGAAATAAAAGAACAAGTGCAAACGGATCTGAACAAGCTTACACAAGCTGAAGAATATTACACTTGGCTTACATCCTTAATTAAGTCTTTTGAATCAAAAAAAATATTTGAATTCATCCCTAAACCAAGTAACAAATTGAATCAAAATCTTGAATAAAAATATGTTTGTTTCGCTGGCTTATATGTTCTATATTCATATTGGGTTTGTATATTCCAACGCATTCCGTTATCCGTGTATAAATACACTCCCAAAAGTCGTTGCTTTTGGAATATACAACCCTAGCGTTAGAACATACAAGCCATTTTATATGAAAAAAAGAGTAGAGTCCTTAGAGGATTCTACTCTTTATTGTTCCAACCATCCAAACCCTTTGATCGTTTGCTTTTCTCTTTTTCTTTTTAATACCAAAATGAATCCCATCATCGAAAAAGCGAAAACAGCAAACATAAAATATATGCTACTTTTAGAGATAGGATAGGAGTTTTTGATATCTTTTGTCGCTACTAAGTCTACCGTACGAATTAATTTTTCTCCATTATAGATTGCTAATTGTCCAATCACTTCTCCCTTTTTCACAATGGTCTGGTCAAAGAAACCGATTTTTTTCTTTGTTTTAAAATGTTCTTTCATTTTTAGTTCTGGCAATTTTCCATCAACCACAACAATATACGGATTTTCTTTGGGAATATATGAGATTTCATATCCATTTAATGTCGTGAATCTTTCATTCATTTTTAAGATCGGGACTAACCTTGTCTTTTGGTATCCATAATCAAGCAATTGTTCCGCATCTTTATAAAAAGCCCTAGGATCCGATTTTAAAACGACTGCAATAAGTTCCCGACCATCTTTATTTGCTGATGCAACGATTGTACTTCGGGCAGCAACCGTATATCCTGTTTTCATTCCTGTCGCGTAAGGGTAATCCCAAAGCAATCGATTATGATTTTGAATGAAAGCATGAACATTATTCCCAATCCATTTGGCATCATAAGTTTTGGAAGATGCGATTTCCCGGAAAACAGGATTTTTTAATGCATACATTGCAAGGAGACTCATATCATAGGCAGAAGTTACATGGTTTGGATTAGGAAGACCGCTGGGATTAGCAAAATGTGTATTTTTCATTCCTAATTCCTTCGCTTTTTCATTCATCATGTCAACAAAGCCTTCTACACTACCGCCAATATGTTCGGCAATAGCGACAGCAGCATCATTACCCGAATTCAATAAGGCACCATAAACCAATTCTTTTAACCGAACTTTTTCACCTTCTACAAGATAAATTCTCGTACCATCTTGGGTCGCTGCATTTTTACTTACCGTAACGATATCATCCAGATTGCCTTTTTCAAGGGCAAGGATGACGGTCATTATTTTGGTAACACTTGCCGGATACATCGGTTTGTCCATATTTTTTTCAAAAAGGATTTCTCCAGTTGTTACATCAACTAATATAGCAGACTCTCCAACTAGATTCATTGCGAAAGCTGATTTGGGGATCATGGTATTCAGCACTAATATGAAAATGAGGATAAATATCATTCTTTTCATTTGAATCATGTACACCTTTAAATTCCTCTTAAGTGATTGATCGCTTGTTTTCGATCCCTTTGCCTAAAAATATAAGAGCCTGCAACAATAACGTTTGCCCCGGCATCAATAACTTGTTTCACCGTCTTATCGTTAATCCCTCCATCTACTTCAATGTCAGTAGATAACCCCCTTTTATCGATTAACTCTTTAAGGGCTTTAATTTTCGGTAAAACTTGGGGAATAAAGGATTGTCCGCCAAATCCAGGGTTTACTGTCATCAATAAAACCATATCCAAATCCTCTAAGACATAATCAATGACCTGTAAAGGCGTTGCTGGGTTGATGGCAACAGATGCTTTTGCGCCAAGGTTCTTAATCAAATGAATGGTTCGATGTAAATGATACGTTGCCTCGGCATGAACAGAAATGATATCAGCACCACTTTTGATAAATGGTTCAATATATTGATCTGGATTAAGAATCATTAAATGAACATCCAAGGGTAATTTGGTTCTTGGTTTAATCGCTTCTACCACTAATGGACCAATCGTGATATTTGGAACAAAATGGCCATCCATTACATCGATATGAAGGAGATCTGCTCCTCCTTTTTCAACCGTTTTGACTTCCTCTCCTAATTGAAAAAAATCAGCAGAAAGAATTGATGGTGCTATTTTAATCACTCGATTACCTCCATTTTCTCTCTTCTTTTTCTTTCACTTCTTCTAAAAACTCTAAATAATGGGAATAGCGTTCAGCTGAAATTTCTCCGTGTTCTACTGCTTCTTTTACTGCACAACCAGGTTCTTTTACATGTAAACAACCTCGAAAACGGCATCGATCGGAAAACTGATCAATATCTATAAAATACTTACCCAAGGTAGTAGAGTCAATCCCTTGAAAATCTAGTTGACTAAAACCAGGAGTATCCGCAACTAAACCATTTGAAGGAAGCTCAATCATTTGTACAACCCTAGTTGTATGCCTTCCCCTTCCAAGTTTTTGGCTAATTCCAGCAGTTTCAAGTTGAAGACTTGGAACAAGAGCGTTAAGGAGAGAAGATTTTCCCACTCCTGACTGTCCAGCAAAAACAGAAATTTTACCTTCTAATTCCTTTCCTAAATCTTCGACATCCTTGTTTTTCGAACTCGTTTTAACAACTTTATATCCCATCTTTTGATAAACATCCATCTTTTCATCGATGCTGGTTGAATCTTCTATTAGGTCCATCTTTGTTAAACAGATAAGGGAAGGAATTCCCGCTTTTTCAACATGGACAAGAAAACGATCTAATAATGCGCTATTGAAAGCTGGCTCTACAACGGAAAAAACAAGAACGACTTGATCCACATTACTAATAGGCGGACGAATCAATTCATTTTTTCTTGGCAAAATCTCGATAATATATCCTTGTTGATCGTTTATGATCTCAAAGACGACTCTGTCACCCACAAGTGGAGTTTTCTGATGTTTTTTAAAGAGTCCTCTTGCTTTGCATTCCCATATCTTCTCTCCTGATTTCACATAATAAAAACTACTGAGTGCACGGACAATCAGCCCTTCTGGCATGTCAAACCTCCACTTACTGATAATTGATTTTCTTCATTTGGAATAATTTCCCATCTCTATATACATTGATCGTACCTTGCATACCTGGCATAAGGACCAACTCGATATTCTCATAATATTTAGGTCCAGTGATTTGTTCTTCTTTCCATAGAATATTTTTCCCACGGGCATCATCGAGTGTGATTTTTATTTGAGCCGTTTCCCCTTCACTAATATCTACTAAAACATCTCCCATCACTTTTTTTGCCTCTTTAGGATAACCAAGACTAATAGAAAGATCCACTTTATCTCCAGCTGTTACCTCATCTCCTGGGGAAAACGGGAATTGACGGAAGATTTTTCCTTTTTCTTGCTCAGATGTATATTCTTTTTCGATTGTATTGATTTCTAGGCCATATTTTAGAAGGATGTTCCTCGCTTCATCTTCTGTTAATCCAATCAGATTGGGCATTGGGAATATTTTTTTCCCTTGGCTTATATATAAGGTAACTTTAGTTTCTTCAGGTCGTACCATATCGTTAGCAGAGGGATCCTGTTTGACAACATTTCCGCTAGGAACTGTATTACTGTATTCTTCTTTGATCATAATGTCTTTAAAACCCATTTGTTGAAGTAATAGGGAAGCTTGTCTTTGATCTTTATTTACTAAATCAGGCATTGGAATTTTTTCCTTCCCTAAACTTACATAGAGTGTAATTTTTTGATTGGCTTTCATTTTGCCGCCATAATAGGGCGTTTGTTTTATAACATAGCCTTCTTTTACCACCGGATCTGTTTGTTCAATAATCTCATATTGTAAATTCAGTGCCTCTAGTTGTTTAATCGCCTCATCTTTTGGCAATCCCTCAAGTCTTGGCGTATCGATTTCTGGAACTTTGAATTTACTATTAATATATTGAAAGCCGAAAATCCCAGAAAGTGCGATAATGGAAAAAATTATAATTAATGGAAATGCTTTATTTTGGAGCTTTTTCTTTTTCATTTTTCTTGATTGGGGCGTAAAAGTTGTTTGTAAATGGTCTTGCCCTATATTCTCACTAAATCTTGGAATGATAATCGTTGGATCGTCATCATCGCCTATTGATTGAAGTTGTATTCGTGGTTCGTCGATTCTTTCTGGATCAAGCGCTGTTTCTAAGTCATAAAGCATTTCTTTAGCTGACTGATAACGTTTGGTTGGATCTTTTTCTAAAGCTTTTAGAATAATATTTTCCACACTTTGTGGAATTTCAGGATTTAAATCCCGCGGGTAGACGAAATCTTCCTGTAAATGTTTTAAAGCAACGCTAATAGGGCTGTCTCCTGAAAAAGGAAGTTTCCCAGTTACCATTTCATATAAAACAATTCCTAATGAGTAAAGATCGGTTTTCTCATCAGTATATCCCCCTTTTGCTTGTTCAGGGGACAAATAATGAACAGACCCCAATACCGAACCAGTATGAGTGATCGTCGCCGAACTTAAGGTTCTTGCAATACCAAAGTCAGAGACCTTTACTTCTCCATTTTCTCCAATTAAGATATTTTGCGGTTTAATATCCCGATGAATAATATGATGTTGATGAGCATGGTATAATGCCGAAGCAATTTTCTTCGCTATGTCTAATGCACGCTCTACGGAAATCCTTCCTTCCTTTTGAATGAATTGTTTCAAAGTATGTCCTTCTACATATTCCATTACAATATAGTAAAGATCGTCTTCCTCGCCCACATCGTAAATGGTAACCACATTCTCATGAGATAAGGTCGCTATCGATTCCGCTTCTCTTTGAAATCGTTTAATAAAATCGTCTTTATGAACAAATTCTTGCCTAAGAATTTTTATTGCAACATCTCTCTTGGCCAATTGGTCAAAAGCATGGTAAACTTCTGCCATACCGCCACCGCCAATTTTTTCCAATAGTTGATAACGGCGGCCCAGTGTTTTACCAATCATCGGAATCACCTCTTTTCTTCCCCAACTATCCATGATGAATAAGAATCACAGAAATATTATCTTTCCCCTCTGCTTGATTTGCTTGATCGATGAGTTGCTTGACGATCTCGTTGGGATTTTCAGGATTCAGATTCACAAGCTCAAAGATTTTTTCATCTGAAACTTCGTTGGTGAGCCCATCTGAGCAAAGGAGTAAGGTTTGCCCTTTTTTCCAAGGAATCAAATTCATATCTAACTTGACTGATTCATCTGTACCAAGTGCTCTTGTTAAAATATTTTTCCGTGGGTGATTGATCGCATCTTCTTCCGAAATTTGACCTGATTTGACCAATTCATTGACTAAAGAATGATCACTGGTTAATTGTTGAATTTTTTCCTGATCAATTAAATAAGCACGGCTATCACCAATATGGCCAAGGAGAATTCCTTCTTCGTTAACGATTGCTGCAACAACTGTCGTTCCCATGCCACGATAGCGTTCATCATTGATTGACGTTTGATATACGACCGTATTCGCTTTTTCAATGGCCTCTTCTAAAACGCCCTTTAATTCGCTAATGCTCCTTGCTTTTGTTACATAGGGATGGAGTTCTTGATAAATGGTCTCAACTGCTGTTTTACTCGCAATTTCTCCTGCCAAATGCCCGCCCATTCCATCTGCAACAATCGCAATATAAGATCCGTTTGGATATTGTTCACTTAGGTAAACATGATCCTCATTGGATTCTCTTACCTTCCCCACATCAGATCCTACTGCTGTTAACAAGATTCTCACCCCATCACTTTAACCGAAATTCAAGATCCAGATGTTTGGCCCGTAGTTGTCCACATGCAGCTTCTATATCTCCTCCTTGTTCACGTCTAATCGTAACATTTATATTGTAATCTTCAAGAATCTTTTTGAAACGGAAAATCTGATTTTTTGGTGTTCTTGTATATTCCCTTTCCGGTACATAATTTATAGGAATTAAATTCACATGACATTTCATTCCTTGAATGAGTTTGGCTAATTCTCTCGCATGTTCGTCTTGATCATTCACATTCCCCATTAAGGCATACTCAAAGGTAATTCTCCGATTAGTCGTTTGAATATAGTAACGACAAGCTTCCATCAGTTCTCGAATCGAATATTTTTGGTTGATCGGCATTAATCTTGTTCTTAGTTCATCATTAGGTGCATGTAAAGAAACAGCTAAACCGACTTGCCATTTTAGATTGGCAAAATCATAGATTCGAGGAACGATGCCACTTGTTGAAACGGTAATATGCCTTTGGCCAATTTTTAATCCTTTATCGTCATTGACAATTTTAATGAATTGAATTGTGGCGTCATAATTTTCAAAAGGTTCGCCTGATCCCATTACCACAATACTGCTAACCCTTTCTCCAGTTTGATCTAATAATTTTTGTGATTCAACGACTTGGGCAACAATTTCACCTGGAGTTAAATTTCGAGCTAACCCTCCTAAAGTAGAAGCACAAAACGTACATCCCATTCGACAGCCAACTTGTGTTGTCACACAAACCGAGTTCCCATAATTATGTTTCATAATCACCGTTTCTATAGCATGTCCATCATAAAGTTGAAAGAGAAATTTGATCGTTCCATCTTTCGAACGATGTTCTGCAACGGTATGCAAAGCTTGAAATTCAAATTCTTCAGCAATCTTTTCCCGTAACGACTTGGGAAGATTGGTCATCTGATCGATGGAATCTACGCGTTTTACATATAACCAATGAAAAATTTGTTCAGCACGGTAAACTTGTTCCTGACGTTCTTTTAACCAAATTTCCCATTCTTTGATTGTTAAATCGTAAATGTTTCTTTTTTGCATCTTTTGTCACCATCTTATTGATTATTGTGTTTTTATCAAGCGACTAATAAAAAAACCATCCGTATCAAAATGATGAGGAAGTATTTGAATCATTCCTTTTTTTGTATCTAATCTTTCATTCACGATCTGTGGCAGATATTTTGGAAGGTTATAATCAAGTTCAAACTCTGGATGATTTTTGATAAATGATAGAACCATGTCTTGATTCTCTTCTTTTACCATCGTACAAGTGCTATAAACAAGAACACCACCAGGTTTTAACAATGGAGAAACCGTATCGAGGATTTCCCGTTGAACTGTTGTGATTTGCTGAATCTGGTCTTTTGTTTTCGCCCATTTCAAATCAGGTTTTCTACGAATGACGCCAAGCCCTGAACAAGGTACATCTAGTAAAATGCGATCAAAAACTGGAGGAAAATGTTCTCTTAATTCCCTAGCATCTGCATGAATTGTTTCAATAATATGTAAACCTAATCTCTTTTGTTGCTCTTCAATTAAGGGAATCTTATGTTTATGTATGTCTGCAGCAATAATCTTCCCCTTATCTAACATTTTTTCTGCAATATGTGTTGTTTTTCCCCCTGGAGCTGCTGCCGCATCGAGTACTGTCATTCCAGGTTTAGGATCTAAAACTTCTGCTACCAACATAGAACTACCATCTTGAATGGTGAAATATCCCATTTCATACCATTTACTTAAGGCTAAGTTCCCGACTCCTTTTACCATGATTCCTTGTTCGGACAATGGCGAAGGCCAAACCTGAATCTTATCGGCATATTCTTCTTTTAAAAGCTTGATCATTTCATCACGTGATATTTTTAAGGGATTGACCCGAAGCGATTGGTAAGGAGGAAGATTATTTACCCGACAAATTTGTTCTGCTTCCTCGATTCCATAATCCTCAATCAAACGGGAAACTAACCATTCTGGATGAGAATACTCAAGGGCAATTCTCTCTTGTTGCGGTAGATCAGTAGGAATCTTGATTTCTTCCTTTTTTCGCAAAAAATGACGTAGTACCGCATTGACCATGCCAGCAATTCCTTTATGTCCCCACTTTTTTGCAATATTTACTGCTTCATTTACCACGGCATGAGAAGGAATCTTGTCTAGATACCAAATTTGATAAATACTTAATCGAAGTAAATTGCGAATCCATGGTTCCAATTCCGCTAAAGGAATTCGTACAAAGGGTTTTAGCATCCAATCAATCCGATTCAAATGTTGGATCGTTCCATAAATGAGTTGAGTAGCAAAATTGGCATCGACTCGACTTAAGTTGTTTTTTTGCAGTGTCTGGTTTAGTTGCAGATTGCTATAGGAATGCTTTGTGTCTACTTTTGTCAGTACATCAAGAGCAATCTCCCTAGCTGTTAGCTTCTTTGTCATTGGTTTCACCTATTTTTTCTCCTTCTCGTATTTGCGCTCCTTGTAAGAAAGAAATAATGTCCATTTTCTTCTTACCTGCAGGTTGAATCTCTTTTAATTCCATTGCTCCATCCTTCGTTGCTACAAGGAGTTGATCCTTAGTTACACGTAAAACAGTTCCAGGTTCTTCTTCATGATGGTAAGGGAATGGTTCAGCCCACCAAACTTTTAGAATTTTCCCCTTCAAGGTGGTAAAGGCGACCGGCCATGGATTTAGCCCACGAATTTGGTTATAGATTTGCATACTCGTTTTATTCCAATCAATTCGTTCATCTTCTCTTTTGATCATGGGGGCATAAGTTGCCAAGTGATGGTCTTGAGGTATGGGATGAATGGTTCCTTCCTCAATCTTTTTAATCGTTTCAATCAGCAAATCCTTCCCAACTTGACTCAATTTATCATGAAGAGTTCCCACTGTATCATCAGGTTCTATGGCCACCTTTACTTGGGAAAGAATATCCCCCGCATCCATTTCCTTTACCATATACATGATCGTAATCCCTGTTTCTTTTTCTCCTTGGATAATACTATGATGAATGGGTGCAGCACCACGATACTTGGGCAATAAAGAAGCATGGACATTAATCGCTTTATATTTGGGAGTAAAAAGCAAGGGTTCAGGTATAATTTGTCCGTATGCAGCAGTTACTATTAATTCTGGTTGCCAATTTAAGATATGTTCGATCGCCTCTTCACGTTTAATTCTCTCTGGTTGATATACTTCTAATCCTAATTTAATCGCTAACTCTTTTACTGGTGATGGAGTTAAAACTTGTTTTCTTCCTTTAGGACGATCAGGCTGTGTTACCACACCAACCACTTCGTATCCATGATCGACTAATGACTGCAAAGAAGGCACCGCAAAATCAGGGGTGCCCATAAAAACAATTCGCATTCGATTTCACTCCTATATATTTAATTCTTCTTTATATAGCTCTAAGGCCAAATCTGTAAACAGAACACCATTTAAATGGTCAATTTCATGCAACAAAGCTCGTGCTTTTAACCCTGTACCTTCGACAATAATCTCCTCACCGTGGCGGTTAAGTCCTTTAACTTTTGCATAGTTTGCTCTTTTTACTTTTCCTACCACTCCAGGTACACTTAAACATCCTTCAGGACCTATTTGCTCACCGTCTTGTTCAACCACTTCAGGGTTGATCAACTCAATCAATCCATCACCTACATCGACGATAATCACGCGTTTTAGAATCGCAATCTGTGGTGCAGCTAAGCCAACACCATTTGCATCATACATCGTTTCCGCCATATCATCTAACAATTTATGAATTCTTGGCGTAATTTCTTTTACCGGTTTTGAAACTTCCCTTAACAAGGGATCGGAATCTTTTAATATGACACGAATTGCCATTAACTTTCATCCCTCCTATAACAGCATATATGGATCCACATCTACTTGGATAAGTAATTTCCGATCTTTGATTATTTCATTTATAATTTGAATCCCTTGATAAATTCCTTGATTGACTCTTGAAGATTCATCATTATATTTTATCACGCATTGAAATCGATATCTATCTTTAATCTTTGGGATCGGTGCAACGGCAGGACCTAATATTTCTACTGGTCGATGATTCATAATCCGTTTTAATTCTCTTGCAAACCGTTCTATTGCTTTCATCGCTAACACAACATCCTCGTGGCTAAAATGAATGATAATCATCTTTGTAAATGGTGGATAATGTAATTGTCTTCTCTTTTCTAATTCTCTCCTAAAAAAAGAGTTGTAATCATTCAAACCTGCATAGCGGATACTATAATGATCTGGATCATAAGTTTGAATAATCACATCCCCTGGTAACTCATGTCTTCCTGCTCTTCCACTCACTTGGGTCAAGAGTTGAAACGTGCGTTCAGCTGAGCGGAAATTAGGAATACGTAATAAAGAATCAGCGGCAAGTACACCAACTAATGTAACTTTGGGAAAATCAAGACCTTTTGCGATCATTTGTGTTCCAAGAAGAATATCTGCTTGTTCATTTTTAAATGCATTGAGTAAACGTTCATGAGCTCCTTTTTTGCTTGTCGTATCCACATCCATACGAATAACCCGAACTCCAGGAAAACGTTTTGTCAATTCCTCTTCCACTTTCTGAGTACCGGTACCAAAATAACGGATATAAGGACTATGGCACTCAGGGCATCGTTTGACTTGCTGGGTTGTATAACCGCAATAATGACAACGTAAGGATTGATCAGAATGGTGATAAGTTAATGATATATCACAATGGGGACATTTCATCACATAACCACAGGAACGACACATCACAAAAGTGGAATAACCGCGTCGATTAAGAAATAAGACGATTTGCTCTTTTTTTTCTAGTCTTTCCACGATTTTCTCTTGTAACATTTGGCTAAACATGGAACGGTTACCCTTACGAAGTTGTTCCCGCATATCCACAATGTGAATCATGGGTAACTCTCTACCTAATACCCGTTTGGGTAATTCTAATAATTGATAGTTTTTTGTTAAAACTTGATAATAAGATTCTAAAGAAGGGGTGGCACTTCCAAGTACTAATGTGGCATGATGATAATTTGCTCGCCAAATGGCGATATCTCGTGCATGGTATTTTGGATGCTCCTCTTGTTTATAAGAACTTTCGTGTTCCTCGTCAATAATGATCAGACCAAGTTTTTGAAAGGGAGCAAAGATCGCAGATCTGGCACCTACCACGATCTTTGCCTTTCCTTTTTGGATCCTACGCCACTCATCATAGCGTTCCCCTTGCGACATTCTGCTGTGCATAACAGCTACTAATTCGCCAAATCGCCCTTTAAACCGTTCCACCATCTGCGGTGTTAGCGATATTTCGGGTACAAGCAAGATAGAGTCTTTTCCAAGATTAAGCGTATGTTGGATTGCATTTAAATAGATTTCCGTTTTCCCACTTCCAGTTACTCCATGAAGCAAAAAAGGTACTGAACGTTCTTTTTCTAGCGATTGAATAATTTGCGACAAAACTTGTTCTTGCATTGGCGTTAACATGATTTTTTTGTCTTGAAAAAGACGATCTTTATACGGATCGCGATATTCTTCTTTCTCTTTTATCAATAGATAACCTTTTTTTACTAGGGATTGAACCGTGTTTCTTGTTATCTTTAACACAGAAAGCAATTCTAATAAGCCTACTTCTTCCGTTTCGTGAGTAATAAAAAAATCGAGAACCATTTTTTGTTTCGTAGCTTGTTTTGGTAAAGCGGCCATCTCTAATAATAACTGTTCTTTCGGCAAACGAGATTGCACATACGTTTTCTTTTTGTTTTTTGTTTTGTCCTTAAACTCCCTTTGTAATTCTAAAAAACCGGACTGGATAAGCTTTTTGATTGTTTTCTCTTCACTAGGAAATCTTTCTATTAACTTCATCCTATGAATCGGTTGACGGGGTTTCACCCAATCGATAATTTCCATTTCAATCATCGATAAACCTGCAAAGTCTTCGTTTCCAAGAATAATATATTCTTCTATCTGTGTTTTTAATGCAGATGGTAGAAGGATTTGATACGTGCGAAATAATTGACTAACATAATGTTCACTCATCCATTTGCCAAGTTGAATCATTTCTTGACTTAAAACGGGGATGATATCAAGTACTTCGTGAATGGGCTTAACATTTGCTATTTCTGTTGTTTCATGTAAATCGACTACATATCCCTGGGCCATACGTCCTGCTAAGGGGACGAGAACACGACTCCCCACTTGTAATGTTGAACGAAAAGAATCAGGAATGAAATAATCAAACCCTTGGTGTTTTAAATCTGGAATATCAACTACGACAGTTGCATACATTATAATTCTACCCTTCCAAACGAAGCTTTACTTGGTTTAAGATTTGATGAGCTAATTCTTTCTTACTCATCATGGGGTAATCCATTTGCTCTCCTTCTTTTGTTAACACTGTAACAATATTGGTATCCCCTTCAAATCCAGCACCTTCTAATAAAATATGGTTGGCAATAATCATATCCATATTTTTCTTCTTTAGTTTCTTTTTTGCTCGTTCAATAACATCCTCTGATTCTGCGGCAAAACCAATGAAAAACTGATTTTCTTTTTTTCTTTGTCCAATTTCTAGGGCGATATCTTTGGTTCGTTCCATCTCAATCAACCATTCGCCCTCTGTTTTTTTGAACTTTTGATCATAGACGATTTTGGGACGATAGTCTGCTACAGCTGCTGCTTTTATAATCACATCTGCCTTTTCAAGTTGGCTCATTACCGCTTGATACATTTCTTCAGCCGACTCTACAGAAATAAGCTCAGCATTAGGTGGTACTGGAAGGCTTGTCTTACCAGAAACAAGGCTCACCTTTCCACCACGCTCCAAAACTGCCTCAGCAAATGCATATCCCATTTTACCACTGGAACGATTCGTAAAAAAGCGCACAGGGTCAATTTTTTCGCGAGTTGCCCCTGCTGTGATTAAGAAGGTTTTTCCCTTAAAATCTTGATTACGTTGAAAAAAAGATTCGATCGCTTGAACAATTTCTTCTGGCTCTGCTAAACGCCCTTTTCCCACATAACCACAAGCTAATAGCCCAGCATTTGGTTCGATGAACCGTACCCCTCTTGACTTTAAGATTTGAATGTTTTGTTGTACGGCTGGATGTTCATACATATGAACATTCATGGCTGGGGCAATAAAGATGGGAGATTGTACAGCTAAGATTGTCGTTGTTAACATATCATCAGCAATTCCATGGGCTAACTTTCCGATGACATTGGCGGTAGCTGGCGCAATGAGGACCAAATCCGCCCGATCTGCAAGATCAATATGGGATACGACCTCTGGATTTTTTTCATCAAAAGTATCAATAAAAACATTATTTCTCGACAACGTTTGCAACGTAAGTGGCGTGATAAATTTGGTTGCAGATTCTGTCATAATGACTTGAACTTCTGCACCTTTTTTGGTTAATTGACTGACGATTGTTGCTGCTTTATAGGCAGCAATTCCTCCTGTAACCCCTAGAAGAATCGTTTTCCCCTTCATTCTATTCACTCCTTTTCATCGCTAAAAAAATAACAACCGAGCATGGTTGTTATTTTTTTGATGGGGTATTGTTGTCAATCATCACTTGATCTTCATAGATTTCTTCTAAAGCTTTTCCTACATACTTATTCGATTTCGGATCAGAGATGAGTAAGTGTTCACCATCTCTTAATTTTCTTGCTCTTTTTGAAGCTGCAATGACTAGTTTATACTTACTATCCGCTTTTTCTAATAATTTATCAATTGATGGATATAACATTAAAGTTCCTCCTTAAGCCATTGTTCATAGTAAGGCAAAATCCGTTCTTTTCTTAGACGTTCAGCTTCAATAATCGACTGAATTCTTTTTACAGCCTTATTTACCTCGTCATTTACCACCGCATAATCATAATGCTTCATCATTTGAAGTTCTTCTTTTGCCGCATTCATCCTCTTGATCAAGCTTTCATCGCTTTCTGTTCCCCTATGGATAATTCGGTTTTTTAACTCGGCTAAAGATGGAGGCATTAAAAATATAAAAATACCTTCTGGGTACGTTTGTTTTACTTTTAAAGCCCCTTGTACTTCGATTTCAAGAATAATATCTTTTCCTTGTTGAATGGTATCCTCTACAAACTTTCGCGGTGTCCCATAGTAGTTTCCTACATATTCTGCCCATTCTAACAACTCATTGTTCTTGATCATTTGTTCAAATTCTTCTCTTGTTTTAAAAAAATAATTAACGCCATTGACTTCTCCAACTCGCGGTGGTCTCGTTGTTGCAGAAACAGAGTATACAAGATCTGATTGTTCTTTCCGAAGTTGGCTGCAAACTGTACCTTTACCAACGCCAGATGGCCCCGAAAGAACAATCAATAACCCTTTTTGAACGAACATGTTTGCAAACACTCCTATATTATTCTTCTCCCATATCGTCTTTTGAAGTAAGGCGATGAGCAACAGTTTCTGGTTGCACCGCTGAGAGGATGACATGGTCACTATCAGTAATGATCACGGCACGAGTTCTTCTACCATAGGTTGCATCAATCAACATACTTCGATCCCTTGCCTCTTGAATAATACGTTTAATTGGTGCAGATTCTGGACTAACGATGGAAATGATTCGATTGGCTGAGACGATATTACCAAATCCAATGTTGATGAGTTTAATTGACATGACTTAGTACCCCCCTTAGGTAGATATTACATATTATTTTACCTATTTTCCTATAACGATACAATTTTTCTTCATTTAAACTTAAAACAAGATTATTCAACATTTTGAACTTGTTCCCTAATTTTTTCAAGTTCACTCTTAAGCTCTATAACATATTGGCTTAATTCCAAGTCATTGGCTTTAGAACCAATTGTGTTCACTTCTCGATTCATCTCCTGGACGAGAAAATCTAATTTCCTCCCTACAGGCTCTTCAATCGTTAAGTTTAAGCGAAATTGTTCAATATGACTTTTCAAACGAGTAATTTCTTCATCAATATTGGCTTTATCTGCGAAAAAAGCAACTTCATTTAGTAGACGGGCTTCATCGATTTCGACCACACCATTTAGCCATTCATTCACCCTTATTAACAATTTTTCTCGGTACTCTTTGACAACAAGAGGGGCTTTAATTTCCACCTTTTGCAAAACTTTCTCTATATGATTCAAACGAGATAGAAAATCATTGCTTAAAACAGTTCCTTCCAATTGCCGCATATCAAACAAAGCACGACAAGTTTCTGCAAATAACTCGAAAAATTCTTCTTCCTTATCTTCTAGATCATTAATTTCCACATCCTGACTAATTAAATCAGGGATTAAGAGGAAATCTTTTATTTCAACGTTACCTGCTAGTTGAAATCTTTCTTTTAATTCTTTCAATAATTGTATGTATTGATCAGCCAAATCCCAATCTATATTTAGTCGTTGACTTAAATGATTCGCTTCAATCGTGATTATGATGTCGATTCTTCCTCTTTTGATATAATGCTGAAGGATTTTTTTCAGACGATCTTCGAAAACCATCAATTCTTTTGGCATTTTAAACACGACTTCAAGAAACCGATGGTTCACTGTCTTCATTTCGATCGTGATTTTTTTGTTGCCAATGATTGCTTCTTTTCGGCTAAAACCTGTCATACTTTTTATCATCTGTGATCACATCCATGAACTTATTCTAATCAATTTTAAAAACGGTTACAAGTGCTTAGGGTATAAAAAACGCTAATTTCGCCAAAAAAAGAAGAAAACTAACCATTTTTGGTCAGTTTCCTCTTTTTAAGACGATTAACAATTAAAATACAAATTCTACCGACGATAAACGATTTTTAATTTCATTCATCACGCGAATCTCGTCTTCTTCATCTTTTGCCATGAATGTTACAGAGAAACGAACAAAATGTCCCGCATCATCCCAAGGTACAGTGGAAATCAATTTTTCTTTGATTAGATATTGGGAAAAGTCTTCTGCTGATGCAAATGTAGGTCCATTCTTAATCCCTTTTGGTGCTTCCACATACATAAAGAACGAACCTTTTGGTTTATGTGCATGAAAACCTAATTCTCGTAATGTCTTTGCTAATAAATCATGCCGCCGTGAATATTTTTCTGCTGTTTTCTCTGTAATTTCTGGATGTTTTAGCGCATAAATGGCTGCTTCTTGGATCGCAAGGAATTGACCTGAGTCATTATTATCTTTTACATCGGAAAAGGCGCGAACAATCAATTCATTCCCTGCAACAAATCCAATCCTCCATCCTGTCATATTATAGGACTTAGAAAGGGAATGTACTTCAATACCAACTTCTTTTGCACCAGGGATGGAAAGAAAACTTAGAGGTTTCACTCCATCAAAAGTTAAAGCAGCATAAGCAGCATCATGAATCACAATGATATTATTTTCTTTTGCAAATTGAACTACTTTTTCAAAAAATTCTCTAGTTGCGCTGGCACCTGTTGGATTATTGGGATAGTTTAAATAAAGTAGTTTCGCTTTTCTTCTTGTTTCTTCATCTAAACGATCTAAATCAGGTAAGAAATTGTTCTCCTTTAAAAGTGGTAAGTTAACCACTTGTCCACCTAACCATTTAGTATGTGTTCCTAGGATTGGATATCCAGGAACTGTCATAATCGTAATATCTCCTGGGTTAATAAAAGCAGAAGGTAACATCGATAAAGCCGATTTAGCTCCTATCACATGGACGACTTCTTTATCTGGGTCGATTCCCTCTACACCAAATACTTTTTTTAGATATTCTGCGGCAGCAACCTTAAAGTCCCTTCCACCATTATCGGCATAGCCACGATTTTCTGGTTTTTGCGCTGCTTGATAAAGGGTTTCGATCACACCTTGATCGGCCATTTGGTCTGGTTCGCCAACGCCTAAATCAAGGAGTTCCATGTCAGGATGGTTTTTCTTTGCTTCTGCTTTCGCGCGTTTGATTTTCTCGAATTTATAGATTTCATTTGTTTTTCCGTACTGGTTCCCTCCAATACGTTCAGCGAATAATTGTTGAATGTAACTTTCCGCCATTTTTCATTCCTCCTACCATTTTACTTCGCCAAGCCAAGTTCCTCTAAAAACTTCCTTGGCCTCTCCAGTCATATAAACATGGTTATCTTCTTTGTTCCAATAAACTTTTAAATCTCCTCCTTTAAGATGAACCAATACTTCTCGAGATGTTTGTCCTGTTAAGACAGAGGCGACACCAGTTGCACAGGCTCCTGTACCACAAGCAAGGGTTTGTCCAACACCTCTTTCCCATACTCTCATTTCCACTTCATGATCATTTTTTACAGTTACAAATTCCACATTGGTTTTCTTTGGGAATAAAGGATGTGTTTCTAATTTGGGCCCCCATTTCTCTACATCAAAATGAGGAGCATCTTCAACATAAATCACCGCATGTGGATTCCCCATTGACACAGCTGTAAAATAAAATTTCACACCATCAACCTCGATTGGATGGTTGACGACCTCTGACTCTTTGATTGCAGTTGGAACTAATTCTCCTTTCAGAATCGGTTCTCCCATATCTACTTCAACAGTAGAAACGAAATTATTTTCAATATGTAACTTCACATGTTGAATTCCTGCTAAGGTCTCAACACTAAGTTTCTCTTTTTTCTTCATGTTATGGTCATAAACATATTTTGCCACACAGCGAATCGCATTACCACACTGTTCTGCTTCCGTTCCATCCGCATTAAAAATTCTCATTCTCACATCTGCTTTATCAGATGGTAAGATAAAAACCAAACCATCTGCACCAACACCAAAATTACGGTTACAAATATCAATCGCGAGTTGGTTGACATTCTTTGGTACATCCTCAAAATGGGCAACGACGACAAAATCGTTGCCCAAACCATGCATTTTGGTAAATTCCATTCTCAATTTCCCCTTTATCCATTCTAATTTGATACTTTTTTCATCAAAAATTTTGGTCGAACAATCAGATTAGCAATCCCAAAGCTCACTGTAGGAATTGCACCAGCAATCGTAACGAGAATCCAATCTATGAAGGTAAGACCTACCGTATGGAAAATGGGTTGCAATGGCTCAATATAAATGACACCTAAAAGTAATATTAATGATGATAATACGGCGAAGACTAAATATTTATTCTCGAATAAATTGCGATGGAAGACGGAAATATCACTGCGGCAATCGAACACATGGATCAACTGTGCCATGACCAAAGTGGAAAATGCCATCGTCTGTGCTTTGATTAAATTGTCAGGCTCACTCTGCCAAGTTAACCAAAAAACTCCTAGAGTGACTAGCCCGATCAGAAAACCTCGACTAACAATCTTCCATCCAAGCCCTCTAGCAAAGACATTTTCTTTACTATCTCGAGGAGGTCGATCCATAATGTCTTCTTCTGCCGGATCAACACCTAGAGCCATCGCAGGTAATCCATCTGTTACAAGATTAACCCAAAGGACTTGGATAGGAACTAGGGGTAAGGGTAATCCCATTAACATCGCAAAAAACATCGTCAAAATTTCGCCTACATTTGAGGCTAAGAGATAACGAATGAATTTGCGAATATTATCATAGATTCCTCTTCCTTCTTCAATCGCAGCAACAATCGTCGCAAAGTTATCATCACTTAAAATAAGAGAAGAGGCCTCCTTGGAAACATCAGTACCTGTGATTCCCATTGAAATCCCAATATCTGCTGCTTTGATCGCTGGTGCATCATTGACACCATCACCTGTCATCGCAACAACGTGTCCTTTTGCTTGTAATGCTTTTACAATTCTCAGTTTATGTTCGGGCGATACTCTTGCATAAACATAAATATCGTCTACTTTTTCCATAAATTCTGTGTTGGACATATTATATAAATCCTGTCCATTTACTGTCAACCCATGAGGTGGAAGGATGTTCAATTGTTTCGCGATCGCTTCCGCGGTGGTCTGATGATCCCCAGTGATCATGACCGTTTTTATCCCTGCATTCTTACAAGTTTGGATTGCTTTTTTTACTTCTTCACGGGGAGGATCAATCATTCCAGCAATACCAACAAAGGTTAGGTTTTTTTCTGCTTGTTCTTCTGAAACAAATTTTTCTCCCCTTTTTATTTCTTTATAAGCAAACCCCAAGTTACGAAGAGCACGACTAGCCATTTTTTCAATGACCAATTTTACTTGATTTTTGATCGATGGAGTTAGGGAAACGATACGGCCATCTAAAATAATGGAAGAACAACGTTCTAATAGCACATCAGGTGCTCCTTTAACAGCAACGAATTGTTGATTGTTTTTTTCGACAATGACAGACATCATTTTTCTTGATGAGTCAAAGGGAAATTCCTGTTTCTTGACCCAGAGTTTTTCTAACTCTTCCTTCATTATATTTGCTTTTGCCGCTAAAACGACTAATGCTCCTTCTGTTGGATCACCTTGTATGCTCCATTCACTTTTAACCTTTTTTAAGAATCCTTTTTTTCCATTCTCAACGAGCTTCGCATTATTACAAAGAACGCTAATCTCCAGTAATTTTTTTAAGGAAATATTTTGTTCAGGATTGATTTTTTTTGATCGAAGGAGAAACTCCCCTTTTGATTCGTAACCTGTACCTGTTACTTTGATTTCTTCTCCACCAATCCAAAGATCAGTTACCGTCATTTTATTTTGCGTTAACGTACCTGTTTTGTCCGAACAAATAACGGTAGCACAACCTAATGTTTCTACCGATGGGAGTTTACGTACAATCGCTTTTCGTTTGATCATTCGTTGAACACCTAAGGCAAGAGCTACAGTAACAATTGCAGGTAACCCTTCTGGAATTGCCGCAACAGCTAAACTCACTCCCGCTAAAAACATCTCATAAGCATTATGACCATGCCAAATTCCAGTTATTACGACAAGTGCGGTTAGCAATAAAGAGATGACGATTAATATCTTTCCTAGTTGTTCTAATCTTCTTTGCAGTGGTGTTTCTACTTCTTCCGTCGACTGAATCAAGTCAGCGATTTTCCCCATCTCGGTATTCATTCCTGTCTCAACGACCACCCCTACACCAGTTCCACGAGTCACTAGTGTTCCCATAAAAGCCATATTTTTTTGATCACCTAAAGGAATATCTTCAAAAGGAATCACATCTTCTTGCTTGTGAACAGGAATGGATTCCCCTGTTAAAGCCGATTCCTCAATATATAAAGCATGTGCCTTTAGCAAGCGAACATCTGCAGGTACTCGATCTCCACTTTCTAATAAAACGATATCCCCTGGTACGACTTCGACTGCCGGGATAGAGGTCGTTTTACCATTACGAATGACACGTGCATGGGGAGCCGCCATTTCTTTTAAGGCTTGTAACGATTTTTCCGCGCGAAATTCTTGAATGAATCCAAGAATCCCATTCATAATGACAATGGCAATAATCGTTATGGCATCAGTATATTCACCAAGCAATCCTGAAATTAAAGTTGCGACTAAAAGAACTAAAACCATAAAATCTTTAAATTGATCTAAAAAAAGAGTGATTGGTGAAATGGTTTGTTTTTGTTCCAATTGGTTGGGGCCATATTTTTCTAGAAGTTTTGGAACCACTTCATTCTTAAGACCTTGTTCCTCTGTTACGTGAAATATTTTTAAGATGGACTCCTTTGGAATGGTATGCCATTTTAGTTCTGACACTCTTTTCCCTCCCTCAACTTGTACCTCATCATGCTAACTTTATTCAGACGTGCTTTAAATTAGAACAAGATCGATGTCAAGTTGTAGGAGAGATTTGTCCAATTTGCCAAACTACATTATACTATCACTATGATGGTAAGATTGAGGTGATTAGTTATGCCTTTTGACGGATTTGTCACCCGTGCACTAATCCATGAATTAAGAGAAAAATTGATTCATGGTCGAATTCATAAAATCTATCAACCCCATCCATCCGATTTGCTTTTGCACATTCGTTCCCATAAAGATAATCAAAGTCTATTATTATCTGCAAACCCAACTTACCCACGGGTATATCTAACCAAAGAAAACTTTTTAAATCCCCTTGAACCACCGATGTTCTGCATGCTGTTAAGAAAGCACTTAGAAGGAGGAATCATCGAAAATATTACCCAAGTGAGTCATGAACGGATTATTCATATTGATGTAAAAACAAAGGGCGAGTTAGGAGATATTCAGAATAAACGGTTAATTGTTGAGATCATGGGAAAACACAGCAACATCATCCTGATTAATTCAGACACGAACATCATCATCGATGGAATTCATCATGTAACTCCTGCGATTAGCTCTTATCGCCAAGTTCTGCCAGGCAAAGAATATGTTGCTCCACCTGATCAACAAAAAATCAATCCTCTAGAGGTTACACAAGAAAAGTTTCTCGCTAAGCTTCAATTCAACCAAGGAAAACTAGACAAACAACTGGTTAATCAATTTGAAGGTATGAGCCCTTCTGTTGCTAGAGAGATCCTATATCGAGCAGGATTACCAACTAAAGAGAATCTATGGAAGGCATTTTTAGAGTGGATGGAAAAAGCACGGAATCATGAATATCAACCAACGATTGTCTATAGTGATCGACCTGATTTTTCTATTCTACCCCTCACTCATCTACAAGGAGAAAGGGAAAGTTTTTCAGAAATCAGCCTCTGTTTGGAGAAGTTTTATTCAGCAAAGGCTAAACGGGACATGGTTAAACAAAAGATGCAGGATCTTTCCAAAATCCTCATCAACGAAAAAAATAAAAATGAAAAGAAGATTGGTTACTTACACAAAGACCTGGAACAAGCGAAAGAAGCAGAGAAATTCAAGCTTTATGGAGAACTGATCACCGCCCATATGTACATGATCAAACGAGGTGATTCAGAAGTTGAAGTGATCAATTATTATGATGAAAATCAAGGATTGATCAAGATCCCGTTAGATCCATTAAAAACTCCTTCAGAAAATGCACAACATTATTTTAAAAAATACAATAAATTGAAAAATAGCCTTTCCATTATCAAACAACAAATCAAAGAAACAAAAAAAGAGATTGAGTATTTGGATACCCTACTTACGCAAATTGAAAACGCCGATTTAGCTGATTTAGAAGATATTCGCAATGAGATGGTTGAGCAAGGATATCTTCGTGGGCGCGGGAAAGTAGATCGACGAAAAAATAAGAACCCTGAAATCGAGCAATATCGGTCTTCCGAGGGAGTTCCCATTTACGTAGGGAAAAACAACCGGCAAAATGAATACCTAACCCATCGCCTTGCTCATAGTACAGATACATGGCTGCATACAAAAGATATCCCTGGTTCCCATGTGGTGATCAGAGGGAAAGATTTTGGCGAGCAGACGTTGTTAGAAGCAGCAACCTTGGCGGCATATTTCAGTAAGGCCAAACACTCCAGCCAAGTGCCTGTCGATTATACATTGATTAAATATGTGAAAAAAACAAGTGGAGCAAAACCTGGATTTGTGATCTATGAAAATCAAAAGACCCTCTATATTACCCCTGATGAGAAGATTATAGAGAGGTTGAAGGTAAAATAGGGTAAATTTGATTATAAAAATAGGTTTGTATATTCCAACGCGCTCCGTTGTCGTATATTTCTTTTGAATAAAAAGGAAAGAAAGACACTCCCAAAAGTCGCTGCTTATGGAATATACAAACCTAGCCTTAAAACATACAAGCCATTTCAACAAACGCCAACGATCACGCCACAGGCTATTCGTTTTCCAGCATCTCCTGCCGGTTGTGTTCGGTAATCATCGGGATTAAGATGAATAATCACAGATCGTCCAACAACATCATTTACTTTAAACTTATTGGTAAAGAAATTCATACGAGCATAACCATTATTGGAAAAGATTACAGGAAAATCTCCTGCATGGTTTCCATGGGGTTGATTGGTTGGGTTCCAGTGTTCACCTGCTCCTTCAAAAGGATTATTTGGATCACCAACTGTACAATCCCCTCTCATATGAATATGAAATCCATGGGGGCCAATGGGATCTTGATCACCTTTTGCAGGTTGATAAGCAGGAAGCCCATGCAATTCTACATAAACTTCTGTTCCATTAGGTACATTCGTAAAGACAACAAACCCTCTAAGATTAGGAGCGAGTGGCCCGCCTTTTACTCTTGCATAAGCACGTCGGTAACCCTTTTTATTTACCAAAAAAGGATAGTCGGAAACATAATAAGGAAATGGATAAAACATGTACATATTTTCTTTACCTCCTAATGAATTCCTTATTAACTTCCTCTATCCTATGCCTAATTCTGGCCACCTGTGCTAGGAACTAATCTTGTTTTATTAAAACGATTTCGTTATAACATTGACCTTCCCATCTTTTTGGCCAATAAGAACAATATCTGCCATATTCGGGAACAGTCCATTCTCAACAACGCCTGGAATTGTATTCAGTTCTTTGTTTAATTGTTCTGGATTTGCGATCTTTTCAAACTTACAATCCAATATGTAATTTCCATTATCTGTAATATAAGGTTTATCATCGACAAGTCTTAATTGAGGCAGACAGCCGAATTTTGCTATTTTTTTCATTGTATTTTCCCAACCAAAAGGTGTAACTTCTATGGGTAATGGAAAGTGGCCAAGTTGTTTGCCTAACTTTGATTCATCAGCAACAATGATTAATTTAGTACTAGCTGCAGCAACAATCTTTTCCCTGAGTAATGCCCCTCCTCCTCCTTTAATCAGGTTTAATTCAGAGTCAATTTCATCGGCACCATCAATGGTAACATCGATCTGATCTACACTTGCGAAATCTGTAAGGGGAATTCCTAATTCTTTCGCCAATTCTTCCGTTCTCTTAGACGTGGGTATCCCTTTAATGTTTAATCCTTGTTTCACTAATTGACCCAGTTTTTGGATCGTCCAATATACAGTAGAACCTGTTCCTAACCCAACAATCATTCCATCTTTTATGTAATCCATTGCTTTTTCTCCTGCAAGTTGTTTTGCATTCATTTTGTACCCTCCAAAATCTTTAAATTTTGACTGAAATATTTTAACAAATTGAACAGAAGATTGTACAGTATAATCATAATAAAATCCAGTCATTTGACTGGATTTTCATTCTATTTATCGATCTTTCAGTTTTCGAAGTAGGTCTAAGATTTCTACGTATAACCATACAAGGGTAACAATTAAGCTAAACGCTCCGTACCATTCCATGTATTTAGGTACGCCTATTTTAGAACCTTGTTCGATCATGTCAAAGTCTAAAACAAAGTTAAAAGCAGCAATACCCACAACAAACAGACTGATTAAAATACTCAATGGACTGCTATTATGAATAAAGGTTAATTGGCTTCCAAAGAAACTCATAATGAGATCTACAAAATAAACGAGTAGAATCCCAAGAGTGGCTCCTACCACCATTTTCCGAAAGGGAGCGGTTATGTGGATGAGGCGAAAACGGTAGATCATTAGCATAACGAGAAATACGCCAAAAGTGAATCCAACTGCTTGGATGGTAATGCCTTGATATCTTTGTTCGTACATGGCAGACAAGCCACCAAGTACCATCCCTTCAAAAACAGCATAGACGGGGGCAACTACTACAGCGATCCTAGGTGCAAAAGAAGTGATTAATGCTGCAATCAGACCACCAATGACACCAATCCACATCCAAGAGCCAATCGCATCGACTCCACCTTCCAGATAACGATTCCATAAGACAAAAGCAGAACCCATAACAATCATAAAAAGGATAAAGGTTTTATTTATGGTTCCTTCGACTGTCATTCGATAAGAGAAATCGATTTGCTCTTCTTTTGTTAAACGTTTTAAGACTGGATTTGAACTTCTCATTCAAAATCCTCCTTTCAAATTCCTTTCTTAAGATAAGATATGGTTATTTTCCAAAAGTATGTCTATTATCGATAGTTTGTAAATTGAAGTTCGAGGCTGTAATCTTGTCCTCGTAAGAATTGAATCACTGATTGTAAATCATCACGGCTCTTACCAGAGACACGAATTTGATCATTCATAATTTGTGCTTGTACTTTTAGTTTTAAATTTTTAATATCCTTTACTATTTGCTTTGCAATCTCGGTTTCAATTCCTTGCTTAATTTTAATCATTTGTCGTACTGTACCACCACTAGCATCCTCAATATTCCCATATTCTAGGTTTTTGATCGATACTTTGCGATTGATTAGTTTCGTTTGCAATACATCAATTACCGCTTTTAGTTTGTATTCATCATCTGCAAGGATCTTGATTTGATCTCCTTCTAAACTAATTTCCACTTTGCTATTTTTGAAATCGTATCGTTGGCTAATCTCTTTTTTTGCTTGGTTCATTGCATTATCTACTTCTTGCATATCCACTTTGGAAACAATATCAAAAGATGCTTCTTTTGCCATAAAACCTCTTCCTTTCATTAGCTTACAATATTACTTTTTAATCATTTTAACATTCTCAAACAAACGATTCCATTCTTTTTACTTCCTCATGACGAAAACAATCGATCGTATGATCATTGACCATTCCAATCGCTTGCATGTAAGCATAGCAAATCGTTGGCCCCACAAATCGAAATCCCCGCTTTTTCAAATCCTTACTTAACTTCTCTGATTCAACAGAAGTAGTTTGAACTTCTTTCCAGTCTTTTAACTGGTTATCGATCGGTTTGTAATCTACAAAACGCCATAAATACCGTTCAAAGCTGCCAAATTCATTTTGAATTTGTAAAAAAGCTTTGGCATTTTGGATTACAGCTTCAATTTTTTTCCGATTCCGGATAATGCCTTCATTTTTCAATAATTCTTCTATCTTTTTTTCATCATAATCCTTAATTTTAACAGGATCAAAATCATCAAAAGCCTGGCGATAATTTTCCCTTTTTCTTAAAATCGTCATCCAGCTTAGACCTGCCTGCATTCCTTCGAGAATGAGAAATTCAAAAAGCTTGCGGTCATCATGGACAGGTACTCCCCATTCATGGTCATGATATTCAATACATAGGGGATCTCCTTTTACCCAACTACACCGGTTCATTTGGCATTACCTTTCTATATCTGTTGAATTGTTCATGAATTGCTCATATTACTACACTTATTATACATTTGCTATAGATTTATGAATAGTAAACGAAATATATCATAAAAAAAGATTTCATCTGAAGTTTAACTTCAAATGAAACCTTACCTAAACTTCGACGCATGACATTGTTATCTTTCTTTGATCAAGATGGCACGAGTTGGAGCTGCTTCTGCACCTTTGATATATAAGGGTGCTGCATAAAGAAAATATTCTCCTTCTTCCACTTCTTTCAGGCGTAACCCCTCTAAAATCACGATTCCAGCCTGAAAAAGTTGAAGGTGTGTCTCATGATTGGGTTGACTTCGCTCAATTCCTAGAGCATCAATACCAACGCCTTTAATTTGTATCTCTGCCAAATATTTGGCTCCACTTTTTTCAAGGAAGATAAATTCTGGATTAAATCCTTCATCATAGGAATTTTTCGTTTTAAAAAGGATAAAATCTCCCTTTTCAATCTCTTTCCCAAGCAAATCTTCACGTGTAATTTGTTGCTCTAAATAAGTCAAATCAATCACTTTACATGGGGTTATGACTTTGGATAGATCCAAATAATCAATGGTGTCTCCCCCATTAATCATATGCAATGGGGCATCTATATGGGTTCCTGTATGCATATCCATATCGATTCGCGATTCATACGCCGTTGCTGTACTAAAGTCTTGTACGGTTTTCAGTTGCGGGCGTTTTTCTTCTTTATTTTTATACACAGGCATGTGATAATGAATGGGCATGGAGATATCAAAAATTTTCATAGTTTCATCATCTCCCCTTCTCCAACATTCCACCATCTTCGCCTGTCACGGTGGAGCAATTCATCCGCTTCCTTTGGTCCCCATGTGCCAGATGGGTAGTTAGGAAAATCAATCGGTTGATTTTGCCAAACTTCGGCAATGGTATCGACCAGTTTCCATGAATATTCCACTTCATCCCAGCGAGTAAATAAAGTAGAATCGCCTCTCATGACATCGTATATTAATCGTTCATAAGCTTCTGGTGAATTGGTCCCCACTTGACAATTCTGACAAAAATCCATTTTTACAGGGACAATGTGATTCTTGGTTCCAGGCTGTTTAGCATTAAATTGTAAATAGATTCCTTCAAGGGGCTGAATCCGAATGACTAAGAGGTTTGGCATTAAATTATCTTTGTATTCTTTAAAATATAATGTGTGTTCTAGTTGTTTGAATTGAACAATGACCTCTGTAGACTTCGCTGGCATTCGTTTTCCTGTGCGAATATAAAATGGAACCCCTGACCAACGAAAATTGTTGATATGTAATTTTAAAGCTGCAAATGTTTCAGTTGTGGAAGTAGGAGAAACCCGTTCTTCCTCCCGATACCCAGGAACTTTTTTCCCTTTTATCATTCCTGGACCGTATTGGCCACGGACCGTATTTTTGATTGCGGTTTCTTTCGTGAACTCTTCAATGGAACGCAAAACCTTTACCTTTTCATCCCGAATGGACTCCGTTTTAAGATTAATCGGTGGCTCCATTGCCGTTAACGTGAGAAGTTGTAGCATATGGTTTTGAATCATATCCCGGAGTGCCCCTGCTTTTTCATAGTAGCCACCCCGGTTTTCAACTCCCACCGTTTCACTTGAGGAAATTTGAATATGGTCAATATATCGATGGTTCCAAATGGGTTCAAAGAGAGCATTGGCAAAACGGATCACCATAATGTTTTGCAGCATTTCTTTACCTAAATAATGATCGATACGATAAGTATTCTCCTCAGTAAAAACTTGTATCATTTGCTGATTTAATTCTCGGGCAGATAGAAGGTCTCTGCCAAAGGGCTTTTCAATTACAACCCGTTGCCATGATCTTTGATTCTCTACTAATCCATGAATTTTTAATTTCTCAGCGATGAAGCCAAAGTATTCTGGAGCAACCGCTAAATAATAAATACGATTTCCGTTTGTTTGGTATTTTTGATCTAATTGCTGAAGAAATTCCTTCAAATGGTAATATCCTACATCCTGAGAAAAATCAAACTGTTCATAATAGAGTCGTTCTCCTAGAGTTTTCCATACTTCTTCTATAAACGGGAATCTGGAAAACTGTTTTACGGAATCCACTAATTCATTACGATATTGTTCACTTGTTTTGTCTCTTCTGCCAATGGAAACGACCGCAAAATGTTCTGGCAGTTGGTTCTCATGATGTAAATTGTAGAGTGCAGGAATCAATTTGCGATAAGTTAAATCCCCTGTTCCACCAAAGATAACAAAGATGTTAGATAAATCGGTGTTCATTAGCAACCACCTTTTTCGTCTATTTCTTTATTTTTTTTCGACTGCATGACCACCGAATTCGTTTCGTAAGGCTGCAACCACTTTACCTGCAAAGGTATCTTCCTGTTCAGAGCGGTATCTCATAAACAAGGATTCGGTGATAACTGGTGCTGGAACTCTTAGGTCTAATGCTTCTTGAACCGTCCATAAACCTTCTCCTGAAGAATGCATAACTCCTTTAATGGAATCTAAATGGGGATCTTTTGAAAAGGCTCTCTCTGTTAATTCGATTAACCAACTGCGGATCACCGATCCGTGATTAAAGACTCTAGCGACTTTTTGCAAGTCAAGGTCAAATTGACTTTTTTCCATGATTTCAAACCCTTCACCAATCGCTTGCATCATCCCATATTCGATTCCGTTATGAACCATTTTAACAAAGTGACCCGAACCATTTCGTCCTGTATGTAAGTAACCATTTTCAACACTAATATCTCTTACTAAAGGTTCAATATATTGGAACACTTCATCTTCAGCACCGATCATCGTACAAGCTCCATTTCTAGCCCCAGTAATACCACCACTTGTTCCTACATCCACAAAATCAATCCCTTTTGCTTTTAATTGCTCATATCTTCTTAAAGTGTCTTTATAGTTTGAGTTTCCTGCATCAATAATGATGTCCTTTTTGTTTAAAAGTGGTACCAGCGCATCAATCATTTGGTCAACTGGATCTCCTGCTGGTACCATGATCCAAATCACTTTTCTTCCTTCAAGCTTATTCACAAGCTCCTTAATACTATATGCTCCTATGATTCCTTCTTTTTCAATCTCTTTCACTTTCTCAGGCGAACGATTATATGCTACTACTTGATGACCATGATCTCTCATATTTAAGGCGATATTATAGCCCATTTTCCCTAAGCCAATCAATCCAATTTGCATACAAGTACCTCCTCTAGATGTATTATCTAAGAAAAAAAGATCCATATTAGTTATTTTTTTATATCATTTATTTTATATACCAAAGTTTCTCAAGTTTCTAGAGGAGAAGTATTGGGACGTTTGGGAATGGCTGTTTTTCTGCTTATCTTAATCCCCGACTTCCTGGTTTGATCACTGGGATGTTTCCCTCTTTACAGATCGGGCATGATTCCTGATCATAGGATTCCAATTCCATGGATATGAGGGATTGAAAGGGAACTTCAAAATCTACTTTTCCATTACTGCGATCAACGAGAACACAAACACCGATAACTTCTCCGCCGTTCTCTTTTACTACTTCAATCACTTCTTTTACTGAACCACCAGTGGTGACCACATCTTCGACAACCAGCACTTTTTCACCAGGTCGAATCTGAAAACCCCTTCGTAATGTCATCTTCCCATTTTCCCGTTCACAAAAGATATTTCTAACTCCTAAGATTCTTGACATTTCATAACCTACGATAATCCCGCCAACAGCTGGAGAAATGACTAAATCGATTTCTTTTTCAGGTACTTTCTCAGCTAAAATTCGACACAGTTTCTCGGTGTGTTTTGGATATTGTAATAATTGAGCCATCTGCATGTATTTGTCAGAATGACGTCCTGATGTGAGGAGAAAATGCCCTTCCTTTAGAACTCCTAACTCTTGAAATAAATTGAAAATTTCTTTCTGATCCATATTTTTCACTCCTATTCTTTAATTCAGTATGTTTTCTACATTTCGAACGATCTCTTCCAATTGTTTTGCGGGTTCTTTTGCTTCTGTAATCATTCTCCCAACCACAATATAGTCCGAGCCAAATTGAAACGCTTGTTCCGGTGTCGTGATTCGTTTCTGATCATGATTCATTCCACCAGGAAGACGAATTCCAGGTGTAACTGTCAAAAAATGAGTTCCACAAGTCCCTTTAATATTACTAACATCTAAAGGAGAACACACTACTCCATCCAAACCAGCTTTTTTCGCTAGTTTGCTGTAATGTTTTACAACGGTATCCATCGAATAAGGAATTCCAATCTCGTCATGAAGCATTTGTTCATCAGTACTGGTCAATTGAGTTACCCCAATTAAAATGGGTCTTTGTTGTTTGGCAGCGAGGTTTTTTTCCATTTGATTCCTTGCTTCTTCCATCATCCGAATGCCGCCAGCCACATGAACATTAAACATTTCTACTCCCATTTTTGTCAGTTGAGCAGCTGCTCTTCCCACTGTATTGGGAATATCATGAAGCTTGAGATCAAGAAAGATTTTAATCCCCAATTTCTGTAATTTTTCAATGATGGGATAACCCGCGCCATAAAATAGCTCCATTCCCACCTTTACAAATCGAAGTTCACCTTCAAATCGAGCGACCAGATCAAGGGCTTCTTTTTCAGTTGGTACATCTAAGGCGACAATGATTCGATCACGTATTGAAGGATTATTCATTGATAGTTCCACCCTTCCCCTGTCAGTTCGGATATTTGTCCAACACCCATTTCATCCAGGACACGTTCTAAATCTTGAATAATCTTTGGCATGACATATGGATCGATGAAATTGGCCGTACCTACAGCAACCGCAGAAGCGCCAGCAAGGAAAAATTCAATCACATCTTCCGCAGATGTAATTCCTCCCATGCCAATGATCGGAATGGAAACATTCTTATACACCTCATAAATCATTCGTAAGGCAATAGGTTTAATCGCCGGCCCTGATAAACCACCTACTTGGTTCGCTAGTACCGGTTTTCTGGTTTTTAAGTCAAACCGCATACCAATCAACGTATTAATCATACTTAGACCATCGGCTCCTGCTTCTTCTACCGCCGTTGCCATTGAAACAATGTCAGTTACATTTGGCGATAATTTCACATAAACGGGAACTTTACTTACTTCTTTTACTGCTTTGGTTAATTCATAGGCTACCTTTGGATCTGTTCCAAAGGTGATTCCTCCACATTTGACATTGGGGCAAGAAATGTTTAACTCGATCATCGCTACTTCAGGAACGGCTGAGATTTTCTCAGCTACGGCTACATAGTCTTCTACTAATGTCCCTGCTATATTTACAATAATTGGTGTTTGAAATTGGGATAACCAAGGAAGTTCTTCTTTTATAACAGCCTCGACCCCAGGGTTTTGTAGACCAATTGAATTCAACATTCCACTAGGTGTCTCAGCAATACGGGGAGTAGGGTTTCCTAACCGTTCTTCCAAAGTAGTTGCTTTGACAACAATTGCTCCCAATAGACGCAGATCATATAATTTCGCGTATTCTCGCCCATAACCAAAACACCCTGATGCAGGCATAATCGGATTCTTTAATACCAAATCGCCTAATTTCACTTCTAGTCGGTTCTTCATAGAATCACCTCCCGAAAAGGAAAAACAGGCCCATCGGAACAAACCTTTTTATAACCTTTTGGATCATAATTAGAATCAACTTTTACTACACACCCATAACAGGCACCAATTCCACACCCCATTCGTTCTTCTAAAGAAAGATACCCTTCGATAGACTGGTCGAAAAAATATTTTTGTTGAATCGCTCGTAACATTCCTTTTGGTCCACAACTATAAAAAACTTGCCAATCGTCTAGCTGATCATGAATCAAATCCAGTACTGTCCCTTTTATGCCTAATGAACCATCAATAGTTGCAATTCTCGTCTCCCCGAGACTTAAGAATTCATCGATAAGAAATGACTCTTGCTTCGACTGGAATCCTAGTAAACTCGTAACTTGAAATTCTTTTTCTATTAAGTGCTTGCCTAGGTAATAGAGAGGAGGAATCCCGATTCCTCCACCGATTAGAACGACTTTTCGCTTATCTTGTAATTTAGGATCGGAAAAGCCATTCCCTAGAGGACCAAGAAGATCGATTGGATCTCCTGCTTTCTTTTGACTTAGTCGTTTGGTCCCTTCTCCCTCAACCCGATAAATAAAAGTGAGTTGTTGGTTGTTCAGGTCTACATCATGGATACTAATCGGTCTTCGCAATAAAGGAGCCGTACTGTCATTCACATGGATATAATAGAATTGACCCGGTTGAACCAAGGATAACGAATCTTCTACTTTCACTTCCATTCGATAGACTCGGTTTGTTAAAGGATCATTCCTTAAAATGATCGCTATTTCTTGCTTCATTTCACTCACCACCTTTAGATAATGGTTGAAGGGAAAGGGATAAAGATTCGAGTACATGCAATAACGCATAGGCTGTATCAAGAGAGGTAAGGCAGGCAATTCCGTATTCCACAGATTCCCGGCGTATTTTGAAACCATCTCGTTCCGTATTTTTCCCTTTTGTGTAGGTATTAATGACGAGATGAACATTTCGCGAGCGAATTTCGTCAAGAATATTCGGCGTGCCTTCCCTTAATTTTTGTACTGGTGTAATCGGAATACCGTGTTTTATAAGAAATTCCGCTGTGCCTTTTGTCGCCATAATCTGAAACCCGAGTTGATAGAAGCGACGAAATAAAGGAAGTGACTCTTCTTTATCCTTATCCGCAATCGTTGCTAAAATCGTTCCATTTACAGGTACATGAATACCAGCTGCCACCAATCCTTTGTATAAGGCTTTAGCGAAATTGGTATCTATTCCAATCACTTCCCCTGTTGACTTCATTTCTGGTCCCAAGGTCACATCTACCCGACGAAGTTTCGCAAAGGAGAAAACAGGTACTTTTACAGCCACCTGATCGGATACAGGCCACAAGCCTGAAGGATATCCAAGGGATTGCAACGTGTCACCTAAGATGATTTTTGTTGCAAGATTGGCCATCGGGATTTTAGTAACTTTGCTTAAAAAGGGTACCGTTCTTGATGCTCTTGGATTGACTTCAATCACATAGACTTCGTGCTGATGAATCACAAACTGAATATTCATCAGCCCCTTTGTTTCCATCGCCAGTGCAAGTTTCGTTGTAATATCGACAATTTGATTGATTTCTTCATCGGTTAAAGATTGGGGTGGATATACTGCAATCGAGTCACCTGAATGAACACCCGCTCGTTCAATATGCTCCATAATACCAGGGATGAGTACATTTGTGGCATCACTGATCGCATCCACTTCCACTTCAATTCCTTGGAGATAACGATCGATTAAAACCGGATGATCAGAGGATACCATGACTGCTTGTTTCATATAATTAATTAATTCATCTTGTGAATAGATGACCTCCATCGCTCTTCCGCCAAGGACATAGGAAGGACGAACTAATACAGGGTAACCGAGTCGCTTTGCAACATGGATTGCTTCATCGATCGATAAAACCGTTTCCCCTTTTGGTTGTTTAATCCCCAATTCTTTTAATAATTGTTCAAATCGTTTACGATCTTCAGCTTGATCAATATGATCAAGAGTCGTACCTAAAATTGGCACATGATGTTCCGTTAATTTTTCTGCTAGATTGATGGCAGTCTGACCTCCGAATTGAACAATGACCCCGATCGGTTTTTCTTTTTCAATCACGTTCATGACATCTTCAAAGGTTAGCGGTTCAAAATAAAGCCGATCTGATGTATTAAAATCGGTAGAAACAGTTTCCGGATTATTATTGATGATAATGGCCTCAAACCCTTTTTCTCTTATTGCCCAAACGGCATGAACCGTAGAATAATCAAATTCGATTCCTTGCCCAATTCGAATGGGTCCTGAACCTAATACGAGAACGGAGGGTTTGTTGGTAGGAACAACCTCGTCTTCCATCTCATAAGTAGAATAATAATAAGGTGTGGAAGAATCGAATTCGGCTGCACAGGTATCGACCATTTTATAAACAGGTCGGATTTGAAATTGAACTCTTGCTGCTCGTACCTCTTCTTCTTTCAATCCTTTGATTTGGGCAATTTGTCGATCAGAAAAACCAAATCGTTTCCATCGTAAAAGTGTAGTTGGATTCAGCTCTTCATTATAAATCTCCTGTTCTATGTCAACTAATCGTTTGATCTTAAATAGGAAAAAGGGATCAATACCTGTTATCCCATGAATCTCTTCAACTGTTATTCCCCTACGAAACGATTCCGCTATCACCCATAACCGTTGATCGTCAGCCTGTTTCATCTTCCCGATTAACTCTTCCCGTGTAAATCTAGCAAAGGAATTCGGTTGATATAAACCGTCATACCCTTGTTCTAAGGAACGGATTGCTTTTTGTAATGATTCCTCGAATGATCGCCCTATCGCCATTACTTCACCCGTAGCTTTCATCTGTGTACCTAGTTTTCGATTCGCTGAATGAAACTTGTCAAAAGGCCAACGGGGTATTTTGGTCACAACATAATCAAGAGAAGGTTCATAACTAGCATAGGTAGTCTGAGTAATCGGATTTTTAATTTCATCTAAGGTGTAACCAATTGCAATTTTTGCGGAGATTTTGGCTATTGGATAACCTGTCGCCTTCGAAGCGAGCGCACTAGAACGACTTACCCTTGGATTCACTTCAATGACGTAGTAGCTTTCACTTTTAGGGTCTAATGCGAATTGCACATTACAACCACCTTCAATATTTAAAGCTTCTACAATCTTTAGTGCAGAACTACGTAAGTTCTGATAATCTCGATCAGATAAAGTTTGGCTTGGAGCAACAACGATACTATCTCCAGTGTGAATCCCAACTGGGTCGATGTTTTCCATATTGCAGACGACGATTTTATTCCCATTACGGTCACGAATCACCTCATATTCGATTTCCTTGTAACCTAACAGGCTTTTCTCCAGCAGAACTTGGTGAATCGGACTAGCTGAAAGTCCATTTTGAACAATTTCGATCAGATCTGCTTCTTGGTAAGCAATCCCACCACCTGTACCACCTAAGGTAAAAGCAGGGCGAATTACCACAGGATAACCTACCTCTTTAATAAAGGAATATGCTTCCTCTAAATTGTAGACAATCTTACTTTCTGGTACTGGCTCACCGATTTCGTTCATTCGGTTACGAAATTGTTCCCGGTCCTCTGCGATTTGGATCGTCTCTTTCTTCGTCCCGAGTAGTTCTACGCCCATTTTGGATAAAACTCCTCTTTGTTCCAGTTCCATTGCTAGGTTTAATGCAGTCTGACCTCCGAGGCTTGCTAGAATCCCATCTGGTTTTTCGATGCGAATGATTCGCTCGAGAAAATCTACGGTTAAAGGTTCCATATAGACTTTATCCGCCATTTCTAGATCGGTCATGATCGTAGCTGGATTACTATTGACTAAAACGACTTCGATTCCTTCTTCTCGTATTGCTTGACAGGCTTGAGTTCCTGCATAATCAAATTCTGCAGCTTGACCAATTGCTATGGGACCTGAGCCAATCACAATAACTTTTTTCAAGTCTGTGCGTTTAGGCATTTTTTTTCTCCTCCTTTGATGCATGGATTTTTTCGATAAATTGGTCAAATAGATAGCGACTATCAAAAGGTCCTGGGGACGCTTCAGGATGATATTGAACGGAAAATGCAGGTGCCGTATGATGAGCTAAACCCTCTACAGTTCCATCATTTATTGCAATATGAGTAATCGTTAAAGGACATTGTTCCAATGATTCTTTGGTTACGGTATAACCATGGTTTTGTGAAGTGATCACAATTCGATTGGTTACTAAATCTTTTACAGGATGATTACTTCCCCGATGACCAAATTTCATTTTCTTCGTGTCTGCTCCATTGGCTAATGCAAACAATTGATGGCCAAGGCAGATGCCAAAGAGTGGAATATTATTTTCAATAAGACCTTGGATCATGGGAATTGCCCAAGGTACATCTTTTGGATCACCAGGGCCATTGGATAACAAGACCCCATCTGGATGAAGACTCTCAATCTCTTTAAGTGAGGTATTATGCGGGACAATGGTTACCTTGCATTGTCTTTCTAGTAACTCGCGAACAATTCCTTGCTTATAACCGTAATCGACCAATACAACATGATAGCCTTTGCCTGGTAATGTTATTGGCGAAGGAATGGAAACTTGTGGGACCTGATTCCTTTGTAATGGTGCTTTTAATCTTTTCATCGCTTCTTCTTTATTCATCTCATTTGTCGATAATAAGGCTTTCATTGTGCCTTTAGTACGAATTTTTCTCGTTAGCATTCGCGTATCGATTCCAGCAATTCCTAAGATATTGTGTTCCTTCAAAAATTGATCGATATTCATCACCGATTCAAAATGAGAAGGTGATTCTGCATATTCCCTAACAATAAACCCAAATACTCTAGGTTTTACGGATTCAAAGTCTTTAAGATTCACGCCGTAATTTCCGATCAAAGGATAAGTCATTATAACAAACTGCCCATAATAAGAAGGATCGGTTAATACTTCTTGATAACCCGTCATCCCAGTATTAAATACAATTTCTCCAATTGCTTCCCCTGTGCTTCCAAATGATTCACCTGTCAATTCTGTTCCATCTTCAAGATAAAGAGTAGCTTTTGCCATCTTTATTCCTCCTTCTCTTCCCAGACAATTTTTCCGTTGACGATTGTCATTATTGGCCATCCCTGTAATTTCCAGCCAACAAAGGGGGTATTTTTGCCCTTTGATGCAAATTGTGTAGGATCGACAGATTGGATTTTTTCTAGGTCGATGATGGTTATATCCGCAATGCTTCCTTTTTCAATCTTTCCAAGATTTAATCCAAACAACGAGGCTGGTTTTATAGTTAACGAATCGATGAGTTGTTCTAGTGAGATCAAATGATGTTTTACTAGATTCGTAAACAAAAGGGGAAAGGCGATCTCTAGTCCCACGATGCCAAAAGGAGCTTCTAATAGTCCTTTTCCTTTTTCTTGTTCTGTATGGGGAGCGTGATCGGTAGCGATCATATCAATCGTCCCGTCTTTTAACCCCTTAATCAAGGCTTGACGATCTTCTTCTGTTCGTAAGGGAGGATTCATCTTAAATTGTGCATACGGCTCTTTAAGATCATCTTCAGTTAAGACCAGATGATGAGGCGTCACCTCAGCTGTGACATTCACCCCTCTTGCTTTTGCTTCACGGATCAATTCAACAGATCGTTTACTGCTTACATGACATACATGGTAGTGAACACCTGTTATTTCCGCCAAGATTAAATCCCGCGCTAACTGGATGTACTCTGCTTCTGCGGGTATACCTGGTACTCCCAACTCTTTTGCCATTCTTCCGTCGTGAATGACTCCACCGTTGGTAAGGTCAATATCCTCGCAGTGAGCAAGAATGGGTACACCCAAGGTTTTCGCTATCTCCATGGCCTGTTTCATCAAACCTGACGATTTCACACCTCTTCCATCATCAGAAAAGCCAACTGCTCCTTTCTCTTTCATCCCAAATAGATCAGCTAATTTTTGTCCTTCTTGTTCCTTTGTAATCGCACCAATCGCTAATACTTTTGCAAAACCTGCTTGTTCGCTTTTCGTTAGAACATAGGTAATAAGTTCAGCTTGATCGATGACTGGTTTGGTATTTGGCATAGACGCAATAGTTGTAAACCCACCCTTGACTGCTGCTTTTGCCCCTGTCTTGATGGTTTCTTTCTCTTCATATCCTGGTTCACGTAAATGAACATGGACATCGATAAATCCTGGTACAACGATCTTCCCACTAGCATAAACAATTTGATCTTCCATCTTAGGGATGATCTCTTCTTTGATTTCCTGAATTAACTCACCTTCAATTAGGATATCTCTCTGAATCCACCGATTTCGATACCACACATTTCCTTGTTTGATAATGATTCCCATCTTAAATTTCCCTCCAATGCTCGTTCAATGACAGCCATTCGAACCCATACTCCATTATGAATTTGTTCAAAGATTTTTGACTGGGGATGATCAACGACTTCATCGTCCATCTCCAATCCGCGATTCACTGGTGCAGGGTGCAAGATGATGGAATGAGGCTGAAGATATTTTAAACGTTCTCTTGTGAAACCAAATTCTGCTCGATAGTTCTCTTTTGAAGAAATATAGTTCATCTTTTGCCGTTCAAATTGAATTCGTAGCATTATGACCACATCGGCATTTTGAATCGCTTCATCAACAGGTAGAATCGTTCCTTCTAAAGAATCATCCATCAATGAATCTGGTCCGCTAAAGATCAGCTGTGCCCCCAACCTTTTTAAAAGTGCCGCATTGGAATGGGCAACCCGACTATGGGATATGTCACCGATGATGGCGATTCTAAGCCCTTTTACTGTGTGAAAATATTTACGAATGGTATATAAATCTAATAATGCTTGAGTGGGATGTTCAATCCTTCCTTCACCAGCATTAATAATTTTTAGAGATACTTTTTCAGATAGCTTCCTTAGTAACCCTTCTTCAGAAATTCGAATCACTGCTGCCTCTACTCCTTGTGATTCAAGTGTTCTTAACGTATCTAACAGCGACTCTCCCTTCGTGATACTCGATACACTTTGTTGAAACTGAAGAACTTCTGCTCCTAATCGTTTTTCTGCGATCTCAAAGGAGAAACGTGTTCTTGTACTTGGTTCCAAAAACAGATTCGCGACAAAACGATTTTGAAACTGTGGACGTATAAATGGATGATATTGCTCATAATATTTCGCTCTGTTAAAGATTTTTTCTATCTCTTCAATGGTTAAATCATCGATGCTTAATAAATGTTGTCCCATTTTTCTCTCACTCCTTACTTACTTTCTTTTGTTCATAGACCTAATTCATTCATCCCTTAATTATGAAGGCGTTAAAAAAGGATCTCCTTACGGTTGGTAAGAAGATCCTTAAACTTCCAATCATATCCAGCTTTTTCCTATGAAACTTTATGTTTATCTTATGATTCCAAAAATTCGAATAAAACGTGAATGGTATGATTGTAAGCTGAAGAACCTTACCAGCCTCTCTGGACTGCTTTAAAGGTTTCTTGATTTTATAAATTATAAACTTGCTTTTATCGTTTTTCTATTGATCGAACTTTGTGCTAAATTGTCCGTTTCTTCTACTTCTATTTCATTTTCTCCTTGTTTATTCGTTGGTAATACAAGGTTAAGAATCACTCCGACAATTGTTGCTAGTGCCATTCCTTCAATGTCTATATGAATCCCTTTTAAATGAAGGGCTGCATTCCCTACACCAATCACCATAATCACCGAAGAGATCACAAGATTTCGCTTATCGCTATAATCAATTCCATTTTCCACTAACATACGCAGACCTGCCGAAGCGATGATTCCAAATAAGAGTATGGATACTCCACCCATGACAGGTGTTGGAATCGTTGAAATTAATGCTCCTAATTTTCCGATGAAGGCAAAACTCATCGCGAAAAGCGCAGCTCCTGCGATGACATAGACACTGTATACACGGGTGATTGCCATGACACCAATATTCTCACCATAAGTGGTATTAGGCGGTCCACCAATTAACGCAGCAAGAGAAGTTGCCACACCATCACCAAGGATCGAGCGATGTAATCCTGGGTCTTTGACAAGATCCCGATTCATAATGCTACCTGTCACCATTAAGTGCCCAATGTGTTCTGTGATCGTGACTAAAGCAACAGGGACCATAATAATGGCTGCTTTCCATGAAAATTCAGGAGTTGTAAAGGTAGGGATTGCAAACCAAGGTGCTTCATAAACTTTGGTTAAATCCACGATACCTGCAAATAAAGAAATGATATATCCGCCGATAATTCCAAGTAAAATTGGTATAACACCTAAGAACCCGCGAAACATGGTACTAGCTAGGATTGCTATCGCTAGAGTAGCTAATGCAATGAAGAAGTGTTTTAGTGAATAAATCGTTTGTCCGTTAACTTTCACATTCATTGCCATATCAACAGCGACTGTAGCTAGTCCTAAACCGATAACGATAACCACTGAACCAATGACAACTGGTGGTAAGAGTTTATGAATCCATTCAGAACCAAACTTGTATATGATCAGTGCAACAATGGCATAAATGATCCCAGCAAGCAATGCTCCAAACATTGCTGCTCCTAATCCTTCTGTTTTAGAAACCGTGATAATGGGAGCGATAAAAGCAAAGGATGAGCCAAGATAGGCTGGAATTTTACCTTTTGTGATCATCAAATAGGCTAATGTTCCTATACCACTTGAAAGAAGTGCGACTGATGGATTTAATCCAGTTAAGATTGGAACCAAAATCGTTGCACCAAACATCGCAAACAAATGTTGAAAGCTAAGGGGAATCCAACTTAATAAATTTGGGATCTCATTTACATCTAAAACAGGTTTCTTATTCATGTTACTCCTCCTCTTTTCCAGAAAATTGTCTTTAAGCTTTTTAAAAGAGGTTTATATTAGTTTTTTTCCTAATAAAAAACCTCTTTCGAGACGAAAGAGGTTCAGTTCGAAGGGATTCTCGTTAAGCATTTCAATGATCCCTTACGAATAAGAACCCTTGTCAGCCTCTCTGGACTGATTTTAAAGGGTAGTCGTTTGTCGTATAACTACTTGTTCTTTTTGGTCCACTTCTTTTAATTGAACAGATATCATTTCCTGTCTTGAAGTTGGTATGTTTTTGCCAACATAATCTGGACGAATTGGAAGTTCCCGATGCCCTCGATCAATTAGAACCGCTAATTGAATCAATTGGGGGCGGCCAATATCGATCAAGGCGTCCAAAGCAGCACGAACGGTGCGTCCTGTATAAAGCACATCATCCACGAGAATAACTTTTTTTCCTTCAATGCTAAAATCGATGTGACTTCCTTGTACTAAGGGTTGATCACTTTTTTCTGATAAGTCATCACGATAAAGGGTAATATCTAATTCACCAATTGGTACGTCTTGCCCTTCAATCATCTTAATCTTTTCTCCTAGTCTCCTAGCTAGGTAAATTCCTCTTGTTTTAATGCCAATAAGAACGAGATCTTCTATTCCTTTATTCTTTTCTAAGATTTCATGTGCAATTCTTGTTAATGCTCGCCCAATTGCTGCTTCATCTAGTAATACTCTTTCTCTTACCACCTGATACACCTCCTTGCGCTCCATTTAGCGGTGATCGTGTGCATAAAAAAAAGCTTTTGCCACGAGAGGCAAAAGCTTGTAATATCAGACAACAAACACTATATCTTTTAATCATCCGATCACCTTTTCAGCCTCTCAGGACTGAGTTAAAGGAACTTTCAATTGTTATTCATATTATCTACTATCTCCATTTGTATGTCAAACATTTTTTGATAAAAACTTTAATTTTTTTATTTTCCTCTCAATTGTTCCAGCAACCGAACCATATCCTGTGGTAATTCTGAATCAAATTCCATATACTCTCCTGTTCGTGGATGGTGAAACCCTAACACTTTAGCATGTAAAGCTTGGCCATCAATATCTAGCGTTTTCTTAGGACCGTATAGAGGATCGCCCACTAATGGATGCCCAATATATTGCATATGTACGCGAATCTGGTGAGTTCTTCCTGTTTCTAACTTACATTCGATTAGCGTATACCCATTAAACCGCTCTTTTACCACAAAATGAGTGACAGCATGTTTACTATTTTTATGAACAACAGCCATTTTTTTTCGATCTTTGGGATCTCGACCAATGGGTGCGTCGATCGTCCCAAGATCATGAGGAATATTCCCATGAACCAAAGCCGTATAAACCCGATGGACGGTATGCTCCTTTAATTGGCGAACCAAAGATTCATGAGCTAAATCATTTTTAGCCACCATCATCAATCCTGAAGTATCTTTATCGATCCGATGAACAATTCCTGGTCTTAATACCCCATTAATCCCTGATAAATCCTTAATATGATAAAGTAAGGCATTAACCAAAGTTCCCGAATAGTGACCAGGTGCAGGATGAACAACAAGGCCTCTAGGCTTATTCACCACAACAACATCTTGGTCTTGATAAACGATATCTAAGGGTATGTTTTCAGGCTCTATTTCTAATTCTTTTTGGGGGGGAATCTTGACGACAATTTCATCATTTTCACTTACTTTATAATTAGCTTTCACTACTTGATCATTCACTGTGATATAGCCTTCTTTGATCCATTGTTGAATCTGTGTTCTCGACCATTGTTCAAACTGTTCTGCCAAAAATTTGTCAATTCGTTCTCCGACTTGATCCCCTTCAATTGTCCACTCATATTTTTCAAACCGATCCAATTTCACAACCTCATTCCTATTGAACTGATTTGGTAAAAAATAGTTTCCATATCATCAGAATCACACCGATCGTAATCGCTGAATCGGCAATATTAAAAATTGCAAAGTGAATAATTCGCACGTCGATAAAATCAATCACTTCGCCAAATATAATGCGATCGATTAAATTTCCAATGGCACCACCTAAGATCAGGGCCAAACCAAAAGTGAGTATTTTTTGGGTCTCCTTAACTTGCCAAATATAATAAATTAAGAAAACGGCAACAATTGATGTTAGAATGATAAAGAAAGTGCGTTGGTTCTGTAAAATACTAAAAGCAGCGCCGCGATTTCGCGTGGATGTAATGTGAAACCAGCCTTCAATCAAGGGTATGCTTTCATAAAGGTCCATGTTATGTATGACCATCCATTTACTTAATTGATCAATCAGTACAATGACAAATGATACAAGATAGTATAACAACATTGGTTCCTCCTCTATTCTTTCTCTGCCCATTGTAGCATAGGGGCGCCTCATCTACAACTTGCAAAACAAAAGCCCCCTTTTATTCCTTAAGGGGACTAAATATTTTAACTTCTTACTTCCTTTCTTCATCAATATAAATTTCTGTAATTCCTTCTTCTCCTTCATGACTTTTAATATAGGCTTCATAAGCTTTATTCCGTGCAATATCTACATGATCTACACTTGGACTGCCAGTGATATCCGTAATGATAAACCCTTCTACTTGATCCACATAACCATCTGGTTCATCGCTTTCAATGTATAAATGATCGTAATCTTCACCACGTGCAAAATAGTCGGCAGGATTCGATGTCCCATATCTTGTAACAACTTGCCAAGCATCTTCCCCATCAAATCCTGTTTCATTCTCTTTCCCATCAAAACTTGTTCTGCTAAAAGGAGGCATAAGGAATTGTTCCTCAATGGGGCGTTGTATCGAGATCTCGTTATTCGTTTGATGCTCAATACAATATTTTGCATAAGGGACTGCTTCTAATCGTTCTTTGGGTATCTCTATATGACAAGTCAAACAATACCCATAGGTTCCATTTTCAATTCGTGTTAATGCGTCGTCGATCAGAGCAAGAATATGTTTTTGGTTTTCTTTTAAAGCTAAATCTTTTCCTCGTTCAAACAGTTCTGATCCAATATCTGCTGGATGGTTATCATAAAGGGAAAGTTCTCCAATCGAATCTTTCATACTTTCATCTAAGTTAAAATGATTGTTGGTTTCCCATTCATGCAGAAGTGATTTTTTTTCTTCTAGCAATAATTCCTTGAAATGTTGAAGATCTTTTTGATTCATTATATCGCACCTCTTTTATCGAAAACTTCGCTCAATATCTAATTGGGCTTGGACAATTTTGACAATATCAGCTATATAATCCCCAATAATCGGTAAATTTAAAGCGCCTAATTTTTGTAAAATATAAATGATAGTAGCAGCAAATACGGTAAACCCAAGCGCAATCCCGATTCCCCTTGCAATCCCAGTTAAAAGGTTAATAAAAAACAATCGATGAGGCCGATTTAATAAAGCAACATAATCAGCGATTTGTACCCGTTCCAACTGTATACCTAATTCATCAATTTTTTTCCCAATCCATTCTAAGGAGTATTTTTCCTCATCCTTCTTCTCATTTTCTTTTTCAATCGATTGATTACCCTGAGTTTGATCCTTCATTTCCCTACCTCCTATATTCATTATTCATAGTTTACGCATTTTTACCATTACTAAACAAACTGACTTGGTTGATTACATAAAGTCAAGTTAAGTTATCATAGTCTGGTGGATCAACAATTTCTCTTTAGAAATAACATCCATACCCGGGCGCAAACGATAAAAGCTTAGGGCTGATTGAGCCCTAAGCTTTTATTTTTACCTTACTTATTCAGTTACTAAATGACTATAATGCTTCTCTACAATATCAGCACAACTTGGGCAGAGTTCTTCATGTTTCTTACCAACCTCTGGGCTTACCACCCAACAACGTTGACACTTTTCTCCTTCTGCCGGTGTAACGAGAACATGAAGACCTTCTAACTCCATGGCATCAGCTGGAGCTTCATGATCGTGTACATATACTTGGGAAACGATAAATAGTTTATCTAACTCATCAAATTGACGAAGTAATTCGGCCACTTCTTGTGATGGATAGATGTACACCGCTGCTTGTAAAGAATGACCAATCACTTTATCTTTTCTTGCTACTTCAAGGGCTTTTAAGACCTCATCACGAACTTTCAAGAATCGGTTCCATTTCTCCATTAACTGCTGATCCACTTCGATATGGGACCAGTCAGGCATTTCCGTTAATTGAACACTAATCTCCTCTACACCAGGAATATACTTCCACACTTCATCAGCCGTATGGGGAAGGATCGGTGCAATTAATTTGACTAAAGCTAATAAAACTTCATACAACACGGTTTGCGCAGCTTTCCTTGAAGGCGAATGTAAGGGTTGAATGTAAAGACGATCCTTAACGATATCTAAATAGAATGCACTCATATCGACGGTACAGAAGTTGTGAATCGATTGATAAACAGTATGGAATTCATATTCATCATAGGCTTTGATGACTTTATCAATGAGCAGCTTCGTTTTCATCATGGCATATTTGTCTAGTTCATTCATTTTGTCAAGAGGCACTTTATCCGTCTTTGGATCAAATCCCTCTAAGTTTCCGACTAAGAAACGAAGGGTATTGCGAATCTTCCGATAAACTTCTGAGATTTGTTTTAAGATATTATCCGAAATACGCACATCCGCTTGATAGTCAACCGATGCCACCCATAGACGAAGAATATCTGCCCCGAGTTGATCCATAATCTTTTGGGGAACAATCACGTTTCCTAAGGATTTGGACATCTTTCTCCCTTCGCCATCTAAGGTAAAACCATGGCTTAATACCGCCTTATATGGCGCTTTTCCAGTAACAGCAACACTTGTAGATAGGGAAGAGTTAAACCAACCGCGATATTGGTCAGAGCCCTCAAGATAGAGATCAGCAGGACGACGCAGTTCTTCTCTTTGGGTAAGCACCCCTTCGTGACTGGAACCAGAATCAAACCAAACATCCATAATATCCGTTTCTTTTCTAAAGTGAGTGCCGCCACAGGATGGACATTGATATCCTTCAGGCATTAATTCATGGGCCTCTCTTGCAAACCAAACATTTGTGCCTTCTTTTTCAACCAACTTGATTAGATGATTAATGGTATCATCATTTAAAATCGTTTCGCCGCAATCTTGACAATAGAAGATCGGAATAGGCACTCCCCAAATCCGTTGACGGGAAATACACCAATCACCACGTTCGGCAATCATATTATGGAGACGCTGTTCACCCCAATGTGGGACCCATTTAACATTTTTAATTTCCTCCAACATTTGTTGGCGAATTTTATCAATGGAAGCAAACCATTGTTCTGTCGCACGGAAAATCACAGGCTGTTTCGTCCGCCAGTCATGAGGATATTGATGTTTGATAAAGCCAAGTTTTAACAATTTGCCGACTTCATCTAGTTTCTTCGTCACTTCTTTGTTGGCATCCTCATAGAACATTCCCTCAAAACCTGGAGCATCACTAGTGAACTTCCCTTGGTCATCAATGGGGGATAAAACATCAAGACCATATTTTTGACCTACATAAAAGTCATCTTCCCCATGTCCAGGAGCGGTATGGACGCAACCTGTACCTGCATCTAATGTAACATGTTCCCCTAACATCACTAGGGATGTACGATCATAGAATGGATGTTGACAAAGAACACCTTCTAATTCTTCTCCTTTAAATTCTTGAAGGATTTCTACTTCTTCAAAGCCAATCTCAGCTTTCACTTGATCCAATAACTCCTTGGCAACAAGGTACTGTTGGTTATTGGCCTTAAAAAGTACATATTGGTATTCTGGATGAATGGAGATTCCTAAGTTTGCAGGTATGGTCCATGGGGTTGTGGTCCAAATGACAATATTCGAACCTTTTGGTAGTTTTCCTTTCCCATCTACTACTTCAAAAACCACATAAATCGATGGAGATTTCTTTTCTTTATATTCAATCTCTGCTTCAGCAAGAGCAGACTCGGATGATGGAGACCAATAAACAGGCTTTAATCCTTTGTAAATTAAACCTTTCTTCGCCATCTCTCCAAAAACCCGAAGTTGTCTTGCTTCGTATTCTGGTTTTAGTGTGATATAGGGGTTATCAAAATCCCCGCGTACACCAAGGCGTTTAAATTGCTCTTTTTGCTTTTCTACATAAGAAAGAGCATAGTCACGACACATATTACGGAACTCGATGGGACTGATTTCATGGCGGTTGATTTTTTGATTCTTAATAATCGCATGTTCGATAGGTAGGCCATGAGTATCCCATCCCGGAACGTAAGGAGCATCATAACCTTGCATCGTTTTAAAGCGAACAATAAAATCCTTTAATACCTTATTTAAGGCATGGCCAATATGAATATCGCCATTTGCATAAGGCGGTCCATCATGAAGGATAAACTTTGGTTTTCCTTTTTGTTTTTCTTGGACTTTATGGTAGATATCAACTTCGTCCCACCATTTTTGAATTTCTGGCTCTTTATTTGGCAAATTACCCCGCATTGGAAAATCTGTTTTTAACAGATTTAATGTTTTTGTATAATCCACCTTCTTCACTCCTCATGATTTTTTTCTATCGTAACAATGATACTAAAGGAATAAAAAAACCTTCTCAACCCAAATCTAGGGACGAGAAGGTTACCCGCGGTACCACCCTAATAGCTAAAAGCCACTTCATTCAGATAACGGCATACACCGACTTTTCCTACTTGCAGATACTTGCTTTCAGAAAGCAACTCATGGGTGATATTTCAATAAAATGAGATTACTAGGCTTCCACCAATCCCTAGCTCGCTTGGAATCCATTCTAATGAAACGTGTCCCAATCATAGTTTTTTGTATTTAAGATATATAATGAACAAATATACATTAATTATCGACAAAAAGTCAACGTTTATACGTCAATTATCTTTTTCTAATTGCTCAAGAGAATCAAGTTGTTCCATTTCATCCCATGCTTTTTCATCCAACATCTCTAATTGTGCTTCTAAAAGAGTACGGAATCGTTTGCGATAAATACTTGCTTTTTTCTTTAATTCCTCAATTTCTAAAGCGATGGTTCTTGCTTTAATCAATGCTTCATTAATGATGCGGTCAGCATTTTTTTCTGCCTCTTTGATGATTAATTGAGCTTCTTTTTTGGCATTGGCTTTCACTTCTTCCGCAGTTTCTTGAGCAACTATAATCGATTTGCTTAAACTTTCTTCAATATTGGTAAAATGTTGTAATCTTTCATTGGCTTGAAGAATTTTTTCTTCTAAATCTTTATTTTGACGGATCAACGCTTCATAATCCTTAATAATTTGATCAAGAAATTCATTCACTTCATCTTCATCATACCCACGGAATGCTCGACTAAATTCTTTATTATGTATATCCAGCGGTGTTAAAGGCACCAAAAACACCTCCAAAAAGTATATGATCGAAAATCTTTTTCGATTTCAATTTCGACATCAAAGGGAAAAATCCTTCATTTTCTTGCAACTTTTTTAAATGATTTTCCCTACTTTTATCAAGATTCGACCTTTTTTTGTTGTTCCATCTTCCTCTAAGATTTTAAATCGGCCAAATTTTCTTAACGATACCATATCGCCAACTTCTAGTTTGTAATCAACTTGATCTACAATTTGCCAATTCACTTTTAAGTGTTTTCCTTTAATCCATTCTGCTACTTTTGAACGAGATTGACGAAAAACATGAGCCACGACAGTATCCACCCGTAAAGAATGTACTGTAAATTGTAAATTCTCATATTGGATTAAAGGAGGATTTAAATGATCCCTTGTAATCGACTCTAAATTGATCTTGGTTTTGCCAATTTGCTTGAGTTCCATCCTTACGTAATCTGCTACTTCACTTGCTACGATCAATTGTTTTGTGGTATCCGTGATTAAAATGTCGCCAAATTTTTCTCGTTTTAAGCCAATGTTTAATAATGCACCTAACACATCTTTATGGGTGATTACGAAAAATTTATTTTCACCATAGATTTGAAAATAATGAAGCCCTAAATCTTCTTCTGAATAAAAATATGATGGAGCGATCAAAATTCTACCCCGTTCTGCCTCCTGATAACCTCCATCAAAAAACATCGTCAAATCCATATAAGAATTAACGATGTTTTGTACAATGACCTTTTGTCTTGGATCAACAAAATCCGTTCTAATCGGCTTGTGGCTTAGTGAAACTCGTTCACAAAAATCGATTACTCTTTCAACAAATGGTTGTTCCTCTTTGCGGTAATGATTTAATATATGTTCAAATTTCATCTGTTGTTACCCCAATATTGTAAAAAGATAACCAAGAACAGAATTGGCTCCTAAATAGATAAACCATAATGCGATTAATGCCGCAATAGGTGAAATATCGATCATCCCAATTGGCGGGATTAATCTGCGAAATGGACGTAAATACGGTTCAACGAGCCGAGCTAATAACTCGCCAATTGGACTATGTGCTAACTGTGGTAACCAAGACATAATAATGTATGCCAAGATCATATAATAATAAATCCTATAAGCGTAGTATAGTATTGTCATTAATGCTACCATGCTGTCACCCTTTACTGTTTATTTTCAATCGTTATTCTTCAATCATCTCCGTAATCGTACCTTCAATGGTAATATTTTCAGGTGTTAAGACAAAAATACTTGCTCCAACTTTTGAAATTTCTCCATTTAATGCATAAACACAACCGCTTAAGAAATCAACCATACGCCTTGCTTGATCCGAATTCATTCGTTGAAGATTAACAATCACAGGACGATGTAAACGCAAATAATCAGCGATTTGTTGCGCTTCTTCATAGGACCTAGGTTCGGATAAAATCACCTTGACATTTTTTTGGCTATGTATGCTAACTACGTTATTTTTATGCTTACGACTAGGTAAAAATTCTTCTTCTCTAACCTCTTCTTCTTGTTCTTCAGTGATCTCTTCTTCCTCATCGTTTAGGCCAAGAAAACCCATCAGCTTCCCCATCATAAGAAAACGCTCCTCCTTTTCTTTCCCTTTAATTTTTAAATAAAACACTTCCTAAACGGATAAAAGTTGCTCCTTCTTCGATCGCAATTTCAAAATCGTTCGACATTCCCATCGATAATTCTTTTATCGGTTCATGAAAGATTTTTTGTTGATTAATCTGATCTCTCCATTCTCGGAGACTTCTAAAGACAGAACGAATCAGCTCTTGATTCGCCGTATAAGGTGCCATTGTCATTAAGCCTACCACTTGAATGGTATCATATTGGCGAATCGCCTTGCAAAATTCGATTAATTCGTCAGGATTGACGCCACCTTTGCTCTCTTCACCTGAAATATTCACCTGAATGAAACATTTCACTTTTGTTTGTAATTGGTTTGCCCGTTTATGGATCGCCTCTGCCAAAGAGAGCCTATCCAAAGAATGAATATAATCGAACTTTCCAACGACTTGTTTAACCTTATTCGTCTGCAAATGGCCGATAAAATGCCAGACTCCCATTGAAGATAATGCTTCGTATTTAGGAAGCGCGTATTGAACCCTGTTCTCGCCAATATGTTCGATACCTAAGTCAAGCACTTCTCTTGTCTGTTCGATTCCAACGTATTTCGTAACTGCAATCATCTTCACTTCATTTTCTTCTCGCTTACTTTTTTCACACGCCTTTTTTATTCTTTGCTTTACTTGTTGAATATTTTCTTTTAGGGACATTATGACTCATCCTTCCTTAAGCCAATCCAAGCCGCCATTCGACCTGTTTTCCCTTTGTCTTTTCGATGGGAGAAGAATAAATGATGATCACAACTGGTACAATATGAAGAAACTTCGATATGATTCGGCAAAATTCCTGCATGAATTAGTATTTGTTGGTTTAATTTTTTTAAATCTAAATCATAATGTCCATTGTTTTTGTCGAAAATGATATCCTCCGGAATAAAAGAAAATGTAGATTGAATGGGCTGGATCACTTTTCCATCAACTTCATAACAACATTGCCCAATCGAAGGGCCGATTGCAACATGAATATCTTCACGATTTGATCCAAAGGCAAACACAAAAGTTTCGATCATTTTTTCTGCTATTTTCAATTGTGTTCCTTTCCAACCAGCATGAGCTAGACCAATTACTTTTTTTACTGGGTCTAGAAAAAATAATGGGACACAATCGGCATAAAATGATGTAAGTAAAATATTCGGTTCATTCGTAACCATTCCATCTGTATCTTGAATCGCATCTTCTCGTGATAATCGCCCTTTTCCTCGTTTCTCTTTAGAAATGATCTCGATATGATTCCCATGAACTTGTTCAGCTGATGTCCATGCATCAAAAGAAAAACCTAAAGCGTTCGTAAGCATTTTACGGTTGCTAATCACATCTTCTTCTTGATCGTTAACATGGAGGGCTAAATTCATCGTGGCATAAAAACCTTTACTTACTCCACCCTTTTTCGTACTAAATCCGACATTTAAACCAGGAACAAGTTTTTGCCATGATTTGATCACAAGATGGGGAATGGGTTGCTCCTGTAATTGAAATGGTTCCATCTCATCCACTCCTTTTTCACATTTTATCATATTGACTATCTTCATTGAATATAGCATATGAACTTATGTTCAAGGCTTTCAAACTTAAAATAGGTTTGTAATATACAAACCCAAAAGCTACAAAAAAAAAAGACAAGGAACTAAATCCTTGCCATCTATTCATTAATATTTTTTAAACGGATCAGCATCATCACCAGATTCGATTGACCGAAATGCACGATGATCATCCAGCTTTACCAATACCACATCAAGGCCAATCTTCACAATATTCTTCCAAGGAATGATATACTCCGTACCATTCCCGAATAGACCAAATAACTTCCCTTGATTCGGGATGACCAATGCCTCAACTCGACCAGTTTTTAAATCGATTTCAACATCCTGCACAATACCCAATTTTTTACCATCATAAATATTTACAACATCCTTAGTCTGAAACTCAGAAATTTTGATCATGATACTCACCTATCTTCTTCTGGTCTTTTAATATATATATGTAAGATAGGTGAAAAATGTACGAACGATTTTCAAGCGCGAATATATTTTTGCATTTGATGAATCGCAGCTTTTTCTAATCTAGAAACTTGTGCTTGTGAAATTCCAATCTCCTCAGCGACCTCCATCTGTGTTTTCCCTTCATAGAACCTCATGGATAGAATCATTTTTTCCCGCTCATTTAATCGATCAAGAGCTTGTTTGATTGCGATTTCTTCTAACCATTGAACGTCTTTATTCTTATCGTCACTAATTTGATCCATGACATAAATGGGATCGCCGCCATCATGGTAAATGGGTTCAAATAAGGAGACAGGGTCTTGAATGGCATCCAAAGCAAAAACAACATCTTCCTTTGGTACATTTAAAGCTTCAGAAATTTCATAAATGGTTGGTTCGCTTGCTTTTTGATTGGTAAGGGAATCGCGAACCTGTAAGGCTTTATAGGCAATATCCCTAATAGACCTTGAGACACGGATCGGATTATTGTCCCTTAAATAACGACGGATTTCGCCAATAATCATTGGCACCGCATAGGTGGAGAATTTTACATTTTGACTTAAATCGAAATTATCAATCGCTTTCATTAAACCGATGCATCCAACTTGAAAAAGATCATCCACATATTCCCCTCGATTATTAAAGCGTTGAATCACACTTAAAACTAAGCGAAGGTTGCCATTGATTAATTGTTCTCTTGCAGATCGATCTCCATTTTGGAGCTTCACAAATAGTTCTTTCATGACATCATTCTTGAGTACAGGCAGTTTCGATGTATCTACACCACATATTTCAACTTTATTTCTTGACATTCTTCTCCCTCCTATCGGAGTACCAGATATGTAAAGTATCTCCTCGGAGGGAATATTTTATGCTTTAAGTCATCTTATTAAATTCTTTTCGCAATCGTCTGATTATTTTCTTTTCAAGGCGTGAAATGTAAGATTGGGAAATTCCGAGCATATCAGCAACATCTTTTTGCGTTTTTTCGACGCCATCTTTTAAACCAAAACGAAGCTCCATAATCATTTTTTCTCGATCACTTAACTTTTCCAATGCTTTTTTCAATATTTTTTTATCTACTTCTTCTTCGATATTGCGGAAAATGGTATCATTTTCTGTTCCTAAAATATCGGATAATAATAATTCGTTTCCATCCCAATCGATATTTAATGGTTCGTCAAAAGAGACCTCAGTTTTCATTTTATTATTTCGTCGTAAATACATGAGGATTTCATTTTCAATACAACGAGAAGCATATGTTGCCAGCTTAATATTTTTTTCTGTATCAAAAGTATTCACCGCTTTTATTAAACCAATCGATCCAATTGAAACGAGATCTTCAATGCTAACACCGGTATTATCAAATTTTCTTGCAATATAAACCACGAGTCGAAGATTTCTTTCTATTAACATCGTTTTGACTGCTGGATCACCTTTTGGCAGTTTTTCTAATAAATGTTCTTCCTCTTCCTTTGTTAATGGTGGTGGAAGAGTGTCGCTACCGCCAATATAATAAACTTCCTCAGACTTTAATCCCAGTAAAAATAAAAGACGATACCAAATAAGAATCAATTGGATCTTCCATTTCTTAATCATTTGAGACCCCCTTGAAAAGCAATTTTTTACGATGCGATCAATAATTCCGGATGAATAATCGCTTGGTAAGACCTGTCAATCGATAATTGACCATAGTCTAAACCAATGAGAACCTTATTTGTCTCTATACGTTTTTCTCCGTTTTGGATCACCACCTTATCTGGCCGTAATGCCAGAAGAAATTGCATTTCTTTCGCCACACTACGAAATGGAATCAAATGAATTCTTGATAACCAATTTGGATCAATCTTATCGGCAATTTGTTCAAATTTATCCAATATAAATTGACGATTGTCAAAAGCTTGCTGAAGAACATCAGGTAAAATCGTAAGATCCTTAGCTTCGATGATTAATACCGGTTTTCGCGAAATAGGATCATAAAGTTGGTTCCCTGTATCCACTAATCCTTTGAATTGATAAGATTGATTTAATATGGTCAGTTCAACATCTACCAAATCCTGTTGTATCAATGTTTTTCTTCTTAGCGAATAATAGGTCTTATTCGAAAATAACCAAATCATAACTGGAGCGATGACAAGAAAAAGAAGATAAACAATGGAACCAGAAGAATGATGTATATAGATCCCATTGATGATTTCATGATCAATCTGTAGAAGGTATTGAAGTCCAAACACACCACCCCCAAATACAAAAGATACAAAATAAAATGTTGCCAACATTCGAATAAAATGGAAGAGATGAATAAAACCAAAAGATATAAGAACCATTGCTATAGAAACTAAGATTTTGGTTAAAAGAATATGAACAATCGTAAGAGACGGGATAAGAAAAATAAACGTATAACAAGCACCGATTCCAGCTCCCATGAACAAACGAAATTTTTTACTATTTAGTTGAAGAAATTTCCCTGTCGTCCATAAGATCAAATAATCAATGATAAAATTTAATAAAAATACGAAATCGGCATAAACAACCATCTTCTCCGCCCCTATTCGTTACCTCACTGAGACTATTTTTTTCATATAACTTGTAAGAATGAGAAAAGTATATAATAAAAATATATTCAAAGTCTGTCTAAACTTGCCGACAAGCTATCAATTTTTTTGTCAGCAAAACAAATTTTTTAGCGAAAAACTGAGATAAATAGGTTTGTATATTCCAACGCGCTTTGTTGTCCGTGTATTTCTTTGTAAGTTTTCCCTCCTACCGTTTATTCAGGGAGAACCGTAAGGTTAGGAGCAGTTAGAATATACAAGCCATAAAAAAAATAGACCATAAATGGTCTATTGAGAAAAGTTCATTTATTATTTATTACGATTTCTTAAAAATGTGGGAATATCTAAATTATCACTAATTTGAGTATTGAATGGTTTAATGTTTACATTCCCTTTGTTCCCTAAATGTTGTTGATCTTTTAAAGATTTTTGCGAAGGCTGACCAGATTTTTCTTCGTCAAACCCTGTTGCGATGACGGTCACAATGATTTCATCTTTTAAATTCTCATTTATGACAGCCCCAAAGATCATATTGACTTCAGGATCAGATGAAGATGCGACAATATCTGCAGCTTCATTTACTTCGTAAAGACTTAGATTTGTGCCACCAGTAATATTCATCAATACACCCTTTGCTCCGTTAATAGAAGTTTCAAGAAGAGGACTGCAAATTGCCTTTTTCGCTGCTTCGGCTGCACGATTTTCTCCAGTAGCAATCCCAATCCCCATTAGCGCCGAACCTTTCTCTGTCATAATCGTTTTTACATCAGCAAAATCTAAGTTAATTAAACCAGGAACTGCAATTAAGTCGGAAATTCCTTGTACGCCTTGTCGTAATACATTATCCGCTAGGCGAAAGGCTTCCAACATCGGTGTATTTTTATCGACGATTTCCAATAGACGATCGTTAGGAATGACAATTAGGGTATCCACTTTTTCTTTGAGAGCTTGTATCCCCATTTCAGCTTGAGCTTGTCTTTTTCTTCCTTCAAAACTAAATGGGCGAGTTACAACACCTACTGTTAGGGCACCAAGTTCCTTTGCGATTTCGGCAATGACAGGAGCTGCTCCCGTTCCTGTTCCGCCACCCATACCTGCCGTAACAAAAACCATATCCGCTCCTTTAAGCAGGTTTTCAAGTACTTCTCTACTTTCCTCTGCTGCTTTTTTTCCAATCTCAGGATTCGCACCAGCTCCTAATCCTCTTGTTAACTTTTCACCGATCTGTGATTTATGTTCAGCTAATGAACGGTTTAACGCTTGAGCATCCGTATTAACGGCGATAAATTCAACACCTTTTACCCCAGCTTCAATCATACGGTTAACGGCATTACTTCCTCCGCCACCAACACCAATGACTTTAATTTGTGCTAATTGCTCCATTTCAAGGTCAAATTCTAACATGAATATCCCCCTTACTCATCATAGGCACGCATTTCTGGATGATTAAATAAATTCACTAAACCAATTTTTTACTCGTTCAAAAGAACTTAATCCTTTTGATTTACGAGCAGACTGTTTTGAAGGAGTTGTAGATACAGCTTGTTTCATTTGGTTTGAAGCTTTTTTATATCTCTTTGCTGCATAGAGGATTAAACCGACTCCACTCGTGTAAGAAGGGTCTCTTACGCCAATGTAATCAGGCATGGAAATTCGTACAGATGAATGAAATTCTTCTTGGGCTACTGACAAAATTCCATTCATGGCTACAACCCCACCTGTTAAAACATAGCCGCCTGGTAATTCATTCGTATAACCCATTCGATAAATTTCCTGTAGAACCAATTGAAACATTTCTCGAATCCGCGGTTCTATAATAAAAGCAATATCTTTTTGATTAAACTCTTTCTCCACATTACTACCAATGCGAGTAACTTTAAATTTTTCTTCTTCAGAAGCCTCTTCAATACTAGCAACACCAAATTTCATCTTAACTTTTTCAGCGACGTCAAACTGAGTGCGAAGTCCAATCGATATGTCATTTGTGATATATTCCCCACCAATTGGTAGAACGCTCAATTTTGTAAGGCCACCTTGTTCGTAAACAGAGATGGTGGTTACTCCCTCACCCATATCGATTAAAGCAACTCCAAGATTCATTTCGTCTTTGGAAAGAGCAACTTGACTTGTCGCTAATGGCGTTAAGATAAAGCCGGCAATCTTTAATCCCGCTTTTTCAATGGTTCGTATTAAATTATGTATGATGGTTTTTGCACCAGTGATAATGGTCGCCTCGACCTCAAGGCGGACACCAATCATTCCTCTTGGATCATGAATACTACTTAAACCATCTACCATGAATTGTTTAGGAACTACATCGATAATTTCTCGATCAGGAGGTAAAGGAATCACTTTTGCAGCCTGAATCACTCGATCTATATCTACATCGCCGATTTCTCGGTCTTCACTAGAAACGGCGACTACACCATGGCTCGTTTCTAATTCAATATGATTACCAGAGATACCTACAAACACGTCTTCTATCGTAATTCCTACCATTCTCTCAGCATGATCTACTGCTTGACGAATCGATTGTACTGTTTGGTCGATATCGATAATGGCTCCCTTTTTCATTCCTAAGGAGTCAGCGGTTCCAACACCGATAATATTTAATGATCCATTATTCATTTCGCCAATGATTACTCGAACCTTGGACGTACCGATGTCTAAACTAACGATTACGTCGTTGTTGCCCAATCCTTGGCACCTCCTTTATTTTTCGATAGATTCAATTCTATTATACTAACGAGAAAACGAATGAACGAGAACAAAATTGTTTTCAAACAAATATACTAATTTATAATTTAACATATTTATAATTCAACATAATTTTGTTTTTCCCTTTTTTTTCGATCACTTTTTCTAATATTTTTTAGAAAAATCCCAAAATGATCATTTATGCCTATTCCTGAGTCTTTTGACCTATTTTCGGAAATTTGTCCAACAAGATTCTACGAATGACCGCAATATTATTAAATAATCTTACACCAAACGCCACGATTGCAGCTAGATAAAGATCAACGCCTAATTGAACCCCAATAAAAACAATTCCAGCTGCAAGCAAGGTATTAAAAAAGAAACCAGAAATAAACACAGTCGAATCAAAAGTTTTTTGCAAGTTAGCCCGAATACCACCAAAAACGGTATCCAATGCAGCCAATACAGCGATGGATAGGTAATTACTATATGCTTCAGGTACACGAATATCTGCATTGAATCCTAAGAAAAGTCCTATTAAAAGAGCTAAAATGGGAAGCCACATTATTTTTCACCAACTTCTTTTGGTTTCATATATTTTGGTTGAATATCTCCTACATAAGCAGGAACTTCTATTTCGTCTTTTTTCTCTATAACTAATTCTTTATTTAAAAGTTTAAAATAATCGAATAAACCTGCTACCTGTAATCCTGCTTTCATTTTTTCTTGATCTCCTATGGCATTGATTTGATAGGGAAACTGGATAAATTGCTGATTCACTTGAATCTGATTTCCTACATTGCGAATGGCAGTATTCGCAATAATCCTTTGGCCATTAATAGAAATGGCTTGTGCTCCATTCGCAAATAATTCATTGATTAGTGTTCGTAGATCTTCATCAACCACCATATTTTCAATTCCTTGATCAGAATTTGCTTGTCCGTTTGATTGAATCGTGAGGATTAGCCCTTTTCCCTTTACTGGAATAAGACCAGCCAACATTTGAGACTTCTTTAATTCTTCTTTCATGATATCAGTTGTTTCTTGGTTTTTATGATTATTTTTATATTGAGACAGAAGTTCCTGCTTTTTTTCCAGATCTTTTAAAAGCGCTTCTTTTCTTTCCATTTCTTTACTTAAATCTGACCGAAGTTCTGTAATATCCCTTGAATTAGAAGACAAGATTTCTTGTGTTGAATGATATTGAATGGAAATCATAAAGCCAGTAATCATACTGATCAAAATAATCACTGATGGGATTTTCTTTTTCATAAAATGGGACATCTTTTGATCATTCTCCTACCTGAGAAGTGTTTAATAGAGACAGTTTATTGGAATTTGTCGTACCCACATAACTTGGTATTACAATTTTATCTTTTTTTTCTGTGGTGATTTGAATTTCCCAATTTCGTAAGGTTTGTAGTACTCCTCCGGGCATTTCCAAACCACTCAATAATGTGTCAGGGTCACCAATCGCTTTGATCTCAAATGGCGGCGCCTTCTTGATCGAATTCACAAGAATCGTCGGCCCAACACAGGTAATGGTACTTGTAGCGATCATTCGCTCGCCATTGACACTTACAGCTTCTGCACCCGAAGCAAACAATTCATTCACTACTCTACGCAAATCCTGTTCATGAACAATATAGCTCGAAACATCACCTGAAATCTCTTTTGCTTTTTTGCTATCATTTAATGTTACAATGATCCCTGGACCTTCAACATCCATAAAACCTGCTAACATTCGCGTATTATTGAGCGTTTCGTGAATTTCTGCTAGCTCATTTTGATCAGTCTGAGCTTTTTTTTCGATTCGTTGAATCTCATCCTCCACTTCACGAATTTGTTCCTCTAATTGTTTATTTTCTTTTTTTAGATTGACAAGTTTTTCAGAAATGAGTTGCTCTTTATTCCAAGAGTATGTAGTTTCTAGTTGTTCCCGTTTATTTGTAAGCTGATATTGAAATCCGATTAAAAAACCTAAAAATAAAAAAACAACGCTTAAGTAGAACTGTAACTTATTCACTTTCATTCTTCTCACCACGATTTTTAAATTCCTCAAAGCGAATGGATTCAAGCATATAAATATCCCCTAGTTTCGTTGTTTTCCCTTTTACATTTTCGATGATACTTGGATATAAATTCATCTGGCTTGCGAGTTTTTCAAGGGGAACGTGGACCTTATACCCCTCATTCATAATGAGTAAAAGTCTAGTAGGATCATCAACTTGACCATTTTGGCGGATTTCTGAAATTTGTTTGAGAACATGAGGTTGAATTTTTTTTAATTCGTCGATGAGTATCGGAAGAAGTTTTTGATCCTTCCATTCGGTAATAAAAGGACCACTCATATACTGATCCTTTACTGGTTTTTTGAGCAAATAACCATTTTCTAAAATCGGCAACCATTCATTATTTTTTTGGTACAAGTAAGCGATGGGTTGATATTCTATAATTGTAATCTTTAAATGACCAGGAAACTGTTTTTGAACGTCCACTTTTTTGATTTCCTTGAGTTTTATTAATTTTTCTTGTAAAGAAGAAGGGATTAAAAAGAAATACTGCATATTTAAACGAAGATTCCCTTGATCAAAAATTTCTTTTTCCGTTAGAAAATGATTCCCTTGAATCTGTATATCAGTGATTCTACTAATCGATGAGTTAAAAAAAGCAATAATGGCCAGCACAAAAAAGAAAAATAACACGAGTTTTAAAACTCGTCGATTTCCTTTTGGTTTTACTGTTCTCTTTCGATAGGGCGGAATCGTTTGTTCCAAATTCAATACCATCATCCCCCGTCTTTGTTCTGTTTTTTTCACAGTTTTCGTATAAAAAGCGGCATGAAATATGCCGCTACATTTTCTTTATTCGCATTATATTAGCACCTAATGCTTGTAAAGTTTCTTCTAGCTTCTCATAACCGCGATCAATATGATAGATATCATGAACTGTTGTTTTCCCTTCAGCAGCCATTCCAGCAAGAACTAATGCTGCACCAGCCCTTAAATCGGAAGCCACAACTTCTCTACCAAATAAATGATCGACTCCATAAATCGTAGCCAATCGGCCATCTACTTCGATCTTGGCTCCCATTGAAATCAATTGTTTGACATGCTTATATCGAGAATCAAAAACCGTTTCTTCAATAGTACTTATACCATCTGCTATAGATAACAAAACCATAAATTGTGCTTGCATATCTGTTGGAAAACCTGGATAGGGGGATGTTATTATTTTCTTTACTGCTTTAAGGCGTCTATTATCCCTTTTAATAGTCATTATATCATGGTCATTTTCAATTTCAATACCAACATTATGAAGATATTCAATAACCTTAGATAAATGTGCTGGAATCACATTTTTTAAGGTGATTTTACCACCAGTGATCCCAACAGCAGCCATAAATGTTGCTGCAACAATCCGATCAGGAATAATTTGATAATAAGGAACAGAATGAAGCCTCTTTACTCCTTCAATCGTGATCATATCTGTTCCTGCACCAGAGACTTTCGCTCCCAACATATTCAAGAAATTTTGTAAATCGACGATTTCCGGTTCCTTCGCTGGATGAATAATCTTTGTTTCCCCATCAGCTCTTGTGGCAGCCATCATAATGTTTTCTGTTGCACCTACACTAGGGTAATCAAGAACAATAGTAGTCCCTGTCAATCGATCTGCTCGACAAATAATATGGTTTTCTACCTCTTCAATCTTGGCACCTAAAGCTTTTAAACCTTTTATGTGGAGATCAATTTTTCGTTCACCAATGGCACATCCACCTGGTTTTGAAACCGTCACCTCATGAAAACGTGCTAGCAAAGGGCCCATGAGAAAGATCGATGATCTCATTTGCGACATCAATTCTTCAGGTACGACTGTTGATAAAATAGTGCGTGTATCTAAGGAAATGGTATTCTGTTCTCGTTTTACATCTACTCCAAGTCGAGTTAGAATCTGAACCATAACATCAATATCTAATAAACGAGGAACATCATCGATTTGATGGATTCCTTCGGCTAAAAGAGATGCTGCAAGAATCGGTAGTGCTGCGTTTTTTGACCCTTGTATTTTTATGGTTCCATAAAGAGCCCTCCCACCTTCGATGACAAAACTCTCCAAAGTTTCACCTCCGATTTATTCCTCACCCACCACTTCCACTTCAGGTTTTAGCCAGATCTTAAAGGCTTCCCAGACTTTCACCTGAACCATTTTAATTAAGGCGAGAACATCTTTCGCAGTGGCTTGACCAACATTCACGATAAAATTCCCATGGATTGTCGAGATTTGTGCACCACCAATTTGATACCCTTTTAATCCTAATTCTTCGATTAAACGTCCAGCATAATCACCTTCAGGATTGCGAAATATGCTTCCAGCACTAGGTAGGTGGTAGGGTTGTGTCTTGGTACGTCGTTCTTTAAATCGGATCATTTGTTCAATCATTTTTTTTCGATCTCCAGGCTTTAATTGAAAAAGTGCAGATAAAAGAATCCCTTTTTCTTTTTGTAATCGGGATGTTCGATAAGCAAAAGCAAAATCTCGATTCGACCATTTTTCAACTTTTCCATTTTCTAAAAGAACTTCTGCTTCAACAAGTACCTTAGAAATATCAGATCCATGGGCACCAGCATTCATATAGATCGCCCCACCAATTGTTCCAGGAATTCCGCCAGCGAACTCTAATCCAGATAAACTTTGTTTTGCCGCCAAATTAGCAAGACGGATGATCGATACATTGGTACCAACAAATACTTGTTGTCCATGAAATTCGATCTGTTCGAACTCCTTAGAAGCAAGATGGAGAATTGCTCCCCGATAACCTTGATCGAGGACAAGAAGATTCGACCCTCTTCCTATCACTTTCCAAGGAATGTTCTCTTCAGCTAAAATCTTAAGTGTTTCCACTAATTTTTCTCGATTTTTTGGAATAATAAACCCATCACAGGCTCCACCTATTTTCCAAGAAGTATGTTTGGATAATGGTTCATTTTCAAGTATTTCCCCGATATTCGCTTGTTTTAGTCTGTTGATCCAGTTCATGGTTTTCTCTATCCCCCTAAATTTGCTGGGTCATACGATATATTATGCCTTTTACTGAATTTGTGACAGTTGTCTACTTTTTCGTTTGAATGAGTGACTTCATGATCAATACAATTCTTCTTGCTGCATCAGGTTGTCCAATTAATTTCGATGCATGTACTACTTTTGTTCGATTTTGTTCATCCATCATTTCTAAAATGGTTTGCATAAGGATTTGGCCATTTAGTTCTTTTTCTCGAATCATTTTGGCTGCCCCTTGTTCTTCTAGCCATTTTGCATTTTTTTCTTGATGATTATTAGTTACATAAGGAGATGGAATTAAAATGGCTGGTACTCCTAATGCAGTAATTTCTGCCAATGTGGATGCACCTGCGCGACTAACAATCAGACTTGTCGCAGCCAAAATTTCAGGCATGTTATATAAGTATGGAAAAATAGAGACATTGGAATAATCCTTTAAATCAATTTCTCTGTTTTTGATTTCCCTTCGAATATGCTCATAATGAACTTCACCTGTAACATAGACAAAATGATAGTTTTGATATTGACCAAGGAGAGGTAAAATTTCTAAAAAGCATTCATTAATTGCATTTGCTCCACGACTGCCGCCAACAAATAGGATAATTTTTTTATTTGGCGAAATTCCTAATGATTGAAATCCATTCATCGGGTTAGCATTGACCACTTCCGTCGCTCGAGGATTACCCGTTAGTTCAATTCTTTTCGCATGGGAAAAATGTTCTCTTGCCCCTTCAAAGCTAATTGCTACCACATCGACATAACGGGAAAGAAATTGATTGGTTAAGCCTGGAATTACATTTTGTTCGTGAATGATCGTTGGAATTTTTTCCTTACTAGCAGCATAAAGAACTGGTCCGCATACATAGCCACCAGTTCCGATTACAACATCAGGTTGAAACTCCCGAAGGTATTTTTTTGCTGTTTTTATACCTTTTAAAAACTTAACAATCGTTTTGACATTCTCGAAAGAAAGTTTTCGTTTAAATCCAGTAATCTCAATATCAACAAAAGGTATACCTGTTTTTCCGACGATCCCTTTTTCGAGCCCCTTTTTTGAACCAATATATAAAAATTCGGCATTTGGAATCTGCTTTTTGATTTCTTTAGCAATTGCTAAGGCTGGATAAATATGTCCTCCTGTCCCTCCACCAGATAATACAACCTTCATTTCTCATCACCCATTTAACGCGAATAACGCGAGATATTTAGCAAAATTCCAATCGCTGTTAACGTTAAGGTAAGGGAAGATCCCCCATAACTTAATAAAGGAAGTGTAATTCCCGTTACAGGAAACATTCCTATCACGACACCAATATTAATGATCACTTGAATCCCAATCATGCCAATGATCCCAACTGCTAAAAAACTTCCAAATAAATCTGGCGCTGTAATAGCGACACGTAAACCCCGCCAAAGAAGAATCAAAAAAAGGACTAATACGGTAGCTCCACCAATAAACCCTAGTTCTTCGGCTAAAATCGCAAAGATAAAATCGGTTTGTGGTTCAGGTACATAGAGATGTTTTTGCCGACTCATGCCAAGACCTAATCCTATTAATCCCCCTGGTCCAATTGCATATAAAGATTGAATGAGCTGATAACCAGACCCAAGGGGATCTGACCAAGGATCTAAAAAAGCCCATATCCGCTTCATTCGATAAGGTGCAGCGGCGATTAACCCGGCAAAACCTGCTACTCCAACTAATCCTAAACCAATAAGATGTTTGAATCTCATTCCCGATACATATATCATTAAAATCGATGTTCCAACTAAAACTGTTCCTGTTCCTAAATCCGGTTGTAACATGATTAAAGCAAAAGCTGCCGCTACGATTCCTAAAGGGGGCAAAAGTCCTTTTGTAAAATAGGTGATCTTATTTTGCCTCTCAGATAAAAACTTAGCTAAAAAAATAATCATTCCTAGTTTTGTAAACTCAGACGGCTGAATACTAAAAGCACCAACACCAAGCCAACTGGTTGCCCCTCCTCGTGTTAAACCGACACCAGGAATTAAGACTACAATTAGTAAGGCAAAACTTATCGTAAGAGCAAGTTTTGCCCATTGTTTCCAAACCCAATAATCTATGCTCATCGTTACATATAATGCAGCCATTCCTAATATAGCAAAAAGCAATTGGCGTTTCACATAAAAATACCAATCCCCAACTTCGCGATAAGCCAGTACGGCACTTGCGCTAAAAACCATGACAATCCCGATTCCAAGGAGCATGATTGTGGAAAGAATAATCCACCAATCTGGATTAGATCTTGATTTTGTCATTGACCAAACCCCCACCGTGTTTCTTACAGCTTGTATTAGCCTCTTTAAATTTTATGCACGGCTTCCTTAAACATTCTTCCTCGTTCTTCAAATGAAGAAAACATATCCCAACTTGCACAAGCTGGGGATAATAAGACAACATCGCCAGATACGGCTATACGGTCCGCTAATTTTACAGCACTATCTACATTATCGACGGTATAGATTTGATCTAATCCTGCAATTTGTGCAATCTTAGCAAGTTTTTCAGCTGTTTGGCCAAAGAGAATCAATTGTTTCACATGTTGTCTGAAGGGTTCGATCAATTCCTGAAAATCAATCCCGCGGTCAAGACCACCAGCAATCAAGATCACTTTTTGTGGAAAAGATTTTAATGCCGTAATGGTTGCTGTTGGGTTTGTTGCTTTGGAATCATTATAATAGGATACGTGATTAGGGGTAGTTCGAACATATTCTAATCGATGTTCAACACCTTTAAAATCTTTTAGAACTTCACGAATCGTCTTAAAATCTGCCCCAAATAATCTAGAAGCTGTGAGCGCAGCCAACACATTTTCTAGATTATGCACCCCTTTTAAAGATAGTTCATGAACAGATAGAACAGGTTCAATCATTCCTTGATCCTTCCAATATATCATTCCTTTGTGGGCATATGCTCCTCTAACTACCTCATGTTTCGTCGAGAATAGGTAGACTTGGCTTTTGATTGATGGAATCAATTTTACGCATTCTTCACAATCTGCATTCAACACAGCAAAATCGTCAGGGGTTTGATTGAAAAACATCCTAGCTTTTGCAGCGATATAATCCTCCATCGTTTGATGATAATCTAAATGTGCCTGATAAATATTCAGTAATAGGCCAATCTTTGGTCGAAATTGTTCTGTACCTTTGAGTTGAAAGGAGCTAAGTTCGGTAACAAGAACTTGATTTTCCTCGGCTAAAATAGCTTGTTCACAAACGACTGTTCCGATATTCCCCGCAACAATTGGACGAAAATGAGCGTGTTTTAGGATCTCACCGATTAATGCAGTTGTTGTTGTCTTTCCATTTGATCCTGTAATCCCAATAAATGGAGCTTTCGCTAATTGATAGGCAACTTCTACCTCTGTAATCACTGGGATGCGTAAAGATAAAGCTTGTTGAATTGGCGGTATATGATAAGGAATCCCTGGATTCTTAATGACAAGATCCGTTTCAGACGTAATTAAGTCATCTGGGTGGGAACCACAGATGACCTTAATTCCTAAGCTTTCTAATTCCCTTTTTTCTTTGCATTGATCCTCTGGTTTTACGTCATTGACAACGATTTTTGCTCCAAGTTTGTGTAATAATTTCGCAACTGTTGTTCCACTCTTTGCTAATCCCAATACAACGATTTGTTTATTCTTATAATCCATCATCTCAACACCTCTAAATAAACTCCAATTCCTGCAAAAACGAATCCCACTAACCAAAAGACTGTCACAACTTTCCATTCTGACCAACCAGACAGTTCAAAATGATGATGAATGGGACTCATACGAAAGATTCGTTTTCCTCGGGTTTGGAATGATATTACTTGAATAATAACCGATAAGGTTTCAATGACATATACCCCGCCAATGATTACAAGAAGTAATTCAGTTTTAGTTAAAATGGCCATCGTTGCTAAGGCTCCACCAATCCCTAATGAACCCGTGTCACCCATAAATACTTTTGCAGGATGAGCATTAAAAATCAAAAATCCTAATACAGCTCCAACCATAGCAGCGCCAAAGATCGCTACTTCAAATTGTGAGTTACTTAAAGCAATAATCGAAAATGCGCCAAAGGAAATGGCGCTGCTTCCTGCCAATAAACCATCTACACCATCAGTTAAATTAACGGCATTTGACGAGCCTACTGTCATCAAGATTAAGAAAGGAAAATAAAGCCATTTTAGGTCAATTCCCCATGAAAGTCCCGGAAGATATAGCGCTGTATCAAATCCTTGTTTTTGTAAAATATAATAAAGAACTATGCCAATAAACAATTGACCAAATAATTTTTGTCTAGCAGTGAGACCTAAATTCCTTCGTTTGATAATTTTAATGAAGTCATCTAAAAATCCCAAAAAACCAAAGCCTAATGTCACAAATAATAACAAATAAAGATTCATCGTATGGGGAGCGAATTTTATTACAGTAAAAATGAGTGCTAAATAAATGATAATACCACCCATCGTCGGCGTCCCTGATTTCCCTTGATGAGATTTTGGACCCTCTTTGCGAATAGACTGTCCTGCCTTTAATTTTCTTAATACGGGGATAAATAAAGGACCAAGGAGAGTCGAGATCAAAAGCGATACAATGATGGTATAAATAATAATTCGAAGTTCCATAATCTTATCTCCTTTTTCCTAACGAAATGCCAATCTCATTCTTCTTTCTGAAATGTTCAGTTTAATTAAGAAGCTTTTGCACTACTCGTTCTAAATGCATTCCCCTTGAAGCTTTCACGAGAATGATTGAATCTTGATCAGATTGATGAAGAATAAATGGAACAATCTCATCGACATTCTGAAAATGATAAACATGGTCCTTTCTTAATCCATGTTCAATTGCACTATTTGCAATCAATCGAGCCAAATTACCAGTCGTGATTAATAAATCAATCTTCAATTCGGCACATAACCGACCTATCTCTATATGATAATACTCTGCCTGATCTCCTAATTCAAACATATCTCCTATAATCGCAATTCTTTTTTTGTATTGAGTAAGTGTTGTTAGAAGTTCTAGGCTTGCTTTCATCGACGTAGGACTCGCATTATAAGCATCATTGATTAATGTACTCCCGTTTTTTGTGATGATCTTTTCTAAACGCATACTTGTTAATTCAGGATGTTTTAATCCTTCTTTTATCTGATAGACTGGGATGCTAAACTGATTTCCCACTTCAATTGCCATTAGAGCATTGATGACATTATGAATGCCGATGATGGGAATAGAATATTCATTATCAGAAGAATCTTTAAATTGAACTTCATTTAGAGCTTGATTGATCTCTGTTGGATAACGATCGTTTGACCTATCAGTACCCACCCACCTTATTTGAAATGGTGGGTTTTGTTTCTTTAATGCATTTCGTAAAAGGGGCTCATCGCCATTTAAGATTAATACCCCATTTTCTTTCAAACCTTCAGTGATTTCTAATTTTGCCTTAGCAATATTTTCTCTCGTTTTTAAGAATTGAAGATGAGACTCGCCAATATTGGTAATTACCGCTATATCTGGTTTTGCGATTTGGGTTAAAACTTCGATTTCTCCTCGATTACTCATTCCCATTTCGATTACGGCTATCTCTGTGTCCTCTGGCATAGTTAATAAAGTTAATGGCACACCAATGTGATTATTGTAGTTCCCCTTTGTTTTATGAACCCGATATTGGGTCGCTAAAACAGAGGCAATCAGATCCTTTGTCGTAGTCTTGCCATTGCTTCCTGTGACACCAACGACTTTGGGATTGATTTTGTTTCGATAATAACATGCTAAATCTTGAAAGGCTTTTAATGTATCATCCACCAAAATAAGGGGGATTTGAATCCCTTCTGGAATGGGTTTAAAACGATTCCATAAAGCAGCAATTGCTCCTTTTTCGATTGCAGTGTCAATAAAATCATGGCCGTCAAACTGTTGACCAACCAAAGGAATAAACATCTCTCCCTGACGTATTTTTCTAGAATCTGTCCCTATTCCATGAAGGAATAAATCAGCTTCAAATGCCTGAATCACATTCCCAGATACTGCTTGAATCACTTCTTTTAAGGTAAGTTTCATTGCCCTTTTCTCCTTATCGCTTCTTTCGCGATCTCTCGATCATCAAAATGGATCACCTTATCATGCAAAATCTGATAGGTTTCATGACCTTTCCCTGCAATCACAATCACATCATCTTTTTGTGCTTGTTGAATGGCAAATTCAATCGCTTCCTTCCGATCAACAATTGCCACATACTTATTCGGGTCCACATTTGTCTCACGGATCCCGACCAAAATGTCATCAATGATTTGTTTAGGGTCCTCTGTTCGGGGATTATCGGATGTAACAACAGCCATATCACTATATTTAACAGCGATTTTCCCCATCAGCGGACGTTTGGTCTTATCTCGATCTCCACCTGCACCAAACACACAATAAATTTTACCTTTCGCAAACTCTTTTACAGTTTTCAAAACATTCTCCAAACTATCGGGAGTATGAGCATAATCCACTAAGACCGCAAAATCTTGGCCTAAGGTAACTGGTTCAAATCGACCATCTACCCCACTAACTTCTTCTAAACTTTTCTTCATGGATTCTAGGGGGATCCCTTCTATCAAACCAACCGTAATCGCAGCTAACGCATTATATATGTTGAATTTGCCTACAAGCTTTAGCTGCAAATCAATTGAACCTTTAAAAGTTTCAACGGTAAATTGATTCCCTTGCGCTGTAATCTTAATGTTTATTGCACGAACATCAGCATCATGATCGATTCCATATGTAATCACCTGAGCAGGCGTGATCTTCCGATAATATTCACTTGCCTCATCATCTGCGTTTAGTACCGCATATTGATTTTCCCTTGTTTGGTTTGAGTATACATTTCCCAACTGGGAGAATAAAAGTCCTTTTGCTTGGCGATAATGTTCCATAGTGCCATGGTAGTCTAAGTGATCTTGTGTGAGGTTCGTAAACACGCCGATATGATATTTCACTCCCCGAACCCTACCCATATCAAGAGCATGGGAAGAAACCTCCATCACCGCATAATTTGCGCCTACCTCAACCATTTTTGCCAAAGATCGTTGTAATTCGAGGGCATCAGGAGTGGTATTTTTCACATCATATACCTCATTGCCAATCTTCATTTTAATCGTTCCAATTAATCCTGTTATATGTCCTTGATCAGATAAAATTTTATCGATCAAATAAGTCGTTGTTGTTTTTCCATTTGTTCCTGTTACACCTATCACTTTCAAATGTTGAGATGGATGGCTATAGAAACGGTCGGATAAAAACGCCATCGCAAAACGGCTATCTTTAACAATGACTTGTGGTACGGCAACGGGCAATTCACGTTCACAAATGAGTGCGACTGCTCCATTTTCAATTGCCTTTTGTGCAAAATCATGCCCATCTACAGTAAAGCCGGGTACACAAAGAAAAACATTCCCTGGCCTAACTTTTCGCGAATCGACTTCGATACCATTTATTTCCACATCAATGCTACCAATGATTTTTGCAGTAAGTAATGGTTCTATCAAATGGCTTAATTTCATCCTACGAACCTCCAGTTTTCTTATATATAAACAATAACAGGAACAAAATGACTCAACAGAAAAGCCAGGCAACCATTTTCCTGGCATATAACATCAAATTTATTTTAATCTCCTTTTTTCTGATTGTCACCCATATATATTCGTAAAATTGAACCTTTTTTTACTCGAGTTCCAGGTTTTGGGATCTGTTCGAAAACAACATCCCCTGTTCCTTCTACCTCTAAAGTAAAGCCTGTATAATAACTGTTGATGAGATCATGTTTTGTCTTCCCAATTAAATTGGGAACTTCTACATAGGGTGTATCAATGCCATAACGATAATTTTTCTCTAATTGTTCTTTCCTTTTTGGTACTTCTAAATATTGCAGTGTAGAGTCCAAGATATTTTTTACAATCGGAGCTGCAACAGTCCCCCCAAATTGAACCGTCCCTTTTGGGTTATCAATAGCAACATAAATCACAACTTTAGGCTTATCAGCCGGTGCAAAGCCTATAAAAGAAACAATATGATTATTTTCTAAATATCTGCCATTAGGTCCTACTTTTTGTGCGGTACCTGTTTTTCCCCCTACACGATACCCATCGATGTAAGCATTTCGTCCTGTTCCATTAGCGACTACGCTTTCTAATGTTTTTCTGACTTGTTCTGATGTTTCAGGAGAAATGACTTGGCGTTTAACTTGTGGTTGAATTGTTTTTAATACTTTTCCCGTCTCTGGATCACGAACTTCTTTCAACAAATGAGGTGTTAACAACTTTCCGCCATTAATGGCAGCAGCTACAGCTACCACCTGCTGAATTGGGGTGACAGAAACGCCCTGTCCAAAGGATGTAGTCGCTAGATTGACAGGGTTTAAGATCCCTTTTTTACTAAATAAGATCCCTTTTTGTTCACCATATAAATCAATTCCTGTTTTTTCGCCAAAGCCAAATTTTTTGATATAGGAATAAAGTTTTTCCGCCCCCAATTTTTGTCCCATAACGACAAAACCAGGGTTGCAAGAGTTTTCCACCACTTGTAAAAACGTTTCCGAACCGTGACCTCCATCTTTCCAACAATGTAAGGTTGAATCTGCTACCTTAATATAGCCTGGATCAAAAAAGTGATCATCTAAATGAATCGTTTTTTCTTCTAGTGAAGCAGCCAACGTAATAATCTTAAACGTGGATCCCGGCTCATATGCCATCCATATGGGTAAATTGCGATTATACGTTTCACTAGGATATTGATTAAACCGGCTAGGATCATAATTAGGCCTGCTTGCCATTCCTAAAATTTCTCCAGTATTTGGATCCATCGCGATAGCAATTGCATGATCTGGACTGTAAGTTGCCACTGCTTGATCTAATTCTCGTTCAATAAAAAATTGAATATTTTTATCAATGGTTAAAACGAGATCATAACCGTTTTTTGGCGGGATGAAACGTTGGCTTTGACCTGGCATCTTTCTTCCTTTTGCATCCGCATAGAAGGATATAGCACCATTTTTTCCTTTTAACAATTCATCATAAACGACTTCAATCCCTGCTAATCCTTGATTATCAATGCCAACAAATCCCAATATATGTGAAGCTAAATCCTTCTCAGGATAGTAACGCTTACTCTCTTCAGTGATGGCTATCCCTGGTAATTTTAATTTTTCAATCTCATTCGCTTTTTCTTCAGGAATTTTTCTCGCTACACGAACGATTAATTCTTTTTGTGTGATTAATTTATAGATTTTTTCTTGACTCATTCCGAGGATATTTGCTAATTCTTTTGCTGTATAGTTGGGATCTTTAATTTGAACAGGAATCGCCATAACCGATGGTGCACTAATATTATAAGCTAAAACCTCTCCATCCCTCGTAAAAATCTTTCCTCGTTTGGCTTCAACGGGTATATCTCGACTCCACAAATCTTCTGCTTTCTCCGCTAACCATTGACCTTTCGCTAATTGTATATAGCCAAGTCTTCCAATAAGTGTGACAAAGAGAAGACTCCCTATAACGAAAGAAAGCCAGATTCTTTTCCGAACCGTAACTTGTGAAACTCGCCGCACGATTTGTCCCCCTTTTTTATCCATCACTCTTTTTAAAAATATTCATTTGGTAAAAAAGATAGAACAAGCCAATACGGGAAGAACTACAGTTTGATTCAGAAATTTAATCTGGCCATCTTTCACTATTCTTTTTTAGAATCAACATAAACATTCGGTTCATTCTCGATTGCTTGATCACTTAACTTTAATTCTAATATTTGACCTGTGTAAAGAGTATTCGGCGCTTCACTTTGCTCCCTAACAAAACCGCTGCCTACAATTTTAATGGAAATATCTAAGGCGGAACAATACTCCATCGCTTCTCGTAAAGATTTTCCTCTAAGATCGGGAATTCGAATCTCCTCTTTGGGTATCGTAATCAAATAAACATGTTCACCAAGAGCTAATTGGTTACCTGCCTTTGGATATTGGGCTAGTATGGTTTTCCCATCACCAATCACAATCGGAATTATCCCTTGTACCTTTAATTTTTTTTCTATAGTTGAAACCGACTGGTTGAGAAAATTTTCAAGCTCTATATGACGTAATTCCTCATTACTTGTCTTTGTCTTGGTATCCATTGGTACTTTTAAATAACGAAGACTGTTTTGCATGATGTCTTTAAAAATCGGTGCCGCAATAGTACTTCCAAAGTATGGTGTGTCTCCCACATTTGGTTGTTCAACAACAACATAAGTAAGCAATTTGGGATCATTAGCTGGGGCAAAACCGATAAAGGAGACAATATATTTCCCTTTTAAATATCCCTTTCCATTGGGATTGGGAATTTGTGCTGTACCTGTTTTACCTGCAACATGATACCCTTCAATATATCCTGGACGATTATCAAATTCAACAACTTTCTCTAAAACTTCCCTTGTTTTACGAGCGGTTTCTTCGGAAATCACTTGTCCTTTTTCCTTAGGTGCATTTTTGAAGATTACTTGGTGAGTCTTAGAGTCACGAATTTCTTTGACGATGTAAGGCGTCATTAAATGTCCACCATTTGCAACTGCTGATACGGCCATTACCTGTTGAATAGGAGTAACAGCTACCCCTTGTCCAAAAGACATAGTTGCAACATCAATGGGACGTGCCTCCATTTCATCTCTCATAATCCCACTCATTTCACCAGGCAAGTCGATTCCTGTTTTCTGATCAAAGCCGAAATCGCGAATATAAGAGAAAAGTTTTTCCTTTCCTAACCTTTCATACCCTAAATGGACAAAGGCAACGTTACTTGATCGTTGAACACCTTCTAAGAAAGAGATCCTTCCCCATCCTTGTCCATTATTATGGTCTTTGATCGTTCCTCCTGGAACATGAATCGAACCGGATAAGTATTTTTCATTTGGATTGAAAACCCCTTCTTGAATCGCTGCTGCTAATGTGACAATCTTAAACGTAGATCCTGGTTCAAATTGATAACTGGTTATATAGTTACGGTAATCCTGAATCTTCCAATATTCATTTGGATCAAAAGTAGGACGATTTGCCATCGCCAAGATTTCACCAGTTTTTGGGTTAGCTACGATCGCCATCATCTTTTTGGGATGGTACATCGCTTCTGCTTTATCTAAAGCATTTTCTACGTATTGTTGAATCGTTTTATCAATCGTTAATACGAGTTCATTTCCGTCTTTTGCCGGTTTGAAATATTCCTGTCCATCAGGTAATTGGTAACCTTTTGGATCTTTCTTAACCTTTATCTCCCCTGGTTCCCCGCGTAAATATTGATCATATTGTAATTCAATACCCATCGCACCAACTTGTATTTCACTTTTCGTTTTTTCATCGATCTTATAGTTGACAAATCCCAACATGTTTGCCGCTAGAGAATGATTGGGGTAATATCTTTTCGTTTCCTCGCGCAAAAAAATTCCAGGTAAGTTCAATTTTTTTATCTGATCAGCGGTTTCTTTATCAATTTTTCTCCCGCCATTTTTCAGTTCAACCTGATAAGCTTTCTTCGTTAACATCGAATATAGCGTACTTTGGTCTATGTTTAGTAAGGGCGATAATTTTTGTGCTGTCATTAAGGGGTCTTTGACATGATTCTCATAATTTTTTGATAGAACGGCAATTACTGAATAAGCCGAGGCATTATAAGCTAACGGTTCATTATTCCTGTCATAGATCGTTCCTCTTTTCGGTTTTAAAACCATCGATTCATCCCATAAATTTCGCGCCTTTTCTTGCAACATCTTTGCATCTACAATTTGAATATAAAAAATCCGTACGATTAAAAGGAAAAAGAGTGCGGTTACACCAAAACCAATCCAGAGTGAACGTTTTTTCAAGTTGTTTTTCATTGCAAACGCACCCCTAATCGTTATTGTTTAGGATTTAATTGATTGGATAACATAATGACTTGTTCTTCGTTTAACTTCATTCCTAACCTCTCTTTTGCAATTGCTAAAATTCGTTCAGGTGAACTTAACTCGGCAATTTTCAGTTGCAAATTTTCATTTTCTATTTGAATGGCTTTTATTGATTGTTCCTGTTTTTGAATCTGGTAGTTATATTCAACGATTTGTGCATAATTAGAAATAATCACACTTGCAATTGCACCAACTATTAAGACGGTAACAAGATAAAATAGTTTTTCTCCAATTGGTATTGAGGATTTCTTTATTTTTATGGCTGATTTTTTATGAACCGTCTGTTTTTCTCTTAATTGATAAGCTAGATTTCCATTCGTATAATATGCCATTGAATATTCCTCCTAAAGTTTCTCCGCTATTCTTAATTTTGCTGAACGTGCCCTTTTGTTCTTCTCTATTTCTTCTTTGCTTGGAACGATTGGTTTTTTGGTAATGATTTTGATTGTGGGTGTTTGCCCGCAAGTACATATAGGGAAATCGGAGGGACAAATACATCCTCTTGCATGCTCAGCAAATACCTGTTTACATATCCGATCTTCTAAAGAATGAAAGGTAATCACACTCACTCTTCCACCTGGATTAAGAATGTCAATTGCATCGTGAAGGGTCTTTTCAAATACGTTTAACTCATCATTGACTGCTATCCGAATCGCTTGAAAGGTTCTTCTTGCTGGATGGGGTCCTGATCTCCTGGCTGGTGCTGGGATTGCATCTTTGATGATATCAACCAGTTCACCCGTTGTTTCGATTCTTTTCTTCCTTCGATATTCCCCAATTTTTTTTGCAATTTGCTTTGCAAATTTTTCTTCTCCATATTGGGAGATAATTCTGGCTAATTCTTGTTCCGCCCATTCATTTACAACGATCTCTGCTGTTAATTCTTGGCTTCGATCCATCCTCATATCTAACGGAGCATCATATTGATAACTAAAACCCCGTTCTTCTTCATCCAGTTGGGGAGATGAAACCCCTAAATCAAAAAGTATACCATCTACCTTTTTGATTCCCCGCTCATTTAGGACCTCTTTAAGGTATTTAAAATTCGTTTTAATCAGTGTTACTTTATTTTGATAAGGTTTTAGTCGTTCTTTAGCTGCCTTAATTGCATATTCGTCCTGATCAAGGCTAAAAAGATGGCCATTATCTCTTAATATCGATGCAATTTTTTCTGAATGTCCTCCCCCGCCTAATGTACAATCCACATAAACTCCGTCTCCTTTGATATTTAAACCTGCAACGGCTTCATCCAATAAGACTGTGGTATGTTGAAACATGATGAGTTACCTCCACGGTTATAAGTCAAAATCAACGATTTTTTCCGCGATTTCATTGAAAGATTCTTCCGATTCCTCATAATATACTTCCCAAAGTTTCTTACTCCAAAGTTCCACCCGATTGGAAACCCCGATAAATACACATTCTTTTTCCAACTCAGCATATTCACGTAAGTTTACCGGAATACTGACTCTCCCTTGTTTATCGATTTCGCATTCTGTAGCACCGGAAAAGAAAAACCGTGTGAATTTCCTTGCATCTGCTTTGGTAAAGGGTAATGATTTAAGTTTTTGTTCGATTTCTTTCCATTCCGATTGGGGGTAAATAAATAACGATTTATCTAAACCTCTTGTGATGATAAATACATTTCCTAGTTCTTCGCGGAATTTAGCGGGAATGATGACTCGTCCTTTGTCATCAATATTATGTTGAAATTCACCCATAAACATGCCAAGTCACCCCCACTAATCCACCATTTTAATCCACTTTCCTCCACTATGCACCACTTGACTATCCATATTCTGCAAAACAAAAAAAAAATCCTGCTTATTTACAGGACTTTTTTAAAAATAGTACTTTATACCTTGTACCATGTATCCACTTATAAAAACAACTCGTCTGGATAACATATTAAATGAACTGCAAAACCATTGGAAAAAGAGGTGTTTCTTTTTTATGGAACCTACACAAACCTTAACAGATATGTTAAATAAGCAAATCTCAAATTTTGGTGTATTATTTGTAAAACTCCACAATTATCATTGGTTTGTAACAGGAGAAGGTTTTTATGAGTTGCATAAAAAATTTGAGGAATTTTACAATGAAGCTGCGGGTTACGTAGATAAATTGGCCGAAAGGCTATTAGCTATTAATGGCAGACCAGTTGCCACAATGAAAGAATTTTTACAACAAACTTCAATCACTGAATCAAGTGGAAATGAAAATGCACAACAAATGGTACAAAATGTTGCAAACGATTTTAATACAATTATTAGTGAGTTAAAACAAGGAATTGAGGTAGCTGAACGAGAAAAAGATCATCCTACGGTAGATATGCTTATCCATATTTGCAAGAATTTAGAAAAACATGTATGGATGTTAAACGCATATTTGCGTAAATAGAACACTGGCTTGTATGATTCTAACACGCTTCTATACCTCGCGGCTTTCCTGGAATAAACAATCGGAAGAAAAGCTCGCTCGCCAAAGTCGCGCTTATAGAATCATACAAGCCAGAATCCGAAAAAAATTTTCATTCAAAAGAAATACACGCACAACGGAGTGCGTTGGTATAGACAAACCTATTCTGTTCCTAACCCTAATTGAGCCTAGCATAAGCTAGACTTTAACGAACAATTGAAGGTTCATATATACAATAGGGTTCTTCTGCCATATAATTACCCGTTTCATAAAACGCTCTGGCTCGGCATCCCATACAGACATGTTGATATTCACATATACCACATTTTCCTTCTAATTGAGATTGATCGCGAAGGCGAAGAAACACAGGGGAATCATTCCATATCTCTTCGATCCTTTGTTGTTTGACATCTCCCGCTTCAACTGGAAGATAGCCACAGGGTTGTACTTTTCCTTTATAAGAGATAAAGAAAACGCCTGTACCTGCAAGACATCCTTTCGTCATAGCTGCCATTCCGTGTGTTTGAAATGTAATGCGTTCTCCCCGTTCTTTTGCTTTTTGGCGTATAATCCGATAATAATGGGGTGCACAAGTGGCTTTGATCTCTAAAGGTACTTCGCGTGATTGTTCATAAAACCAACTGAGTACTTCTTCATATTGTTCAGCTGGTAACATTTCATTATCCGCGATTTGAATCCCACAACCGACAGGAACAAGCATGAATAAATGTAACGCAACTGCTTTCTTCTCAACAGCAAGCCTAAGAATATCCTCAATCTCTCTTACGTTATGTTTACTTATCGTCGTGTTAAACTGAACATCGACTCCTGCATCTTGGAGGAATTTCGCTCCTTGCAGCGCTAAATCAAATGCTCCATCAATCCCCCGGAATCCATCATGGGTTTGTTTATTTGCGCCATCAATACTAATCGAGACTCGTTTTATCCCAATTTCCTTGATTTTCCTAGCGGTGATTTGATCAATCAAGGTACCATTTGTTGCTAAGGCCACTTTCAACCCTCTGTTGATTGCATATGTAGCAATTTCAAAAAAATCAGGGCGATATAATGGTTCTCCACCTGTTAAAACAAGAATCGGATCTGAGAACGAAGCAATCTCATCAATAACGCGAAATGCTTCTTCTGTTGTTAACTCATCCTGATTCCGAATTGGCTTAGCCGTGGCACGACAATGGACGCATTTTAAATTACACCCCTCAGTTAATTCCCAAAAAACAAGACGTGGAATATACGCTTTTTGCGAGAACGATCCCATATTTCCTTGTATCAAATAACCCATACGTAGTACTCCCCCTTATCTCAAGCCGATCTCTTCATCGGTTAGGTAACAAGCTGGGTCAGACTCCCAGAAATCCCCAGTTGCCGCTTCTGCACGAGAACGAAAATTTCCATTGCAAATATCTAACCATTTACAGGATGCACATCTTCCTTTTAATAACGGCTTTCGGTTTTTTAGTCCTTTTAAAATAGGATGTTCAGCCTTTGTCCAAATATCTCCGAAATGAGTTTCACGCACATTGCCAAAAGTATGGTTCATAGTAAACTGATCCGCGTGAACGTCTCCCTTCCAATCAATATTGGCAATAGCGATTCCAGAACGATTTCCTCCATTTCTTTGCAGCATCTCTAAAATATAAGCCGCTTGATCTGGGTTTTGATCTTTCATTTTCAAATAGAGATAGACCCCGTCAGCGTGGTTGTCAACGGTTAGAATCTCTTTATCTAATCCTCGACGATGAAAATCTATTGTTCTTTCGATAATAATATCAAGTGCATCCCTTGTTTCTTCATAGGTTAAGTCATCTTTCATCATCTGGCTTCCTCTACCAGAATAACCAAGATGATAGAAACATGCCCGATTGATATTTTCTTTCTCAATGAAATCAAAAATTTGCTGTAATTGAAGATAGTTATGTTTATTAATGGTAAAACGAAGACCAACTCGTTGATTCACTTCAACCAAATTGCGCAATCCCTGCAAAGCTTTTTTAAATGCACCTTTGGAACGACGAAATTCATCGTGTTTCTCATCGATCCCATCAAAGGAAATTCCCACATAACCAACGCCAATCTCTTTGATTCGTTTTGCGGTCTCTTTATCGATTAAAGTTCCATTGGTCGAAACCGTAACCCGAATTCCTTTCTTAATCGCATACTCAGCTAAATCGAGAATGTCAGGGCGAATTAATGGCTCTCCTCCAGAAAGCAATAATACCGGCACAGAAAACTCAGCGAGATCATCAATCATTTTCATTGCTTCTTCTGTCGTTAATTCATTCTCATACTTTTTATTTTCCGAATTGGAGTAACAATGAATGCAGTTCAAATTACAAGTTCTTGTTACATTCCATACCACAACAGGCCCATGGTTTAAATGTGTTCCATGGATACGTCCCCTTGCCCCTTCACTGTAACGTAACTTATCCCCATAATGGGTTGAATTGGTTAAAAGTTTTGTGATTCCTATCATTTCTTTTCTCCTCCAATATCGAACAACATCTTTATCATATGTAAAACCATTCCTTTACAATACCCATTATACCTTTTCTCTTTTCTTTTGGACAAAATTCCTTTACTTTATCCTTGAAAAAGGCCCACTAAGAAAAATAGGAAATAAAAAAAACTAAGGGAGATAAATGATAACTTCGAAGTGGAAGTGATGATCTTCTTATAATTCAGTACCCCACGTACTTTTTTCTGCAGATAACCAATGATAAAAAAGATCAATAATATCCATAAAAAACTCCACAAGAATCCCAGTTTGCTATGTAAAATTGAATTTATTTCCGCACTGACTGCACCATATAATAGAAATGTTGTGAAATGAATAGCAAATTCTCTTGCCGTTCTCTTCTTTTTTCCAGCAAATAAAAGCAAATAGTAAATCAGAAAAAAAGAGATAAATGGGATTGTTGCAATTAAAGCGTATGTTTTGATAAAAGCCTCCAATTCTCATCACTTCCTCTTGATCATCTGATTTTCCTTCGCGTGTACCATAAGCGTAATCCCTTCTAATAGAGGAGTCGACAGATGATAACGTTTTCCTAAATCGATGATAGGTTGGGTGATACTATCGATTTCAGTTATACGTCCCCTTTTAAGATCTTGTAGCATAGATGATTCATTTTTCCTAGTAAGGATACACACTTGTTCAATGCCTTGTGCTATATTTTCGTCGATTGGAATTTTTGCCTTTTTTAAAACATGATCAATTTCTCGTAATAGCTGATTCATTAGTGTTTTCAAATATGGATCTTCAAGCAACTCACCATTTTTCACTTCAAATAATGCAGTCAATGGATTGATTACAGCATTGATGACAAGCTTATGCCAAATCTTCTCTATAATCTTTTCGGAATAGAAAGCCTGAAATCCTGCTTGGTGAAATAATTGTAATAAATCTTCCAGTGAATCATCGATTTGTTCTTCTACCCTACCCACCCATATCTCGCCTTTTCCTGTATGAAGAACTTGATTCTTCCCTTTTCGTAAAGCTCCTTCTGTTGTAACTGCCAAGTAGATAGGGATTTTAATTTTCCTTTTGAGATATTCAAAATGTCCTATTCCATTTTGAAAACAAAGGACTTTGGTATGTTTGTCCGCCCACTTGTTGATAATAGTTTCAATTCCTGCAATGTCGGTTTGTTTAACGGTGAGAAAAATCCAATCTACAACTTGTCCATCGTCGAATTGGGAATAAACATCAACGTTTAATGAATAGTTCGTTCCATCTGTGTCCTGCAAATAAAGATGCTCTTTTTTAAGCAAATGTTTTTGTTCTTCCGTTTTTGTTACAAGATAAATTTTTTCATTTGTATGAATGGCTAATAAAGAAGCGAATAATAAACCAAGAGAGCCAGCTCCAATAACGGCAATTTGCATCTTTTCCACTCCAAATACAAAGATTATTTTTAATTTAAAACCATCAATATGATTTAAATTTAAAAAATTTAATTAAATTATATCTATCGTTAGACTTTTGTAGTATAATATAGAAAATAATGAATTTTCTAATAATATCATACATTCTTACAACTGCCGAAATATTTTCTCATTTAAAAAATTATAGGAAGGTGAAGATCATTATGTCAATCATAATCCCACAAGTTGTACCACTCAAAATTAATTATAAAACGATGGAAGAGTTCAAAAAGTTTCGTGAATATGGTTTAGAGGAATTAGCCATGTTAGAGGATTTAGAGGCAAATTTAATTGAAGATGATGCAAATTCGCCATTCTATGGGATCTATGAAGGGGATAAATTAGTTGGTCGAATGAGTTTATATGCAGTGAGTAAGAAATATGATCAGTATTTCTTTCCACCTCAAAACCATTACGAATTATTTAAGCTTGAGGTTTTGCCCGAATACCAAGGAAAAGGATACGGAAGTGCATTAGTAAAATATGCAATGAGTCTTGGCTATCCCATCAAAACCAATGCCAGAAACGCCTCTGATCAATTCTGGTTAAAGATGGGATTTAAACCTGCAAGATACGTCTTGCAAAGAGATCGTGGAGAAAATCCATATCTCTGGCATCCTGATTTTGAAAAAGAATAGAAAGACTAGAGTAAAAGCCAGGCGCACAATAAGGGAGATGATAGCGTTATCATCTCCCTTATTTACTTATCAATTCGTTCTAAATTTCCATTTGAATCCATCTTAAATACAGGTTTTGTATTATCATCTTCTGTTAAAAATGCCATTTTTCTGGCTCGGTCAATAATCTGAATAAGAGCTTTATAATCTTCATTTACGACTTGATAATCGGATTCCAAATATTTCACTTTCTCTTTTAACTCTTTATTCTCATGTTTCAATTGTTCTAACTCTCTACTCTTCTCTTCCAATTCTTTTTCTATAGTTTTGTATTTTTTCCCAATTTCTTGTGCATATAATTTCTGTTTTCTTAAGAAACGGATGACGCTATCAAAGGTTAGTTCCGAATCTATCTCTTGCTTAGTAGATGATTCTTTTGTTAGTTCATCACTAAGCTCTATATCAAACGTTTCTTTGGCAGATTGATAATATTTTCTTTTTTGCCGTTGGGCTTTTGCAATTTGGATCGCTGCTTCATATTTTTTGCGTACTAAACTATTCCACCGAAATCCGCATGCAGCAGGAGTACGATTTAATTTCTTCCCTATTTCTTCAAATGCTTTTAATTGTGTACTGCCTTCTCGAATGTGACGCAAAATTACCTCCGCTAAGAGAAGGTCTTCATCTTCAGTCCATGCATCTTGTCTAGTCGTTGCCATAAAAAATCCCCCCGTAAAAAACAAGTTAATATATCTTATGCAGATACTAGTTTTCATAGAATGAAAAACTATTATTTTTATATCCATTTCTTCTTTTTTTAAACGGGGGAAATGTTTATTTTACCTATTTTTTTGTAAAAATTCTTCTACAGCTCTCTGATGTTCTTCTGTTTCCCATAATAAGCTACAAGAATCCATTTCCTTCTTTTGATTTTCGATAAAGGTCTTTCCATCTCTAACTGCGTTTGCTAAATCAATATAAGCTTTTAAACTTTCGAGGGAATGAGAATTGATTTTTTCGGCAATCAAAAGAACTTCATCAAAACTAGCAACCTCCTTTTCTGCTAATCCATATTGAAGGATCTTATCTTTGCTTAGAATATCCCCTGTTAATAAGAGGGAAAGTGCTTTTGATCTCCCTATTTTTTCAATTAATAACGTTCCTCCACCCCATCCCGATGTTACTCCTAATTGAATTTGAATAAATCCCATCTTCGCCTGGCTGCTAATGTAGCGTAGATCACAAGCCATCGCAAGTTCCGCTCCTCCTCCAAGAGCATAGCCGTTGACATACGCAATCGACGGTTTCCCTAGATTAACGATCTTTGCGATGACTTTTCCCATTTTCTCTAACATGGGTCGTACTTCAGCACTGGTTTTTAAATGGTGGAATTGCCTCAAATCACCGCCAGATGAAAAAGATTGTTCAATCCCTGTTAAAATCAATGTTTTAATTTTCGAATTCTCTTTAGCTTGATCAAGCGCTTCGCTTAATTCATCCATCATTTCAAAATTTACAGCGTTATGATAAGCAGGGCGGTTTAATGTTATAATCAAGGTATCTTTTCTCTTCTCAAGTAGAATAGTTTTCATCTTTTTTCTCTTCCTTCCCTTATATATTTTCACTAAGTAAGAAAAAATGGGTAATGAAATGAAACTGGAGGGACTATGAATGATTCGGACGATTGCCATTACAAAAGAGCGAAAGTTAATTGAAAATATACCCATCCAACAATTAAAAAATGAAGATCTTCTTTGGTATTGGGTTGATTTTATCTCACCAACTGAAGAAGAATCAAAACTGTTAGAAACATTCTTTTATTTTCATCCCCTTGCTGTTGAAGATTGTTTGCAATATATTCAACGTCCAAAACTAGATCATTATGATGGATACCACTTTTTTGTTCTTCATTCACTCAATCACCAAACCTTTGAAGCAGAAGAAATGGACCTATTTATTAGTAAAGATTTTCTCGTATCTTTTCACCAAACAAGGTTAAAAGAAGTAGAAATGGTATTTTCCGAAATGAAAACGAGTTCTCATGTATGGGAACAGGGGACATCCTATGTGATGTATCGATTGATTGATAAGTTGGTGGATCATTATTTTCCGATTATTTATCAACTTGAAGATCGAGTAAATGAGCTAGATAACAGTACACAGCCCATTCGTCAATTAATGGAAGAACTCTTTGATTTAAGAGGAAGATTATTAAGAATACGCCATACCATTGTCCCAATGGGTGATCTTTTATATCGAATTCTTAATTCCAAGCATCTTGAAATTGTTCACGATCAATTGCTCTATTTTGCTGATATTTATGATCATCTCTTGAAGCTCTCAGAGATGATTGAATCGAATCGAGAAATCACAGCAGACATTCGCGATAGTTATCTATCGTTAAACTCCAATCGTATGAATACGATCATGATGACATTAACCGTCATCACAACCATCTTTATGCCACTAACATTTATTGCCGGAATTTATGGAATGAATTTTAAATATATGCCAGAACTATCTTGGAAATATGGATATTATTATGTGCTAGGATTCATGGCTATCCTCGGTTTTACCATGTTTTATTGGTTTAAAAAGAAAGGTTGGTTTGGAGATTAATATTTCAATTATATCAATTATATAAAAAAAAGTTTGTATATTCCAACGGTTATGGAATATACAAACCTTCAGGTAAAATAAATTGAATTAGGATGCAAAATATTGTTCAAGAGCTGGCCGATTATATCCAATGACTACATTCTCACTATCTAAGACGATGGGGCGTTTTAGCAATCGGGGGTCCTTTGATAACATTTCAAGCAACTCGCTCACTTTCAGTTCTTCAATATTGATATCAAGGTTTTTATATAATTGGCTACGGGTAGATAACAATTCTTCAGTTCCATTTGGAATCCTTTTTAAGATCTCTTTTAGTTCCTCAACGCTTGGGGGATTCTTGAATAGATGACGCTCCTCAAAAGGAACTCCTTTTTCAGTTAACCAAGCTTTTGTCTTTCTGCAGGAAGTGCAACTAGGATATGTAAAGAAAATTACTTTACCTGCCATTTCCCATCTCTCCCCTTAATAAATTTTCTCTTTCTTTGAAAGTCTGATATTACGTAAAATATATCGTTAATACTTTGGAAACACTTTTATGTTTGACTTTCTTTTTACACTATAATTATATTATTAAATTAATTATTACGTCAATAGTGTTTATTATTTTTTAAGATAAATTTTCTTATTTCTTTCTTCTTATTTGTGCCAACAAACTTTGTAGACAAACCCTTTTTGTTTATAGTAATATTAATAATATGATTATAGAACAAAGTTGCCTAGTCAACTTTGTTCCTGATTTTTGTGAGCATAAACGAAAGGGGGGGTTGTCCCAATGGAAAACGAAACACTTCGTTTAACAAATGTCCTTGCTGATCCTACTCGTTTTGCAATCTATCAATATATTTTTTCCATTGGACGTCCTGTAAACACGATAGAAATAGCAGATAAATTTGGTATCCATCCTAATGTAGCACGATTACATCTAAGTAAATTGGAAGATGTCAATTTATTAAAATCAGAAACAGAAAAAACAGGTCGTGGTGGTAGACCAAGCCGCATCTACACCCTTTCTGATGAAGTTGTTAACTTACAATTTCCTCCCCGAGATTATCAATTATTAGCAAAAATCGCAATTGAAACCTTATTATCTCTTGGTGAAATTGGACAAAAAGCATTAGTACAAATGGGAAGAAATTTTGGTAAAGAAGCAGCAAAACAAGCGATGTTAAAGGAAGGAATTTCTAACGCAAATTCTCTTTCATTAGATCAGAAATTACAAAGTATTGAACGTCTTGCTATTGCACAAGGTCTAAAACCTCGAATTGAAAAGGTCGACGATTATACCATTCGATTTTCGGTGAATAATTGTATCTTTAACGAAACCGTTGAAGCGATTAAAAACCATGCTATTTGTCAAATGCACCATCATTTCCTTGAAGGAATTTTTGAAACATATCTTGGGGATGTTGATCTTATTCAAGAAAATTCCATGCTGGGTGGCTTTAATGCTTGTCAATATACAGTCATTAAGCTTCCTGTAGAATAACGAGAAAAAAGAGATAGGTTTTACTTGATGAAGCCTATCTCTTTTTTTATTGGCTGGAATGGATATTCAACTTGTATAGGATTATATGTTCCAACGCTGCTCCTAAACTTTCGGCTTTCCGTAAATAAGGTCGGTAGGAAAGCTCGCTCGCTAAAGTCGCAGCTTTTGGAACACACAAGCCTATCAAAGTACAATCCTATAAACATACAAGCATATTGAACTTACAACTACCAACCAAGTCCATATTGTTCAATGATTCCTGTCATAAAACGAAACTTATGATCAGGTACATTTTTCTTTTGAACCAGTACCTTAAAGGTCTCTCCCATTTCTCCTGGCGTAATTAATTGTCGGATGGCTCGATTCATTTTTAATGCTTCGTCATGGAACAAGTCTCTATGCCCCATTTGACTTACTTCTATCTCCTGTAAATACTCTAAAATTCCACTATTTAAAAGAAAATAACTTTGGGTCGTAAATAAAATTGTTTTTAATCCTAACTTTTCCCCTGTATTCATTAAAATTGAAAAATTCACATGTGAAGTGATATCTTGATCCCCAATATTTTGATAGGGATTTTCATTGGCCACATGACGATGATAACACATTAAAGTTCCATTATGACGGTGGCTTGCATATAGCTCATCAGCTGGATAACCGTAATCGATGGTAATCATATAACCTTTATCTAAGAATCTTGCCATCGTTTCCATCCATTGAATGGCATCTAAATTTACTTCAGCGATTTGCCCTTCTTTCAGGGTGATATTTTGCTCTTGAAAGTATTTTGCTAATTCCTGTGTACTTAATTGATCGAGAACCTCTATAAATTCCCTTTTTTCGTCATCCCAAGTTACATAGATTTCTTTTAGTTTACCATCTTGCATTTGTACCATATGTACGGGAAACGAATCAACTAATTCATTGGAAAAGATCACCCCTTGAAAGGGCTTAGGAATTTCATCCAAATGATTCACCCATTTCACGTGTTCAAGATGTTCTTTTAGGTATTCTTTTTGTAAATGCTGATGGTAAGGACTTGTTTCAATCATATAATAGGTAAGTTTCTCATAGATCTTTTGATTTTTCTCCTTGATACCTGTTAAAACATCGCGAGCAAAACGTCCATTACCACCACCCATTTCAAGAATGTTATAATTCCTCTGATCTGTACAAAAAGGTAACATTTCTAAAAATGTATTAGCGATCGTTTTGCCAAAAACAGGACCAACGGATGAACTTGTATAAAAATCCGCCGTCTTTCCGATTTTGGTACGATCCTTTGTATAATAACCAAGCTCAGGTTCATACAATGCCATCTTCATAAAATGATAAAACGTAATACGATGATCTTTTTGCTTTTGTATTTCTTGAATGATTTTTTCAGTTAATGGATTCAGACTGTGTTCCATACTGGTCACCCTTTACTAAAATTTTTAAAAAAATTATTTTACACTATTGACATATTAAATATACAATAATATTATATTAACAGAATCACCTTTAAGATTCTAATAAAAAACCACCCATGAGTACAGCTGATGGTTTAAAACCATGTCCCCCAAAAGCTGATACAAAATGAACGGATTTTCAACCTCCCCCAATGAAACACCCTTCATAAAGAAGGGTGTTTTTATTTATTCATGATCACATGTTGAACTAATTCCTTTCCTTTTGCGATGATCGTTAGATCGATTTTTCCCACATCATTGAATATAGTTCGGATCGTGTACTTCCTTTTCCTTTCTCATCATAGCAATCAATATATGTTTTCTAACGTACATATGGATTGTTCTGTTTTTCTTCACCAATTGTAGTTGACTCACCATGTCCTGGATAAACCTTGGTATCTTCTGGTAGAAAATATAGTTTATTGCGAATTTGCTCTATTAACTGAGTATGGTTTCCTCCATATAGATCCGTTCGACCAATCGAATGATAAAATAATGTATCACCAGAGAAAAGGAATGGTTTTAAATAATAAGAAGTTCCTCCAGGTGTGTGGCCAGGAGTATGAATGGGTTGTATTTGAAATGGACCAATATTGATGAGTTGTTCCTCTTTGATTAGGTAATCAGCAGGTTTACAAATAACCTGACCAAAATACGGAAAGATTTCTGAACCATTATAACGGGGATTAGATAACCATTCACTTTCTGCATGATGTACATACACAGGTACAGAAAAACGTTCTCTTATGTATTCAAGTCCTCCAATATGATCTAAATGAGCATGTGTTAGTAAGATTCCTTTTAATTGAATTTGATACTGATTTAGGTACGTCTCGATCGGCTTTGGTTCAAATCCTACATCGATTAAAATCGCTTGTCCTTTCTGGATGATTAAGTAGCTGTTGGTTTCGAATTCTCCTAAAACAAATGGTTTGATTTCCATTATCAAATCACCTCAAATAAAGAAACGTTTACTTAAACATTATAATGGAAAGCAAACCGCTACAAAAGCGATATGGTATCTCCATACCGCTTATTTTCTATAATAAATCCGCTGCTAATTGAGCTAGAATTGAACGTTCTCCTTTATTTAATTGAATATGACCACTGATTTTTTCCTGTTTAAATCGTTCGACAACATATGTTAAACCATTATTCATCGCATCAAGATATGGATGGTCGATCTGATCTGGATCCCCCATCAATACGATTTTACTTCCTTCTCCTACTCTTGTAATAATGGTCTTTACTTCATGTTTTGTTAAGTTTTGCGCTTCATCAATAATGATAAACTGATTGGGAATACTTCGTCCGCGAATATAGGTTAATGCTTCTACTTGAATACTTCCTATTCCTGCAAGGATTTTATCCAGTTCCCCTGGCTTTTTGGTATTAAACAAATATTCGAGATTATCATAAATCGGCTGCATCCATGGGCGTAATTTTTCTTCTTTTTCTCCAGGTAAAAAACCTAGATCTTTTCCCATTGGAATGACGGGTCTAGCTACTAATAATTTGTGATAAACATGTTCATCTTCTACTTTTAATAAACCTGCAGCAAGGGATAATAGGGTTTTTCCTGTTCCTGCTTTTCCTGTCATGGTAATCAATGAAATATGATCATCTAACAAAAGTTCTAATGCCATTTTCTGTTGGATATTACGCGGTATAATCCCCCATACCGATTCGTTAATACGTAACGGTTCGAGAAATGTACATATTGGATTAACCTTTGCTACAGCTGACTTACTCGTTCCAAGACGATCTTTTAATATATAAAATTCATTGGGATAAACTTGATTGATGTCCAAGTTGATTTCCTTTAATTCTAACTTTTTTTTTGCATAAAACTCGTCAATTTTATCAGGATCAACCAATATCTCATAATATCCCGGATAAATTTCTGTATCCATAATCACTCGATCCGATAAATAATCTTCTGCCCGCAGTCCTAATGCATCCGCTTTAACCCGAACTAATGCATCCTTACTGACCAAAATAACAGGTCGCCCCGATTCCTTTTGCTCTTCTTCAGCTTGAAGATTCATAGCCAAAGCTAATATCCGATTGTCATTGGTAATATTGGGAAAGTTATCTTGCATTTTTTGAAAAGATCGATGATTTAATTCGACACGAAGAAGGCCACCTTGTTTTAATTTCACTCCAGTGTGAAGTTTACCGTTTTCTCTAAGGTTATCTAGTAAACGGGAAACTTGCCTCGCGTTTCTTCCAATTTCATCCATAAAACGCTTTTTTGCATCGATTTCTTCAAGTACAACTGCCGGAATAACGACTTCATTATCCTCAAAAGCGAAAATTGCTCTTGGGTCTTGTAATAATACATTTGTATCCAATATAAAGATCTTTCCCAAAATTTCGCCTCCTAATTGTTTTTTGTGCATATATTGCCGAATACATTAGGACCATCAGAAGTATATTCTCGCTGCTAATTTTATTTACTATCATTCTATGCAGCAAAACGTAAAGATGTATGAATATATGTGAAAAAGTTGTACATTGATTTTCTAGGAATGGTAACACTAAGAGTAAAGCGTAATGAAAGGAATGAGAAGCATATGAAAAAATGGTTCCTTATCTTCATAACATCATTATTAACATTTGTAGTAGGCTGCCAAGCCATAAACAAACCGCCAGCAAATGAAGCAGCACCACCTAACAAACAAATCAAACAATCTCAGCGGCTTCCACAAACAGTTCCAGAACCAAAAAGAGATCAAAGCCCGCAAGCAATTGCCCATCGATTAGCAACAATTGCCGCAAGCGTTCCCCAAGTAAAAGATGCAACGGCAATTGTATTTGGAAAATATGCGATCGTTGGTTTAGATTTAGATGCTCATCTTGATCGTTCACGAATTGGAACGATTAAATATTCCGTCGCCGAAGCATTAAAAGATGATCCTCAAGGGGCAAATGCATTAGTAACCAGTGATCCAGATATCGTTCAAAGAATTCGTGAGATGAATGAAGATATTAAAAGGGGACACCCGATCAAGGGATTTGCTGAAGAATTATCGGATATTGTTTCTCGTATCATTCCACAGACACCAAAGGAAGTACCAAAACGTGAAGAACCTCCGACAAAAGAGAATCAACAAAAAATGAACCAAACCAATGATCCAAAAGCTCCTAGAAAAGATCTTTACCAAAAATAGAAGTTAGAAAAAACCCCCGTTATTATACGGGGGTAAACTTTTTAACTATTGATTATATTTCGGCTCTGACTCAATATCTTCAAGGAGCTTTTCAATGAGAACACGTTGGAATTTTAGTTGTTGTTCTTTTCCATCTTTTTCAAAAAAGACCGTATATTCAAAAGGATCCCGTTCATAACGGACATTCTTTAGTCCATGATCTTCTTCAAGAATTAAAGCAAAAAAATCTTTTGTTTCTTTTGCTGCCAGGTCTTGAGGTCTTGCCTCATAAACAACAGCGATTTGCAACCAATTATTCACTGCATCTTCTAATTTCATGTTTGGCTCCCCCTCCTCTGACTTCTATTTTTAGTATGATTCCATTAAAAATACCTACTGATTGGAGTTGTTGCTTAAAGAACGAAGTAATTCAATTTCTTCCGCATATTCCAACTCTTTTTCAACAGGTGTCTCAAGGATAAAAGGAAGATGATTGATCTTTTCACATTGTAAAAATTTTTGTAAAGCCTCGATTCCAATATAGCCTTTGCCAATTTTTTCATGACGATCTTTGCGACTATTAAACGGTGCTTTACTATCATTAAAATGAATCACTTCAAGATGATCGAGATATCCTGTTTCTTCAGCCCGTTTGATAAAATCATCAAAAGTTGCCAAATTCCATTGACCAGCTGCAAAAGCATGACAAGTATCAAAACAAAAACCGATTTTTTCTGGATATTTGGTAGAATTTCGAATCTTCATTAGTGTTTCTGGATCAAGACCTAACTCAGAACCTTGTCCAGCCGTATTCTCTAATAATAATTTGGTAGGACCGTCATATTGTTCAAGAATCAGATCGAGGGTTTCAATCATTCGCCTTATCCCGTATTCCTCACCTTCGCCAACATGCTTCCCACAATGAACCACAGCCCCGATCGCACCATAGGCTTCCGCGATTTGTAAATCTTCGAGAATCGAGCGAACGGTTGCTTCTTGCAAATCATCATTTGGCGTGGATAAGTTCGTAATATAAGGGGTATGGCAGACCAAAGAAATCCCTTGTTCCTTGCAAAATTGAACACCTTTTTCAGCATCAACCAAATCTAATTTTTTAGGTTTTAATCCCCGGGGATTCTTGGTGAAGATTTGAAAGGTATTGGCCCCTAGCTCATGAGCGGTTTTTGCTGCTTTTTCCAATCCTTTAGCTACGCTCACATGGCAACCGATTTGCATTTTTTACTCCCTCCTTTTTCGGAGTTATACTTGTTCCATTTTTTTTATTTTTGCATATTTATCTCGTTCCTGCTTTTTAAGAAACTTTTTCCGTAGACGAATCGATTTTGGTGTAATCTCACAATACTCATCTTCATCCAAATATTCTAGTGCCTGTTCTAAACTAAGAATTCGTGGTGTCTTCATCTTAACGGTTTCTTCTTTGGTTGAAGAGCGAATATTGGTGACATGTTTTTCTTTGCAGATATTCACGATGATATCATTTTCACGATTATGTTCACCAACGATCATTCCCTCATATACATCTGTACCTGGGGTTACAAATAATACTCCCCGATCCTCTACCGATAAGATACCATAGGTTGTGGCTACCCCAGTTTCTGAAGAAACAAGTACCCCTGCTCTGCGACCCCCTACTGATTGTTGAACAGCAGGTCGATATGAATCAAAAGAATGGTTTATGATTCCATATCCTCTTGTAAGGGTGAGAAACTCTGTACGATAACCAATCAGTCCCCTTGAAGGAATGATGAATTCTAAACGAATCTGTTCAAATCCTAATTGAGTCATATTTACCATTTCTGCTCTTCTAGGGCCTAAGCTCTCGATCACAGCCCCCATATACTCTTCGGGAATATCGATAATCAACCTTTCATAAGGTTCCATCTTTTGACCATCGATCTCTTTGATGATCGCTTCAGGTTTTGAAACTTGCAGCTCATAACCTTCCCGTCTCATATTCTCGATTAAGATGGATAAATGTAACTCTCCACGACCAGACACAATAAACGCATCAGGACTGTCCGTTTCCTCAACCCTTAAGCTCACATCTTTCTCTAATTCCGCAAATAATCGTTCTCTAAGTTTTCTTGATGTGACATATTTCCCCTCTTTTCCAGCAAAGGGACTATTGTTCACAAGAAAGGTCATCTGTAACGTTGGTTCATCAATATGGAGTAATGGCAAAGGTTCAGGATGCTCCATATCAGCAACCGTTTCCCCAACGTTTATTCCTTCAATTCCTGCAATGGCAACAATGTCTCCTGCTTTTGCTTCTTCAATCTCAATTTTCTTAAGACCTTCAAATCCATATAGTTTGGCTATCCTTGCTTGTTTTACTGAACCGTCACGCGTAATAACAGCAACACTTTGATTTTTCTTCATCATTCCTCGTTCAATCTTACCAATTCCAATTCTCCCGAGGTACTCACTATAATCGAGTAAGGTGATCTGCATTTGTAAGGGAGCTTCAATCTCCACATCCGGTGCTGGAATATGTTCAATGATCGCATCAAATAAGGGTTTCATATCATGAGTTAAATGATCTAGATCGGTTCCACTTATTCCCTTTAATGCAGAAGTATAAATAACTGGGAAGTCGATTTGTTCATCACTAGCTCCAAGCTCGATAAATAATTCCAGCACTTCATCTACTACTTCTAGCGGTCTTGCGTTTTCCCGATCTACTTTATTCACCACGACAATTGGTGTAAGACCTGCTTCTAAAGCCTTTCGTAAAACAAATTTGGTTTGGGGCATACTTCCTTCAAAGGCATCGACGACAAGTAGCACTCCATTCACCATTTTCATGATTCGTTCTACTTCCCCGCCAAAGTCGGCATGACCCGGAGTGTCGATAATATTAATGATTTTGTCTTTATAGCGAACAGCGGTATTCTTCGCCAGGATCGTGATTCCCCGCTCCCGTTCCAAATCATTTTGATCAAGCATTCTTTCTTGGATCTGCTCGTTCTCACGAAAAATTCCTGATTGGGTTAATAATTTATCAACAAGTGTTGTTTTCCCATGATCAACATGTGCGATAATGGCAATGTTACGTATTTCTTCCCGTTTCATGTAGCAAATCCCCTTTAATAAGTAAAATTTAAAGGATAAGAATAAAGAACGACGCCTTTAAGAAGGCGTCACAAAACCCCTGAATTGTTATTTTAGCAGTTATCTTCACTTGAAACAATAAACATTACACTTTTTACTTCACTTCGACATGTGCTTTTTTCTCTAGCGGTTTAATCGTTGCAGCTACATCTTCATGACCATATCCTGCTTCTTTCGCATCCCCAATCATATCTTTTGCAACCTTTGCCAACCTTACAGGAACCAGAATCTGATCTGCCATATCTGTTGCTAATCCCATATCTTTGTATAACAAATCAATCATAAACCGTTGTTCAAAATCGCGACTTTTAATCAGTGGATAACAGCGGTCAATCATATAACTCCACCCTGTACTGCTTTTAATGACCTCATATAAAGCCTCGATACCAATTCCTGCTTTTGCTCCTAAAACAAATGCTTCGGATAAGGCAGCTGTATGGATGCCAACAAGCATATTATTAATTAATTTGGCAATGCTGCCATTTCCTGTTTTTCCCATGTAGAGGATGGTTTTACCTATTGCTTCAAAAACAGGTCGAGCCTGATCAAAGATCTCTTTATCCCCGCCAACCATAATCGTTAAAGTTCCTGCTTCTGCTCCCATTGGTCCCCCACTAATTGGAGCATCAAGAAAGTGTACTCCTTGCTCCTTGGCATTTTCATAGATTTGAAGATTCAAATGGGGTCCTACGGTACTATGGTCGATTAAAATCGTCCCTGGTTTTGCCCCGGCTAGAATTCCTTCTCCCCCAAAATAAACTTTCTTTATATCATCGGGCATTGGAAGAGCAGTTAAGACAACATCGACTTGTTCTGCTAATTCTTTTGCCGTTTTTGCTTCGATTGCCCCTAATTCTACCGCTTTTTCAATCGGGCCTCTAGAACGGCTAAAGACAAAAACCTGAAAACCCGCTTTGAGCAAATTTTTTGTCATGGGAAAGCCCATCGTCCCCAAACCGATAAACCCAACTTTCATCAAGATCCCTCCAGTCTAATTTTCCCATTTCTTATTGTACCACTTCCCTCTTTTTAATAAAAATCAGTAGCCAAATTTTTTCTTCCGTTGTATAGTTATGTTAGTGTATAAAAATTAACCATTCGGTATTTATATGCAAAGTTTAGAAGTAATTGCAATGATTAATTTGCTTAAAGGGGTGTTTTCGTTGAAAAAATTATGGGGTGGACGTTTTACTAAAAGTGCAGAAGCATGGGTCGATGAGTTTTCTGCATCCATTTCCTTTGATCAACTCTTGGTTGAAGAAGATATTGAAGGAAGTCTTGCCCATGTGAAAATGCTTGGGCATTGTGGCATTCTCCCTCAAGACGAAGTAGAACAAATCATCCAAGGTCTTGAAAAATTAAGGATGAAAGCTAAGAATAATGAATTAACCTTTTCTGTTCAATACGAAGATATTCATTTAAATATTGAAAAAATGCTCATTGATGAGATTGGGCCTGTAGGCGGTAAGTTACACACAGGAAGAAGTCGTAATGACCAAGTGGCGACAGATATGCATTTATATCTGCGAAAAGAAGTGAAAGACATTCTTCAATTGATCCGGGAATTTCAAAAGGTATTAATTGAAAAAGCGGAAAATCATATAGAAACCATATTACCTGGATATACCCATTTACAACGAGCCCAACCCATCTCTTTTGCTCATCACCTTCTCGCTTATTTTTGGATGTTAGAGCGGGATTATGAAAGGTTTCATGAGAGTCTAAAAAGAATTAATCTTTCCCCGTTAGGTGCTGGAGCATTAGCAGGTACCACATTTCCCATTGACCGGCATTACAGTGCACAACTCTTAGGATTTGAGGGAATTTATGAAAATAGTTTGGATGCGGTTAGTGATCGGGATTTTATCTTAGAATTCTTAAGTCATGCTTCGATTTTGATGATGCATCTTTCTCGCTTTAGCGAAGAAATCATTCTTTGGTCTAGTAGCGAGTTCCAATTTATCGAATTGGATGATGCCTTTGCTACTGGAAGCAGTATGATGCCCCAAAAGAAAAATCCCGATATGGCCGAACTGATTCGGGGAAAAACAGGTCGCGTTTATGGTCATTTAATTGGTCTCCTTACTGTTTTAAAAGGACTTCCCCTTACTTATAACAAAGATTTACAAGAAGATAAAGAAGGGATGTTTGATACAGTCACAACGATCAAAGGATCGCTTAAAATTTTTGCAAAAATGGTAGAGACGATGACTGTTCGTAAAGAGGTAATGGAAAAAACAACGAAAGAGGATTTTTCCAATGCAACCGAATTAGCAGATTATTTAGTCACTAAAGGTATGCCCTTTAGACAAGCCCATGAGGTTGTTGGTAAACTAGTCCTTTATTGTATTCAGGAAGGGAAATACTTACTTGATCTTCCATTGTCGGTTTACAAAGAAGCTTCTGATTTATTTGCTGAAGATATTTATGAAGTTCTAAAACCTCGTACAGTTGTTGCAAGGAGAAATAGTGCTGGTGGAACAGGGTTTGAACAGGTGAGAAAGCAACTGGAAAAAGCTCGTAAGGTACTAGAATAATAATGGCTTGCATGATTCTAACGCGCTCCTAATCTTACGCCTTTCTGTAAATAAGGTCGGAGGAAAAGCTCACTCTAAAGAATCGCTTATAGAATCATGTAAGCCAATACGAGGTTTGTATATTCCAACTCTTACGGAATATACAAACCTCACTATTGCTAAGTTTTTTGTCTGTTTACATATTTTATTTTCCGCCAAAACGAATGGCGATTGAAATTAAGGTTCTAACCATTGCGCCAGTTGCACCTTTGGCATGAATTCCTTTTGTTTCTTTTGTATCAGCTGTTCCAGCAATATCCAAATGAACCCAAGGTGTATCTTCTGCAAACTGCTTTAAGAACATAGCACCCTGAATGGCCCCTGCTCCAAAACCAGCATCATTCTTTAAGTCGGCAATATCACTTTTGACAAGTTCTTCATAATCGTCATCAAGTGGTAATTCCCAAACTTTTTCACCAGCAATTTTTGCAGCTGCGAACACTTCTTTCTTCCATTCTTCATTATTGGTAAATAAACCAGTAATGGAATAGCCTAAAGCTGAGATTACAGAACCTGTTAAAGTGGCGACATCCACCAACTTCGTCGCACCTAAATATTTGGCATAGGAAATAGCATCTGCTAGAATCAAACGGCCTTCTGCATCCGTATGTTTAATTTCAACCGTTTTGCCAGAGAAGGTATCCACTACGTCTCCTGGATGAATCGCATGCCCCGAAACCATATTCTCACATGCAGGGATTACAGCGATTACGTTTACATGTGGTTTTAAGGTGCCAATTGCATTCATCGCTGCAAGTACTACAGCTGCTCCAGCCATATCCCCTTTCATTTCATCCAAATCTTTTTCTGGTTTCAGCTGGATGCCTCCAGAATCAAAGGTAATTCCTTTTCCGATAAAACCGATGGCATCTTTGCAATCAGGTGCACCAAGATATTTTAAAATGATCATTTTAGGAGGTTCATTACTTCCTTGTGCAACCCCAAGAAATGCTCCCATATTTAACTCTTCTAATTGGTCTTTTTCTAAAATTTCAATCTCCATTTGATGTTTTCTAGCAATTTCTTTCGCTTTTTCAGCTAGAATGGCAGGCGTCATTCGATTTGCTGGTGTATTCGTTAAATCCCTAGCAAGGTTTTGCGCCTCGGCAAAGATATGCCCTCTTTCTATACCAGCTTCAACCGCACTTAGCGAGATCCCATCAACGGCAACAATCGCTCTTTCAATCTTATGTTCCGTTTTCTCTTTTTTCTTATAAGGACTGTATTCATATGCACCTAACATCATTGCTTCAACGACGACTTGTCCCAAATCAACAGGATTCCATATATCTTTATATTTTTGCGTAATCGCAAACGTCAGTTCTTTGATGCCAATAGACTTTGCTTTTCTTGTCGCTATTGCAAATGCTGCCCTTGCTTTCTCTAATGTTAATTTTTCTTCTTTTCCTAGACCCAAAACAAGTACACGCTTTGCTGGAATTTTACCCCAAGTGTGAACAATCGTCACCTCTCCAAATTCACCTTTAATTTCCCTTTCCGCAATTAACTGAGAAATTCGATGATCCAACTTTTCATCCACTTGTTCCGCTAAACCCCTTAACCGATCCCTATCTTCCGTGTAAGTAATAATCATGCAATCCGTTGCTAATGAAATAATAGGTTCTGTACTTACTTTAAATTGCATAGTTTGGCACCTCCACATTGGTTTCTCTCTCTTCAAAAATATTATATAATTTTTAAATTCCAATTAAAACGTTTTCTTATCTAAAATATCCAAAATTTGAATTTATAGAATTTTCAGTAAAGTTTAGATATACTCCTTTTTTGAAATGCGAAGAAGGTTATGGTATATTGTGCTTAAATGAAAGGAGGGACAAGATGGAATTTCGAGGTTTTACTTCCGAAGATTTTGATGTTTTTACTATAAATGGTCTAGAACCAAGAATGGATGCGATTAAAAGTCGTATCCGGCCAAAATTAGAATTCATTGGAAAAGAATTAACGACTTACTTAAGTATATTAACCGCGGAAGAAATTTATTACCATGTTGCAAAACATGCAAGAAGAACAGTAAATCCTCCTGCAGATACTTGGGTGGCTTGGTCCGCAAATAAAAGAGGATATAAAGCAGAACCTCATTTTCAAGTAGGTTTGTGGCAAACTCACCTCTTCGTCTGGTTCGCAATGATATATGAAGCACCAAATAAAGAAGCATTTGGCAGTCGTCTAAAAGAACATGCAGATGAAATTATACGGATCATTCCCAAAAATTTCGTCTGGTCTTTAGACCATACAGAGCCTGATGTCATTCCTCATCAAGACGTTGATGTAAAGTACTTAATGAAGATGGCAGAACGTCTTGAAAAGGTGAAAAAAGCGGAAATTCTTTGTGGAATCAATATTGACCGAAACGATCCCATCTTGCAAAATGAAAAGCAATTAATGAAGAAAATTGAACAAACATTTGAGAAGGTACTCCCTTTATATCGGTTAGCAAAATCTAAATCATAAAAGAAGTCCACTGGGCTTCTTTTATGATTTTTCTTTAAGAAAGGTTAAATTTCATTTTCCTTTTTTGATTTTTTCTCCACCGATAGTAGATCAGTAAATAATAAATAAAAAAGTAGCTCACAAATGCAACAATTATTCCATTTACAGTACTGCCAATAAAAAATGCTATCCCATTCTCTTTGATCCCATCGATCGTGAAAAAGTGAGAAACTCCTACTGAAACTTGTTCATTAACCATTCTTTTTGTAATGATATTCCCTACAAAATAATTCCAATAGAGGAAGAATAACATAATGAATTTTCCCACAATATAACCAATCATCGCAGATGCAAAACTAGCTCTGAATATTTTCGAAAATGGATATAACAGGAAAAAAGCGATCCCTAAAGTTGGAAGAGTCAAAAATTCAAGAAATGTACCAATCGCATACCCACGAGCAATAATCGACGGGGCGCTTTTCATTCTTAACAACTTCAAATATTGTAATTTTAATTTCCGATATATACTCCCTTTTTTGTAACTCTTAGCTGCCACGTTTTATTCCCCTAAGTTTTTTTATTCTATTATAACGAAATGCAGCTCGCGGATTCAATCTAACTTTTTTCATTCATATCAATATGATAAGAGTATCGGGATTCAATCTTTTTCATACGATTTAAAATAGATCATTTTGTAAAAAGGGTGATTTTTATGGACAGTATTCATTTTCGATTGGCAGAATTAAAGGATTTAACATTAATATGTGAACTTTACCATATTAAACCCGGCCAAAAAAATTATAAACAAATCTTTGATTGGATTGAACAACAGTTAGGGATCTTTCATGTGGCAGAGTTAAACTCAAAAATTGTTGGCGGTGTAGCCATTCGTTTTCCTCAAAAAAATGAAGCTTGGTTATCCCACAAATTCATTGATTCAACGATTCGAAACAGCGGGATTGGTACGAAAATGGCCCTTTATGAAGAGAATTATGCCAAAAAAAATGGAGCAAAAATATTAAGACTCGCTACGAGAATAGATAATTATCCTGTTCATTGGATGATCGGTGAAAAACTAAAGTATCATCAATTATCAAGATGGCTGCGCCTAAGAAAATTAACACCAAAACCTCTTCTAAATTCTCAAGGGAAAAGGTATTTTCAAGTACTTCAATCTCCTATTTTATCTTGGAATCATGATATAGACGATTTAAAAAAATATATCGAACACCATATCGATTATTTTTCATCTGATAAACTCGTGCCCTTTGAAAAAGATTTAACAATCTATACTTCATTGAATATAGAAGATCAATCAACATTAAAAACTTTTAAAAACGTCACCATTTTAGAAGAAAATAAAATAAAAGGGACGGCACTCTACCATATACACCCATCCACAAACGAAGTCATTATCTATCAAATTTATTCGAATCAAAGAGCTTACACCTATTATCTGATCTATCATCTTCTTCAATTCGCCGCAAAGAATAAACTATATTTTTCGTTATTAGCAGCAAAACCAACCTATCCAATCGTGCCTATATTAAAAGAATGGACAAAAAAAACGAATAATGTGAGGTTTAAACCTGAGTGGCTTGTTTTGGGCAAAGTTTTAACCAATGATTAATTTTTATTTTTGTTGCAAAAAAGGAATCGGATCTATTCCCTTTTCTTTTAGAAATTTTTGGATAATGATCCGCTGAACAGGCCAATAATCTTCTTCTATTTGTTGCATGATTTCCCCAGCTATATGAAGGATTAAAAATTTAGGGATATGAAGAAATGATCCTCTCTCCATTAATCGGGCAATTAGAAATAATTCACTGAAATACTTTCCTTCTGACAAATAATCCATTGGCCATTTCGTTTGTTTTAACAGATCGACCCGATACATGCATGGTGTTGGAACACTTTTGTTCTGAAACAAACTTTGCAAATCAGTTATAGGATGATAAGTCTCATTTTTTATAAATTGAAAAATGGGTGACGATTGAAAGATTTTTTTATCTCCAAACGCTCCTGCTAATGGAGTTCCCGTTTCTTCCTTTTCCTTAAATGTTTGAACCCAGATTTCAATTGCCTCTGGATTTAATAATTCAAATGGAGAAAGAAAAAGGGCATAATTCCCATTTGCGAATTTTATTGCTTCATGGAATGCCCAGCCTTCACCAGTATGATCAACTAAGGTGATGACCCTAAATGGAATCAACTTGCCTAGTAAGAGAGATTGAATTTGCTCTGTAGAATCATCCACGGAATGATCATTGACAAAAATCAATTCAATGTTGGAATAGTTTTGATGGAAAATACTTTGCAGAAAATAAGGAATATATTTCTCATGATTTTGATAATGCACAATTAATGTTACCAATGGTTCTTGAACCATGTTTTTTGTTTTTTTCTTAATCTGTATGCTATTCTTACTACTCTCGTTAACGAGATAGGGTTCCTTCCATTCTTGTAAACCTCTAGCTAATAAATATTTATAAATAAATTTCCAGGCAAAACGGTTCGTATAGGTGATACTATCATAACGTCTTCTCACTACCATTGTCGTTTTTGGCAGGTAAGCCATTTGATATTGATTTAGAAGTTTGAATACAATGGCAACATCCTCGTACAACCTTCCATCAGATGGATAATCTGTCGGCCAACCTCCAATATCTATCAATGCCTCTTTACGGTAAAAACGAGGAGTAGGTACAAAAAATTCTTTTATCCAATCAATTCGATTCACAAAAGGACGGTTTATTACTATTTTTTTAACCTTTTTGTTGTTTGCTTTTTTAACAGTAATATAGTTCGAATATACAAGTGATACATTAGAAGAGAGTTTTTTCGTATACTCGATAAATGAAAGAAGAGCATCAGGAAATAACCAGTCATCTCCATCTAATTCCATAATAAATTCCCCATCTGCCAGCTTTAACCCATCATTTAATACCCTAGCTTTTCCACGATTATACTGAAAGCGTTTATAGATGATTCTCTTATCTTTTATTTTATTTTGTATCCTCCTTTGACTTCCATCTGTCGACCCATCGTCTAATAGAATGAGCTGCCAATTGGAGTATGATTGCCGCAAGACACTCTTAATTGCATCCATAATGTATTTTTTTTGATTATAAAAAGCTAAAAGTATCGTTACAAGGGGTCTCTGATTCATTAAGTATCTGCCCACCTCCTTTAAATTCCCAAATAGATAAGGTTAATTTGACTACTTTAGTATCCTATTCTCACGTAAGATTTGTTTTATATCTTGATAACGCTTCTTCCATGAATGGGAATAAAGCCAATCATTAAGTTCTTGTTGGTTTAAATCTATTTCTTTTGCCAGCAGTATTTCAATTTTCTGTATAAAGCTTGTTGAATCCTTGCCTATATAAACGTATGGAACATTCCTTACTTCTGGTAGATCTGTTGATACAACTGGTTTCCCTGCGGCTAAATATTCATACATCTTGATTGGATTGGTTGCAAGCGTGGTTCGATTGATTTTAAAGGGAATCAGACATACATCACAATAATATAAATATTGGGGTAATGATTCGTATGGCTTATGACCATGAAAGATAGCGTTTGGCAAGGATAGGTTATATTTTCGTCTAAATTCTGCTCCTATCAAAGAGATCATCGCTTGCGGAAATGCATTTGCAATTTCTTTTATTAAGTCCTCATCAATCCAAGGCGCCCAAGCACCAACATAACCAATAATTGGACCTTGATGTTCTTTATATTCCTCCGGTTTTTCCGGTGGACTTTCATTAAACTGTTGAAAATGTTCAAAGTCACATCCGTTTGGAATGAAATAAGATCTTTTTCGGGGATAATATTGTTCCATATGTTGTTGAATCATTTGAGAGGTTGTCAGCACAAGATTTGATTTCTTCACCATATAAGGAACATCCACAGACCATTCAGGAAAGTCATCGACGAAATCATAGACAATAAAGTCAGGAAAATATTGATCGAGATAGGGATGAAGTCGTGGCCATGTCACCCATACGATAATCTGTCCGTGCTTTTTCAATCGAGGAATGAATTGGCGGATAAATGCTTGATTGTTATTGACAAGATGTAAATTCGGGCTAATATCAGTAATGATTTTGCCTTTTTTTTGAGTTCGGTTGCAAAAATAAACGTTATGTCCATCTAAAGCAAATTGCTTCATGATCTGTTGTGGTCTTTGTGTCATCCATCCCCAATCTATGGTTGGAGGAAAAATAATAATCATCCGTTCGCCCTCCCCTCTCCCCGTCCTATTGATTCATATTCAAGATTAGTTTATTTTATTTAAAGGATTCATTTCTTGTAACGGCTAACGGTCCTACAAAGTATAAAACATAACAGGCTTACAACTAGAGCAACCCCTTTTTTTTTTCATATCATAATATTTATACAAGTTACGTTATGAGTTAAAGAGGTGGTGAATAAAATTGGCTAAAAGAGCGTTGATTCGTTTGGAAGATTTAGGTCCTTATGATTATTACACATCGGAAGAGAGTATTATTAAACTTAAGGTGATTGCAGATTATTTGTATTCGGAAAATGTGCATTTTCATGCCTCTGTTATTCCTCGCATAGTCTATCCAGCGAATAAATACAATAAATCCATTGGAGATGTAACAGACCCCGTAGTCGCTTCATTTAACGATACGATGCGTTACTTTTTATCACGTGGCGGAACGTTAAGTATTCACGGATACACTCACCAATATGGATTATCTATCAGTGGACTCGGATTTGAATTTTCTTCACATGACTGCTCTAAAAATTGCCCCCCCGATGATCAATCTGATGCTTGCACTAATGCATATGCCTTCCGTAATTCATATGCTTCGAGGCGAATGAGAATGGCTTTTGACACCTTTCGTATCTCCAGGCTACCATTATCCTACCTTTTCGTAACCCCTCATTATGCTGCATCTCCTACTCAAAGATGTATTATGGAAGCATGGACAGGAATTTTTTTTGAGGATGATCCTCTCAACCCTACAAAACGGACATTAACGATTCGTGATACTGATCATCCTTTTTACCGAGGTGTTGTCTATATACCTACACGCCTTGGCTATGTAAGAGGTTCTGATCCCAATTATGATGTAGAAAGAATCTGTCGAGAGGCACAAACCTTTACAGAACAAGATTTGGCGGGTCTATATTATCATCCTATTCTTGATTTTCCTTTTATCCACATCTCTGAAACTGGAGAAATTCAATACGATGAGAATTCATATTTGAAACGAATCATTCGTTGTATGAAAGAGCATGGATTCAAATTTGTTAGTGCCGATGAGGTTGTTCACTTTTCACCCAATGTAAGGCAAACCGACTTTTTTGGTGGTACGGAAAATGTATTTTTAACTGCAGATGTGAATGCAGACCATAAAACTGACTTTATTATTTGGCAACCTAAAAACGGAACATGGTTCTTCGGACTAAGTAACCTAGAGAATTACCCTAGTCGTCAGGATGTCGGCGGGTTCTCTTCTCATTTAGCTCTTACTAACTGGGCTATAAGTAATATATGGAAACCGCTTACAGGTGATTTTAACGGCGATAAGCAATCCGACGTTGTAGTGTGGAATTCGAATGATGGAGATTGGCAAGTCGCCTTAAGTAATGGTTCCCGTTTAATCCCTACCCCTGGAAAGGATGATTTTAGTTGGATTAAGTCATGGGGAATTGGAGAACATTGGATTCCATTTGTAGGTGATTTTAATGGGGATGGAAAAGATGATATCATGATACGAAATCCACATACAGGGGAATGGAAGGTTGCTTTAAGTAATGGACAGTATTTTATAGAGGATGGCAATTGGTTGCAAACATGGGCCAAAGGTGAGAATTGGGTTTCTGTAGTTGGTGATTTTAATGGAGACGGAAAAACAGATGTTGCGGTTTGGCTCCCTGAAAACGGTAATTGGCAGGTGGCCATAAGTGATGGAGCACGCTTTGTTCCACAAGGATCTTGGTTGAGGAATTATGCTTCAAGCCGCATATGGAAAGCTTATGTTGGCGACTTTAATGGAGATGGAAAAGATGATATTTTAGTCGTAGATACAGTCCGTGGTGATTGGCAAGTTGCTTTAAGTACTGGCAAAAGCTTCACACCGATTTGGGGTGCATTTGAACCCTGGGCAGCAGGAAAAGATACTCAACCTTTAGTTGGGGATTTTCACGGAACAGGCAAGACATGTATTTGTGCCCGTCAACCAAACCTTAGAAATGGTACCATTGATTTTGCAATCTCATTATTTCCGATGGACTCGTAACAGCAAAAAAGCTTATGGATCTTGCAAAATTATATTCACAAAGATTAACCAACCGGGCAGATCGCCAGGTTGGTTTTATTTAAATATCGACAATATAAGCTCTGTCCATTGTTTTTCCCATCTTTTCTTTGAAAAAGCAATTTTTGTAATCTCAGAGGCACGTTGACCATGATTTTTACGGTCCTCTGGAGAATGAATATATTCCTCAATTGCTTTCATCACTTCTTTAACAGTTGGATTTACAATCTTCCCATTTACATTAGGTAATATAAGATTCGATAAACCACCTACATTCGTTGCGATTGTTGCTTTTCCCATTGCCATTGATTCTAGTGCCGCAAGTGAAGTTCCCTCTGAGCAAATAGACGGAATCACAACGATATCTGCATCACGATAAGCGTTTGGCATTTCATCCATAGCATAATGTGCGTACCTGATCCGATCCTGATTTGGTTGTTTTTGCAGCCATTCCTTCCATTCGTCTATCAAATGTTTATGATTCTGATCAATAGCGAAGTTGAATCGAATATTAGGATAACGTCCAAGAAGCTCTGGAACAATTTCTTGCATCAGATAGATTCCTCGGTATTTATCATATCTCCTTGGATATAGAATCTCTATCATTCCATCTTCTTGACGGTTTTGAGGTTTGAAAATATCTGTATCCACATAATTGGGTATATAAATCATTTTATTGTTATCAGCAAAAGGGATAACAGACCGACAAAAATTCAAGAAGTTCAAATCAACTGTAACTAGTGCAGCTAATTGTTGTAATGCTGGCAGAACGTGCGACTTTGCAGCATTGATTCCCCATTTTCCATCTAGCCCTGGTTCATCAAACCAGATACCATGATTAATTGAGATAGAGTTAGGCTTATATTTGGTTTGAAATCCGATCCACATATATACGACATAATCAGCTTTTTCTAAATCACTTTTCATAATATTTTCTACACAATACTCTGCATTCTGTTTCCAGGGATATGCCTTAACAAGAAAACCTTCATAATTTTTTTGCCAATAACGATCCCCAAATTGGTGAATAGTCACATCAAAGTTTAAATCACGAAGCAAAAAAGCTAAATCCCTTGTATAACGTTCTAATCCGCCTAAAACCACCGTGCTGCCATCATGCGTATAAAGATTCGCGGTTACGATAGATACATTCTTTTTTTGGTTCTTCATTTCCCATCATCCCATGAAACCAAATTTGGTTTTTCATCTAAAATAGACAAATATTGCTCTATATTCCCTCTATATTCACCTTTTGGATCATACTTCATATATCTCTCATATTTCTTCTTTCGATCTTCAGGGTCTGCCCATCCATAATGTTTTATTTTCATTAACTCTGTACTTTTTGTTCTTAATGACCATAAATTACTAGGTAATCTACCACAATGAATGGGTGTCTCTCGCCATTCAGGTTGAAAACCTCGGATATTTCTCACAAGCATTAACGTAGAATATTCATGTGCTCTCCAATATTCGTCTGATCGATAGTGTGTTTCATCCCACATATCGTAGAGCTTGAATCCCCATACATCGACTTCATTTTGATTCATCAGTTTTTCAAATTTTTCACGACTTGCTTGATCAAAGATTTCATCTGCATCGACAATCATAAACCAATCTGGGTTCCTTGATAATACAAGTTGATATAATCTTTTTCGCAACTCAATCTCATTCTCATAAAAATTCCCATTATCTATAGAAGTTATATATGTTGGTATTGTAGACGTTTTTCGTATCACATCTACTGTATCATCAATACTTTTGTCATCTAGTACCACCAGCTCGTCAGCATAAGATGAAATATTTTCGATTACCCTTTTTAAATATCTATTTGCTTCATTTTTCACTAACATTCCTACCACTAATTTTTGTCTCATTCCATTGAATTTAAGGATAATTTCTTGCACACGTTTTTCCCAAGAATTGTTTTTTGCAATTTGAAGATACAAATGTTTCTCTTTTTTGGAATAATAGATAGCTTCTTCTATCTTTTTCACACTTCCCTTACCTGTTCTGGCTATTCTGACAATTGGAGATAATCGTTTGCATTCTTTAATCGGCGTTGCAACAACGGGAATTCCAGCAGCTAAATACTCATACATTTTTATGGGACTAGAGGAGTTGGTCATTTCTCTAACCTGAAATGGGATGATTCCCACATCAAAGTTTTTTACATAATGATGCAAGATACGGTACCTCTTGGGTCCCAAAAAATGGACATTAGGTATTCTTTTCAATATCGTTGCAGGAAAATACTCAGGGCCAATTAAAACAAATCCCCACTTCGGTCTTAATATTGCCATTTCTTTAATTAATTTGTAATCCACCCATGATTGAAGACTACCAATGAACCCTACAATCAATTTATACTTTCTCTTTAAGGGTCTTAAATCTTTAGGAAGAATGTACTTTTTTTGAAAGTATTTACGAATATCTGCAGCATTAGGAAGTAGATAGGTTTTTTGGGGATATTGGGCATGGGTTAAGTCATATAATTTTTTTGACGCAACAAAAATAATATCAGCAAGCTCCATACTTTCATCCAATTTGTATTTCCAAGCAGAGAATTCTTCTGTACTTTCATCAATATAATCAAAGACAATAATATCTGGGTGTACTAAATCCTTTAGATCAATTGTCTCTGGTAAAGTAACCCAAAGGACAACTTTTGTTTCCTTTACCTTTTCTTTTATCATTGGATGGTCGAGTGTGGCCTTTAAATCATTAGAGATACACAAGTTCTCTGAAGCAAACCAATAATCACCATGACCATCCGTTACTTTATTTGCAAAGATTGAAAAATGTCCTTGCCTAGCAAATTCTTTTAGAAGTTGATGCGGTCTTTGGAAAATAGGTTCATGCCAAGAAACAGTTGGAGGGTAAATAATTGTGTACCGTGGCACAAAATAACCTCCTTCTCAATAATCTAGCTAGTTTATTTTATAAACCTTTGAAAAATTTCGTTCTAGTCATTTCACTCGTTTATAACCCAAAAGGTTTTGGACGTTCTTTTCTGTAACTATAGAAATAAAGAATGGCTTCTGCTATTCGCATTGAAGCTAATCCGTCCCCATAAGGATTGGCCGTTTTTGCCATTTTGTCATATGCAGTTTGGTCTACTAATAATTCATTCGTCATGTTATAAATAGCTTCTTCCTGGACCGCCTGAACCGGTGAGGATGATAAATGATCTAGATTCGAAATTATGAAAATCGATCACATCTAATGGCTCAATTAAATGAATTCGAGGATGGCCTTCAAGAATATTTGTGGCTATTTCTTGTACCTTTGGATTGAGGTGCACAGGATAAAGAACTGAATATCATTGTGGATATCTGTGTTAGGTTATTAGCAAAAAGTCCTTGATCTTGTTAACGGGCAAGAACAAGGACTTAACTTTTAGAAGTTATCTAAGTGAATGTTTAATTTTTTCTATCTCTTCATTTGAAAGGGTCAAATCTAGCTTTACTGTCGGATCTTTTGTGGCTCCAATCATTGTTTCGTGATAGACAGGGCGTTCTTCTTGGTAAATCACTCCTGTTACGATACTTCCATGATCTTCAAGAACTTTTAGCGCTGCAAATTTATCTGTTGGGTCATAGTCATTCACTTCATCTAAGTTATAGATATTTTCCTTGAACCAATCATAAGTATTTACTTTGTTAAAAGTGACACAAGGACTAAAGGCGTTGATTAAGGAAAAACCTTTATGACGAATAGCTTCCTCCATGATTTTTGTCATTTGTTTGACATCTCCAGAAAAAGCCTGAGCCACAAAGCTAGCACCATTGATAATTGCCGTTTGCACAGGGCGCACTGGCTCTTCTGCTGAACCTGCAGGAGAAGTTTTGGATTTGAAACCGCGATGACTTGTCGGCGATGTTTGCCCAGTCGTTAAACCATATATATGGTTATCCATGACAATATAAGTCATGTCAATATTTCTTCTTAAGGCGTGCATAAAATGGCCAATCCCAATTCCGTAACCATCACCATCACCACCAGCCGCAACGACCACTAAGTCATGATTATTCAGTTGTACCCCTGTTGCAACAGGTAGTGTTCGTCCATGAAGGCTGTGAAAACCATAGGAACCAAAATGTTGACTGATTTTACCAGAACAGCCAATTCCAGATACCAAAACCATATTATATGGTTCTATCCCTAAATTCGCTGAAGCTGCTTGTAAAGCTGCTAAGACTGTAAAGTGACCGCAACCTGGACACCAAGTTGCTTTTTCACTGACTCGAAAATCTTTCAATGTTGCCATTTTACGCATTCACTCCTTTACCAAGAACTCCATTTACGATTTCTCTCACACTGAATGGATTCCCATCATATTTTAGAATGCTTGTTAATTTTTCGTGGTAACCCACCTCTTTTTGAATCAGTTGTCTTAACTGTCCTGTCGCATTATGATCGACTACAAATACCTTTGCAGCTTTTTGAATCTGCTCTTCCACGATTTTTCTTGGAAATGGATATACCACTTTCACCTGAAGATGTGCTACTTTTTCTCCTTTTTCTTTCAGTTCTTGGTATGCTTCATTGATTTGAGCAAAGGTTGAACCAAAGCCGATAAGCAAGGTATCAAACTGATCTTCTCCCGAAAAATAAATACCGATCTCTGATGGATCGAAATGTTTTAATTTTCTCATCCGTTTGTCCATCATTTTTACTCTTGTTTCAGGATCTTCGATTTCATAACCCGTTTCCTCATGTTCGTTTCCAAGTGCAACATATCTTCCATTCTTTTGCCCTGGAATGGAACGAGGTGAGATCCCTGTTTCGGTTTCTAGGTTGTATCGTTTGAACATTCCCTTTTCAATTTTCAGAAGTTCCTCGTCGCTAATCATCTCGCCACGATCAATCTTAACCTTGCCAAAATCAAGATCCGCTACCGATTTCTTTGACATTCCCATAAACATATCTGTTCCCACAATGACAGGGCATTGATATTTTTCAGCTAAATTAAACGCATGTTGAATGTAATAAAATGCCTCTTCTGCTGTTGTTGGTGTAATCACAATTCTTGGAATCTCACCATGGGATCCATAAATCATTTCATTCAAATCCGATTGTTCTGTTTTTGTTGGTAAACCAGTTGCTGGTCCGCCCCGTTGAACGTCCACAATAACTAAAGGAGTTTCAGACATCCCTGCTAATCCTAAAGCTTCCATCATTAAAGATAATCCTGGACCAGAGGTAGATGTCATTGATCTCACTCCTGCATAATTACCTCCAATTGCCATTAAACAAGCTGCAATTTCATCCTCAGCTTGAATGATTTTCCCTCCGAATCGTGGAAAGTGGGCTAATGCATTATACATAATCTCTGTTGCAGGTGTAATTGGATAAGCAGCCAAGAAACGACACCCTGCCGTTAATGCGCCTAAGCCGATCCCTTCATTTCCAGTCATAAAGAGATTTTTATTCATCTCACCTGTTTTCTCTGGAAGTTCAAGTTTAAAGTTAAAGTTTTCTTTGTAATAATCATATCCTTTTTGAATGGCCTCTTTATTCGCATTGATGATATTTTCCCCTTTTTTCTCAAAAATCCCCTCTATTACTTCATAGAATATCGATGGTTCTAGACCTACTGCTGCACAACTTGCTCCAGCAGCAACCATGTTTTTCATAATTGGATTCCCTAACTGTTGGGCAATATCGTAAATGGGGATTGGACAAACATTTACTTTTTTCCCTTGATCAGAAAGTTTGGCCTCCTTCAATTTGCTTGAATCGTAGATTAGGATCGAACCGTCTTTCAGTTCATGAAAGTTTTCATCTATGGTTCTTTGATCAAAAGCTAATAAAATATCAAGATCATCCCCATGGTAATGAACTGGTTGGGATGCAATCCGAACTTTATAATTGGTATGTCCCCCTTTAATTAAGGACATGAAATGACGATAGGCAAAAAGGTAGTACCCCATACGATTTAAAGTAATGGCAAAAATCTCGCCAGTACTGTCGATTCCTTCTCCTTGCGCTCCACCGACTTTCCATTTTAAATCCTTCAATTTTTTCACTCCTTTTTCATGGAATAATAAAAAAAAAATAAAAAACATATCTAATGATAATTTTGTCCTTTCTTTCCATAAAAAAACCTGGCATCTGCCAGGTAATCTCAACCATTTAAAATATTTGTTTCCACTTTTCATAAACTTCTTCTGCTTCACTTACAATACGAAGAATTAATTCTTTAACAGTTGGAATATCATGAATTAATCCCATCACTTGCCCTGCCCAAGCATGGCCTTCATCCATTTTCCCTTCATAAATGGCCTTTTTATTATTTTCTCCACTTATATAAGGTTTTAAGGTTTCAAAATCTGCCCCACTTTGTTCGAGGTGAAGAATTTTTTCTGTGATTTGATTGGCAATTGCTCTTGCAGGTGTACCTAAGGAACGTTTGATGACTACGGTATCCATTTCATCTTTTTCGACTAATGTTTTTTTATAGTTCTCATGTGCTAATTGACATTCTTTTGTAGCGATAAAACGAGTTCCCATTTCAATTCCCTCTGCACCAAGTGCCAATGCGGCCATTAATCCGCGACCATCACCAATACCTCCACTCGCGATCACTGGGATTTTAACCGCATCTACAACCCGAGGAATTAATACCATCGTACCTAAATCATCCCGACCAATATGCCCTCCACCTTCTTGTCCAACAGCCATAATCGCATCCATTCCTAATGCTTCAGCTTTTTTTGCTTGTTTCACAGTGGAGACCAAGGAGATTTTCTTTATAGGTAATCCTTTGATTCGTTCAAGTAATGGTGCAGGGTTACCCCCTGTAATGGTTACAACGGGAACTTTTTCTTCGATCGCAACTTCTAAGTAATTCTTCCATTTATCCCCATACATACTAATGGCAAAATTGACGCCAAAGGGTTTGTTTGTAAGCGTTCTCAATTTTTGAATCTCTTTCCGTAAATCCTCTGGTGAAGGTAAAGTAACCGCTGTGATTTGTCCCAATCCGCCAGCATTGGATACTGCGGCAGCTAAATTGGCATCGGCTAAGTATGCAAGTCCCCCTTGAATAATTGGATATTCAATATCGAGCAATTCCGTAATTCTTGTATTCATACCGTCTCCTCCTCTAAAATTTATACACCTTATTGCATACATCCTTTATTCTGTATGTTTTCAAAAAATTCCTTCCTGTTTTATTATATCGCTTAAACTTTGCAGAAAAAACATTTTTTTACTATTGCATCTTAAACTAAACATGTTATACTCTAATTTGTTTATTAATTCAATTAGAGAGGAAATGTTGAGAGTTGAATCATCAAGCAAGAACACCATTATTCACGGCTGTGATTGAACATGCAAAACGTAATCCAATCCAATTTCATATACCAGGACATAAAAAAGGTCAAGGGATGGATGAAGAATTTAAAAAATTCATCGGTGAAAATGCCTTATCCATCGATTTAATCAATATCGCCCCTTTAGATGATCTTCATCATCCCCATGGTATCATCAAAGAAGCTCAGGAGTTAGCAGCAGAAGCGTTTGGGGCCGATCATACTTTTTTCTCTGTACAAGGGACGAGTGGTGCTATCATGGCGATGATTATGTCTGTTGTTGGTCCTAACGATAAAATCATTGTACCTCGTAATGTTCACAAATCCGTCATGTCAGCGATCATTTTTGCGGGTGCAACTCCTATCTTTGTTCATCCTGAAATGGATCCAAAAATTGGAATCGCTCATGGTATTACCCCTAATTCTGTAAAAAAAGCATTGGAACAACATCCCGATGCAAAAGCGGTTTTAGTGATTAATCCTACTTATTATGGAATCGCTGGAAATCTTCGTAAAATTGTAGACATCGTTCATCAATACAATATTCCTGTTCTTGTTGACGAAGCGCATGGCGTTCACATTCATTTCCATGATGAGCTTCCCCTTTCAGCCATGCAAGCAGGTGCGGACATGGCTGCAACAAGTGTTCATAAATTAGGGGGATCTTTGACCCAAAGCTCCATTCTTAATATCCGTAATGGACTTGTAAATCCATCCCATGTTCAATCGGTTATGAGCATGCTCACAACAACTTCAACGTCTTATATCTTATTGGCTTCTTTAGATGCTGCAAGGAGAAACTTAGCCCTTAACGGCAAAAGGCTATTGGATGAAGCCATCCATCTTGCTCAAGATGCACGAAAAAGAATCAACGAAATTCCAGGGTTATATTGTGTTGGCGATGAGATCATCGGTACAGAAGCTGTTTATGATTATGACCCGACAAAATTACTGATTAGTGTAAAGGATTTAGGAATCACAGGTTATGATGTAGAAAAGTGGCTTCGTAAACATTATAATATTGAGGTTGAGTTAAGTGATTTATATAATATTTTAGTCATTATTACACCAGGGGATCGACCAAGTGACATCGACCTATTCATCTCTGCATTAAAGAAGCTATCCGAAGAACAAAGTCACCAAATTCAAAAAAAACATTTAAAAGTACGACTTCCTAAGATTCCTGCATTAGCTTTGTCCCCTCGAGATGCGTTTTACGCAGAGACCGACATCATCCCCTTAGATGAATCCGTTGGTCATGTGATTGCCGAATTCATCATGGTCTATCCCCCTGGAATACCCATATTACTTCCTGGTGAAATTATCACAGAAGATAATATCGAATATATTAAACAAAATCTTGCTGCTGGTTTACCTGTACAAGGTCCTGAAGACGAATCCCTAAAAATGATCAAAGTTATCAAAGAACTCAAACCAATTCCGATTTACTGATAGAAGAGCATCAATGAAATTGGCATTTGCATAAGGCCAATTTCTTTTTTTATGTAAAAAAGGGCTGACCTAAAAGTAAAGGGTCAGCCATCACAAATATAATCTATTCTACTCTTGATGATCATGTTGGCAATTGCAATCTGGACAAACGCCATATAATACTTCAGATTTTTCTGATGAAATTGGTGCAATAATCTTATCACATACTTGGCAAATTAGTGTACCCATGGTTCTATGCCACCATCCTTGTATTATTGAAACCGATTACTAGGATACCTTTATTTTAATATGTTATACTATTTATGTCAATAAACTTAATTGTGTTTTAATATTTTCCGCTAATACCTAATTAGTAGGACATATTTAACCACTATGGACATATTCTGTCCCGGAGATAAATTCAATTCCACAACTTTTTTAAGGTAGATTCTATTATAAGCTACGACTTTGTTAAGCGATTTCCTACTGACCTTATTTACGGAAAGCCGTAAGGTTAGGAGTAGCGTTAGAACATATAAGCCACAACAAAAAAAAGCCAAGGTTGCAACCTGGCTTATTCTAATCGCTTGAGTATCCAATCACTGATTATTTTTAGATATTTTTCTCGGTCGACTTCATTTAATACTTCGTGGTATAACCCAGGCAAAAAATAGAATTCAGTGACTTTCGGATCTAGTTGTTTTACAAATTCTTTCGAGGCTTCAGGATCAACTAAAGTATCTTCTCCTGCTTGTAAATATAATATCGGAAGATGAAGTAGTGAAATTCGATCGATTTTCTTCCATACCTCTTCCATTGCTTGCTGGAATTGAAAGAACCATTGGATTGTAACCTTTCCATAAACTAACGGATCTTTTTGATTTGCCTTAACAATTTCTAAATCATGTGTTAAGTCTTTAGCTTTTATCCCACTTTTTAACCGTAAAGTAGGCCATATATTCTTCACAAAACGCGCTAATGCAAGTTGCCATTTAGGAATCTTCATGCCTAAGCGGATCGCCGGTGAAGTAAGAATCACACCAGAAAGAGGATGTTGATTCTCGTATTCTTCAATATACCTTAAAGCAATCAACCCACCCATACTATGACCAAACAAGAAAATTGGTATATTGGTAAATTCCTCAATTGTATAAGCTAACCATTGGTCTACCTTTTTTAGATAATCATCAAAATGATGAATGTGACCTCGTCTTTCCTTTGATCTACCTAGTCCTGGCAGATCCCCTCCAATCATTGAAATCTGATTTTGGTTTAGCCATTCTGCGAAATGGCGGTACCGGCCAATATGTTCTCCTGCTCCATGAATGGTTAATACTATCGCCTTTGAAGGTTGCACCAAAAATTTTTGCAGTGTTTCCATATTAATCCCTCCATTCTCATTGAAAGAAAAAAAACCCCTAAAAAGGGGCTGCACTAAGTATAGTTTGGATATTTTTCATAAACTTTAATTCGTCCGTATCAACAAATTGAGAAGTCGTAATGATCATTTCACCCAATAAATGGTGTCCTCGATAGAAAGGAATATAGATTTTTTGTCCACCAGGAATAAATTCGCAAGAAATTTCGCCACGGGCGGCTACAATACTTAGCATTTCGTCACCAAAGTAAATTTTTTCTTGATATATTTCCTTTTCATCACTTAAGTGGGTGTAATAATAAAACGATGTTTCGTCTGTTAAATACACAAAAATCGACTGGTAATTGTCAATCCTTGATTTTAATAAATGAATGACAGTATCATACCATTCTTTTTTATCTTGAACATTTTTTAACAACAGGCCTAACTCACATCGGATTTCCTCAAGCAGTTCAGCCTTTTCCATAAAATATTGCCTCCAAAAAATTTACTATTTCTAGTTTGATTTTACCATATCTTGCAAAATTAATCGATCCTTAAGAATTTTAGAATTTTGGATATTCTTTGTTTGATTCGTTCATACTCATAAAAGGAGGTGTTTTCCCATGAAAAATGATCGACAAAACGATAAGCCTCAAAACAAAGAAAAAGCTTACGATAATAAATTCATGGTTAACTGGGCAGAAAATGAGGCCCCGGAACATTTTGCCGGCGATGAACAAACAGATGATTTTACAAACGATAATGATTATGATAAGAACTTAGATCTTCGAATGGCTTCTCCCATGGGCGGTCCATTTATGCATCCGATGCATGATGCCACATTAGATGTTTATAAAAATGACTTAGACTTCATTGTGAATCAACCTGAAGGGGAAAAAAAATCAAAGAAAAGAAAGTGAGATTTGCCTCCAATTGGAGGCTTTCTTTTCTTAATAAATTGAAGTTTTTCTTGTATTTTATTGTCAAATCTAATTCCTTAATGCTAAAATGAATGTAGTATTTGCAATTATATGGAATTAGGAGTGGATCGAAAATTGGGTAGAAGCGCATATATCAAATTAGTAGATGGTTCAATACAACAAGAGATTACGATTGAGGATGTAAAAAATCTATTAAACCAATATGTAACGAGGATGACAAAGCTTGGTGATCAGTTAGACTGGGAATACGAAAAAGCAGCTTTCCCCTATACTGTTCAGGAAAAAACGCAAGATGGAGAAAAATATTTACAATTAACTGCTACTGATCCCCTTTATACTTTCCTTCTCATTGGTGTTGGAAAAGAAGAAGTAGATGGCAAAACTCGTTATTATGTCCAAGTTACAATCCCTGATGAAGAACATCGTACACCCGGGGATGTCGCAAAAGGAAATGAATTTACCAAATATCTTGGACAATACCTAAAAGCAGAAACCCACCTTTTCAATGGACGTATTATATACTACAATCCTCGTAAGTAGCAATCATACATAAGTATATTTCATCTTCACTACACAAAATTTGAGATTTTAAGAGTGCATTAGCACTCTTTTTTATTATTGGTATGAAATTACATCGATGATATCATCGAATTTGATCCATGTATATTCATCTTGGTATGTGATCTTTAGTCTTCTTAATTGGGGATCGATTTTTAATATCTTTCCCGTTATCTTGATTTCCTTGTATCGATCAAAAAGGGTGATTGTTACTTTAAGATCATTGGCTATCGCTTCAGAAACTGATTGGGCGATCCATTCTTTTTGTTGTTCATCCAGGATTGGTTTTTCTTTTCTCTCGGCTTCTTTTAATCGTTCATTTAATAATTGACGATGTTCGGCTAACATCATCCGACTTCCTGTCCATAGCAAATTCCCTCGATTCATGCTTCATGACCTCCTATCTTGGTGGCACGATCAAACAATAACCCAGAAGACAATAGGGATGAGGCTCGAAAAATAGCAGTCTTGCCATAGCGTTCGCGGATCTCATCCATTACTTGTCCCAAACGAAGCTTCTTAAGGGGATCAGTAAATAGGCTTAATTGTACTTCCCGATCATCTTCCAGTTGAGTGATATTCACCCCAATACTTCGTACAGGTTTTCGATCCCAGAATCGGTGAAATAAATGCAAAACCCCTTTGTAGATTTCCATCGTATCATTGGTGGCTTCAGGAAGGGTAATTTGACGATGAAATCCTGTAGGATGGTCAAAATCCGCCCCTCTAAGGGATACATGAACCGTTCGCCCTTTTTGATGCATTGACCTTGCTCGTCTACACACTTCTTCTGTGATCTCAAGTAGGACCGTTTCAATCTCCTCTTGAAGATAATAATCCCGTGGCAGTGTGATACTATTGCCAATTCCTTTTTGAAGTTCTGTCGAATTACGTTCAACAGGAGAATAATCGATCCCTTGGGCACTTAACCACAAAACATGCCCCATAATTCCCCAACGTCTTTTCATTTCTTCTAAGGAACGGTTGGCCAAATCACCAATCGTATAAATCCCAATTCGTTCGAGATTTCGCTTCATTCGACTTCCTACACCAAATAGTTTGTCAATGGGAAGTTCTGCTGTGTATTGTCGATAATTTTGATAATTTAATTCAAAGATCCCTTCTTCGTTTTTTTTGGCAAAATTATCGCAAGCCATCTTGGCTTGGATTTTATTTTCACCTATACCCACTCTCGCAAAAACTCCTACCTCTTTCCAAATTCGCTCTTGGATCCGTTTGGCCATTTTAAGAGGGGGGCCAAAAAGAGATTGGCTGGCGGTTACATCTAAAAACTGTTCATCAATGGAATACACTTCAACTTGATCGGTAAATTGTTCTAAAATGTGGGTAATCTGAATCGATGTATCGATATATTTTTGCATATGGGGTTTGACAAATTGAACATTTGGACAGAGACTTTTTACTTGCCAAATGGGCATCGCCGTTTTTATTCCTCTTGCTTTTGCTTTAGGATTGGCAGCCAAGGTAATCCCATGCCGTTTAGCAGGATCACCAACAACAGCAACTGGTTTGCCCTTTAACTTCGGATCAGAAGCGATTTCAACGGATGCATAAAAGCTTTGCATATCTACCAAAAAAATCACTTTTTTCTTTGCTTTCATCGCGCCATCGTCCTTTTTTCTTTACGTTCATGATTGAAACAGAAACATTCGTTCCCCTTGTATTATACACCAATCTAGACAAAATTAGAACGCATGTTCTATATTCATACAAAAAAAATCCCCCCTAAACATGGGAGGATTTAAGTCACTTTCTTTACACAGGAATGGCTGATGAAATTAATCTAATTGGTCTTCTTCATATAGTTTTTCATAAACAGCTAAAACTTTATTCCATTCCTCATCATCTTCAATATCCACTAAAACTTCCTCACCGTCTTCTTCTTCAAGTCGTAAAATGATACCTTCTTCTTGATCGCCTTCAGAGGAAATTAATACAACATAATCCTTGGAATCCACTTCAAACCAAGTGACAATATCAAATTCCTTTTCCTGACCATTCTCATCTAAAAGAATCACCTTATGTTCGTGATGGTGATCATGGTCATGGTCGTGAAGATGTAAGTGAAGGTGATCGTGATCATGATGATGATCATGCTTTTTTTCGTTACTCATTTTATCAATCCTCATTTCTTCTTTATTATTTGCTTTATCGTATCATTAAAAAGTAATGCCGTCAAAATATTTTCCCCTTTTAATGATCGTTTGTGAGACTTTTTGTAATTTCAAAATCTCTGCTTTTTTCATTGATAATTGATATTTCGCTGCTAGATAAGTGGCTTCAGCAAAGTTTTTACCCGTATGACAGACAATTCCATCCGTCGAAAAGGGATTATCAAATAAAACTTGCCATTCCCCGTTACGTTCTTCCTTCGGAACCAGCTGATAAAATTCCTTTTTGTTTTGATAAATTTGCGAGATTTCATCCCAAAAAAATTCCCAAGATGGGCTAAACTGAGTCAAATCAGGGAATAACTTCCTCCCCAATTCTATCCATTCTTCCATCGTTTCAAACCCATTTTCCTCTAATTTTTTCAATTCATCGTAAAAAGATCGATTTAATTCATTGAAGGCAGCAAAACCTGCTTGTTCGACAGCCTTTTTAAAATCTTGCCGATCTTCCTCAGTCATTAAGCTCTTGAAGTCCTCAAACCATTTCCTCATCTAGTTCAATCATCCTTCCAAATGGTTTCCATATTACATTTTAAAATCAATAGAAATAATTATAAATAATCTTTAATAATAGTACCAGATGGATTGGTAATCTTTAATATTTTCTCCCCTTTTCTCTAATTCTTTTAAAAAAGTATAAATGGGTACATCGCGGTACAAGAACGTTTTTTGACGGAATAAATGAGCATCCGAAGGATAAAATTCATAGACTCGTGAACCATCGGCAAGGATCATGATCAATTCATGTTCTTGTGATGCTCTTAAATAATTTTTGCCAATACCCGGGATATTAAATACCGCCTCATCTTCGCGGTCAATACCTGGAGCAAGTCGCGACTCTTCATTTTGCTCTTGAATCATTCTAGCGATGGGAACCCGCTCCTGGGGGATATCTTTTTTAGCATTGAAAGAATAATAAGGATCGACGCCAATAAGTCGAAGTTGTTTTCGTAAGGCAGCCATTTCAAAACGTCTCGCATTATCGATGGTATAAATCGATTGGTTATAGACATGAACCCCTGCTTTTCTTAACTTTTGAACAGCCTCCATCGCTTCTAAGGTAACCTCAGAAGCATGTTCAAAATGAGTCATCAGCGAAATTTCCCTTCTGCCTGTAATTTGGTAGGAACTTAGAAGATGGACCAATGAATCTGTAATTCGACTCGGTAAAATGACAGGAATCCGAGTGGAAACACGAATTCGCTGAATATGAGGGATATCTGCTAAATGAGAAAGAATCTCTTCGATAATGTCATCATCAAAAATCACAATATCCCCTGCAATGAGTACTTCTGTTACTTCCGTATGTCGTTTAAACCAACGAACCGCTCGCTCGATCTTCTCCATTTGAACAGGTTTTTTCTTACCAAGTGCATCGTTCATTTCCCAATTTCGTTCCCCATATAAACAATATTGGGTATGGGTAGAAATCGGCTTAAAAATAGCGATCATTGGATAGCCTCTGCGAATCGAGATCTCTTCTGGTGTACGTTTGCTTTTTGTAAGCAACTCTGTATTTTGATGTTTCTTGATTTGAATTAACCTTTTAATATAATGAAGTGGAGGAAAAGCCTGATTTCGTATCGCATGATCATTTTTCGTCGAAGAATCACTTAGATCCAGTAATGATAAATAATAGGGTGTTATACCAAAAGGAATCTGATGTTCATTGGCTAACTGGATCGATTCTTTTTCTTTTTCAGTAAGTTTCGTAAATGACTCTAACTCTTTCAAGTCACGGATCACATGTTAACATTGCCAGTTCCAATCTCTCCATTCTTTATCGGTAATGCCAAATTTCGCTTTTATCATCTCTTGGTTTCGTCGTCTCTGTTTGATGACTTTATAGTCTAAGCCGCTTGGATATCGTTTCATCCAAGCCTTGACTTCTTGAGATAATTCATCCAGACGGCTCCACTCTGGATGTGTCGCTATTGGTTTTTCTTCTTCCTGCTGTTCTAAACCTGTTGTACCTTTTAATGCTCGTAAGAGAAAAAGAATCTCATAAGCAAAACTTAAGCTAACATCGGAATAACGATGTTCTATACATTTTCTAAGAGTTTGCAATACAGAAAAATGGGTCAGCGACTCATGACGCGGTGAAAAAAGATTTTTCAAAACATGCAAAGCCTGTTGAGAACGATGACGTTGAATGGGATCCATATAACAGGACTCTAAACAGTGAAGTTCGAAACGAAAAAAATATTGATAGATTTCTTCTCTGATTTGTTCTTCATCTATATCTTTCATAATAATCTGGCAAAACCCAGGATTTTCCTTTTGAATTAGTTGAATGACTTCTTCAATTTTATCAGAGTCAATGATGAGATCTTCTTTATCAATGTGGAAAATCACCTTTCTTCCCCCCCCTAAAACTTATTCACCGAAATCTCTGTTCACTTGATTGTACCAAATCTATACAAAAAAAGGAGAAGAATTCAGAAACATTCAAAGAATTGTTAAAAAGAAATGAAAAATAAAGAACAAAAAAAGACTTGCACTTTTTAAAATGATAGAACGTGCAAGCCCAAGTTTCCCATCAGACAGAAGCACGTATTTGGTTTTCATAATCAAGAATATCAATCAAAACATCAGTAACATTTAAGTAAAAGTCACTATTCCTCACCTTGCTAAGTTTTAGTCGAAAGTCGTTCAACCAATCAAAATGATCCATGAGCAACTGTTTCACTTGATCATCAGTTCCCTCTTTAATTAAAAAAGCAAGGAATTCTAATAATAAAGTAAGGTGATCAGGCATGTTGCTAAACTCTTCTGGGATCTCAAGTTGAAATTGTTCGTACAAGTATTTCAGATGCAATGCCGAATCTCCAAAAAAATACCCCTTGCTGTTTGCGATTGGTAAAGAGAATGTTGGATCGGTTGTCCACACTTTATATACCGATTCAACAGGTGGGGCGTAAGGTCGTTCTACCCCCATAAAACAACGAATAAACTCTTGTTTCATATCATAAAAACTATTGAACCTATTTTTAAAGGAAAACTTTGGTACGGGGTAACGAACAAATTGAGTCAATTCTGCTAATCTTTGATCGGTCAATCCTTCTGTTACTTCATAATAGAATTCTTCCGTTGGGTATTTAAAGAATTCTGCTAGTATAAGGTAGATTTCTTCTAGGGCTTTCTTGTGCTCCAATCCTTCGTTTGCCATTGTTCTTCCCCCTTATATAAAAAATCTCATGGGATCTTTCTCATTTTGTACTTTACAAATTGGACAGATTTCTCCATCTATTCTAGATCGAAATTCATCACCGCACTTTATGCAAATTTTTCGATCAAACATTTTTAATACACTTGGTTTTGCTGATAGGTATTCATTTAAGGCTATGGGTTTGATTTGAATACTATTTTCTGGACAAGACAAGCAATTTTGACAAGCTATACAATGCTCTGCAGTAAATAAGAGTTGACTTACATTTTCTTCATTTTCCCAATACAAAGCTTCAGTTGGACAAAGAGTTTCACAAATGTTACAGCCTACACAAGAATCATTGATTTCTAATTTCAGAAATTTTGTCTCTGGCAGAGTTGTTTCTCCATATCCATTTTTTTTATTATGTTGAAAAACAATCTGATTAAATAAGTTCCTCTTATAAAAGGTTTTTTCTTTTTTGGTTAATCGATCAACTTTTGATTCTTCTTTCTCTTCCTCCTCTTTTGGTAAGAATACCTCTCTTAAATTTTTAATAGAGAGTTTTTTCAATAGCTCCCTTCTTGTAATCCCATCAACAATTTCATCGTTTGGATCAGTTAACGGATCCATTGTTAGTTGAATTCTTAATGGTATAGAGAGAGAATATGACTTCAATTCTTCTCGCAATTTTTTTAAATGTTCTTTTGGATTATACCATTCTGCTTTTTCACAGTTTTGACATGGTTCAATGGTAAACGTTATCACTTCTTTTCCTTTTCCATAACTTAATAACAGAGGCAAATCTAAATAGAGATAACAAGGGATTTTGATCCCTTTTTGATAAGACTCCATTCGTTCACAAGTAATCTGTGCTTGGGGATGTTCTTCGATCTGTTTTTTTACGACTTGATAAGGTTTTTGCACATGATCGATCGCTAATACTGGACAAGCACTTACACATGCTCCGCAATTGATACATTTTGAATGTTGGATGACAGGAATTTGTGTTTGAAAGGATATTGCTTGAGTGGGACAATAATCAACACATTGCCTGCAGCCAATATCTTTTCGAAGATAATTCAAACAGATTTTTGGTTCAACTGAAATGGATTCACTAAGTAATCGCTGCAGTTCCTCTCTCATACACCCACGTCACCTCTAATCCCTTTCCAACCAGAACGAATTGCTAAGAAGCAAAGAATAGCACTATTTTTCTTCTTTCTTTTTGGTTTCTACTTCTTCATCGATTAAGTCTTTGGTTGCACTCTTGAATTCCTTCAACGTCCTCCCAGCAGCCCTTCCTAATTCAGGAAGCTTTTGCGGACCAAAAATAATCAAAGCAATGACTAAAATTAAGATCAATCCCGGAACTCCAATATTTGATAACATGTTCATCACTCCTTAATAAAGTTTGAGATAAATTTCACATTCTTTCTTACAATTCTTATTTTATATTATACAGGATAAATCATAAAAAAAGACTTTGGATTTTTGAAGATTTAACGACAAAAAACCAAGGGGTATTCATTCCTCCTTAGTTTTGTGAAGATCAAAACGAATTAAACTCGTTGTATAAGAATGTTTTTCTTCCTCTGGCTTACATATTTCACAACTAGATCTGCAATCGATTCTGGATTATCATAAGCCCCAACTTGTACACCATCTATGATTATGCGATGAACAATGCCATCCAATTGATCATTATGATCAGAATTTTGGTCATCATCATTATGACTTGGTTGGGGCTCTTTGTAAGGAACTCCAAAATAATTACAGATCCCTTTTGCCGTGTCTTTGGCCATTTGTTCCATGAAAGCTGAATTTTTCAGACGTCGAACATCGTTGATATTATCGATGAATGCATACTCTATAATCACTGCTGGAGCTTTGGTTTCGCGGATCATATGATAATAATCCCGTCCATTTTGTCCAACTCGCGTATAAATTCTACGAAAAACTTGATGTTTGGAAATTTCGGCTCGTAATTTTTCGGCTAATTCTTTTCCTTTTTCACCGATGATCGAATGGATAATTTCTGCACCTTCACCACCGCCGGCATTGTTATGGATGCTTACTACTATATTGGCACCACTTTTATTAGCCTTATTTGATCGTGCCTGTAGACTTACATAGGTATTTTCGTCGCCAGCTAGTTCAACGACTTGAATCCCGTTGAACTTGAGTAAGTCTCGAACTTGATATCCAATTTTACGATTTAGAACTTTTTCCACTAATCCATTCGCCATAGCTCCACTATCTGAACCACCGTGACCATAGTCAAGAGAAACAAGAAATGCCACTTTTATACACCTCCCTTTCTTTTTCTCTATTTCTCATTTTATGAGCAAAGAATATGAAAGAATCTAAGAAAAACATCTATCTTTCCACTTACTAATCTCTCGTCTATAAAAGAAAAGTATAAAGAATGGGATGAAAAGATGACATGAAAAGACTTGTCATCTTGAAAGATTTGGTGATCCTATAAAAAAAAAGACATTTGTCATTGACAAATGCCTTAGAGCTTTTACCCAAATTTAGCTTACTAATTTTAAGATGGATAATTTTTCCTCCTGTTCTCTATATAATTTTTGACTTTTTTGAACAGATATAGGTTTGAAAGAAAGGGTTTGTCCTGGGCGAAGTTGGGCGACAAGAGGAATATCCACTGATGCGATGACCCCGATTTTTGGATAACCACCAGTAGTTTGATGATCACTTAACAAAATAATTGGTAACCCATTGTTTGGAACTTGAATCGCTCCTAAAGGAATGGCGTCTGTGATGAGATTTTTATTTATTTGGTACTTAAGGGGTTCCCCATCTAAACGATATCCCATTCGATCCGATTGTCTAGAAATGGTATATACAGTTGAAAAGAATGTTTGAATACTTTCTTTGGTAAAATAATTGACTTGTGGGGAGATGACTACACGTGCTGTTACATGATTTGAATAGGTGGGAATCAATTCTTTTGCTAAACTTCGCTTTAGTAGCTTTTCAATATTGCCATTACTTTTCCCTAAAAGGATATCTCGATTCTTTAAAAGACGCCCATAACCACCAAAGTGTCCACGAAGATAAGTTGATTTGCTGTTCAAAAAAACTTCCCCATCAATTCCTCCTCGGATCGTTAGATAATTAATATATCCTTCTTCAGGAACACCAATTTCTAAATAATCTCCTTTTTCTACAGGGAATGCCCTCCACATCGAAACTGTTTTGCCATTTAACAATACTCTCGTTTTCGCACCTGTAATTGCAATATAGGACGAAGATAATACGCGAAAAGCGGTATTTCCATAAAACATTTCAATCGCCGCTTCACCTTCGCGATTCCCTACTAGATAGTTCCCTAGGCGTAATGCATAGGTATCCATTGCTCCACCTACAATAACACCATATTGTTGATAACCATACCTTCCAAGGTCCTGAATCGAGGTATGTAACCCTGCTTTAGTAATTTCTAGTATGGGATGATTCATCTCATTCACTCCACGATAGATTTGCCAATGGGGATGAGTTCGATTTGCTCTGCTATTAACCGATCATGTACAGCCTTAGCCAAAGTCAGGGCATGTTCGCCATCACCATGAATACATAATGTATCTGCATCCATTGGAACCCAAGTACCATCTGTTGCTTGAACTCTTTTTTCTTTGATAAGACGTACCACTCTTTCTGCAGCTTCATTAGGATCTTGAACATAAGCATTTGGTTTCATTCTTGGGGTAAGAGAGCCATCTGCTTGATATGTACGATCTACAAAAAATTCCCGAGCCACCTTTAATCCCTTTTCATTGGCTGCACGAAGCAATTCTCCTCCATCAATTCCAAATACAATGAGATTCTTATCAAAGTCATAGATGGCATTTACAATCGCTTGGGAAAGTTCAAAATCCTTGTGAGCCATATTATACAAAGCACCATGGGGTTTCACATGTTGCAAAGGAACTTGATGCAAATCTGTAAAAGCTTTAATCGCTCCTAATTGATAAAGTACATCATTATAGATTTCTTCAGGACTTACTTTCATTTCCTTACGACCAAACCCACGGATGTCATAAAGTCCTGGATGAGCCCCTACTGCAACTCCTATTTCTTTCGCAAACTGAATTGTCTGATGAATTGTCTTTGGATCCCCAGCATGAAAGCCACAAGCCACGTTGGCAGATGTGATATACTTCATCAACTCTTTGTCATTTCCCACTTTAAAATGGCCAAAACTCTCCCCCATATCGCTATTCATATCAATTCTCAATCTTAATCACCCTTCTATTTTTTCGATTTTTACTTGGTAGGTTTGGTTCTTAATTTCTTTTTCGATTTGTTCATATTGTTCCAAATCAATGGAGACAAAACGGATAAAATCGCCTGCACGTAATAGTATAGGATTGGGCTCTTGATTTTTATCAAAAAGAGGGACAGGGGTATGGCCGATAATTTGCCATCCCCCTGGAGTTGATAAAGGATAAACCCCAGTTTGTTTCCCTGCAATTCCTACTGATCCAGCTGGAATCTGAACCCTTGGCTTGTCTAATCGAGGAGTATGTAAGATCTCTGGCAATCCTCCTAAATAAGGGAATCCTGGAGCAAATCCAAGCATATAAACGCGATAATCAACAGAAGTGTGAATGCGAATGACCTCCTCCGGGTCGATTCCATGGTAATTAGCGACATAATCTAAATCAGGCCCATATTTGCCACCATAGAGAACAGGAAGATAGATTAAACGATAGTTCTTTATGTGATAAGTCAATTCTTGACTAAGCCACTCTTGTATAAGCCTTATGATTTTTTCATAAGACAAAATAACTGGATTATAGTAAATCGTGACATCTGTATACGTAGGTACCCACTCGATTATTCCTTTAACGACATATTTGGCTAAAAATTGAGCAAAGGCAATGACTTTTCCATTGATTTCCGGGGAAATCTCATCGCCGAACTTTAAGGTGATTGCGCTATCTCCCATGGGATATACCCTTACCCCATTGACCACCATTTTGATCCCCCCTCAGCCTTTACGCTACTTCCAAAGATCGGCAATTCCTTGTAAAGAAACCCATCCTGCATATGCAGTAATGATTACAGCAACAAAGCCAAAAATAATCATCCAAGTGGGATGTTGATAATTTTCTCCCACGATTTTTTTATTACGTGAAGCAAATAGAATCGATCCTAAGGTTAAGGGTAGAATCAATCCATTCAGTGAACCAGCCAATACTAATGTTTTAACAGGTTTTCCAACGAGGGCAAAGATCAGTGTTGAGATAAGAATAAAGGCCATAATGATATAATTGTTATATTTATCGAAGAAGGGATGTAATGAACGTAAGAATGAAACACTGGTATATGCTGCACCAATAACGGAAGTAATCGCAGCAGACCATAAAACAATTCCAAAGAATTTATATCCCAAATCCCCTAATGCAATTTTAAATACATCGGCAGCAGGATTGGCTGGATCCAATTTATGATTTGCTACAACAACTCCTAATACAGCAAGGAATAAAAGGACACGCATCACACCTGTAACAAGAATACCAAGGATTGAAGCTCGATTTACATAAGGAATATTTTCCTCTCCTGTAATTCCTGCATCTAATAAACGATGCCCACCAGCAAATGTGATATACCCTCCAACCGTTCCCCCAATTAAAGTAATCATCGGTAAGAATAAGATACTATAATCATCAGGGAATACACTTTTTATAATAACTTCTCCATAAGGCGGATTTGAGATAAGCGTAACATAACCAATCAAAATAATCATGATTCCACCTAAAATTTGGGCAATCAAATCCATCGCTTTCCCAGCTTCTTTTAAACTAAAGACGATAATGGCTAAAATAGCAGAGATGATCGCACCAGTTGTAGGCGAAACACCGAAAATCACATTTAAACCTAAACCTGCTCCGCCAACATTTCCTATATTAAATGCAAAACCACCAAATACAATTAAGATAGCAATAAAATAACCTAGACCAGGTACGACCATATTCGCAATATCTTGTCCTCGTTTTCTTGATACAGCAATAATCCTCCAAATATTTACTTGCGCACCAATATCAATAATAATCGAAGCTAAAATCGCAAAGGCAAAATTCGCGAGAAATTTTTCCGTAAAAACTGTCGTCTGTGTTAAAAAACCTGGCCCAATGGCAGATGTTGCCATGATAAAAATTGCACCAAGAATAATTCCTAACTTCCCTTTTTGCTTTTGTTGCTTTGATGTGTTTGTAATCATCGTATGATCTGCCATTCTTGATTCACTCCCTAATACGTTTTAAACATTTTCTTTTTCATGTAAGTTTTCATAACAATTGTAGAAGTTATGATAAAATATTAGTCTAAAACTCCCTCCTCCGTCAATAATTTAAAAAATAATTAAAAATTTTTCCTTAATAAGATAATATGAGCTTGTATGTTCTAACGCCCAAAAGATATGCTTATAGAAACATACAAGCCAAAAGCAAAAAAAAGAGGGTTTCCCCTCTAAAAATATAAGCTTTAAGCTTTTACGTTTTTATCATTAACCTTTATATCATATTCCTCTGAATTCGAGTTACCCATTCGACGAAAAATCGTAGCAACAATTGGACCAGAGATATTATGCCAAACGCTAAAAATGGCACTAGGTACAGCAGACAAAGGTGAGAAATGTGCTGCGGCAAGAGCAGCGCTTAAGCCGGAGTTTTGCATACCTACTTCAATAGATGTATTTCCCTAACCAGACAAATGAAGATGGAAAGAAGTAAGCTAAGACAGCAAAAAATAACACCCATACAGCAAACGTTCTTCCTACAAATGAACTCAATCTAGCTAGTGTATTCAGTTTAATCACTCCTCACAATGCAATATGAATAAATTCTTTTACTAATAAGAAATCTTGTAATATGATGGCAAATTTTCTTCATATGCTTTTATCTTTTCTTCATGTTCAAGGGTGATCCCAATATCATCAAGGCCATGAAGTAGTAAGTATTTGCGATAAGGATCCACTTCAAAGGTGAATTGTAAACCTTCATCATCTTGAATCGTTTGTTCCTTAAGATCAACCGTCAATTGGTATCCTTCTTTTTCTCTGACACGTTGAAAAATCTGATCCACTTCTTCTTCTGTTAAGCGAATGGGTAAAATGCCGTTTTTAAAACAGTTGTTATAAAAAATATCGGCAAACGAAGGTGCAATAATGACTTGAAATCCATAGTCAAGTAATGCCCATGGCGCATGTTCCCTTGAAGAACCACAACCAAAATTCGCCCTTGTAACAAGAATGTTAGCTCCTTGGTACCTCTTCTGGTTTAATTCAAACTCAGGATTGGGTCTACCTTGATGATCAAATCTCCACTCATAAAACAAAAATTGTCCAAACCCAGAACGTTCAATTCGTTTCAAAAACTGTTTCGGAATAATGGCGTCAGTATCCACATTCACCCGATCAAGAGGCGCAACGATACTGGTTAATCGATGAAAAGGCTTCATCAACACTTCTCCTCTCCTATTGATATTTCCATTTACGAATATCGGTAAAATGCCCTTTAATTGCTGCAGCAGCAGCCATAGCAGGACTTACTAAATGGGTTCTCCCATCTCTTCCTTGGCGTCCTTCAAAGTTCCGATTTGAAGTAGAAGCACAGCGTTCATAAGGTTTTAAAACATCGGGATTCATAGCTAAACACATACTGCATCCAGGTTCCCGCCATTCAAACCCAGCCTCGATGAAAATTTTGTCCAATCCCTCTTTTTCTGCTTGTTTTTTTACCCTTTGTGATCCAGGGACGACAATAGCATGAACATGCGGGGCCACTTTATACCCTTTAACCACTCTTGCTGCTGCACGTAGATCTTCTAATCGACCATTGGTACAAGAACCGATAAATACTTTGTCAATTTTCACTTCATTCATTGATGTTCCAGGGACAAGCCCCATATATTTCAATGCTGCTTCAGCTGCTTTCTGTTCATCTACGGTTTTAAAATCAGCAGGATCAGGAACTGTTTTCGTAATATCGGTCCCCATTCCTGGACTCGTTCCCCAAGTTACTTGGGGCTTAATCTCATTCGCATCGATTTCTACAACTCGATCAAAAACCGCTCCTGGATCTGTCACTAGTTGTTTCCACTCTTCTACCGCTTTGTCCCACTCTTCTCCTTTTGGAGCATAACGACGACCTTTTAAATATTGAAAGGTAGTCTCATCCGGAGCGATCATTCCCGCTCTCGCTCCTGCTTCAATCGACATATTACAAACGGTCATTCGTTCCTCCATACTCATTTGACGAATCGCTTCTCCGGTATATTCAATCACATAACCTGTTGCAAAATCTGTTCCATATTTTGCAATAATTGCAAGAATGAGATCTTTTGCCGTTATGCCTTCAGGCATTTCTCCGTTTACTCGGACCTCTAATGTCTTGGGTTTGGACTGCCAGAGGCATTGGGTCGCAAGAACATGTTCAACTTCACTTGTACCAATTCCAAAAGCTAGCGCCCCAAAGGCTCCATGTGTTGATGTATGACTATCTCCACAAACGATCGTTTTTCCTGGAAGGGTCAGCCCAAGTTCTGGTCCAATAATATGAACGATTCCTTGATCAGGACTATTCATATCGGCAAGAGGGACATTGAATTCTTTACAATTATTGGTTAACGTATCCATTTGTTGCTTGGCAATTGGGTCGGTGATGTTAAAACGGTCCTTTGTTGGAACATTATGATCCATCGTTGCAAAAGTTAAGTCTGGCCTTCTTACTCTTCTACCAGCTAAGCGCAACCCCTCAAATGCTTGAGGGGAAGTTACTTCATGGACAAGATGTAAGTCAATGTATAAAAGGCTTGGCTTCCCGTCCTCTTGATAAACAATATGCCGATCCCAAATCTTTTCAAACATTGTTCGTGGTTTCATTATTAAATCTCCTTTCCAATTCCCGGATTTGTTATTTTATTTTAAACATTTTCACATTATTAGGTCTAAGATATAATATCTATAAATGCGATAGTTTTTACCTATATTGAGGTGTCGACAATGGAACTAAGAGTCTTAGAATATGCGTTGGTTCTTTCTCAAGAAAAAAACTTCTCCAAAGCGGCGGAGAAGTTACATATTGCCCAACCATCGTTAAGTCAGCAGATTAAAAAATTGGAACAAGAAGTGGGGATTCAATTATTTGAACGAAGACCAGGGGAGATTGAACTGACCTACGCTGGAAAACGTTTTATCGATCAAGCTGCAAAAATACTGGATCAAGTAGAACAATTAAAAAAAGAGATGATGGATGTGGCCAATTTGAAAAAGGGACAACTAATTATTGGCAGTTTACCAATTACTGGCTCATATTTATTACCCTTAAGTTTACCCCTTTTTCAAAAACAATATCCGGGTATTGAAGTTAAATTAATTGAAGAAACGACTTCAAACCTTGAGGCAATAACAGCAAAAGGACAGACGGATATCAGTCTATTATCTCTCCCAATTCAACATCCTGGAGTAGAAGGAATCCCTTTTTTAGAAGAAGAGATTCTATTAGTTGTTCCACCTTCACACCCGTTGGCAAATCAAAAACAGGTCAATTTAGCCGATTTTCATCAAGAATCATTTATCCTATTAAAGAAAGGGCAAGGCTTTCGTCAAATTACCGAACAACTTTGTATGCAATTTGGCTTTCAGCCAAATGTAATTTTTGAAAGTATGAATATTGAGACTATTCAATCTTTGGTTTCTACAGGAATGGGTATCTCTTTCGTGCCAAAAATGGTCTCTAGATCTAACCGCCTACAAGAAGCGGCACCTGTTTATCTTCACCTCGGTAACCCTCCACCTACTCGGACTCTCGTAATCGGTTATAAAAAAGATCGCTATCTCTCCAAAGCTGCCTTAGCTTTTATCGATGTCATGAAAGAAGTGGCAAAACAATTCAATTAAAAATAGGTTTGTATATTCCAACGCACTTCGTTGTCCGTATACACTCCCAAAAGTCGCTGCTAATGGAATATACAAACCTAATAAGCATTTAAAGAAAGCCGTAAGGTTAGGAGCAGCGTTCGAACATACAAGCCATTTCATGTTTTGTAAGGGAGCTGTTGCTCCCAAAATCTTATACTTACTTATCTTTTAAAAAAAGAACCTTATGCAAGGCTCTTCTATCTCTAACTATACTTTTGATTTAACAATAAAGGGTTGGGATTTTTTTAGCGTGGTCGTGGAAAGGGTATAAATAATCAGTGCCGTCCAAATAAAGCCAAAACCGATGAGATGTGCTCTTGAGAACTGTTCATGAAAAATAAAGATTCCTAAAAGGAGAGTAATGGTTGGTGAAATATATTGTAGAAAACCAAGAGTCGATAATTCAATCTTTTCAGCGCTTTTAGCAAACCATAAAAGGGGTGTTGCTGTCGCAACTCCTGATAATAACAAAAGAATCGTCGTAAAAAATGATATATTTCCAAATGCACCAACTCCATTCCATTGTTTGAAAAAAATAAATCCTAAGGCAAAAGGGAGAATAATCGCCGTCTCTAGCGTCAAACCCGTAACTGAATCCACATGAGCTAATTTTTTAATCAGACCATAAAAACCAAAACTAAAGGCTAGGATTAAGGAGATCCATGGCGTTTTCCCATATTGAGTGGTCATCAACATGACCCCGATAAAAGCTAACCCTAAGGCCATTTTTTGACCATGATTAAATTTTTCCTTTAAAAAGATCATACCTAACAACACTGTGACTAAGGGGTTAATATAATAACCTAAACTGGTTTCAAGTACATGACCCGCATTGACGGCCCAAATGTATGTACCCCAATTTAATGTGATAATGAAGGCATTCATGGTAATAAGAATCATGCTTTTACGATTGAAAAAGGAACTTTTTACCGTATCCCAATTTTTCGTTATGTAAACAAGCATTAACACAAAGACAAAAGACCAAATAATTCGATGGGCTAGTATCTCATATGCTGAGATTTGTTTTAATAATTTCCAATATAAAGGAAGTAACCCCCAAGCTGTATAAGCCAGAATTCCATATAAAACTCCCGTTCCTTTACTACTCATTGTACCCCTACTCCTATGTTGTAACATAACAGTTCTCCTTCTGTGCTATATATTTTACATTACCTACAATATTATAGCATTCTCCGGCCACCTATTCCCGTAAATTTTATTGACCTTGACCAAAAGAAAAAGCACCAGCAGGAAATGAGCTGATGCTTAGTGATATAGGGGGATGAATAAGATAAATAATGACTGCTCATGTACCATAGGAATCCATTCAAACTCAATTCCGTAATAATGAAAACGAAAAGTTAACTCATGTAGACCTAGTTCATTTACATCTGGTTCTTGTCCTTGATACGGATCATATCGATGAAAGAATTGCAACACCCTTTGAATCGTTTTATTTCGTTTTTCTTTATCGTAAATATATTCCTCCCCTATAATTTCTAAGACGAGCGCCTCAAGTCCTTCATTTTCTCCTACTTTTATAAAACGTTGGAAAGTAGGAAGCGTATTTTGTAAGTTCTTTTCTAATGAAAGCGTTTCATCCCATTCATAGGAACCCCATACCTTCTTCAACGATTCATAAGGTGTTCCTTTTGCTAATTTTCGAAAATGATCAAGTGATGGTTCTGTGGTTGGGTCATGGGTAATGTCAAAACGGTTTTTATCACGTACAACATCACGATCTAATATTTTGTCAACATAGGTGAAAAGTGGAATATTATTGAAATTTGCTAGTGCAATCAAATCGATGTTGAATTTCGCAATCTCTTCACCCAATCTTCGTTTCTTCTCAGTTGGTTTCTTTTTCTTATCTCCCTCGTAATGGTTGAGAATTCTAGCGATCTGTCCCGCTCTTGTTACAAGTTTCATTAACCCTTCTTCTTTACTGGTCACTGGTTGAATACCTTGATAAACCTCATCTATTATAATTGGATAACCCATTAATGAAAATTCTTCATCCAAATCCGTACAATACTGATTTCCCACAGAAGCGGTAATGACAAATAAATCTGCAAGCTCACCACCTAATTTTTCTCTATCACTCTCTGATGTCATTATAAGCTCACTTAATTCGCCTAATTCTTCAATTACTCTTGCCAATCCTGAAAGTGGTCGCCAATAACCACCCAATTCTCGTACCGTTTTATCTACTTTTAGTTGGTAATCTCTAATAGTTTGACTCATCTATACTTTACCCCTTTATCCAACTAATATTCTTTTTATTTTTTCAATCGATATTTCATTTTTAGCAATTTTTTGATGAGCAAAATCTACTTCTACCTTTTGAAGCAATTGAGTAACCATTTGTTCATTTTGGCCAAAAAGATTTTTCATTTGTTCAAATTGTTTATCTACTTGCTCAAAGCGTTGGTTCATTTGCTTGTTCATTTGTTCAAAGCGCCTATCCACTTGCTCAAAACGTTTGTCCACTTGCTCAAGGATTTGTTGTAATTCCCTGAATTGATCTTCTGTATATTTTTCCTTTAATAAAAACAGCTGTAAAAATAATTGGTTTAATGTATATTTCATTTTCTCACTCATAACCCAAAACTCCTTCAAAAGCATTTGCAAAATCATCAAAACCTTGAATCTTATTACGTTTAGCGTATCATGTAGCGGAAATTGCACTTTGTTCACGAACACTCCGTAAATGTACTTCTATAGTTTTCTTCTAATGAATCAAAAGTAAACAAATAAATCTTTATACCTTGTTTAACAGCATATTCAACTGAATACAAATGAAGATGAAAGTGGTATATTAGATTACAAATTGAAATGACTAGGAGTGATCGATATGCGAGTAGTAAACAATATATCTGAACTGATTGGCCAAACTCCTCTTGTAAAAATTAACCGTTTGGCAGATCCTAAAGGGGCGGACGTTTACATAAAGTTAGAAATGTTTAATCCAAGTCGTAGTGTGAAAGATCGGGCAGCCTACAATATGATCATTCAAGCAGAAAAAGAAGGATTGCTTAAAAAAGGATCCACGATTATTGAACCGACTAGTGGAAATACAGGGATTGGTTTAGCAATGAATGCAGCTGCCCGTGGTTATCGGGCGATTCTTGTAATGCCTGATACAATGACGGTCGAACGCATCAACTTATTAAAAGCATATGGGGCAGAGGTTGTATTAACCCCTGGGGAAGAAAGAATGCCTGGAGCGATACGTAAGGCACAGGAACTAGCAAAACAAATTCCTGATAGCTTTATTCCCATGCAATTTGAAAACGCGGCAAATCCTGACGCCCATCGAACAACCACTGCAGTTGAAATAATTGAGGCTGTTGAGCAAACCGGAAAAACGTTTGCAGCCTTTGTTGCAACAGCAGGAACAGGGGGAACGATTACGGGAACAGGGGAAGAATTAAAAAAATATTGTCCTCATTTAACCGTGCATGTGGTAGAACCAGCTGGTTCCCCAGTACTATCTGGTGGGCAACCAGGAAAACACAAACTCGTAGGTACGAGCCCAGGGTTTATCCCACCGATTCTCAATCAAAACGTCTACGATGAAATTATCCAAGTCACCGATGAACAAGCGTATGAAACCACTCGACGCCTGGCAAGAGAGGAAGGAATTCTTGTTGGTCCATCTTCAGGTGCTTCATGTTTCGCTGCAATACAGGTAGCAAAACGCTTCTCACCTGAAGAAGTAGTCGTTTGCATTGCACCTGATACAGGAGAACGGTATTTGTCTAGTGATTTATTCCAATATGAGGAGTAGAGTAGAAAAACGGAGCTTTCCCATTAGTCATAAAAATGATTGAGGGTAAAGCTCCTTTTGTCATTAAAATACTCATAAAGATCCATGGTGGTTTTGTTGCTTCAATCCCCTCTACTGGTGGTGCCCCAAGGGATGGTGGAAATACCAATACAAGAAAGATCAGAACGCCGAAAATAATCAATCCATAACAAAATGCTCCTAACTCAAATAGTATCGTTTAAAAATGAAACTTTATTATTTTACACAATTTTGATAAGCAAACAATGGTCTGAGTTTAACACCGATAATTGAACCAATAAAAGCCGCTGCAAACCATAACCAACCATGTAAGCTAAAGGAAATGATTCCACTAAAATAAGCACCGATATTGCATCCAAATGAAATTCGAGCTCCATACCCCATTAAAATTCCTCCCAAAGAGGAACCTATGATGGATCGAAGTGGAAATTGCCACTGAATCGGTTTTGCAAATCGTGTAGCAAGCGCTCCAGCTAATAAAGCTCCTAATATGATCCCGATATCAAGTACAGATGCGACATCAGAAAAGATACTACCATTCAACGCATTAACCCTAGCAGGTGATTGCCAATATCCCCAACTTTCAACGGAAACTCCAAGTGACCTAGCCACTTTTGAACCCCATAAGGCAAAGGCAGAAGTAATCCCCCATGGTTTTCCTGAAAGGACAAATATGGCGAATTGAACCAATGTTAGAATAATAGCTCCTACTACTAATGACCATGGGCCTTGGTAAATTACTTTCCAGCCATTGTTAGGTCTTTGATAACTTTTCAATAACTGACCATGTCTTTTACGTTCTAAATAAATGGAAATCCCAACAACAATGACAGCTAAGATGATTTGTATGACTACCCCTTGCCAAATGCCAAAATCGTTAATAAAAGAAACAGGACCAATATTTGGTGTGTCCATCCACCACTGAAAATCTTTAGCTCCAAGTACGGAACCGACGATAAAGAAAATTAATGTGTTCAAAGAACGAAGATCACCACCACCTAAGTGGTATAAGGTTCCAGATGCACATCCATCCCCTAATTGCATCCCAATACCAAAAATAAATGCTCCAACTAAAAGAGAGGTTCCAACTGGACTTACATAACCGCTCACACTTTGCCCAAAAAATGACCCTTGAATCAACAATGGTAAAAATAGAAGACTTCCAAGCATCATCAGAAGCATTTGTACACGAATTCCTTCGCCACGACGGTCAAGGATAAAGTTCCGCCATGCAGAAGTAAAGCCAAAGTGAGAATGATATAAAGTGATTCCTGCAAGAATCCCAACAAGATATAAAGAGGCTTGGCGTAAAGAGACTGTTTGATACAAATAGATAATCCCTAGTATGGATACCAAAATAGTAGCAATGATAATTGAACGGTTATATATGAGCCGGATAGAAGCTGGATTACTAGAAACAGATACGTTTGATTTCATTTGTGACCACCCCTTAGTTTGTAGTAAATACCTAACCAATGCAATCGACGAGATAATGAAACTTTCAACATGATAATTTCCACCTTTAGAGTGAAAAGTTGACTAAATTAGTCAAGATTATAGAAATAATAAGAACAAAATATGTATTTGATAATACAGTGGTGTTTTTATATCGTCAATGGATTAATGTGCTGTAAACAAAATAAAAAGCTATTGAACTGTTAATACAAGCACAGTCAATAGCTTCCCAATTTCTTAATTCATAACGTTCCTTCTTTGTATTGGAACGGATACCTGCTTTTCTCATTAAACAAACTGAATATGGTCATAGCCTTTTTTAAGATCTCAATCTCCTCATGTGCAAAAATAATGTTAAAATTTGTCACCATATTACTCCACCCTGACACATTACCGTCAGAAAAAGGACATTCCTTATTCTTTTCTTAAATCAACCATCTTCTCCATCAAAACTTTCCGATACTCCTCGCTTAACAAGTCGCTTCCGTCTATAATAAGACCCATATATTCATCACTTGGGGCAATTTCCTTGTCGCTCTTATTCACCACTTCATACGTATAGACAGGAAGTTCGATTCCATCTATTTTGACATGAACGGTAATACGTTGGTATGCAAGATTTTTAGCGGTAGCTCCTTCTCTAGCATCAAGGTTCTTTAAGTATTCGGTAGGAACAAGGTATAATACTCCTTCCATTACGGATCCAGGTGTGTATAGGATATCAGCAACTCCACCTTTACGTTGGTCGGAATATCTCGTAAAGGCGACTTGGTAGTTTTCGAGTACTGCTCTTCCAATAACTTCAAATTCAGGGACATCTTCTCTAAATGAATTTCTGCTCATACAAGAACCATATGCGAAATAAAGGATATGGGTTTTTTGATTTCTTCGTTTCCAATCACCATTTACGATTAGTGGATATTTTCTTGTTAAATCTTCTTTCTCTCGTTCAGGAAAAACATAGACTTCACAATCTTCTTTTTTCCCTTCATCCGTGATTACGGTTGTTTTTATCCGCTCGTAGTAGTTTAACTTGGAATTTTTGCCGTAATATTCTTCTAATTCGTCCATCACTCTAAAGGCTTCTTCAGGATTTGTTAATTCAATCAGTTCACCTTTGACAATACCACTTCCTGTAACAACCGCAGGGTAATGCCCTACATTCACCATCCATCCTTTCATCGTGGCTTTTTTCACGGATTTTACATAGAGTTGAATAAGATCATGATTCACTTCCCCTTCTCGCAACGTTCCATAAACAAAAACTTTGTTTGTCATATATCCATTCACACCTTTTTCTTTTGTCGCTTAATTATCCTCGATGATAATTACCATGATTGGAACTTATAGCTAAAATAAATTTCTTTACCCAAAGTAGCTGCTTCTTCACCTAACAATTCTACGATGACATCGCCTTTTACAACAAAGATAACTCTACCATAACAATATTCTTCAAAGGTATCATAAATTCTCCCGGCGCTCCTGGTTCCTTTGGCAACGGTATGAGTACTATTCGCCACATAACCGACAGTTCCTATGGGGTCCAATACAACCTTTATCGCTTCATCATCATATGGATTGTCATAATCTTTGATCAATTTCACTTTTTGACCTACTTTGAATACTTCTGGTCCAAAAAAATATTTGCTACCGACAACGGTCACATAAATCGGTTTCACATCCATCTCAATTCCCCCCACGCTACAATTGGCGATTTGTGAGTATAAGATCACTTTGAAAAAATCCCCTACATTTCATAGTAGGGGGCCCTTTTTACTGTCATTATATTAGGGGAATTTGACATTTATTTGTCAGGGAACGAAAGTTCTCCCAACATCCGCATTATTTTTTCATTTTGTTCTTTTACTTCTCGTGTTTCCCGCAGAATCTCATTTAACAGTTGAAACATTTCTGTTATTTCATTTTCTTGAAAACGTCTTCTTCGAATCGATGTCGCTCTTCACTTCATCAATCGCTTCATCAATTAAGCTCGCATACCTAGATTCGAGCCAATCTCTCGCAAATTCGATTTCAGCTTCGATAATTAATTCTCTTTCATTTATCTTTCATATAATTGAGTCCATTTTCTAAGCATCTCTCTCATTTTTCCGCGATATTCCTTTGGCTCAAGAATCTCTGCCTCAGGACCATATTGATACAACCAATTGAGAAATTCCCGATCATGATTAACCGTGACTTCAAAAAGGAGATGACCGTCGTTAAGATCCGTCAATTTCGGGGTGACAAAGAGCTCTTCTTCTTTTACATAGCGAGCGACATTGGGGCTGAATTTCACTTTGAACGTAATTTTCTTTCCCCCTCGTTCGATGGACCAAGTGTTTTTTAGATAGTTTTGAATGTTGAAGTCTTTCATATCAAAAGGTTTGTCTGTAATTTGAACATCAAGAAAACGACTGATGCGAAAGGTTCGAACATCTTTTTTCGAGTGACAATAACCGATGAGATAAAACCGTTGTTCTCGTGGTACTAGATAGTAAGGATCGATTTCTCTTTTAGAAGTTTTATCACGACTTTGGGTATGATAAACCGTCTTGATCGTTTTCTTAGCTAAAATGGCTTGAATGATCGGTAGCATAAAATTGGTTTTATCTTCGCGATACGCTGGTGTTCCCATCTGAATAATGTCAGTAACTTTTTGCAAGAGATCGTCATTTTGTTTTTTCTCCTTTTTGTATGTGGCCATCACCTTTTCATAAGCGGTATCAAAGCCTTGAGGGAGCATAGATCTTACAGACTCTAGAATTGAAGGCAACATCGAAAAAGATAGCGCTTCTTGTTCATCCCAATTGAGAGGATAAAGAGAGAAATTGCCAATAAACTGATAACCTTTCCCATGACCTAAGTTGGTAATGGGTGCAATTAAGCTTAAGGTTTCAAGGTCACGATATATCGTCCGTTCTGAAGTCTCACATTTTTCAGCTAATTCCCTAGCTAGAATCCCCGGTTTGGCTTGAATGAGAGTTAAGATTCGCAATAAACGAATGATTTTATCATTCATCGTGGTGGAACCTCCATCTAACCCATCATCTTTGTCTATAAATTTTCGATAAATCAATTGCTGAAACCTTCTTATGGATGTGAAAATTCACCTTTTCACATATAATAGTGAATGAGACATGTTTCTATATTAAGGTGATCCTTATGATTTATATCGTGACGGCTTTATATCCAGAAGCCAAACCATTGATTGAGGATTTTCAACTCAAGAAAATTTCGCAAGTCTCGAAGATGCAAATCTATGAAAATGAAGAGATCGTATTAGCCATTAGTAGCGTTGGTCCCTTATCTGCTGCTATTGCAACGACATACTTGCTGACAAAATATCATGCCAATGCTACAGATACAATCTTAAACATTGGGATTGCTGGAGCAGTCAATCCAAAACTAAAAACAGGTGAAACCATCTATTGTCATAAAATTGTTCATCATGATACCCATCGAAGTTTCTACCCTGATCTTTTAGTGGAACATTCTTTTCTGGAAGGAGTATTAGAAACTTTTTCTTTACCGATTGATGAAGCAATGAATCAGGAAATCGTCAGTGATCTTGTGGATATGGAAGGGGCAGGATTCTTTGAAGCAGCGTCTACCTTTTTACCACCCCATCAAATTCATGTGTTAAAAATCGTTTCCGATCGTTTAAAGCCATCGTTAGTTACACCTGAACTGGTGACACAACTTGTTAAGAATCAGCGGGAATCGATCAGTGCATTTATCAAAAAACTGCAAGGGATTTCTTTTACCGATCCAGAGGTGCTGACTAAAGCAGATCTACAATTAATAAAACAAATTCGAGAAAATCTTCATCTGACAACGACCATGTCTCATCAATTGATACATATGGCAAAACAATATAAAATTCGTACCAAGGAATCTTTAGATCTTTTGAACTCCTATCGTAATATCGAAGTCAAAACCAAGTCTGAAGGGAAGATCTATTTTGACCAAATCAGAAAACAACTTTTATACTCCTAAGTTCTCCCATATCTATGTGGAGAAAAAAGTCAAAGATCATCCCATAACAAAGAAGATCCTTTCTCGTTTCCCTCATGCTAAGTTCATCGAAATCGACCAATATCAAGAAGTGTTTCATCGTCCGAAACAAAACTTTTTCCTGCAAAAAAACACGCAAAAGCTCATTTTAGCGGAAAAAAAGGACAATTATTTCTATCCCGGAGCAGAAGTATGCCATGACTTTGGCAACTCCCATTTCTATTACACGACCAATATTTTAAATTGTATTTACAACTGTGATTACTGCTATCTCCAAGGAATGTTTTCTTCTGCTAATGTGGTGTTATTTGTCAATATTGAGGATTATTTTGCTGAATTGGACAAGATGTTAGAACTTCATCCCGTATATTTACCCATTTCCTATGATACAGATCTCTTAGCGTTTGAAAACATCGCTCCTTTTACATCCCAATGGATAGAATATGCGAAGAAACATCCAAATTTAACCATTGAGATCCGAACGAAAAGTGTCAATTACCCTGCTATTCGTCACTTTGAACCACTAGAAAATGTCATATTAGGATGGACCGTTTCTCCAGATGATATCGTAAAACGTTATGAACGAGGGACACCTGCTTTAGAAGCAAGGCTTAAAGCCATAAAACAAACGATAGATGATGGCTGGAAAGTTCGTTTAAGTTTTGACCCTCTTTTGCATATTGATCATTGGCGGGAACATTATCAAGAATGTGTAGATCAAACCTTTACCATATTACCTGCAGATAAGATTTTAGATATTAGCGTAGGCGTTTTTCGCATGCCTAAGGATTATTTGAAAAATATACGTAAATATCGAAATGATTCTGATCTCATTTACTATCCTTATGAAAATATCGAAGGTGTTTATACGTACTCGCAAGAAATTCGTGAAAAGCTCATTCAGGAAGTTACACGGATGATTGAAAAATATGTACCGAAAGAGAAAATTTATATGTAAAAAAAAGGAGATTGCGATGAAAAGTGCAATTGTTACAGGTGCATCCTCAGGGATTGGTCTAGCAATAACCAAAAAATTGAATCAAATGGGATTTCAAGTGTATGGGTTAGCAAGGGATTTTTCCAAAACTGATTATGAACATGATTCCTTTTATAAAATCGCTTGCGATATAACCAACACAAAACAACTCGTTGAAGTCATCAAACAAATCAAAGAACAAGCGAAAGAAATTTTCATATTGATCAATAACGCGGGGGTGGGTTATTTTGGCCCTCATGAAACCTTAAGTATTAAGGAAATCGAAACAATGGTTGCAACAAACCTGCAAGCTCCACTAATTCTAAGCAATTTGCTATTGCGGGATCTTCGCCAGAGCAAAGGATATGTCATCAACATTTCCTCCATTACCGCGAAAAAGTCAAGCACTTTTGGTTGCGCTTATTCTGCAACAAAAGCAGGTCTTTCCCATTTTGGGATCAGCCTCTTTGAAGAAGTTCGTAAATCTGGAGTGAAGGTTGTCACTATACATCCCGACATAACCCAAACTCCTTTCTACGAATATTTAGACTTTAAAGAAGGGGATCTCCCTGAAAGTTATATTACAGTAGATTGTGTTGCGAATGCAGTTGAGACGATCCTTTCCCAACGAGGAGGAACGGTAATCACCGAACTAACCATCCAACCACAACGGCACATGATCACGAAAAAAAACAAACAAAAAAAAGAAACGAAATAAATCAATGGTAAAAGGAAACATACAAAAATGCTTGAGCATAAAGTATGTAAATTCTAAAATAAAAAGAAAAGATTTTTTATTAATTTTTTTGGAGGAATTTAATGGTTGAGCCGTCAACAACTCTATTTCAAGAAGATTTTCATAGTTTACAAGAATTTATCGATCGATTAAATGAAATATTGCGATTTCCAATTACACTTGAAGATGCTAATCATCGCCTATTAGCTTATAGTACTCATGATATCGAAACAGACCCGGCGAGAATCGCAACAATCGTAAGTCGTCGAGTGCCTGATCAAGTGATTCGTCACTTATGGGAAAAAGGGATTATTCCCACATTGTTAAATAGCGATGAACCTTTACATATCGATAAAATCAATGAAATTGGTCTAGGAAACCGCGTTGCCATTTCGATTCGTAACAAACAAGAAGTGCTTGGGTTTATTTGGGTCATCGAAGTTGAACGACCCTTGAATCAAGAAGAACTAGAAATTCTTAAAGAAGCAGCAAAAGCAGCAAAACATCTACTCATTCAACACCAACTTCGCCGAAACAAAAAGAAAGAAGATTATCAATCGTTTTTCTTAGAACTTCTTTCTGGCATGGTGAAATCAGAACAGGAGATTATAAAAAAGTTTTCCCAATTAAAATTGACACCTCCTTCTCTCTTTACTGTTCTCACATTGAAATTAGAGAAACCGACTAATCCTAGTATAGAGAAACAAATTTCCTATATGTTAAAAACTTCTAGTCGTTATCCGATCGTTCTTAAAGCCATTCTGGATCAACAATTAATCTTGTTACTTTCATTAGCAAAACATGATGAAAAATATGAATTAGATCAATATATTTCTCAAATGATTCACGAAATGAAAGAACGATTTAGCATGTCAACGATCTTCGGCGGTTATGGCAGGATCTATGATCAATTCGCGAATATAGAAAAAAGCTATAAAGAAGCATTAACTGTTTTATCGCTGAAAGAACGGTATAAAGAAGAGATCAAAACGGTTTATGGTTATCAAGACTTAGGAATCTATCAATTCTTTGATATCCTCTATGAACAAAGAAAAAAGGAAGGTTTTTTGCATCCTGGTTTACAGAAACTTCGTGATTATGATCAGCGTTATCATCATTCTTTGATCGAAACCCTTGAAGTCTACCTAGATAAAGATTGTAATGTGAATGAAACGGCACAAATACTTCATATTCATGTCAATACATTAACCTATCGTTTAAGGCGCATCACAGAAATCGCCAACATTAATTTAAAAGATCCGAATCAAAAAATATCCCTTTACCTTGACTTAAAACTTGAAAAAATGGGGAAATAACGGATTTGTGAAAATCCACAAATATTTCTCTATTTTTTCTCTTTTCTAAACGATGAAAAAAAGAAACTCCCGAATTATACTTTTGTTAAAACCAAGAAATACTAACTTAAAAAAGGTGGAGGGATACGGAATGATTATCGGAGTACCAAAAGAGATTAAAAACAACGAAAATCGTGTAGCTTTAACACCTGGTGGAGTGATCGCATTCAAAAAAGCAGGTCATGAGGTACTCATTGAAAAGGATGCCGGGATTGGAAGCGGTTTCAATAATCAAGATTATATCGCTGCAGGTGCAACGATCTTAGAAAAAGCAGAAGAAGTATGGGCCCGTGCAGAAATGATTATGAAAGTGAAGGAACCATTGCCATCTGAATATCCATACTTCCGTAAGGGATTAATTTTATTTACTTATTTACATTTAGCCCCAGTACCAGAATTAACTCGCGCATTAAAAGACAGTGGAGTCATTGCCATCGCTTACGAAACAGTGGAAGTGAATCGCTCCTTACCACTCTTAACACCGATGAGTGAAGTAGCGGGACGCATGGCTGTTCAAATCGGAGCCCAATTCTTAGAAAAAACAAAAGGTGGCAAAGGAGTTCTTCTTTCTGGAGTTCCAGGCGTACAACGGGGAAAAGTGACCATTATCGGTGGTGGTGTTGTTGGAACCAATGCTGCAAAATTAGCAGTTGGACTTGGGGCGAATGTAACCATTCTTGATGTGAATGCGGATCGTTTACGTCAATTGGATGATATTTTTGGTGAAAAAGTAAATACCATCATGTCTAATCCAATGAATATTGCAAATGCTGTAGCTGAAGCAGACCTTGTGATTGGTGCAGTATTAATCCCAGGTGCCAAAGCGCCAAAACTCGTTACTGAAGAAATGGTGAAAACAATGCAACCAGGTTCTGTCATTGTTGATGTTGCCATTGACCAAGGTGGTATCTTTGAAACAGTGGATCGTACTACTTCTCATGACAACCCAACTTTTGAAAAACATGGGGTTCTCCATTATGCGGTTCCAAACATCCCTGGTGCTGTACCAAGAACATCTACCCTTGCATTAACTAATGTAACTCTTCCTTATGCACTTGAAATTGCCAATAAAGGAGTAAAACGAGCTATCGCTGAGAATCCCGCTCTTGAAAAAGGCTTAAACGTAGCAAATGGATTTATAACTTATGAAGCTGTCGCAAAAGATCTTGGATATGAATATGTATCTCCGAAAAAAGCTCTTGAATTAGAAACGGTGTCCATCTAATCCCCTTTCTTCCTAAATCAATCTTCATATTTGGGGCTGTCCAAAAAGTAGTATTTAACCCCGAAATCTAAAAAAAGCAACCCCAAAGAATGCTGTAAAATCAACATTCTTTGGGGTTTAATTTTGGCGGATTTTCAACTTAAATGGACTTTTTAGACCGCTCCATTTTATTATTTTTAGCATTATATTCCTTTTCCCAAAATATAAATTAAACAAATTAAAATAGTATAGTTTCTAAAAAATTAATGATATAATTTGCATCGATATATTCTTTATACTCATGAAAAAGGGGGTAAATGAATGGTTATTTTTTCGGTAATCGTATACATGGTACTCATGCTTTATATTGGGTATTATGCCTATAAACGGACGGCAGATTTATCTGATTACATGCTTGGTGGACGAACATTAGGACCAGCTGTTACTGCACTTAGTGCAGGGGCTTCTGACATGAGCGGTTGGCTGATGATGGGATTACCAGGGGCTATGTTTGCAAGCGGAGTTAGTGCATCTTGGATTGTAATCGGTCTAACTCTTGGAGCTTGGGCAAACTGGCTGTATGTAGCACCCCGTTTAAGAGCTTTTACAGAGATGAATAATTCGATTACCATTCCTGGATATTTGGAAAAACGTTTTGAAGATCATGCGAAAATTTTACGTTTCGTTTCAGGCCTAGTTATTATGTTGTTTTTCACTTTTTACGTATCCGCTGGAATGGTATCTGGGGGCGTATTATTCCATAGTATCTTCGGTATTGATTACCATACTGGCTTGTGGATTATTGCTATTGTAGTCATGGCTTATACTTTATTTGGTGGATTCCTTGCAGTGAGTTGGACTGATTTCGTTCAAGGACTAATTATGATTACTGCATTAATTATGGTTCCTGTTGTAACGATTTATCATACAGGAAGTATTAACGATACGTTTCGTATTATTCATTCAATCGATCCTTCCTTATTAGATATTTTTAAAGGAACGAGCTTTGTTGGCATCATCTCCCTTTTCGCTTGGGGATTAGGATATTTTGGCCAACCACATATTATTGTTCGTTTTATGGCGATTACATCTGTTAAAGAAATTAAAAAAGCCCGTCGAATTGGCATGGGGTGGATGATTTTTTCTACAGTAGGAGCAATGTTTACCGGTCTTGTTGGTATTGCTTATTTCCACATTCATGGGCTTAAATTAGACGATCCTGAAACGGTATTTATTAAATTAGGACAACTCTTATTTCACCCATTTCTTACTGGTTTCTTAATTTCTGCGATTCTCGCAGCGATTATGAGTACAATCTCTTCCCAGCTTCTTGTCACTTCCAGTTCTTTAACGGAAGACTTATATAAATCGTTTTTTCGACGCAACGCTTCAGATAAGGAGCTTGTTTTCTTAGGTCGCTTTTTCGTTTTCCTTGTCGCCATTATTGCCTTAGCTTTAGCATGGACGAAAAACAATACAATTCTTAATCTTGTTGGTTATGCTTGGGCTGGTTTTGGTGCTTCATTTGGCCCAGTCATCTTACTCAGCCTATATTGGAAGCGGATGACCAAATGGGGGGCTTTAGCGGGGATGGTTATTGGAGCCCTTACCGTTGTTATTTGGCCAAAACTTCCCGTGGTGAATCAGCTTTATGAAATGATTCCAGGATTTGCGTTAAGCTTGCTTGCAATAACAATTGTAAGTTTATTAACCTCAAAACCATCTACTCAAATCGAAAAACAACTTGAATCGATTCGTCAAACAATATAATAAACGAAAATTAGGCAGGTAGAGCAATATCTGCCTTTGCTTTATTTCTTAATTCATCTTCTGATAAAAAAGAAAAAATATTCTTTCGTTAACGGATTCCGCTTACCGAAAGAAGGCATGTTCGTTCGTAAATCGTACACCCATACTTCTTTTGTTGCCGACGTCGGTTTTCCCGCGAGTGAAGAATAAGATGGTTTTCACCCGTTGTGCAGTCCCACACTGATTGAGTAACGGATAAGTAAAAAGTATAATAAAAGTATCAAATGGATGTTTGGGAAATGAGGGGAAACAAAATGGATAATTTAAAGAATTTATTACGGGAAGTGCTGAAAGAAGAATTACAACCAATTCATGAGCGAATTAATCAGTTACATGAACAAAATAGTCAGTTACAGGAGCAAATTAATCAGTTAAAATATGAGACAAATCAACAGTTTGAAAATATCAAGACCGAATTAAAAGAAATCATGGCTACTGTTCAACGTATTGAACAAAATCAACCAGAAGATATTATGGCTATGTTGCAAACAATTAACAATAAATTAGACCAACGAGATGCGGAGCTTCAAGTGCTTAACAGACGTGTATTTAAACTTGAGTCTGATGTAGAAAGAATGGCACGTCTATAATAAAAGGCGCGGTCTCTAAGTTAAGAGAAACCGCGCCATTATTGGCTTTATGTATGGTGACCCCGACTGGGCTCGAACCAGCGACCCCCACCCTGTCAAGATGGTGCTCTCCCAGCTGAGCTACGGAGTCACATCTAGTATTCGTATAAATGGTGCCGAGGACCGGACTTGAACCGGTACGGTAGTCAACCCACCGCAGGATTTTAAGTCCTGTGCGTCTGCCAATTCCGCCACCCCGGCATGACAATTAAATGGTGGGCCCAACAGGACTCGAACCTGTGACCAATCGGTTATGAGCCGACCGCTCTACCAACTGAGCTATAGGCCCTTAATGGCGGAGCTGACGGGATTCGAACCCGCGATCTCCTGCGTGACAGGCAGGCATGTTAGGCCTCTACACCACAGCTCCCTATTCATTGGTTGCGGGGGCAGGATTTGAACCTGCGACCTTCGGGTTATGAGCCCGACGAGCTACCAGCTGCTCCACCCCGCGGTGTTTAAAAACGACGACAAATTATATTATATATAATTTCAAACACTTTTGCAATTTTTTTTCACAATTTATATTTTAGATATTCGTATCATCTAATCGACAAGTGATATTGTACATAGAGAAGAAACATTTGTCAATAATGAATTCTTCTTGATTTTATCATACTAATATTGTCAGTGCTCTGACAGATCACTTGGTTAAGGGGGTTTATTCTTTGCCAAAAACAATGAAAGATAAGCAAATTGCTCACCAATCTCCAAAAGCAAATCAAATCAAGCAACAACTTACAGAGCAAATCAATGCATCACAAACTGCTTCTTTGCAACAAGCAAAAAACCAACAACAATCCGCTAATCCTCAACTCATTCAATATTTTAATCCACCAGCGAATGTGATGCAAAATATGGCAACACAATCACAACAAATCAACCAACTCTTTACGCAACAAACGGTTCAACAAAAACTTCAAGAATTACAACAATTAACCAATCAATTACAGCTTGAAATTGGTAAAATGAATACAGAATATAATCAGTTGAGCAATGCAAACATGAATCAAACTCAGATTCAACAAACATTACAACAAAAAGCAAAAGCCCTTCAACAATTTACAAATGAAATTTCTCAAAAATTAATAAACCTGTAACCTTAACCAGCACATTAAAAGCTGTGGATCCTACTTCCACAGCTTTTATTAACAATTATAAACGTATAGCGTATTTCCCCATTTCGTTATCTAAAAATTCTCTATTTCCTTGGTACCGATATCCGTTTCGTTATCAATCTTCATTGATCCTTGTTGTCCATTTACTAGGCTTACTCATCGTAATAAGTTCGTGGATAGTAGTTATTTCCACCTTTTGCATCAGGTTTACCAGGAACAATAACTTTATAGTAATTGTTATCGGTTTGAAAATCAGCTTCTTCTGGTGTCGATTTTTGAACAATATTCGTATTAAAATTAATCATATGTAACGCAAGAATATCTGCAGCCTTGTTAAATGCCTCTATGGTATCAAAAATAAAAAAATCTTTGTGCTCATGGTTAATAAACTTATCATAAACATTGGTTTCTCCCTGAACAGTCCAGTATGCAGATTCAATGATATTGGATATGGCATGATCTCCAAGAGATAAGTCGATGGTTCTGCCATCTGGTTGATCATACACTGGTTGAATCATATAATAGTGCATGATGATCACTCCTTTGCTATCATTTTTGACAGGAGTGGCCACTTTTTATTCCTTATTTTAAAAATATGTTTTTATAATACGATTGTACTTAACACCATCCTTTGTAAATATTGATTGATAAAGTTCTAATGCATTTACTGTCCAAGGAGTAGTCTTTAATATAATCTCTTCCGTTTTAGATGAGGGTTGAATTATTACTTTTCTTGCAAGTGTTAAATGAGGCGTAAAAATAGGTTTTGCATCAAAGTTAATTTTTAGAGGTCGAATTGCCTTTATTAATTGTTGATATAATTGATGTAGCGGCTGTAAATCCCCTTGAACTCCCGCCCATAAAATATTAGGTTTTGCCATTGACGGAAAAGCACCAATCCCCTCAACCCATAATTGAAACGGCACCATTTTCTTCACCGCTTCTTTCATTGCCTGTTCAATTAGGGGAATTTTTCCTTCTTCGACCTCTCCTAAAAATAAAGTTGTGATATGCCAATTTTCTATTGGAACAAATCGCCCTTTATATCTATTTTTTAAAGAAGGCAAAATGCTGCCAACTTGATCCTTTATCGAGTGCTCCATGTTAATCGCAATAAATAATCGCATCATATCCTCCTCCGCTTAAAAAGAAAACTTGGCTCATTTTTGCCAAGCATGTTAACCAACGTTTTTCTGATTTTCCAAAAGATCAACTTCTTCCATATCTCTTAAACGATGGGCAAGACGACCAGATGCTGATGCTGCAATTCCAGCAACAAGGTCATCTAAAAAAGTATGTATACCTTTCCCCGTTTTGGTATCTAGTTTTTTAATAATTCCCATTTTTTGTTTATCTAAATGACCAAATGTAGTAACGGCAATACTGCCATAACCAAAAACCGAACCCAAAGCTAATGTTTCGTCGATACCAAATAAACCTTCATCTGATTCAATTAATGATTGCAATGGTTCTTGTAATAAATGTTTTTCTGCCAATCGATCCAACTCAATTCCAACTAATAAAGCATGTTGAACTTCTCTTTTTTCCAAGACCTTATAAACGCTTTCAACACACAGGTCTAGAGTAAGCTCCGAATTATATGGTGCCTGCATTTCATAAACAATCTTCGCAATATCTTCGATCGTTACTCCCCGCTCTTGCAACCATTGTAATGCTGCTGATTTTACTTCTTTACTTGGTACTTTTCTTTTCAAAAAAACACCCCCTTGTTTTCATCTTAACATGTTTTATCAACACAGAACATAGGGAATTTATCGATCATTTTCCATGCTTTATAATGGAAAATTCTCTACTTACTCGTTTTCTAAACTGTGATTAATCCGTTGAATAAGGTAAGCAGTTCCATAACTAAGCCCTACGAGAAACATCACAGGCAAGATAAAAAATAGAAAAATAAGCAAATGATTTCCCTCCATGACAAAAGGTATTGCTTATTATTAGCTTATAGAAAAATAATTATTTATATGCACTGCGAATGTTTCGCAATTCTTATTTTTTTGATAATATATTCTTATATCGTTAATAAGAAAGGTACACTTTCTTTTTATATAAAAGGGGGGCTTGATAATGAAATATAGTATTGTGATCTATCCACCAAGAGAAGTACAGGATCGAGCGAATGCTTTGCGAAAGCGTTATGATTCCCATTACACACTGATTCCTCCTCATATCAAACTCGTTGATGCATTTGAATGGGAAAATGTTTTAGAACTAACTGAACGCATAGAAAAGGTAGCACAAACGATTCCTCCTTTTACATTAAGGATAAATAAAGTTGGAACATTTCTTCCGATCTCTCCTGTCGTTTATTTTGGTTTTGAGAAAAATGAAGTAATCTATGACTTTCATGAAAAATTAATTCATCAAGTTCTTAATCAGGAACCTAAATTTAAATTTACTCCCCATATAACAATTGCTCAAGATCTTCCTGAACAAGAATTACACGACATACTTGGTCGTTTAAAAATGAAAGAATATGATATGAAATTTCCTGTTGATCGAGTGCATCTTTGTTATCAACTGGAAAATGAATCTTGGAATGTTCATCAAACCTTTTTATTAAAAGGAACAAAGTAAATATATTAGTCACAAATCAAAAAGAATTAGATGATGCTTTTTCCATCAGAGATATTGAACATATAGCCATGGAGAAAAAAGTGGAGGCCAACTAAAGCGTCGCTTTCATTTTTTCAACAATATCATAGGAAACGGTCTTAGTACCAATTGGCGCATGAAACATTATGCCTCCTCTAGAACCATGAAAATCAGACCCAGCAGTAGCTAGGATACCATATTGGTCTGCCATTTGTTGATATTTTTTCTCATCTTCTTCACTGTGATCTGGATGATAGACTTCAATGCCTTTGATTCCGTAGCGGATTAAACGTACGACCATTTCGTCGTTATCATATATACCAGGGTGTGCTAATATGGGAACTCCCCCTGCTTCTTTGATAATATCGACCCCTTCTTCTGGAGATATACGAATGGGATTAACGTATGCTTGACCATTTTTCCCAAGATATAAATCAAAAGCCTCTTCCATCGTCTGAACGATACCTTTATCAATTAATACTTCGGCGATATGGGGACGTCCTACATTGGCATCTTCTCGTCTAATTTTAGCCAAAACCTCTTCCATTTTAATATCAATGCCAAGTTCATTTAGTTTTTCAATCATCATCGCGTTTCGACGATCTCTGAATTTTTCTAATTCCTTAAGTTGTTTTAAAAACCTTTGATCTTTATATTGGATAAAATATCCCAACACATGGACGTCCTGACCTTGTTCAACAGTACTAATTTCAATACCTGGAATTGCCTCAATTCCCATTATATTCGCCATCTGAATCGCTTCATCGATACCTGCCACCGAATCATGATCGGTGATTCCAAGAGCAATCAAACCAGCCTCTTTTGCTAATTTTATATTTTCTGAAGGAGGATTCAGACCGTCAGAGACTGTACTATGGGTATGTAAATCTGCTCTTAACTGTTCCAGCTTTACCACTTCCTTTTTGTGAACATTTCATAAAAAACACGAATGTTGCCAAGTTCCCCTACATAGAAGTCATATAGGAACAAAATTTAACAAAACTGAATTTAAGGGGGATAAAGTGTGCATATTCATGTAAAATCGCTTCCCAAAATTATCAAACCTTCTTCAATCGTTGATAGGGTTTTTAAGTCTCAAGGTTTTCGCCGAAAGGGAAAGAAGGATTCACCTTATTATCAGTTGCGAATAGAAGATGTATCCACGAAAACCCAATATGAAGTGCAAATTCCCATTAAAGAGATTCATCAGCATCAACAAGAGCCTTTTTATAAATGCCAAGAGTTTCAAATTAAAATGATCTCCCCAAGAAGAAAGAATCAACAAATCCCCGATGCCATTATCTTAGCGGCAAAAGAAAAAGTTCAGGAAGCCTTCTCTTACCTGTTAGTTAAATAATCCAATTAGCCTTCTCCATATTCTCGATTCATGATCCGTTTTAATTGTGCTTGAATGGTATAGTTGCGAATGACTTGATAACTAGGGGAACTTCGATCGTAAAACTTCCCTCCATAATAGAACCTTCGGCTAATTGTAGGGTACTTACTTTGAACGATTTCCATTTCTAGATACACCTTTTGATCCAATAGTTGAAAATAAATTTGTGCCAATGATCCTTCACGAAGATAATTGCTACTAGAAAAACCGATTCCACCTTCACTGATATCATGAATATGTACAATGTAAGGTTTCACTAGTTCGACTAAAGGTTTTTTGCCTGAAAAAGAAACCGCAGAAATTTTTCCTTTAATATCAATTGGGAAGCGAAGACTTTCTCTTGTGATCATCCAACGTTCACGTATCTCTGGCGGGGCTGTCAGGATAATATGATGGTTATCCTTCCCAACTGCTGTCGTTTGGAAGGAATGAGAGCTTTGATATTCAATAATTTGGCAACGTAAAGGTTGCCCAAGTTGAATTTTCTCTACGAATGGGGTTTCAACAACGATAAAATGCCCTTCAGCATATTTTACGATTCCTTCAGTTTTAAAAGATTTTCCTTCACAAATAATACGGCTTCCCAGCAAAATCTCTTTCCTCCAAACCAGATATTATGACCACCCTGAAATTAGGATGCCTCAAACTATTTACTTAAAATTCTTGGGATGTTCACCCATTTTCCCTTGTAAAATATCAAGGGCATGAGGGATGACTTGAATAATCGCCTCAAGATTCTCACGAACTCCTTTGGGGCTTCCAGGCAGATTCACAATGAGACAATTTCCCCTTGAGCCAACAACGGCACGGGAAAGCATCGCATGAGGAGTTTTTTGTCTTGATACTCTTCTCATTTCTTCTGCCATACCCGGAATCTCTTTATCGATCACGGCAAGTGTGGCTTCAGGTGTAACATCTCGCTTTGCTAGACCCGTGCCTCCCGTCGTTAAGACGAGGTCTAATTGATATTCATCCGCATAGCGTATCAGATATTTTTCAATTAATTTTTGTTCATCAGGGATAATATCATATTGTTTCACTTCACCATTGATTGTCGCTACCATTTCATGAATCACTTTGCCGCTGATATCTTCCCGTTCGCCTCTTGCTCCTTTATCGCTGAGAGTTAGGATTCCAACCTTTATCGTCATACTAATCCTCCATTTTCCTTAAATAATCTCCACTTTTCCCACCAGTCTTGGATACAAGGTAAGTATCTTTTAGTACCATTTCTTTATCCACTGCTTTACACATATCATAGATGGTTAACATCGCCACGCTCACTGCAGTTAAAGCTTCCATCTCTACGCCTGTTACATTGGTCGTCTTAACAGTGGCTTCCACTTGAATGGTATCTTCTCCTTTCTCCTCAAAGAAGATATCTACTCCTGTTAAAGGAATCGGATGGCACATCGGGATGATTTCAGATGTTTTTTTCGCTGCCATAATCCCAGCCACTTGAGCCACAGCAAGAACATCCCCTTTCCCAATTTTCCCTTCGCGAATCAATTGAAGAGTTTGTGGTTTCATCTGAATCGTTCCCCTTGCTACTGCCGTCCGTTTTGTTACTTGTTTTTCACTGACATCGACCATTTTGGCCCGACCTTGTGTATTAAAATGGGTGAGTTCGCTCATCTTAACCTCCTATTTGGGACATTCGTCTTATCGTTGGCATTTTCGTCTGTTTTTCATTATGTAAAACTTTCGCCATCTCATGATTTTCCGGTTTGATATTCAATGCCCGAAAAAAGACTTGTTTTAGTTCTTCTTCATCGTCTAGATATGGTTTAACATTAAGTTCATCTTCCCAATATAGGCATGGCTTGATATTTCCATCCGATGTTAACCGTAGACGGTTACAATTTGTACAGAAATGATCACTTACAGGATGAATAAATCCGATTGATCCTTTGGATCCTTTAACCCTAAAGTTTTCTGAAGGACCATTGCCAAATACCCCTTCTGATTCTTCTAATTCAAAACCAAGTTCTTTTGCCTTTTCTTTGACAAAATTCAATGATAAATAGCCATTTTTCCAAGTCTCATCGGCATGACCGATTGGCATATATTCAATAAAGCGAACTTGAAGGGGTTGATCGATGGTTAATCTCAGAAAATCACCGATCTCATCATCGTTAAAGCCCCTCATCAGTACGGTGTTAATCTTAATCGGTTGAAAGCCAACGCGGAAAGCAGCGTCAATTCCCTCTAAGACTCTTTCTAGTTGGCCACCTCTGGTAATTTCCTTAAATCGCTCAGGACGTAAAGAATCTAAACTGATATTCACACGGGTTAATCCAGCATTTTTGAGAGCTTGTGCTTTTTGCGACAAAAAAATCGCATTCGTTGTTAAGGCTATATCTTCAATTCCTTCAATTTTACTTAACTTTTCAACAAGAATCTCTATGTCTTTTCGGACTAATGGCTCTCCGCCAGTGAGCCGAATTTTTCGTATTCCTAATTTGGCAGCTACTTTCACTACTTTTTCGATGTCCTCATAGGTTAATAATTCACTATGGGGAATGAATTGAACCCCTTCAGGCGGCATGCAATAGACGCAACGAAGGTTACAGCGATCGGTCACCGAGATCCGTAAGTAATCATGTATTCGCCCAAAACGATCAATTAATTGACTCATGATTGTTCTTCCTCTCGCTTTTTCTTCTATTTTACAATAAATTCATGTTAAAAACGATTAAAAAAACGTTTCTCCTGCAATAAACTTTTTGGTCAATTCATTTTTTGGCTGTTCAAATAGCATTTGGGTTTGATTGGCTTCAATCAAGTGGCCACTATGAAAAAATAACGTCTCATCAGCAATCCGTTTGGCTTGAAACATATTATGTGTCACTAAGATGACCGTCATCTTAAGCTGCCTAGAAAACGTTTGAATGATTTGCTCAATTTCATAAACATTTTGCGGATCCATACTTGCAGTTGGTTCATCAAGAATCAAAACTTCTGGCGATGTAATGATCGCTCTAGCAAGGGCGACTTTTGCTGTTTCCCCTCCTGACAGATAAGTTGCTTTTTGCATCGCTAAATGTTCTAATTGAAACTTTTGTAAGATCTCTTTCACCTTTGTTTTGATCTTGTTCTTATTCATATGTCTTACTTTTAATCCATAGGCCACATTTTGATAAACCGTCGTTTGAAACAGATATGGCTTTTGCCAAACGACAGAAATCTTCGGATCTGGCTTTATTAAGCGTTTTCCTAGAAAATAAATCGTCCCATGAGTAGGGGGCAAAAAACCAGAAATAACTTTTAAAAACGTACTCTTCCCTGCGCCATTTGGCCCGATGATTCCATAAATTTTCCCCTTTTTGAAAAAAAAGTTCGTCGGTTTTAAAATCATTTTATTACCAATTTGGACAGAGATATTTTCCACTTCGATCATTTACTTTTCCCTCCTTGCTGCCAAGAGAATAAGAGGGAGTTAATGATAAAGGATACAAATAATAAAATAAGGCCTAATGCGATCGCTAGATCAAAATTTCCTTTCCTCGTTTCAATCACAATCGAAGTGGTAAGAACCCGGGTTTTCCCCTCGATATCACCACCAACGAGCATCACCGCACCCACTTCAGCAATGACGCGACCAAAGGCAGATACCAATGCTGTAATTGCTGGAAAGCGAATCTCTTTCATTAAGGTAGTCAGCGTTTGAAGTCGGGTGGCTCCTAATCCCTTCGCTGTCATGATAACCACCGGAGCCTTTTCCTCTGCCACCACATAGACAAGACCAATCACAATTGGCAAGGATAACATCAGTTGAGCTAAGATCATGGCTGTTGGGGTGTACAAGAGATAAACATATTTGGCGATTGGACCACTTCGAGACAAAAGTAAAAAAAGTATTAATCCTGCAAGAACAGGTGGTAATCCCATAAAAACATAGATCAATCGAATGAATAGATTTTTCCATAAAACGGGACGAAGTGTTCCTAACCATGTCCCGATAGGAACCCCAATTATCCCAGCAATGATAACTGCCGTACTCGATACAAAAAGCGAACGAAAGGTAATCTCAACTAATTCTTTGTCACCGGATAAAATTAAAGTAATCGCTCTTTCCAATCCTTGGAGGTAGACATTCATTCAAGATTCAATCCTTTATTTATCATAGGTGAAAAATAATTGATTGCCATTCACTTTGTAATCTTTAATCAGTTGCTGTCCTTCTTTAGAAAGAATAAAATCAATAAATTTTTGGGCGTCTTTGTAGTTGACACCAGGGTGTTTATCAGGATTTACAGCAATGACACCATAGGGATTTAATAAGTCTTTATCTCCTTCAACAAGAATCTCGAGGTTTAATTTATCTTTCATAAATGAATAGGTGGCACGATCAGTTAAGGTATAGCCTTGTTCCTCACTAGTCATGGTTAATGTGTCACCCATTCCTTTTCCAACCGCTTGATACCAATCTCCCTTCGGCGTAATTCCAAGCTTTTTCCAAATATCTAATTCTTTTTTATTCGTACCTGAATCATCGCCTCTAGAAACAAAAGGTGCTTTTCCTTTTGTCAAAGCTTTAAAGGCATCTACTACAGACTTTCCTTTTATTTGATCAGGGTCGTTTTTAGGTCCAACAATGACAAAGTCATTGTACATGACATCATAACGTTTGATCCCATGTCCTTCTGCAACAAACTTTTCTTCTGCTTTTTTTGCGTGGACAAGGATGACATCAGCGTCTCCTCTAGAAGCGGTTTCAATTGCTTGTCCTGTCCCTTGAGCCAATACTTCCACTTTTACATTGTATTTCTTTTCAAATACAGGTAAAAGATAATCAAGTAATCCAGAATCCTGAGTACTTGTCGTTGTTGCTAACCTTAAAGTTGTTGGTTCTGTTGGTTTCGCATTGGTAGAGTTGGTTTGTCCCCCGCAACCTACGACTAAAAACATCATCGATACTACAAGTAATAGAACGAATACTGAACTTTTCTTTTTCATCAGTTTCTTCCTCCCCGCTTTGAACGCTTCATTGTATGCTAAAATCGCACTGATCGAAACATACAAACGTTGCGTCGATGTTTATTTACAATTTCATTTATCCTAGTAGTAATTTTCCTGTATCCCTGCAACTATAACCGCCCATGGATTCTACTTCATTTTTAAATGATTCTGATGTGATCACTTGCATGAGAAGTTGCCCCAGTTCACTTTGATAGAATTCTTTGGTCATTAAGAGATCGTAACGTTCTTCTGCAACTGGAATGAAATCTAAGTCAAGCACTTTTGCAGCCGAATAGATTCCTAATCCTACATCGGCGTTGCTACCTTTTATCGCTGCGGCCAAACTTAAGTGGGAAAAATCCTCTCTTGTATAGCCATAAATTTGCTCTGGTGTAATCCCTGCTTGTTTTAATAGATAGTCAAAAAGGATTCTTGTACCTGCGCCTCGTTGACGATTAATATAACGTACTTCTTTTTTAGTTAAATCTTCAATAGAATGGATTCCTTTTGGGTTGCCTTTTTGCACGATCCATCCTTGCTGGCGATATACAAGGTTGACAAGGACAACTTCTTGATTGCCAATGTATTGCTTGATAAAGGGAATATTGTATTCTCCTGTCTTTTCATCGAATAAATGTGTTCCTGCTACATGGCTTTCCTCTTTACGAATGGCTAAGATTCCTGCCAAACTACCTACATGAGCAGAACTTAGAGAATACTTTGCATCCACTCTCTTGACTGCAGAAGCTAATAGGTCAAGAGTCAAATCATGGCTTCCTGCGAAGACAATAGTACGATCAATTTGCTCAAGGGGTTTGTATAATTCCACTTCCACCTCTTCCCCTTGTTCATACCCTTGGCTATGAATGGGAATTCTTAAAAGGCCATCTGCTCGAACCATTGACATGGTTACACCAGCTGAACGAGTTAAGGGATTGGCCACATATTGACCATTTACTTTGCCAATATTCAGGCGGATGAAATCTTCAGCTCCCATCTTGGATGTAATTCTTCTTCCTAATTTCACTTTAATTTTCCTCCGTTCTGGCATGGCAATCCCTTGGAACTGATGCATGAGAGGTTTGACAAACCAATCCATCGCAAGGTAAGCAGAAACAGGGTATCCAGGTACGCCGATAATCGGCTTGCCGTTATATCCTCTACCAAGCACGACGGGTTTTCCAGGACGCGTAGCTACACCATGTACAATGACTTCGCCAACCGATTCAATGACAGAAGAAGTGAAGTCTTCTCTTCCTGCTGAAGATCCTGCGTTCATTAAGACCATATCCGCTTCTTCTAACGCTTCTAGAACCGCTTGTCTAATCAATTCAAAATCATCAATGACGATCCCTTTATAAATAGGTTCGCCGCCCCATTCTTTGACAAAACCTGAAAATACCGTTCCGTTAAACTCAATGAGGTCACCAGCTTTTAGATCAACCGTTGGTTTTACTAATTCGCTTCCCGTTGGAATAATCGCAATCTTGGGTTTAGCAATCACAGGTACTTCCAAGATTCCCCCTGCTAATAATGCCCCTTGGTCGACTGGGCGAATTTTGTGATGAATGGGTAAAATCATTTCCCCTGCGACAATATCCTCACCGATTTGGCGAATATGTTTCCAGGGGCTTGCCGGTTCGATAATCTCCACTGTCTCCTCATCGATTTGATGGAGATATTCAACCATAATCACCGCATCAAATTGTTCTGGGATAGGGTCCCCTGTATCTACGACTTCGTAATCTTGATGCAGTTTTAAACGAAGAGGTGAATGTTCGTTGGCAGAATAGGTTTTTTCTGCTTTCACTGCAATCCCATCCATGGCTGAAGCATGGAAATTGGGGTTAGACACTTTGGCAAAGATGGGCTCTGCCGTAATCCGTCCAAGACTTTCTGTTGTGGGTATCATTTCTACTTTGGGTTGAAATTGAAACAACTTGAAATACTTTTCCTGTGCTTCATGGAGTGGTGTATCTTCTAAGTAGATTTTTCTCATCTTGATTTCTCCCTTTTTTTTAATCAAAATCTTAGAATCAATCGTTTTCGTTTCTTGTTTTCTATTCTAGCACGTGAAATCCTGTTTTCCTAAACTCTTTTATGAAAATAATAGGACATTCACCCATTCCCCTTCAACAATTCCTTCTTTAAATTCAGGAATCTCTATCATTCCATCGCTTTTTACGAGGTTGGTAATTAACCCTGATTTTCCAAAAACGGGGATTGCCCAAAGTTCATCATTTCGAATTTCTAACTTTACCCGCACATAATCTGTTCTTCCGACCTGAGAAGCTACATTTCGTGAAATTTTTGCTTTTAACTGTTTGGCAAATCGATTTGTTATCACTCCATGAAGTTGATTTAGGATTTGTGTTGCAAATAGATCAAATAGAACCATCGCAGACACTGGATGTCCTGGTAACCCCATCACTGGTTTACCATCACAGTTGGCAATGATGGTTGGTTTCCCTGGTTTAATCGCAACTCCATGAACGAAAACACCAGGTTGCCCCAATTCGTTCATCACTCGATTGGTATAGTCTTTGGTACCCATGGAACTTCCGCCAGATAAGATCAAAAAATCAACTTGCTCAAATAATTCTTTTGCCCTTTTTAAATATTCTTCGTATTCATCGGTTACGATTCCACCATAGATCGCTTCTCCGCCAAGGGCTTGTACCGCAGCGCTTATGGAGATGCCATTAATATCCCGAATTTGACCTGTTAATAACTCTTTCGTATCAGGGGGAACCAATTCATCACCTGTAGAGAGAATCCCCACTTTTATTTTACGATAGACGGTAACTTCTGTAATACCAATCGCTGCTAACCCACCTAGATCCTGTGGACGCAAACGATGCCCTTTTTTAAGGATCACTTCGTTTAATTTTACATCTTCTCCTTGTAAAATCACATTTTCCCTTGGAGCCACTTGTTCAAAGACATTTAATAAATCGCCAATCACTTCCACATCCTCAATCATCACGACAGCATCTGCCCCTTTTGGCAACATCCCACCTGTTGGGACATACATCGCTTCGCCATCGCGAATCTCTTGAGTAACCTCTTTGCCCATCTCCACCGAGCCGATGATCTTGAAAAAGGTTGGCATCGATTCGGAGGAACCATATGTATTCCTTGCTATTACCGCATAACCGTCCACGGTTGAACGGTTAAATCCAGGAACATCTTCGCTCGATACAATGTCACTTGCCAATACTCGTCCAACTGCTTCCATAATTCCTACAGTTTCTACATCATGGATCGCCTCAAACTGTTGTTGAATCTTTTCAGCTACTTCCTTTACCTGTTGAACGTCGAATAGTTCAACTTTTGATCCATCTTTGTGAAGATTTAGTAGTTCCAACTTATGTTCCCCCTTTTTTTCGATTATAATATGAATGAGGAGGTGACCCTATGCAAATCCAATTATTTGCCACTTATCGGGATCTTGTGAATGCAAAAGTTGTTGATATCCCTGTTCCAGATTTATTAACTGTGAAACAACTCTTACAATCATTAATCAACCATTATCCTGATTTTCAAGATGAATTATTTGTTGATAAGACGCAAGAACAATTAAAGCCCCATGTGAATATCTTTGTAAACGGCCGAAACATCATTTATTTACATGGATTAGACACTTTGATTTCGACAAAAGATGAAATTGCTTTATTTCCACCAGTTGGAGGTGGTTGATTTGTATGAAGAAACCCTTGAATTTCGTGGACTATCCCGATCATTACTCCTTGAATATTTACTAAATATTACACAATTAACATCTTCTTCTATTATAACAAATATAACAAATGAAGATGGAAGCGTAACCATACAAGCTGAAGATTGGGTGATCAACCTTTCCAAAGAAGAATCGTTTTCTATTATTTCTACGATCGTGATACCAAGAGTTTTTATTACCTTCCGTGGTGACAAGTTGAAGATTCAAGAGATGATTCAAAAATTAAAAATTCGAACCCTTCGAACAGGAGGGTAGTTGACCTTAATAAAAAAAACTTCTTTCGAAGTCTTTTCGAAGACGTAGTCGAGTTCTTCTTTATGAGGTAGTTTTTATGCCAATCGTTCAAGTTTAACTTCGATTTATTTCTTTAATGAAGTTAAACTTTCCGATGCGGTTAGAAAATCCAGCTATCAATCGATAGCTGGATTTCGTCTATTGATGAAACAAAAAGTTTGCCTCTTAATTTAGATAATCTCTAATTCTCTTAATTTCTCTTCTGGAACAACGCCATTGACCCAACCACGGCTTTGATAGTATTCTTCTAACATTTCTGATAGGTTGGAAACGACTCCTTCACTATGCTTGCTTCCACCTTCTGTTAAGAAACGTTTTGGTAATGTATCATCTTTACCATCAAAACCATTGAGGTTGTTATAATAACGCTCTAGGTTAACAATTCTCTCTCCTGTTTTCATCACATCTTCTGCGGTCATGTTACGGCCGATTAAAGTGGCCAACTGAGCTGCATATTCTTCTGCCCCTTCAGCAAACGAAGAGAATTTACAAATATCCATGGAGTCTCCAAAGGCCGCAAGATCTTGGAATATACGAGAGAGTGTACCTTTTCCTTTGCTTTCTAAACGGTCAGTTGGCTGAGGAATACCAAGAATTTCACTCGCAATTGTGTATCCGTTTACATGGCAAGCACCACGGTTACTGGTTGCATAAGTGACGCCAATCCCTTGAACACCACGTGGGTCGTAAGCTGGAATCCCTTGATCTTTTACTGTCATCGCAAGATCAGGAGCACCAATTTTCTTCGCTGCTTTTCCCGCGCCTTCTGCTAAAAGATCACCAATTCCTTCACGGCGAGCGATTTTATCAATAAGTTCGATCATCTTATCGGCATCGCCCCATTTAATCTCTTCTTCAATCAGACCTTTTTCTGAAGCTTCCATCGCAAAAGCAATGGCTACCCCTGCATCGATTGTATCGATACCATAACGGTTACATTGATCTAACATATATGCGGATGCTTCTTTATTATCATTTCCACACATCGCACCAAGAGACCAAGCGGTTTCATATTCCATTGATTCAACCTTTGTCTTATACTTCCCGTTCTTTACTTCCACTTCTTTCTTACATGCAACAGGACAAGCATGACAAGTTGGTTCAGAGACTAATAACTCTTTTCGATAAGATTCACCGCTAATATTATCTGCTTGATCAAAATGTGAATATTTTCCGTTATAAGCGGGTAAAGAACTTACGGCATTTAATGTATTCATCAATACGTTTGTACCATATACAGATAGTCCGCCTTTACCTGGTGAAGTAATTGGACTATCCATGATAAGTTTCAATGCTTTTTTCCTTGCTTCCTTATGTTCTTCTTCTTGAACGGGTTTTAGCATATTCTTTTGAGAACCGCGGATCACAATTGCTTTTAGGTTCTTGCTACCAGCAACAGCGCCAACTCCCCCACGTCCAGCGGCACGGTTTTTCTCATTGATAATACTTGCAATTTTTACTAGATTTTCGCCCGCTTGTCCTATGGCCATCACACTTAGGTCTTGCTCTCCATAACGGTCAACCATTGCTCTAACCGTCTCATAAACATCTTTTCCCCAAAGGTCACTGGCATCATGGATTTCTACCTTACCATCTTCTACAAAAAGGTACACAGGTTTGTCTGCTTTGCCCTTGATCGCAAAGCCATCAAACCCAGCCCAACGAATTCGAGCACCTGTCCATCCGCCCATATGGGAGTTTGTAATGGTTCCCGTTAATGGAGACTTGGTAACAACAGCCACACGATTTCCCATCGTAACTTGGGTACCCGTGGTTGGACCTGTTAAAATGGTAAGTAAGTTGTCTGGTGATAATGGATCAACTAGGGGACCATTATCGAAAACATATTTTACTCCAAGTCCTCTACCGCCGATGTACTTTCTAGCATCTTCTTCGTCAATCTCTTTGTACTCAATCGTCCCGTCTGTTAAATTAATCCAAGCGACTTTATTCAAATACCCATCTAACTTCAACCGATTTTACCTCCCTTTTTCTATTATTTTATCCCCAAAAATTGACTGGTAAAGTTTAAAAAGTACCAGTCTAATTATTATAATATCATGACTTGGAAGAAAATAAAATCTTTCTAAAAATTTTATAATCTTAAATCAATTGTATCAATTACTAAAAATTCTTCATGGATTTTTGCTTTTCCAGAAAAGAAAGTTAATGATACAATAGGTCATGAAATGATTTTTCTAGTGAAAGGGCGAATTCTATGAAGATAACCGTAAAATTTTTTGCAGGTATTGCTGAAATCACTGGAAAACGAGAACACGAATTACATTTCGATCACTCCCCTCGCGTTGAAGATCTCGTCAATGCTCTTGTGCTTGATTTTCCTCAAGCTGCTGAAATGATTAAAAGAGCAATGGTATCTATTAACCATGATTATGCAAAACCTGAACAAAACATTACTGAAAACGATGAAGTTGCTTTAATACCCCCAGTAAGTGGTGGAGAAGAACCCCTTTTTGAAGTAACGACAGAACCATTATCTGCTGATCGACTCATTGCAAAAGTTTCTAATCCTTATGCTGGAGCGATTTTGACTTTTGTTGGCACTGTACGAGAATTCACTCACGGGAAGAGAACCGTGTACCTCGAATATGAAGCATATCCGGAAATGGCGGTAAAGAAAATGGAAGAGATCGCCAATGAAATAAAGGAAAAATGGCCAGGAACAAAAGTAGCCATGTCCCACCGCGTTGGGAAACTTGCTATTGAAGAGATCAGTGTTATTATTGCTGTTGCCACACCCCATCGAGATGCTGGTTTTGAAGCAGGGCGTTATGCGATAGAACGTTTGAAACAAATTGTTCCTGTGTGGAAAAAAGAAATCTGGGAAGATGGCGAAGAGTGGATTGGACATCAAGAAGGACCTTGGAAAATACAAAACGAAGAGGATGGTCAGAATGGATCAAAATGAATTACGATACTCAAGGCAGCACCTTTTCCCTTATATTGGAAAAGAGGGGCAAGAAAAATTAAAAAATAGTCGGGTAGCAATCGTTGGAATGGGTGCTTTAGGGACAGCCTTAGCTAATCATATGGTTCGTTCTGGTATAGGTTATGTTCGTATTATGGATCGGGACTTTGTGGAATATAGTAACTTGCAACGACAAATGTTATATGACGAAAAGGATGCAAAACAAGGTCTTCCGAAAGCGATCGCAGCAAAAAAGAAACTAAATGCCATTAATTCTGATGTCATCGTTGATGCTCATGTAACGGATCTCACATGGAAGAACGCTGAAGAATTACTTTCTGATGTCGACCTCATTCTCGATGGAACCGATAATTTTGCTGTTCGCTATCTGATTAATGATGTGGCAGTTAAACATGGAATCCCTTGGATTTATGGTGGTGCGGTGAGTTCCAGAGGAATGACGATTACCATCATTCCAGAAAAAACTCCCTGTTTCCGTTGTCTTTTTCCTGAAGCTCCAGCACCAGGTACGACCCAAACTTGTGATACCGCTGGGGTTATTGGACCCATTATTCAATTGGTAGCTGCTTACCAAGCAACAGAAGCGCTCAAATTGTTAGTTGGTGATCATGAACATTTGAGCACTTCCTTACGTAACTTTGAACTATGGCAAAATGATTATTCCGAAATCAATGTAAAAAATGCGCGAAATCAGGACTGTCCCACATGTGGTCATCATCATTATGAATACCTTGATCCAAAAGATAAATCGGAACGAGTCGTATCCTTATGCGGTCGTGACACGATCCAAGTCACTCCGTCCCAAGAAACAAAACTGGATCTAAAGAAATTGGCACAAACCTTACAACCTATTGGTCGTGTGGAAGAGACACCTTTTCTCCTTCGCTTTTATGTAGAAGATTATAAGTTGACGATTTTTCCAGATGGAAGAACTTTGGTTCAAGGGACAGATGATTTAGTAATCGCCAAAAATCTATTTGCGAAATATATTGGAAGTTAAGGAAAACAGGTATGAATGTTTTTGCCTAGCAAAGAGTAAGCTAATGGTCTTACTCTTTTTTCATGCTATAAAACAGCAGGAAATCTCATAACAAAAAAGTGAAGTCCAACAGTTGCCCACCACAAAGACCAATAAGGATTGGATAAACTTGTGAATATACCAATCACTTCAGGTGACAGGGAGAAAGTGGAAGAGGTCACTGCTAACTCAAGTTTTTCCCGATTGAATAGGCTATTACGAGCGATTCCCCATCCCATCCAAAGCAAAAACAATCCACCAATCGTCGCGATGATGCCTTTCACTGTTGATAATAAGAGAAACTCCCCCAACCCCATCATTAAACCAATGATGAGAATTAACTCTAAAATACCATGACCCAAAATTAATCTTGGCCCAGCGATCGTGCCTCGATGATAACTTTCGTTAATTGTAGCCGTTAGTAACGGTCCTGGCATCATCGCACCAGAGAACCCGATTATCAATGCCGTTATAAATAATGAACCAACTCCCATCTCTCCTCCACCACTCTTCACTGTTCTTAATCTAATTACTGATCTTATCTCTTTGCTCTTTCATATGGTTTTGGCCACTCTATGTCAACATTTAATTTTTTCGCTGCATGTAATGGCCAGTATGGATCCCTTAAAAGCTCTCTACCCAATGCAACGAAATCAGCCCGATCGTTAAAAAGGATCTCTTCAGCTAATTCAGGTTCTGTGATTAAACCTACTGTAATGGTGGGGATTCCTACTTCCTCTTTAATGCGCTCTGCAAATTTTACTTGATAACCGGCCCCAACTTCAATTCTTGCTGGAACGAGTCCACCTGAACTGACATCAATCACATCGATTCCCCATGTTTTTACGATTTTCAGCATCTCGATCATTTCTTGAAGATCAATTCCCCCATCCGCATAATCCGTCGCTGATACACGGAGTAAAATGGGTTTATGACTCGGCCATACTTTTTTAACAGCTTTAACAATTTCTTGTAAAAACTTTAACCGACCTTCTCTCGATCCACCGTAAGCATCGTTTCGTTGATTGGATAATGGGGATAAGAATTCATGAATCAAATATCCATGAGCACCATGTAATTCAATAATATCAAATCCTGCTTGATCTGCGCGTCTTGCTGCATCAGCAAAGGCTTGAACAACCTCTTCAATCTCTTTTTCTGTCATTTTCTTTGGAATAACAAAACCTTGATCAAAAGGAATTGGACTTGGTGCAATCACCGATTCACGATCACTAATTTCTGCTTTTCTTCCAGCATGGGCTAGTTGAATTCCTATGACACTCCCCTGTTTATGAGCGAAATCAACGATTTCTTTTAAACCGGGAATTTGATCATCATTCCAGATCCCTAAGTCCTGATCAGTAATTCTCCCTCTTGCTTCTACAGCGGTTGCTTCTACGATGATCAAGCCAACCTTGCCAACTGCTCTCGCTCCATAGTGAACTTTGTGCCAGTCTGTCACTTTTCCATCTTGCTTTGCTACATATTGACACATTGGCGACATGACAATTCGATTTGGAATCATAATCTCTTTTAATTGAGTGGACTGGAATAATTTTGACATTCATGGTCCTCCCTTTGTACATGAAAAGACTTCCTATTTTATTTTGCTTTTTATTTTGCTTAACCATAGTTTACCACATATTGATAGAACTTTCTTTACATTCTTCTTCAAAAAATTGGGTCCTTTCCTCGTTTTTTCTGTCAGTCATAAGGCCCATGGCCTTATTTCTCCAAATAGCAAGAGGATAAAAGCTGTACCGCTGTTGATTAATAAAGTATCCATAAAAACGCTATGAGCAAAGTAATTTTTGAACTAATTTTAATTCAGTTTATTTTTTCCGTTTTTTGTGATTAAATTAGAACTAGAAATCAAATCTGGAGGTTACTACTTCATGAAATTTTCAGTTGTACACCGTGGAGACGAACAATCGATATCCATCACTGAGCAATTCTATCATTTAGCTAAACAATACCATTTAATTGAAGATAATCATAACCCACATTTAATTATATCGATCGGTGGAGACGGGACGATGTTAGAAGCCTTTCATTCGAATAAACATCGTCTTAACGAAGTTGCTTTTTTAGGCATTCATACAGGGCATTTGGGGTTTTATGCTGATTGGCAACCTAATCAGTTGGAAACCATTGTTTCATTAATTGCCACTCAATCGATGAAGACCATCGAATACCCTCTATTAAAGATAAAGATTCAAACCCATGATCAAAAAATTTATGAGTACCTTGCACTTAATGAATTTACTGTGAAAAATTTGGAGAAAACATTGGTCATGAAGATCAAGATTAATCATGAGGACTTTGAAATGTTTCGAGGAGATGGGTTATGTATTTCGACCCCATCAGGAAGTACAGGTTATAACAAAAGTTTGGGAGGAGCGTTGATCCATCCTTCTCTTGAGTCCATTCAGGTGAGTGAAATGGCATCAATTAATAACCGCGTCTATCGAACGATTGGATCACCCCTTGTTTTGCCAAAACACCATTATATTGACTTATATCCCCAACACCAGGGAGAAATTCGCTTTACCCTTGATCATTTGAGTATGCAAATGAAAAATGTTTATTCCATTCAAGGTTTTGTGGCTGACGAAAAAATTCGTTTTGCAAGGTATCGTCCATTTCCTTTTTGGAGTCGGGTACGTGAAGCTTTTATTGGCAATCAGCATTTGGAATAAGATGTTCAAGAATCATGTTGACGATGACTCCTAAAATGAGTCCATTACCAAGTAAATAACTAAACACCGGATGTAAATGAGCAAGGGTCTCTTTTGGAATAAACATAACTCCAATCCCGATTATCATCGTTAGTCCAATAATGGTTAAATTTCTTTGATTAAATGGGATTTGCTCATAATCTTTTAAGCCAAAACCAAGCAATTGTCCAAATGCTGTGAAAAGTACCGCATAACCAACTGGCGATGGTAAGGCAGCAAAGAATAATCCTACTGAAGGAATAAAGCCAATTACCATCATGATTACAGTCGATAAAATGAAGGGAATACGCGAGGCATTTCCCGTCATCTTAATCAGTCCTGCAGCAATTGCCAACGGGACAAGTCCCACAATAGCCCCTACCCCTGATAAAATATGAGCAATTCCCGTAATAATTCCCCCGCGGTTAAAATGCTTTTCTTCGACGGGTATCTCGCAAACTGCACCGGTAACCGAGATGCTGGTAATTAGATTGGATAACAAAATAAATCCCGTTAATAAAGAGATTAAAGTAATACCCAAATCAAAGACCGGCTTTCCAAAAGCGAATAACGTTGGTATCGTAAAAAATGAATTTGTTACTGAAACAGGTTGACTCGCCATACCGAAGATCGCATAAACGATCCATCCAACTGCAATTCCAATGAGAATGGAAAAACTTCGAAGAAGGAGAATTCGAGATTTAGACAAATAGAGAATAAAGGAAACTAATAGAATCGAAATCAGTGCGACTTGCCATTGTACCTCATCCCCTTGAAAGCCAATTCCTAACATTCCCTTAATTAAAGAACCGCTCATCGATACAGTAAGTAAGATCATATAAGTACCTGTAATCATAGGAGTGAATAACTTTTGGATCTTACTGATAACTCCTGTCACTCCGAGTATGAAAAAGACAATTCCCGTAATCATTAAACCCATTTCGAGATTTTGCCCCATTTCAGTTGAGGTTTTATGCAGGACTGGCGCCAAATTCAACAAAATCAGAAAGATCCCCCACCACATCCCTGCAGGGCCTTCTATAATGGGAAGGCGATGTCCTATCATCACTTGCAGAAATGAAGCTAGCCCAACGAAAAGAAAGGTTCGCCTTACAAATTCCCCTGTCTCCATTGCTGAAAGTCCAAAAGCTTGACCGATTATAACAGGTACAACCAAAGAACTAGCCAATGTCATTACAAACCACTGTACAGCAGACAACACTGAAATCCATAACGGTGGACGATCATCAAGGTAAAACGTCAACTTTTGTTCCATCTCTCCCTACTCCTCTATGACTAGTGTAGAAAAAAGGTCCAATAAGAATTATACTCCTATTGGACGAAATGACAAAAGATCAATCGTTCATTGAGCGAATGGAGCCCACGATTTGAGCGTTCGTGTTTGATTTTCCAAGTGCCAATACTCGATTGCGAACCCCATCTAAAACCATGTAAGCAACTGGCACAATAACCAAAGTTAAAAGCGTTGATGTCGTTAATCCTGCAATCACAACGACCGCCATTGAGCGAGAAATTAATCCACCTTCCGTGGAAATGGCTAATGGTAGCAATGCTCCAACTGTCGCTAATGCAGTCATCAAAATTGGACGAAGTCGAGTAACACCTGCTTCAATCAATGCTTCACGTAACTTCATACCTAAACCCCGGTTTTGAATGACACGATCCATATAGACGATTGCATTGGTAACCACAATTCCAATTAACATGAGAAAACCAACCATTGCTGGCATTCCTAATGCATCACCAGAAAAGTATAGGCCCCAAAGTCCCCCAACGAAGATAAAAGGTAGTGAGAATAAAATTCCAATCGGTGCGATCATTTCACCAAATCCAATCAACATCACGAGATAGACCAACAAAATCGCGACAACGATGGCAATTCCCATATTTTTAAATCCTGTAGAAATCTCTTTACTTTCTCCTTCAAAACGAATTGTGACCCCTTCTGGTAATTGGATTTTCTCTATTCGTTTTTCAATTTCATCTTGAATCGCAGAGGAATTATCTGTGGTAAATCGTCCTTGTATGGAGACGTATTCTTGTTGGTTTAAACGTTGAATCGAAGTTGGACCTGGTTTTTGTTCAATTGTGGCAACATCTGACAACTTCACTTGTTTTCCTGTCATTGATGTAATCGTTTGGTTACGAATCGATTCAAGTGAATTCAAATCATCCACTTTTAACCCAAGATTCACATCTGTGGTTTTTCCGTTTAGGTTCACATTCATGACCGGATCACCACTAATCATTTCTCTTACCGCTATAGCAACCATAGCAGGGTTCAAGCCATTCTCTGCTGCTTTCTTCGGATCAACCTGAACCGAAATTTGCGGTTGAACAGCCGATACATTGGAACTCACATCGGCTAAACCTGGGACATCTTTGATTTGATTTACAATCATTGCCCCTGCTTCTTTTAAAGAAGCCATATCCGTACCATTCACCACAATATATAGGCCACCGTAACCTGAAGCTAAACCTAAAGGTGTTAATGCTGTTGTTACACCTTGATCTAAGTTAGCCGTATTTTTTCGGATGTATTGTTCAAAAGCTTTGGTCTGTTCTTGCGTTAGATCATCTTTTAATTCAATCTGTATTTCAATTTTTTCACCGATAATATTCGTTTGAAAGTGTTTAACATCGTTTCGTTTTGCTAATAAGTTCTCAATCTTCTTCGCCATTTGATCTGCTCTTTCATCTGTCGTTCCTAATGGAAGAGCGACACCAAGATTATAGGAAACCGTCTTTTCCGTTGGCATAAAGTTTTTAGGAATATGAGGAACTAACGCAACTGCACTCCCAAACAATAAGGAAGCAACAAGTAAAACGATGAATTTATGTTGCAAAGACCAACCAAGTAATCGGCGATACCCTCGTTGTAAGACGTTATCTTTTGGTTCATGGTGTCTCATGTTCATTAAGAATAAACGAGACAATAACGGAACAACAGTAATTGCTACAATTAACGAGAAAAGTAAGGCAATAACGACGGTAACAGCAAATGGGACGAAAAATTTGCCGACGATTCCAGGCACAAATGATAACGGTACAAAAACTGCAATTGTCGTGAAAGTAGAGAATGTGACTGCTTTTCCTACTTCTTTAGTTGCATCAATAATGAGCTCTGGATCGCGTTCTTTGCTAGCACTCAAACGCCGATAGATGTTTTCAATAACGACAATCGAGTCATCGACGACACGGCCAACTGCAATCGCCATCCCGGCAAGGGTCATAATATTTAAGCTATAACCAAACCAGTATAAAGCAATCATTGATGCGAAGATCGATAATGGAATCGATAATATGGCAACAATCGTGGACCGCCAGTTCCGTAGAAAGATAAAAGTCACAATAACAGCAAATAACGCACCTAATAGAGATTCTCTTAACATTCCATTTACCGATTTTTTCACTTGAATGGAACTATCACGAAGTTTCGTTAATTGATAGCCTTTTGGTAACTTGATCTCTTTTAATTTTTTTTCTACCTTTTTTACAAGTTCAACCGTATTCGTACCTGGTTGTGCTTTAATATCGGTTACGACAGCAGGTTTCCCGTTAAGGCGTGTAAGAACGATACCATCTTCAGATTTATAAGTAATTTCTGCAATATCCGTTAAAGGAATCACATCAATTTTTAACGATGGATTCATCGTCGAATGATTCTGAATTGTTGGCGTTTTTGGGTTAGAGGCCATTCCTTTTAATTCATTGGCTAACTGGGTTCCAGAAGATTTAACTTGTTTTTGAAGCTCAGTCAGTTTCGATTGTAAGCTTGTGATTTGCGCTTGTTCTATTTGAATTTTTTTCTGTAATTCCTCAATTTGTGGTTGAAGTACTTGAGCTTGTTCGGGAGTTTTCTGTAACTGCTGCATCAACCCATTCAGTTGTGCTTGATCCTGTAACATCATCGATGAAAGTCCAAAGATTCCATTCATGATTTCAATCTGCCCTTGAATCATCAATTGGTTTCCTGTTAATGTTCCCACTCCTTGACCAAGCTGCCCCATCGTAGAACCAACGACATTAAATCCTTCGCCAACAGATTTAAAAGCATTTGAAAATCCACTTAAATCTTGCTGTATCGAGATTAATTGCACCTTTTTCAGATCATCAATCGAGTGAATTTTGTTGCCCACTTCCACATTTAAGCTTTTATTGTCTGCTGTCACTTCTCCAGCAGGAAAAGAGATATTATTGGCAAGAAGTATCTGTTTTACTTGATCCAAGGTCAAATTTTTATCTTTCAGTTTTTGGGGATCAACCCGGATAAAAATCTTTTTCTCTGCCAAACCTTTTACATCAACGGAAGAAACCCCCTCAATTGTCGCTAAACTAGGTTGGATGTGATCTTTGATATATTGCTGAATCGTTGCTTGATCCTCATTTGCTGTGACACTGAATGAATAGATAGGTGCAGCTGTTGGCCCCTCCTTACGGATCTGAGGTTTCTGTGCCCCTTCTGGCAACTTGATTGTTGCTAAAGCACTGTTTACATCCTTTTCCGCTTGATCCATTGAATGATCCAAGTTGAATTCTAGCGTCGCTGCTGTATAATTTGTGCCTGCAGTGATATAGAGGTTTTCGATATTTTTCAAGCCTGAAAATGCTTGCTCCATTGGTTTACCAATGTCTTCTAATGACTGTTCTGGCGTAGCTCCGGGATAGGCTACAATAACGGTCAAATAGGGTATATCAACATTCGGCATTTCTTCTAACTTCATGTTGGATGCCGAATACACTCCTCCTAAAAGAATCAGGATCATGGCCATAAAGATGACACCCACGTTTTTCATCGAAAAACGAATCCATGAATTCATGTTTTTCCCTCCAAACTTCCTCCATTCAATCATCCTTTCCTATTCTAGCACATTTCACTGACCCGCGAGTCAATTATTTTCGTGGACAATATACTAATTTTACTTAGATGGCAAAAAAACAAAAAAGGTGCAAGATAAATTCGCACCTTAAAGTTCGATTTTTTATTTAGTATAATTCCTTTTTCTTTTTTAGTGAGACTCGTAGACGACTGATTAGTACGAGTAATGTCACCACTGCCAAACCGCTGCCAAATAAAAATACAAACGAGACACTTTCGACATATTGATGAACTGTATCACTTGCTCCCATCATCCATTGGAATAAAAAAACAACAACTGCAACACCACTTACTCGTCCAAAGTTACGCACCGTTGCAATAATTCCACCTGTAACCCCTGTTTGACCGACAGGTACACTTTCTAGGATCGCCACATTATTCGGAGATTGAAACATACCTACGCCAATTCCAAACAGGCTTAAGGCAAGCACAACATGAAAAGGCTGTGTTGTCGTATCATACTGCCCCATCATCCACAAGGAAATGGCAGTTACTCCCATTCCAATTACTGAAGGTAGGTCATGACCAACCCGATCAGACAACCATCCAGCAATCGGTGCAGCAATCATCATCGCAATCGCCTGAGCAGTCATCAAGAAACCAATTTGGTCTACGCTAACATGAACCACATGATGTAAATAAAGCGGCAATAGAATGGATGGAAACATGATTAACACATAGGATACATAACCCGCAAAATTCCCAATCGTAAAAGTAGGGTTTTTAAAGAAGGACAAATCAATAAGTGGTATTTTTACTCGATTCTCCCAATAAACAAATCCGATCCAAGCAACAATCGCAATGATAAGTGAAGTCAAACTCGCCACACTACGAAATCCCCATTCCTGTGATTGAGAAACATAAAGTAACAAGGCCGTCATTGCTACGAAAAAGATCGCTGAACCAGCATAGTCTAATCGTTCCTGTTGATCGTCAAGTTGGTCGGGTGGGAGAAGAATATAAGTTCCTACAATTCCTAGAATACCAATAGGAACGTTCACCCAAAAGATCGCTGGCCATCCGAAATGATGAATAAGAAATCCACCAAGTGCTGGTCCAACAATGGTTCCCGCTGCAACAACACTCCCAATTGCACCTAAAGCCTTCCCTCTTCGTCCAGGCGGAAACGTATAGGCAACGATGGACATCACATTTCCTTGCATAATCGCACCACCAACGCCTTGAATAATGCGAAACGCCACAAGCTGCCAGACTGTTGCAGATAATGCAGAGAGAAACGATCCGAAAGTAAAGATAGAAAGTCCAATCATAAACATTTTTTTTCGCCCTTTGATATCGGACAGTTTCCCTACGGCTGGTAGAATACTTGTAATCACCAATAGGTAACCAGAGATCACCCACTGTAAGGTTTGGGGTCCGGCGGAAAAGTAATCTTCTAAAACAGGTAATGCAACATTTAAAATACTTGCATCTACATTGGTCATAAAGGTTCCTGTTGTGACTGCAATAAATATTAACCAAGGGTAAAAATGATAGTGTGAGAGCTTGTCCCGGAATTGTTGATGCATCGTTTATCGACTCCTTTCATAAGTGACAAAAAGATCATTATTTTTCCCTTGATAAGCTTGATTTTAAGCCAAGAAGAGAAAGAAGAAATCTCTGCTTTATTCCATGAACTCAATACTGAGATTCAATAAGATAATTTTGAAACATGTGTTATGAAAAAGGATTTTGGTAACTCCATACTGGAACTTGCATTACAAGATGGAAACCACCTTCTTCACGATAAGATATAACCGATCCTCCAATTTGCCCAATACGCTCATAAAGTTGGCCAAATGTTTCTTTCGTTGATAGGATGGAACGATTACTTTTAAATTCTATCAGAAGATAATTTCCTTCACGCCCGATACTGACATTCGTTTGATCATCTTTATTTTGATTCAGTATCGTAAAAATTACTTCCATATTATAAATAAGCGTTTGCTGTACATCATTCGTAATCTCTACAATCGATTGGTCTAAAACTTCAAACTCGATCTTCCCTTTTTTCTCTTTATTTGACTCCTTTTGTTTTCGTAGCAAATATTGAATAAAATCATTTTGATACAATTGTTGATCTAAAGATTGAGTTTTGTCTAAATCAGCCTCATGAAGAATACGGTCATAAATGTTTGCCCTCTCTAGTTCTTTTGCAATTTCCTGCCCTACGTTCTTCGTTTCTTGTTCATCAATATCTTCAAATACTCTTTCCGTTCTTTGACCAATTAAGAGAACACCATAGATTTTTTGCTGAAATGACACGGGTACAGCCAAAACACTTCGAAGATGTTCGATTAAAATGATCGGATATTCGATTGGATAGCCAATCGTATCATAGGGGAAATTTTCAATCTTAACTGTCCGATTCAATTGAACCACTTCACCAGCAATTCCTTTCCCCATTCGAATGACAATTCGTTTATACCGTTCATTACTAGCTCCAATAGCTAAACGCCAACGTATCTCATCGGTCATGACATCATAAATAGCTAAAGCCACAAAATCCACATTTGTCTTTTGTTGTAATTGTTCCATTTTGGCTATGATGATATCTCGTAAGCTTCGATTCGTATTTTCAACTTCTTTTATGCTTTGCTTATTCCTCAAGGAAACTTCAAAATTATTTTGTTCACGATTAAGATTTTTCCCAAAACGAAAACCAAGAAGAAAACCAATGATAAGGGTCAAAATAAAAGCAAACACAATAAAAATCAATTGATAAATGTTCAATTTTCTTCTCTCTCTTTCACAAAAGTTTAAATCTATTTTACTTGAAAATAGGAAAAACTTAAAATTAGAAAATTCCCCTATATCTAGTCATTTTCTTAGAAAAAAAACTTTCTTCATTTACTCCATCCTATTAACCTAATTCTAAACTTTTCCCCAACCTACCTCCAAAAGAGATTGAGGCGGAGGATGAATCGCCTAATCAAATCACATCGGTATAATACATGCAAAATTATACCAATCTATACTTTAATAAAAAACCCGAATCTTAGACTCTTTTTTTTTGTGTCTAAAATTCGGGGTTATCGTTCAAATGATATGCTCCCCTTAAGGTAGACAGGTTAAAAAACAAAAATCTGTTTAATCTTAAGGGGAGTTTTTCTATGGGGAAACAATCGTACTCTACTCAATTCAAGCAGGAAGTGGTGCTTGCTTATCATATTGGAAATTACACCTTGAAAGAAATTTGTTGTCAATATCAAATCACGAAATACTCCGTAATAGAATGGGTAAAGAGGTTTGAGTTATATGGAATAGAAGGTTTAGAAAAATCAACAACCAGAAAGCGTTACACGAAAGGAACCAAAGATGCAGCTGTAAGGGATTATTTATCGGGTCAATATTCTCAATATGAGATTGTCAGAATCTATGAAATCTCCAGTCGATCCGTTCTCCAACGATGGGTGGAGCGTTATAATCGTCATAGGGAATTAAAGGATACGTCGAAAGGAAGGACGAGCTCTATGGCAAAAGGAAGAAAAACCACGTGGGAAGAACGGATTCAGATTGTCGAATATTGTTTGGAGAACAATAGAAATTTTCAAATGGGCTGAAACATATAAAGTTTCCTACCAACAAGTTTATCAATGGGTAAAGAAATATGAAGATGGTGGAGAAGAAGCACTGAGAGATAGACGAGGAAGGAAAAAAGAAGAACAAGAGCTCACACCAGAAGAAAAGCTCAAATTAGAAATGAAGAAGCTTGAACGAGAGAATGAACGGTTACGAGCAGAAAACGCATTCTTAAAAAAGTTAGAGGAACTCGAAAGGATGCGGGAATAAGCCAGGTACGATTTCCCGATACATATATAGCTATTCAAGAGTTACATGAGGAAGAAGGCTTTTCTATTACTCTACTTTGTGAAATCGCTGGGATCGCGCGGTCCTCTTACTATAAATGGTTAAATCGAACCCCCTCCAGAGAACAACCTTTCATTCATAGTGATCGTGGATTTCAATATACTTCACTTGGATTTAAGAGGAGAATTGATGAGGCAAAGATGACTCATAGTATGTCACGTGTTGGTAGGTGTATTGATAATGCACCAATGGAATCTTTGATGAACGACTTCAAAAACGACTAAACGGCCTCAGCCCTATGGAATATAGGACCCAAGCCGCTTAGCTGATTTTAATTATTTCCACTGTCTACTTGACAGGGGGCAGTTCATACCCCCATAACAGGAACCATATACCTTTCCATATTTTTTTTGAATAATTAACTCCTTTATACATTACGGCTCCTACTAATATTGTAGCAGTACCCCATACTTCCACTTCAAGTATTCCGTCAGGTATATGCATATTTCCCCCTACTTTCTAAATGTTAAATTGCCATTTTCCTCGGTATTGGTCATTTCTTCTAATAATCGTTCATATATTTTGTAAGCAAATTCAACACTTTTTAGAGCGCTATGAAAAACTCCTGCACCTGACAAATCCGCAGAAATTAATTCCGGGTCATATGGCATTATTCCTAAAATAGGTATAAAGTCTAAGGATTTTTTAATGATTTCTTCATCACCGGAACGAACCTTGTTTGCGACTGCATAAACTTTTGTAACTCCTAAGTCTTGAGCTAATTTCACTACCGCCCTGGCTGTCTGAAAACTCCTTTGCCCCGGTTCAACCACAACAATAAATGCATCCACTCCTTCAGCGGTTCCGCGTCCTAGATGTTCTAAGCCTGCTTCCATATCTACAATCACGGTTTCATCAGCCTTAACAACAAGATGACGAAGTAACTGTTTTAGAAGACTATTTTCCGGACACGCACATCCGGCACCACCTGTCACTACATTCCCCATTCGCATTAGCTTTATTCCGTTATGCTCTACTGCATATTTTTCCGGAATATCACTAACAAGGGGATTAAGTGAAAATACCTGACCGGTTTTCCCCGGTTCTGCTCCGGTACGCTCTTTAATTAATTTTTTATCTTCAGCAATAGTAGTCAATTTATCCAGTATATCTTGCGGAAAACCCAATGCTGTCCCGAAATTGGCATCCGGGTCGGCATCAACTGCTAAAACCTGCTTTCCCTCTTGCGCAAAGATATGTGCAAGGAGGGAGGAAAGAGAAGTCTTTCCTACTCCGCCTTTACCCGATACAGCAATTTTCATTCCTTTATCTGACAATGATATCAGCCCCTATAATTTTTAATTTGTATTTATCTTTTAAATATGGGACTAAGTCCCCATTTCTTTAAGTGGGATTTTAATCAGGTGGAGTGGACTCTCCACCTGATTCCCCGATGTTCAGCTTTAGCTGAACGAGTTCACTCTCCTAATAGTTCAGCTCTTTTTTTCTTTATTCTTTCTATTACCACATGCGCTGCTTCGATAGGATCCTTCTCGTAGATTACTTTTCCTCCAAATAGACCATCAGTTGTTAATTCATGTTCTTCTTTACTTCCCGTTAAAAAATTAGTAACCAACTCTGATCCGCCGATAGGCGGCATAATCCCAACATGGACGTCTACACCATGAGCAAGGAAATAAACACCAATGGCTAATGCTTTAGGATTCATTATTTCAGGAGTTGAACCCGCAACAGGTAAATCCTTTGCTTCTACACCGATATAATCAGCTAAAGCACTTACCAAGTCAGCTATGCGTGAATTATCAACGCAGCTACCCATATGCAGAACAGGAGGTAGAGCTTCCATACCATTAGCCTGACCAACAGCTGTAAGAACCTGTTTTAATCCATCACCACAGTACTCCAATCCTTCAGGTGATAATAATCCGAATTTACCTAAAGAATGGGCGGAACAACCTGTAGCCACAACCATCACATTATGCTTTAGCAGTTCCTTTGCCATTTCTACATTTGCCCAATCCTGCTTAACCCTTGGATTTGTACAGCCTACCAACGCTACAACACCTAAAATATTACCGGCCTTAATATTGTCTACTAATGGCTTTAACGGATCTTCCGGGTTTACATTTTTGAGAGCCTCGACGATTTGTTCAGTAGAAAATCCGGCATAAGCATCAACAATTTCCGGTGGAATTTGCATTTTTTCCGGATCTCTTTTCCCAAAATTAGCTATAGCTTTACGGACAATGGCTTGTGCCACCTCGTCAGCCTTTGCCGGAGTAAATTCAATATGAGAAGCCCCCGGGATTTTGGAGTAGGGGAGAGAAGTAATTACCTCTGTATGGTAATCATTTGACACAGTAGGTAAACTAGGCATTACACATTGAATGTCAACTGCCATAGCTTCAACAGCGCCTGTTAAAATGGGGGCTTCTTGACTGGCAAAATTAGTTGCTACAGGTATACCTTTGCGCATTAAGACTTCATTGGCTGAACAGCAGATTCCAAATACGTTAATCCCTTCAGCGCCAACAGCTTTAGCTTCATCTTCAAGCTTTTCTGCCCACTCAACCACCTTATCTGCAAGCATAGGTATATGACCATGTACAGAAATATTCACCATTTTTTCTTTAATTACGCCTAAACGATATTTGGACTTCACTAGACCAGGAGTACCGAACAGAACATCCTGTAAATCAGTAGACAGATGTAATCCGGCATATCCGTCAGTTATACCTAATCTCATAACACCGAGTAACAGGTTGACCGGATCGGCATCGGAGCCCATGGTTACACGATTAATAGCAACTGTTAACTCATGATGGGCATTTGCCGGTATTATATTTAACTCTTTCCATCTTGCCAGAGTTTTTTGATTAGCATTCATTTCTAACCAAGGTAGTATTCCATACTGCTGTTGAAAGCTTTCCAAAGCTTTTAAAGCAACATCTTTAGCCACTTCCTCAATTTCTTTGCCATCTACTGTTAATCCTAATTTTGAGGCAATATTGATTAATTTTTCCGGGTTTTTAATCTCATATGGTGCTTTCCCTTCTGCTGTTTCTAACAGGGTCAATGCAACTTCTCTAGCATGCTCAATGTGAGGAGCCATTCCTTGGGCCACCATCTCCAAAAAGTTCCTTGCTACTATCTGGTCAGCAGTAGCACCGCACACTCCTGTTTGAGGACCTTTACCTCCGGGTAAAATGCGGCACGGTCCGGCAAGACAGCGCTTACAACAAACCCCCAATTCTCCAAACGTACAGCGTGCACCGATTTCCGAGTTGCGATCAAAGGCAGTTTTAACGCCTTCATCACGTGACTTGAGGATCATTTGCTGTACACCTGTATCAATGGTTAAATCTTCCACTGATAATAATTTCTCCTTCATTCTTTAACCTCCCGTTATATATCACTGTGATATTTATCACATTCATTGTAGCAAGCACAGAAAAAAAATACTGTCGGGTAACCGACAGTATTCGATAAAAATAAAGATTATTCTAAAATTTGTTTTTATTCCATTGCCAACTGCTCAAGCTTTGGTAAATTTTGAATGAGGAAAGATCGCCGATCAATTTTTTTAAGGATATCCGATTTACGAAAGTCATTTAAAAGCATAGATACTGTTTGTCGGGTAGAGCCTATAATCATAGCCAATTCTTCAGTAGTTAACCCTATTTCTACCCTGATGCCGTCTGCTGTTTGCTTTCCCTTATCCTCTACAGCTTTAATAATAAATTCTGCCAATCTCATGCGAGCTTCTTTAAAAGCCAAACCATTAATAATAGTGATGGAATTTTTCAGTAAATCGCCAAGCACATGAACCATAATTAATGCTACATCAGGTATTTCTGCGATTATCTTTCTTAAAACCTGAATATCAGCAACTAATATTGTAGTATTTTCTAAGGCTTGACAAAATGCTCTGGTATGAGTACTAAAAATATCACCCGGTTCTAAAATAGATAACGTAAATTCTTTGTCTCCACTTACCAGATAAACCCGTACCCGACCGGTCTTTATAAAAAAAATAAGGTTACTGTGCTCATTAGGAGTAAAAATTACTTCTTTTTTAAAAAACTGTTTTTCCCGAAACTTCTTGAAATAATCACTCAAGTCTGGAGAACTTAAAACATTGATCAAATCAATATCAGTTAATTTCATCCTTGTTGGCATCCAGCTTCCCCCTCACCTATGAAAAAATTGTGGTAGCCTACCACAATATTAACCAGTTTACCCGGTACAGCAATCTTTTTCCGAATTGTTTTTCCTTCGATCGCTGCTTTTACTTTTTCCAGATCAAGTGCCATTTCAATCATTGCATCCTTGTCCATATCGGTTGGAATATTTGCCCGTTCCATAATTTTACCGTTTACTTGGACAACTATTTCTACTTCGTTTTCAATAGTTAGCTCTTCATCGTATTCCGGCCAAGATTGGTAAGTTATCGTTTCCGTGTTGCCGAGATTCTGCCATAGCTCTTCAGCAATGTGCGGTGCTATTGGAGAAAGCATCTGCACAAAATGTTCCTGCTTTATATGCCTCATTCACAAATATCATCATTTGACTGATTGCTGTATTAAAACGAAGGTTTTCGTAGTCTTCTGTTATTTTTTTAATCGTTTTATGCCAAGTACGCTTAAAGCTTTCTGTGCCCTCACAAGAAGTGATTTTCGGATTTAATTGGCCTTCTTCGGTAACAAACAAGCGCCATATCCGATTCAAAAAGCGATAAGATCCTTCTACACCATTTGTATTCCAAGGCTTGGTTGCCTCGAGCGGACCCATGAACATTTCATACATTCTAAGAGTATCTGCTCCATATGTGTTAACAATCTCATCTGGATTTATCACGTTTCCACGGGATTTACTCATTTTTTCCATATTTTCGCCTAAAATCATACCTTGGTTGACTAGTTTATAAAAAGGTTCCTTTGTACTGACAATGCCGATATCATACAGTATTTTATGCCAAAACCGTGCATAAAGCAGATGGAGTACGGCATGCTCAGCTCCTCCAATATACAAATCAACAGGCAACCATTTTTCGTTTGTGTCAAGTTATTCTCGATCAACCTTTAACACTAGCAGTTACAGCATTCTATTTTTGTACACTTTCCATAGCTACCGCGCTATCGCTTGGTGGCCTGGGTTAATTAGTAAGCTCTAAAGACCCTAACTAATTAACCTAGGTATTTCGAATACTCTTCATAAGATTTCCTATTGCCGTTTAGTGAGAAGTATACAAGATAATGGAGCCTTGCTTTACTCCAATCGATGGACGAGTGCTCTCCCGTAGAATTTGTGCTAATCTTACGGTTTTCTTCACGTCACGTTGTTTTCTTTCACTTCTTCGTTGTTGCGCCAGATAAGTAGTTCTTAATGTTTTATTTAAGATTCCTTGTTTCACTTTTACCATCGCTTCTGCACCTTCTAAACTCCAATGCATTCCTCGCTTTTTCATCCGGTAGGATACATGACGTTGATTGGATTCCATTGCCCCTAAACTCCTTGCATCCTTTGGTGGGTTTTTTACTTTTTCTCTCCAATCAAACATACGGCTCCAGTTATTTTGTATGTATGAGCGAAAAGCCTTTACTTTTTCTATTTGTTTCTGTTCATCGAGTGTACTTTCATATGTATCCAACCATAACGTAAAATCATCTAGATTGTGTTCTTTTAAAGCTTTTCTAATGGAATCCTTGTACTCGCTCTTCCCACCACCTATTGCCTTATTTAATGCCTGTGCAATATGATAGGGGTCTAACTGATTTAAAACAGCATAGCGAGACTGTGAAAAGGCTTCTTGAAACTTCTCCGCAGTATAGCCTTGCCCTCCATCGCTATTTGAAACAATCTGTGTATTTTCTAATGAATATTGATGGGCGGTAAATGCCTGAACTTCTTTCCAAAAATCTGCTGTTAATTGAGTCGTCATAATCACTTTTGGTTCGCGCAAAGCTACCCGTTTCCCGTTCTTTTCCCATCCTTCATGTACAACGGCATGGCGAACTTCTAAACTTTTTTTCTTCTTTGTTCCTTTAATAAATACGCCATCTGCCTCCACGTATAAATAATCTACTTTTTTACCTTCTGGTAAAGATGCAGCTTCATCTAACTCGATAGCCATTTCTTTATCCGCCTTAGCTTGTGCTTTTCCTACACGTTACGATACTTCCTATGGTTTGATGACTAATGTTAACTGCTGTCCATTCCTGTAATATACGTGCGGATTCACGATAGGTACTCTCACTTGCTAGTTCTGCTACTTTCACTTCAACTAAAGGACTATATCGCTGGTATTTCCGTATTCCTATCCACTCATCAAAAGGATAGTGAGAGTCCCCCTTTTTGTCACCTATTAATGTATGTTGGAAACGTACAACGCCAAACGTAAATTGAATCGTTTTCCAATCTTCCCTTTTTACGAACCAACCTTTTTCTTGTTGTTTTTCCTTAATGACTTGGTTTAGCTGCGTAAAAATCTCCCCTAACAAAGAAGCGAATACCTCATGCATATAATTTTGAATGTTTTCCTCTAACTCAATTAAATTATTTGTATTCTTTATTAACTGATATAATCTTGTTATAATATTCTCCATGAGAAGGCCTCTTTCTAAAATGTATTTGCGTGGAAGCATACATTTATGATAGAACGCCTTCTCTTTTTTTGGCTAGTATTTTCTATTAAGATCCTCGAGAAATATTTTACACATAGTCTTATGTTAATACAGACGGTAAAAGAAAATCTATCTTTGTCCGACAGAGTATTTGAGCGCAAATTTGGTAACATATTAGACAGAGGTATAAGGCTCATCGCCATTTAGTATTGGTAGCTAAAAATCAAAATAGATTAATAGGAAAATTTCCCTTCCAGTTTTTCATAGTTTCTCTCTTAAGAATGGATAACCTTTCTGCAGCAGTTGTATCCGTAGAAAAAGGAGAGAATCGAGTATATACCGATGCATCTTTAGCCTTTCAAGCTCTTGATTTTACCGCACAGCCTTCGGTGGATGAGCGCCGGATTCGAGAGCTGCTTACCCTGTCGTTTATTGATCGAAAGGAGAATATTTTTTTTCTCGGTCCGCCGGGGATTGGAAAGACACACCTAGCTATTTCGACTGGAATGGAGGCGATCGCAAGAGGGTATAAAACGTATTTTATTACCGCTCACGATTTGGTCACTCAGTTAAGAAGAGCCGCCCAGGAAGAAAAGTTGGAGAAAAAGCTTCGTGTCTTTGTGAAGCCAACCGTTCTCATTATTGATGAAATGGGGTACTTAAAACTGGACCCAAACAGCGCTCATTTCTTATTTCAGGTGATCGCCCGGCGGTACGAGCATGCCCCGATTATCCTCACTTCCAACAAAAGCTTTGGGGAATGGGGAGAAATTGTGGGAGACTCGGTGTTGGCGACAGCGATGTTAGATCGATTACTGCATCATTCCATTATTTTTAATCTGAAGGGGGAAAGCTATCGATTACGGGAAAAGAGACTCCAACAAGAAAAACAGAAGGATCAATGAGGTCCTTCTTTGGTTATATCTCTCACAGTTCAGCCATTATCACTACATGGGTTACTATTTCAAATTTAATTTCCATAGTGTATCTGTCAGACCTCCTCAGGTAAGAGCGCAAACTTTCCCTCCATATATCTGCTACATCTACTCTCCTTGTTTCGGGTAGTTATTGAGCTTTGTTTTTTTACGCAAACTCCCCCACAACGTTAAGCCTCCAATTGGGTTCTTGTACCCAGGCGCACACAAAAACTAAAGCCAACGTCATAATGACGCTGGCTTTATTACCTACTTTTATTATAGTACATTTACGGACATGTCTTCACTTAACTCTCCTTCTGTAGCGGCAACCACAACTGCAGCAGAAGCATCACCAGTGATGTTAATCGTGGTACGAATCATATCTAAAATACGGTCAATACCTGCTATAAGACCAATACCTTCAATCGGTAGATTTACAGATTGTAAAACCATCGTCAGCATAATTAATCCTGCACCAGGTACTCCAGCTGTTCCAATTGAAGCCAATGTGGCTGTTAATACGATCGTGATTTGCTGAGATAGCGTTAAGTCAATCCCAAAAAATTGAGCGATAAACAAGGCGCTTACCCCTTGGTACAGTGCAGTACCATCCATGTTAATCGTTGCACCTAAAGGCAGAACAAAACTACTTACCCGCTTTGAAACTCCTAGATTTTCTTCTGTATTTTTGATGGTAACTGGCAATGTTCCTGCACTACTTGATGTACTAAAGGCAACAAGCATTGCTGGGGCGATCCCTTTAAAAAATTTCAAAGGGCTCATTTTCGCAAAGAACTTCACAGATGAGGAATAAACCAGTAAAGCGTGTAAGATCGAACCGATTAAAACAGCTAAGATGACTTTCGATAAGGGTAATAAAACATCTAATCCATATTTACCAACAACTGGTGCAACTAATCCCAAAATTCCAATGGGTGCGAATCTCATCACAATGCCCGTAATTTTGTACATAGTTTCTGCTAAATCATCAAAAAACTTGTACAATGTTTTCCCTTTTTCCCCAATAAGGGTCATACCAATTCCTAGAAAGAGAGCAAAGAAGATGATTTGTAACATTTCTCCATCAACAAGAGATTTAAACGGATTGATAGGAACAATATTCAGTAGTGTTTCCACAATGCTGGTTGGTTGCTTAACTTCTACCGCCTTTTGTACTCCACTTACATTGACTCCTTTACCAGGGTCAAAAAGATTCCCGAGAACTAAACCAATGGAAACAGCAATAGCGGTCGTTACAAGATAATAAGCGATGGTTTTTGTTCCCATTCGTCCAAGTTTTTTTACATCGCCAATACTTGCAACCCCTATAATTAAAGAAGATAAGACTAATGGTACAATGATAAATTTAATTAATCTTAAAAATAAATCTCCTAAAGGTTTAATCACTTCAATACTTGGACCAACGATCCAGCCTAATAAAATAGCAAGAATAAAAGCAATAAAAATTTGGGTTAATAAGTTCAGCTTCATCTAGTTCCCTCCCAATTTTTAATATCAAATACTTTAATATGAATATATATTGAGAATACAGTATTATAACCAAAAAATACAATCCCTTTTTTTTCACTTTCTCCAAAACGTTTTATTTTGCATGAATAGAAAAAAAGAGGGATAGTTTGTAAACCATCCCCTTTTTGATTTATTTATCAAATTTTAAATTTCTTTACCATTTCATTTAATTTTTCTGCCAGTTCAGCTTGAGCATTGGCCACTTTTGCCACTTCTTCAATCGCTGTAGTAATTTCTACCGAATTGCTAGAAATATCTTGCGAACTTGTCGTAGACTGTTCTACAGAAGAAGCGACAGATTCAATCGCAGCATTTATCTGTTCAATCGAGTTAGAGATTTGCTCCGACTTTTCTGTAAACTCTGCAAACATTTGGCCAATTAGGTTCGCATCTTGTTGGTATTGTTCTCCAGTCTCTAGAAGCATTTTGTAGTCCTTATTCACTTTATCATTGATAAATTGCAAGATATCATTTGCATGGTTTGATAAGTTTTGGAAACTTCCTTGTACCTGTTTTACCACTTGTTGTATTTCGGAAACGGTATTCGTCGATTGTTCTGCTAATTTCCTTACCTCATCGGCCACAACAGCAAAACCTCTGCCATGTTCTCCAGCTCTTGCTGCTTCAATTGCTGCATTTAAAGCAAGTAAATTGGTTTGATCTGCTATTTCAGCAATGACATCAGCCATTTTTCCAATTTCAGCAACTACTTTCCCCTCTTCAATAGCCTTCAAAATTCGCGCTTGTTTTTCTGCATACATCGTTTCTGCTAATGTACTCGATTGTTCCGCATTTTCTTTGATTTGTTCCGCTCTTTTTTCAATCTCTTTTACAATTACATTTCCTTCTTTAGCGCTTGCGACAAATTGTTTTGTCGTATTGGCTACTTCTTGACCTGATGCACTAATCTCCTCGGTAGCGGCACTTGTTTCTTCCATTCCTGCCGCAATTTGTTGTGTAGCAGCATTGATATTTTGGCTTTGAATGACAATCTCTTCAACTGAAGCAGATAATTGTTGACTTGAAGTTTCTATATCTCTAGCATTTACGATGATTTCTTTTATTAAGTCTTTAATATTAGCTACCATAATATTAAGTGCTTTACCAACTTTGCCAATCTCATCATTAGAATCAATTGCAATTTCATTCACCGAAAGATCCTTATTGGCTATTTTCTCTATATGATCAACGATCATTGAGATTCGCTTAGATAACTTATTGCTAAAAAGATAAACGATGATTCCCGTTATGAATAGTAGTGTTGTTATTACTACAAGTATAATCAAAATATTCCTTTGAATGTTTTGCCTGTATATCATTTCCTGTTGATTCACTATTCTATCAATTTCATCAATATAATTACCTGTACTTACAATAAAATTCCATGGTTCAAATAGTTTAGAATAGACTCTTTTTTTCGTTAACTTATTCGTTCCTACATCTTCTGGCTTTTCCCACATATATTCTGAATAACCATTATTTTCTCCATTTTTCGCTGCTTTAATAATATTTTGAATGATATAAACACCATTAGGATCTTTGAGATTTATTCGGTTAGTACCTTCTTCTTTCGGAATCATTGGATGTCCAACTAAAATTCCATCTGTTCGATCGATCCAAAAATATCCTGATTTTCCATAGCGTAGTTCTTTGACTAACTGAATTCCAAGCTTTTTTGCTTCATCTTCTGTCATACTTCCATTACGATATTGATTATATGCATAATTTAATAGAGAAACTGCGGTTTCGACTTGACCTTTTACCATCGTATCATAATCTTTTAACAGACTTTCTTTATACTGTTTTAATGTTTGGTGATTTTGATTGATTGTAGATATAATGCTATATCCACCTAAAAACCCTAAGATGATAAGTACAACAATGATATTAAAAACGATTAATTTAGATTTTATTGTTTTCATTTTTAACCTCCCTGCGACATTCCTAAATTTCCAAATATTCTTCTATCATTTCTATGATTACTATCGATAACTATTAGATTAAATCAAATACTATTTTCGACTTCAAAAAACTTTTTAACTTATTAAATGGAATAGGTTTGCTTAACAGATAACCCTGAATTTCCTGGCAGCGTTTATCAATTAAAAAGTTAAGTTGTTCCTTGGTTTCTACCCCTTCAGCAATAACCCTTAAATTTAATTTTTCTCCTAATGCAACCAATGTTTCAACGATAGTAGCATTCTTTTTATTCTTATGGACATTTTGTAAAAACAATCCATCAATTTTAACCGCATCAAAGGGCAAATCCCTAAGTTTACTCAATGAAGAATAGCCAGTCCCAAAATCATCCATAGAAATTTGAATTCCCATCGATTTTAATTCGGTAATTTTTTTAAGGATATTTTGATTTTGTTGAGTTTCTATGTTTTCAGTAATTTCCAGATCTAAATAATGTGGGTCTAATTGGGTTTCTTCTAATATTTGCTTTACCATCTCTACAAAGTTTGGTTCCTGTAATTGAAGTGGTGAAATATTTACCATAATCCTTAAGTCTGAAAATCCTTCATAATGAATCGATTTTATTTGTTCACTTGCTTTTCTTAATACCCACTTGCCTAATTCATTAATCACCCCCGTTTTCTCTGCCAAAGGGATAAATTCTACTGGTGGAATCATTCCTAAAGTAGGATGTTGCCAACGTATTAACGCTTCAACCCCCGTTATTTGCTTCGTTGTTACATTCATAAGAGGCTGGTAGTAAACCACAAATTCATCACGTTCAATGGCATGTAGCAGATCTGCCATAATAATGTGTTGCCTTTTAACAGCATCGTCTAAATAATGCTCCATATAAATCCCCACTTTACCTTTCGTTTTTTAGGGTCCTACGAATCATTCACTTTATATAAAATCGATAAGATTGCTTAAAAAATTTCAAGTTTTTTGATAGTAATTATTTTATAATAGATATTGCACCGTTATATATAGTAAATTTGTACTATAATTATATTACAATATTTACTGATGATCCGATCTACTATTAGGACAGCTTCTTTCTTGTCCTTATTCTTGAAAGCCTCTTGGTACCATTCACGGGTTGTTGGATCGTATCCATGAGGTAACAGCACTTTTGGGTAAATATAAAAATGTTTATGATTATTGCCATAAAAGATATATTTTCTTATCCATGCATTCCTCTCCCCATTTAAAAAGTTAATGAATAAGAATTTCAATTTCCTTCCAAGTTATTATTTTACAATAGTATTACATCGTGATATATAGTAAATTATTACTATAAGATGATAATATTTAAGGTTGTTTGCCTTTCTCATAGTTTATGATTATAGAAAAATGATTTTATATTAATCCTATTAAAAAAGGAAAAGGATACTATATTTAGTAATCCTTTTCCTATTTTTATATAAAGATAGGTTATGAAATAGCTATTATTATTTTTGTTGCAATTGTCTGAATTGCATAACTCTTTGTGCATTCCTACTACGGTAAAGAATCGTACTTCTTTTTAAATACTCTAACGGAAAACTCCACACGTGTACCAATCTTGTAAAAGGCCAGATGCCAAAGATCGCAAAGGCAAACAAGGTATGCAACTTAAAAAATAGGGGAACATCGATCATTAATGTAGGATCAGGCCGGAAAACAAGTAATCCCCGTAACCATGGCGCAAGCGTTTCTCGGTAGTCAAAACCGCCGACGAACAAGTTATAACCTAAGGTATTGTACATTCCCATAACAATCTCAATGAATAGTAGAATCGCAACCAGCATATCACTGAAACTGCTTGTCAAACGCACCCGTTTTACATTGACCCGGCGGAATAAGAGGATAAGGATTCCTGTAAATGTAATCAATCCAGCGATACCACCACCAAATATAGCACTTGCATGGTACATCTCTTCACTTATCCCCACTGCTTCTGTCCAAGCTTTTGGAATAAGTAATCCGACCAAATGGCCGCCAAGAACCATCAAAATTCCCACATGAAAGAGGATACTTCCCCATTTTAAGGTGTTCTTTTCCATAAATTCACTGGATTTTGCTGTCCAGCCGAGTTGATCTGTGTTATAGCGATAGATATGGCCAATGACAAAAATGGCAAGCATCAAATAGGGGAAGATAACCCACCAAAATTGATTCCAAAAGTTCATCTTTACACCTCCTTCAAAGTGTCATTTGGTAACATCTGATGAAGAATGAATAAACTAGCCTCTACTAGATTGGCGTAAGGACTATTAATCGCTAACAATTCATCCTTTAATGTTTCAATCGCTGGGAGAAAAGCTGCAAGGAGTTTCTTTATCTCCTCATCTTTTGCTACCGTAATAAATTCAAGGAAGAGGGGGAAGTAATCGGGTAATTCATCCGTCTCCATGATAAAACCAGCTTGTTCGTAGAATTGTTTTAATTCTGCTAAGACGACTCCCCGTTTTTTTTCCTCTTTCATCTTGGAATAAGTTAAATACAGATTGGTTTTTTCATTAAAATCAAAGGTTTGAACATAGAGGTCTTGTAACTTATCAATGGTTGTTTGCCGAATAAACTGGAAAAAACTTCTTAATTTCTCGTAGATTTCAGGATTTAAATCGGAGAGATCATTGATTCCCCTTTCTAAGTCGGCTTCAAACCACTCTGGATCAGGATACTGTAAAAGGATGGAGATCAGATGTAAGATTTCTCTATTTCCCATTTTTGTCCACCATCATCAGGAAGAAACTAGCGTTGTCTCCGTAGTAATCTCCTGTCATACAAGTGCTACAATCTCCACCATTAAAGTCAAATCCCGTACTTCCTTGCTCAGAATAGAGGTGCATGAATTCCTCTTTATGTGCTGTCGGAATCACAAAGCGATCTTCATATTTGGCAATTGCCAGTAAACGATACATTTCTTCAATGATCGTTTCATTTAATCCTAACCCTTGAAGGATATTGGTATCATATTCCTTGCCAAGATTTTTTGCACGCATAAACTGTCTCATCGCAGCCATCCGTTTTAAAACAGTTGTAATCACTTGCTCGTCCCCTGCTGAAAGTAAATTTGCCAAATATTGAACAGGAATTCTCATTTCATCAATAGCAGGGAAAATATCTAATGGGTCTAATGAAGAACCTTTTCCTTCGATCCGATTCATAATTGGACTTAATGGTGGCACATACCAAACCATAGGTAAAGTCCGATATTCAGGGTGTAAGGGTAGAGCAATCTTGTATTCAATCGCTAACTTGTATATTGGTGATTTTCGAGCTGCTTCTAACCAATCTTCGCTGATTCCATCACGACGTGCTTGCTCAATCACTTCTTTGACATTGGGATCAAGGAACAAGCTTAAATGGGCATGATATAATTCTTTTTCATCTGCAACAGATGCTGCTTCCGCTACACGATCTGCATCATAGAGAAGAACCCCAATATAGCGAATTCGTCCAGTACAGGTTTCGCTACATACGGTAGGTAACCCAGCTTCAATGCGCGGGAAACAGAAGGTACATTTTTCTGCTTTTTGGGTTTGCCAGTTGAAATAGACCTTTTTGTATGGGCAGCCCGTCATACAGAAACGCCAACCGCGGCAAGCCTCTTGATCCACTAAAACAATTCCATCCTCATCCCGTTTATACATCGCACCAGAAGGACAAGAAGCTACACAAGATGGGTTGAGACAATGCTCACAGATTCGTGGTAAATGCATCATAAAAGCTTGCTCAAATTCAAAGCGGATTTCTTCTTCGATTCCTTTTAGGTTGGGATCCCGTTTTCCAGTTTCATGAGCACCTGCTAAATCGTCTTCCCAGTTCGGACCCCATTTCAATTCCATATATTCACCAGTAATCTGGGATTTTGGCCGAGCTACGGGTTGAATCTCTTTTTGGGGACTATTGGTTAACTTATCATAATCATAAGTCCAAGGCTCGTAATATTCATCAATCGTAGGTAGGTCTGGGTTATAAAAGATATTTGCTAATTTGTTGACACGGTTTCCGGCTCTTAATTCTAATTTCCCGTTCTTAAGAACCCAACCCCCTTTATACTTTTCTTGGTTTTCCCATTCCATGGGATACCCAATACCTGGTTTGGTTTCTACATTGTTGAACCAAATGTATTCAGCACCTGGACGGTTGGTCCAGGTGTTCTTACAAGTCACACTGCAGGTGTGGCAACCAATGCATTTATCAAGATTCATCACCATGGCAACTTGTGCTTTAATCTTCAAGCCAATCCACCTCCTTAAGTTTGCGAATGACTACTTTTAAGTCACGTTGGTTTCCAGTAGGCCCATAATAGTTAAATCCGTAACTAAACTGTGCATATCCGCCAATTACATGGGTTGGTTTTAGATGGATCCGTGTTGGGCTGTTATGTGTACCTCCGCGTAAATGAGTAATCTCTGAACTTGGCACGTTGATGGTACGATCTTGCGCATGGTACATATAGGTAGTTCCTTTTGGCATCCGGTGAGTGACTACTGCACGAGCCACAACGACACCGTTTCGGTTGTATACTTCAATCCAATCGTTATCTTTGATTCCAACCTCCTCCGCATCTTCGTTATTCATCCAAACGGTTGGACCTCCACGGAAGAGGGTTAACATGGTTAAAGAATCGTAATACATACTGTGAATATTCCACTTACCATGTGGAGTTAAATAACGTAAGGTAATGGTTTTTCCTTCTCCATCTGGCATGTTTTCATGCTTCGCAAAGGCTTGTGTTGGTAAGGTTGGTTTAAATGTCGGCAAACCTTCTCCATATTCCAACATGATCTCATGATCTACATAGAAATGTTGACGACCCGTTAACGTTCGAAATGGGACAAGTCGTTCAATGTTGGTCGTAAATGGAGAGTAACGACGTCCTTTATTCGTTCCACTAAAGACTGGAGTTGGGATCACTTCTTTTGGCTGAGCAGTGATACTATTGAAATCGAATTTCTCATCTATCCGTCCTTCTATCAAGTCTTTCAATTGCAAACCCGTCTTCTTCTCTTCCGATTCCCATGCCTTCAAAGCCATTTTCCCATTTGTTGCACTAGATAAGGTCATGATCGTTTCTGCTGCTTGCCGAGCCGTTTCTAACTGTGGCATTCCCTGAGCAATTGAAGCTGACTTTACTGTACCATTAATCTTCTTTAATTCCTCGTACTCTTCTTTTGCTGACCAGGATACGCCATGGGCTCCAATTGGATTCATTTCTACTAATGGTCCAAGCGCTGTGAATTTGTCATAGATTTTGGTATAATCCCGTTCCACAATGACGAGTTTCGGCATGGTTTTTCCTGGAATCGGTTCAACTTCCCCTTTTCGCCAATCCTTTACTTTACCAAATGGTTGGGCGATCTCGTCAGGTGAATCGTGCTGCAATGGTGCAGCCACAATATCTTTTTGAACTTCAGGTAAATAGGTTTTTGCCATTTCCGAGAAAACTTTCGCTAATCCCTTAAAGATATCCCAATCCGATTTTGCCTCCCATGGAGGATTAATCGCAGGGTTGAACGGATGAATAAATGGATGCATATCCGTGCTGCTAATATCGTGTTTTTCATACCAAGTTGCTGCTGGTAAGACGATATCTGAATATAATGCGGTTCCAGACATTCTGAATTCTAGATTGACAAGCAGATCCAATTTCCCTTCTGGAGCTTTTTCATGCCATTTGATTTCGCTTGTACGTAATTCCTTGCTCTCTTCTCCTAACAAACCATGAGAAGTGCCAAGTAAATGTTTTAAGAAATAATCATGGCCTTTCCCTGAACTAGAGATCAAGTTGGCCCGCCACACGAATAAGGTACGTGGGAAGTTGACTGGATGATCTGGATCTTCTACTGCAAACTGCATTCGACCTTCTTTTAGCTCTTTCACCACATATGGGATTGGCTCTTCTCCTGCTTTCTTTGCTTCTTCTACTAATTGAAGGGAATTGCGATTAAATTGAGGGTAAGAAGGCAACCATCCTAATCGAGCCGCTAATGCGTTATAATCGGCTGCATGTTGGTATCTTGGCTTTTCAACATAAGCTGCACTAAGTTCATTCATCGGTAACTCTTCATACCGCCATTGATCAGTCGCAAAATAATAATAGGAAGTAGCGTTCTGCAACCTTGGTGGCATTTGCCAGTCGCGGGCAAAAGCAACGGTTTGCCATCCTTCTGCAGGACGGACTTTTTCTTGTCCAACATAATGGGCCCAACCACCGCCATTTACTCCTTGTGAACCCGTTAATAATACGAGGTTCAAAATCGTCCGATAGATGGTATCTGCATTATACCAGTGGTTAATTCCAGCACCCATGATAATCATCGAACGGCCTTTGGTATCGATTGCGTTTTGGGCGAATTCGCGGGCAATTTGAATCACTTGCTCCCTTGAAACACCGGTATATTCTTCTTGCCATGCCGGGGTATAAGCCTTTTTCTCATTATAATTTTTTGCATAATCACCAGGTAATCCACGATCAATGCCGTAGTTAGCAAGCATGAGATCATAAACAGTTGTTACAACCATTTCTTCCCCGTCTTTCTCAATTCGTTTTACAGGGACAAAGCGGAGAAGAACATCTCGTTTGGTATTATCAAAGTAAGGAAGTTCAAGAGATACAATCTCATCTTCTAATCCAAGTAAACTCATTTTTGGATCATAAGGATTCCCTTGTTCATCCTGCATCTTGAGATTCCATGTTCCCTTTCCTTCATGCCGGTGACCAATGCTGCCAATGGGTACGACAAATTGGTTGGTTTTTTCGTCAAGGACGACCGGTTTCCATTCTGCATTTTCTAATGGGTATCCGAGGTCACTAGCTACCAAGAAGCGATCGGTTACAAATGTATCACCTTTTTTCTTCAAGGTAATGAGGTAGGGAAGATCTGTGTATTTCTTAGCATATTCGATAAAATATGGGGTTTCTTTTTCTACATAAAACTCTTTGAGAATCACATGAGTCATCGCTTGTGCTAAAGCTCCGTCCGAACCAGGATTCACCGCTAACCATGTATCGGCAAATTTTACAGACTCAGCATAATCTGGACTGACAGAAACCACTTTGGTTCCTTTATAGCGAACTTCTGTCATAAAGTGAGCATCAGGTGTACGGGTCAACGGTACGTTGGATCCCCACATCATCAAATAACCTGCATTATACCAGTCACTACTCTCTGGTACATCTGTTTGTTCACCCCAAATTTGCGGTGAAGCGGGCGGTAGATCGGCATACCAATCGTAGAAACTAAGCATTGGTGCCCCTACCAATGTTAAGAAACGGGAACCTGCCGCATAACTCACCATCGACATTGCTGGAATGGGGGTAAAACCAGCGATGCGATCTGGGCCATACTTTTTAATCGTATAAATTAATTGCGCGGAGATGATTTGGTAAACCTCTTCCCAGGTTGAACGAACCATGCCGCCTTTTCCCCGAGCCGATTTATAGGCACGTGCTTTTTCTGGATCTTCGACGATACGCTTCCATGCTTCAACATGATCTCCATTTGCTTCTTTTAATGCTTCACGCCAAAATTGAAGCAATACGCCACGAACATATGGATATTTCACCCGAAGGTGGCTATAGGTATACCACGAAAAACTGGCTCCTCTTGGGCAGCCCCGTGGTTCAAATTCAGGCAGATCTGGCCCTGTTGATGGATAATCGATGGCCTGATTCTCCCAAGTAATAATCCCATCTTTGACGAAAACCTTCCAACTACATGAACCGGTACAGTTTACACCGTGCGTCGTACGAACAACTTTATCATGTTGCCATCTTTGACGATAGATCTTTTCCCATTCCCGATCCTGTGACGATAATTCGCTCCAACCATTGGAGTAACGTTCAATGGGACGAAAGAAACGAAGCTTCTTCATCAAAGGTGAAAGCTTTTTCTTCATGCGGTCTCTCCTCTCTTTCTTTATCAACCCATAATCTATTACTGTCATTGTAACCTTTCTATTTTTCTAGCCATATCAGGGAACTCCCCTATTTTGGCGCGGGAAGATTCCCTATCATAGCAGATCCTAAAAGGTGGAACCCTTAAGTTAGACTCGAAGAGATCCTATACATTGAAGTTAGGTGAACGATATAAAGTAAAAGTCCCAGTGATGATTCACTGAGACTTTTTCAGGGTTTACGAGAGAATAAAAGTCTAGTTTATCTATTTAGAGGGGAGGGTAAAGCGTATATACCGTCGAATCATTAAGCTTTTTTTGCATTCTTACCGTATTTGTTCATCAATACCAAAGAGATGATGATCGAAATTACAGCTAATACGGTATATACCGCAAAACCTTTTGCATAACCAGCTTTTCCATATGTATCAACGAAAACACCAAGAATCGGCGGTACGACAAACCCGCCAAACGCTCCAAGGCCGCCAACCCAACCGCTGGCACCACCTGGTGCATTAGGAACATATTTAGGTACAAGTTTAAATACTGCCGCATTAGCTACTCCCATACCAACACCCATAACAATTTCACCTAATAAGGAGATTCCAAAGCTATTTGAAAGAATGAGAATAACCGATCCGACAAGTACGATCATAAAACTAGCTATTGCTGTTTTTTCTCCACCGAATTTGTCACTAATATGTCCACCATAAACACGGATAAGCGAAGCAAGAATCGAGAACCCTAATGCCATTAATAGACCTGCTTGACGAACACCAATACCATAATATTGAATCCAATAAGTTGGGAACCAAGTTGTTAATGCTAAGAATCCACCGAATGATGTAAAGTAAAGGGCTACTAATCCCCAAGTACCAGGCACTTTTGCAGAGATTTTTAGCGCTTGTACAACAGTTCCTGAAGGGAATAATTCTTGTCCTAATTCTTTTGCCACCTTCTTCGCTTCATCTTGGTTTACACCTTTTTTAAGTAATTGAAAATAATAGGCATCTTGGGCAAATGTAGCATAAATTGCGGTCCCTACAACTAAGAAAACAAACCATATGGCGTAAGAACCTGGCAAGCCTAATCCTACTAATGCAAAAGGAAGTAATATTCCAAAAATCCCTGGAGCGGTGTTACCTAAACCGCCATATGCCCCAAGGGCAAAACCTTGTTTATTCTGCGGAAACCAATATGATGTCTGAGGAACGCCAACAGAAAACGTTGCAATTCCACTGCCACTAAGCAAACCAAATAAAAAGATGAGTGGATACATTTTTAATGTAAGATTGTCAGGATAGTATAAGTAAAGAATTGTTGTTAATCCGGCCATTCCGATGATGGATAAAAGGAATAAAGTTAAGAATGGCTTCTTTCCTCCTGCTTTGTCCACCCAAGCTCCAAAAGGAATTCGTAATAAAGAACCCGTTAAGTTCGGTGCCGCAACTAAAAAACCGAGCATAAGTCCTGGCATATGCATAACTTTATTAAAATTGGTTGCAACCGGGCCATATAATGAGACTGCAGCAAATCCAATAAAGAAACCAAAAGTTGCCATGATTAAACCTTTATTCGGGTTCCCTTTCAACTTATACTTTTGTAGTAATTCTTCCCTGTTCATCTCTATCATTCCTTTTTTGAATATTTTATTACCTACATATCATGCTAATTTCATTCTACTTCTTCGTTTGCTTTAGGAGTATGAGGGAACTCCCCTATTTTCTAGTAGTGATTTCCCTAGTCTTACGTAAATGTCGTTTTTATAAAATAAACCAGGGGGAGTTGAAGAACCCCTCACCTGATTTTTAAACTTGTACACAAACGTAACTTTGATCATTTAGGAAACAAATCTTGCCTTACTTTTTCGCTTTGCTAATCTTGAATGTCCTTAAAAAATTCAAACTCCGATAACTAATATAGTTTCGCTTCAAATATTCAAGCGGCAGGCTCCACAAATGAACCAAGCGTGTAAATGGCCACATTGCAAATAGCAAAAATGCCAAAAGAACATGAATTTGAAAACTTACAGGAACATCCTTCATCAAGGTTGGATCTGGTGAGAAGGTAAAAAGACTACGGAACCAAGGGCCAATAGTGTTTCTATAGTCAAATTCCCCAATAAGGAAGTTACGAATAACGGTTATATAAACCCCTTGAAAAACGACCAATAGTAGAACAAGCTCCGTAACCCAGTCCATTCGTTGTGTAAATAGACGGATTCTTGAAACCGTCATCCGACGAATCACGAGAATGACTAACCCCACTAGTGCAATAATTCCCACTAAACCTCCAATGACTACTGCTCCAAGATGATACAATTCATCTGGAATTCCTAAGGCTTCATAAACCCATTTAGGAATGAGAATTCCTGCCACATGTCCAAAAAAGGCGAAAATGATCCCATAATGAAAGAGTGGACTGCCGACACGTAATAAACGTTTTTCCATGATCTCGCTGGAACGTGCAGACCAGCCAATTTGATCACGATTATACTTGTAGATATGACCTAAAATAAAAATGGTCAGGGTCACATAGGGAAATATCACCCATAAAAATTGATCCAGTAATGTCATGATGAAACACCTCCCAACCTTTCTGACCGATTTGGCTGCATCATTGTTTGAATGGTCATTAAGCAAGCCTGAAGGATATACCGGTATGGATTTTGATTTTTTACTAATTCTTCATTTAATTTTTCCATGTTTGGCATTTGCTGGATCATCATTTCCTGAGCAATTTCAGTTGGTGCAATCGCTATAAACTCTAATATCATGGGCAGATAGTCTGGCAGCTCCGTGCTATTTATCTCCAACCCTGCCTTACTGTATATCTCTTTTATTTGAAGTAATGCCTGACCTCTCTCTTTTTGATCCTTTAATTGATAATAGGTCAGATAAAGCGTGGTTTTGTCATTCAAATCAAAGGTATTGACATAGTGTTCACAAAGTTGGTCGATAAGGTGTTCTGATAGATAACCATTAAAGGAAAGAAGTGATTCTTTGATTGGTCCATCTTCGATCAAGTCAAGCATTTCCTTGATTTCTTCACTTCTAACCCAACTTGAATCAGGATACTGCAAGAATAGGGAGCATAGTTTCATTATATATTGAAATTGTTCCTTCATTCTCTCACCTCAAGTCGAAATTGGTGGTCATCCATCTCAGGATTGTATTCTGTACTACACGTTTGACAACCTTCCATAAACGATAACCCTATAGAGCCTTGCTCCTCTTGCAAATCCCCTGTGTTTTCCCGATGTGCAGCCGGGATTACGAAGCGGTCCGAATATTTTGCAATCGCTAAAAGACGATACATCTCCTGCATTTTTCGATCAGTAAATCCGAAAGGTTTCAGTAATTCAGGATCCGGTTCTTTTCCGATATTTAATGCACGCATATATTGACGCATGGCCACCATCTTTTTCAGTACATTGCGGACAATTTCTGTGTCCCCTGCAGTAAGGAGATTGGCTAAGTATTCAATTGGAATGCGTAATTGATCAATCGCCGGGAAAAGAACGTTTTTCTCTTCCTCGCCTTTTCCTTGAAAAGCATTCATAATTGGGCTTAAAGGTGGAATATACCAAACCATCGGCAATGTACGAAATTCAGGATGCAAAGGCAGTGCCACTTTATACTCCACTGCTAATTTATAGATTGGTGAACGTTTTGCCGCCTCAATCCAATCCTTTGGAATCCCATCGTGAATTGCTTGTTCAATCACTTTTGGATCATTGGGATCTAAGAACATTCCTAACTGAGCCTCATATAGATCTTTTTCCTCTTTGACAGAGGCGACTTCTTTAATCCGGTCTGAATCATAAAGGACAATTCCAATATAACGGAGACGGCCTACACAAGTTTCCGAACATACAGTTGGAAGTCCAGCCTCAATTCTTGGATAGCAGAACGTGCATTTCTCCGCTTTTTGTGTATTCCAGTTAAAATAGGTCTTCTTATATGGACATCCGGAAACGCAGAATCGCCAGCTCCGGCATGCCTCCTGATCAACAAGGACAATTCCGTCCTCTTCTCGTTTATAAATGGCTCCTGATGGACAGGAAGCGAGACAGGAAGGATTGATACAATGCTCACAGATACGGGGCAAATACATCATGAAAGTTTGTTCAAACTTAAACCGGATCTTTTCTTCCAATCCCCGCATATTGTAATCTCGGTCACCTGTGAGGTAGACACCTGCTAGGTCATCCTCCCAGTTAGGCCCCCACTTTAATTCCATATACTCTCCTGTAAGTAAAGACTTAGGTCTAGCAACGGGTTGATGTTTTTGCAATGGACTTTTGGTTAATTCTTCATAATCATAGGTCCATGGTTCGTAATAATCATCAATTGGTGTAAGATTGGGGTTATAAAAGATTTGTGCCAGTTTTTTACTTCTTCCCCCTGCTCTCAGTTCCAGACGGTCATCAAGAAGAGTCCATCCCCCTTTATGTTTTTCTTGGTTCTCCCATTCTTTTGGGTAACCGATACCTGGTTTGGTCTCTACATTATTCCACCACATATATTCGGCACCTTTGCGGTTGGTCCACACATTGTTACAAGTTACGCTACATGTATGGCAACCAATACATTTATCCAAATTCATGATCATTCCAAACTGTGCTTTAATCGTCAAACCAAGTCACCTCCTCCAGTTTGCGGATGATCACTTTATCATCTCGTTGCGTTCCAACAGTTCCGTAATAATTGAACCCATAACTAAGTTGTGCATAACCCCCAATCATATGGGTGGGTTTTAAATGCAGACTTGTTAAACTGTTATGGGATCCACTCCGTTCTCCTGTCGTTGGCGATCCTGGGATATTGATAGTTCGATCCTGTGCATGGTACATATATGCCGTACCTTGCGGCATTCTGTGGCTTACTACAGCCCTTGCTGTTACCACCCCGTTTCGGTTGTACAATTCAATCCAATCATTATCCTTAATCCCTGCTTCTTCTGCATCCTTGATATTCATCCAGACATGCGGTCCCCCACGGAACAGCGTTAACATGGGTAAGGTATCATAAAAGGTAGTATGGTAAGACCATTTGTGATGAGGTGTCAGATAACGCAATGTAATCTCTTTCTCATTGGTTCTTGGACGATGGTCATTCGGATAAAATGGTTTCTTTGGCAACGTCGGTTTATAAAGGGGCAGATTCTCCCCAAATTCGAGGATCAATTCATGATCCAAATAAAAATGTTGCCGTCCAGTTAATGTTCGCCACGGTACAAGTCGTTCCACATTGACAGTAAAAGGAGAATATCGACGTTCTCCACTTATATTTCCACTAAATACAGCAGAAGAGATCACTTTTCTTGGTTGAGTCGAAATATCAAAGAAGGAAAAACGTTCTTCGGCCCTTTCCTTTGCGATATCACTTAACTGAACCCCTGTTTTCTTTTCTAATGCTTCCCATGATTTCATGGCCACTCTACCATTGGTCGTACTGGATAAAGCTAATATTGCTTCGGCTACATCTCTAGCGCTAAATAAGCTTGGACATTCGGAGAATTCTTCGTTGTCACTCGTTCCAAGTAAGTTTTGCAACCTGATATATTCATCTTCTCCTTTCCAAGCAATCCCATGAGCGCCGATCGATTCTTTTACCAATGGTCCTAAACTGATCATCTTATCGTAAACTTTGGTAAAGTCCCGATCCATAACATGAATCCGTGGCATGTTTTGACCAGGTACAGGCTCAAATTCTCCTGTTTTCCAATCGGGTACTCGTCCAAATGGCTGAGCAATCTCATCAGGAGAATCGTGAAGTAATGGGGTTGTTACAATATCCTTATAGGTTCCTGATAAGTATGTTTTTGCCAATTCCGAGAATGTCTTTGCGATTCCTTTGAAGATATCCCAGTCCGGCCTTGCTTCAAATGGCGGATCAATGGCCGGATTAAATGGATGGACAAATGGATGCATGTCCGTACTGCTAATGTCATATTTTTCATACCAAGTTGCTGCTGGCAGAATGATATCAGAGTAAAGGGGGGTACCCGCCATACGAAAATCTAAACTGACGATCAGATCTGCTTTGCCCTGTGGTGCTTCTTCTCGCCAGATGATTTCACTTGGTTTTAGGTTTGTGCTCTCTTCCCCTAAGACCCCATGATGAGTACCCAATAAGTGTTTTAAAAAAAATTCATGGCCTTTTCCTGAACTTTGTAAGAGATTTTCCCGCCATAAAAAGAATACTTTGGGGAAATTTTGCGGATCATCAGGGTCTTCTATGGCAAATTTCAATTTTCCTTGTTTCAATTGATCAACGATATACTGAACAATTTGTTCTTTTTCCGTTGCCCCTGCTTGTTTGGCCTGCTCTACTAATTTCAATGAATTCTGATTAAATTGAGGATAAGAAGGTAACCATCCCAAGCGTGCAGCCAATACGTTATAATCGGCTGGATGCTGGAAACGAGCCTTCTCAACCAATGGTGAAACTAAGTCATTGACTGGTATTTCATCATACCGCCATTGATCGGTAGCAAAATACCAATACGACGTTCCGTTTTGCAGTCTTGGCGGTCCTCCCCAGTCTCTAGCCATTGCAATCGTTTGCCAACCCTCAAATGTGCGAATCTTCTCTTGACCTACATAGTGAGCCCATCCACCGCCATTTTTTCCTTGGGACCCTGTTAACATCACTAGATTCAAAATCGAACGATAAATGATATCCGAATGGTACCAGTGATTAATTCCAGCACCCATAATGATCATGGAACGGCCTTTGGTATCGATGGCATTTTGGGCGAATTCTCGTGCAATCTGAATCACAAGATTACGATCCACACCTGTAATCGCTTCTTGCCACGCAGGTGTGTATGGAGCTGGATCATCATAATCCTTTGGATAATCTCCAGGTAATCCCCGATCGATTCCCGTGTTAGCCAACAACAAATCAAAGACCGTCGTAATATAGACGTTTTCCCCTTTTTGCTCAATTTTCTTAACAGGGACGGCACGATGCAGGATTTCCTTTTTCTCTTCACCAAAATAAGGAAAATCAACCATGACTACTTCATCATGATTTCCTAATAACGTTAATAATGGATCAATATTGGAAATACCATTTTCTGTATCTTCTAATTTGAGATTCCAATTGTCTTTTCCATCCCAACGATGACCGATTGTGCCATTTGGTACAACAAAATGGTTAGAGTTCTTATCAAACATCACCGTTTTCCATTCTGCTTTCACAAATGGCAATCCCAACTCACTAGCCACTAAGAAGCGATCAGCCACATAGTTTTCTCCCCGTTTTTTCAATTTGATTAAGAATGGGAGATCGGTGTATTTTTTTACATAATCTGTGAAGAATTCGGTTTCTTTTTCAACATAGAATTCCTTGAGTACCACATGTGTCATCGCCATTCCTAAAGCGGCATCGGTTCCAGGATTGACAGCTAGCCAGTTATCAGCAAACTTGATATACTCGGCATAGTCTGGACTAATTCCTACTACCTTTGCCCCACGATAACGAGCTTCAACCATAAAATGGGCATCAGGTGTTCTCGTTTGCGGAACATTTGAACCCCAAATAAGAATATACCCCGAGTTATACCAATCACTGCTTTCAGGTACATCCGTTTGTTCTCCCCATATTTGCGGAGATGACGGAGGTAAATCAGCATACCAATCATAAAAACTTAAGATAGGGGCTCCGACTAGATTAAGGAATCTTGCACCTGCTGCATAGCTAACCATGGACATCGCTGGTATCGGAGAAAATCCAACGATTCGATCAGGCCCATATTCTTGGATGGTATGAATCATTGAGGAGGCAACCATCAAGTTAACTTCATCCCAAGTCGCTCGTACAAATCCCCCTTTCCCCCGAACTTGTTTGTATGCCTTACTCTGATCCGGATCACTTAGTATGCTTTTCCATGCTTCAACTGGATTGTGGCCATTTTTCTCCATCGCTTCACGCCAAAGTTTTAAAAGAACACTGCGAACATAAGGGTACTTAATTCTCAACGGACTATAGGTATACCATGAGAATGTGGCCCCTCTTGGGCATCCTCTTGGTTCAAATTCTGGCATATCAGGTCCTGTTGAGGGATAATCAAGGTATTGGTTTTCCCAGGTAATAATCCCATCTTTCACAAACACTTTCCAACTACAAGAACCTGTACAATTCACTCCATGAGTGGTACGGACAAACTTGTCATATTGCCAACGCCGGCGATAGATTTTCTCCATATCGCGATCATAAGGTGTAACTTCGCTCCAACCATCTTTTGAGCGAATTTTTTCGTGTTGAAAGAAGGTCCACTTTTTTAATAGTGGCGGTACTTTTTTCTTTGTCATACTTCATTCTCCTTTGTTGGAAAATACACATTTTTTGGTTAGTATTCTTTTCCTCACAAAGAAATATGTACTTTTTTTACGAGGATCGAGTAGGAGCTAAATAATTATTTTATTCAGCATCCTCTCACACCACCGTACGTACCGTTTTGTATACGGCGGTTCATTAAGAATTATGCATTAGTTGATATATTTTAGGTTTTGTATCTAAGATTTCCGAGATATTTATTATTTAGAGTTGTGTGGTTTTGGAATGCCAGAAAAAAGAAGTATGCTTTTATTCCTGTCTACTTGACAGGGGTCACTTCACTAAAGTCGCAACTTTTTACTTGGAAGTTCTTTATGCCGATAATTCAAGTTTAACTTCGCATTATTACATTAATGTAGTTAAACTTTCCTATGCGTTAAAAAAGCTTCGATCGAGCTTAAGTTGCTCGTTCAAAGCTTTATATAAGTAACATGACTTTGAAATTAAACAATGATTGAATGCAAAAATAATCCTGTTTATTCTAGTAAGAAACAATTAGTTCTACCTCTCCTCTGATTTCATATTCACCAAATTGATAAGGCAAAATGAAATGATCACCTTTTGTAAAGGGATAATTCTTCTCTCCTTTGCTGATATACCCATTTCCCTTTAGAACGCTGAAAAGCATAAAAGATTGGTTTTGCGTCTTTCTTGCTTCTCTTTGAACCTCCCATTTTTCCACCGTAAAAATTTGATTGGAGATAAATGTTGTGATTTTAATCGCATCTTCTTCTATCTCTTTTGGTTGGAAAACAGGATCTTGATGGGGCACGGTAATCACATCAATTGCCTTGTCCAAATGCAATTCACGAAGCCTTCCTTTATCATCCCTTCGATCATAATCATAGATGCGATAAGTAGTATCTGAGCTTTGCTGAATCTCAATGACAACAGTTCCTTTTGTCAACGCATGAACCGTACCACTAGGAACGTAGATAAAATCACCCGAATGAATGGGAATCTTACGTAAAAACTTGTTCCACTCTTTCCTTTCGATCATTTCAATGAGTTCTTGCTTGTTTTTTGCGTGATGGCCATATATAAGCTTTGCATCTTGGGGGCAATCAATAACATACCAACATTCTGTTTTTCCAAATTCTCCGTTTTCATGTACGTTAGCATATTGATCATTAGGATGAACTTGAACAGACAAATCATCGTTAGCATCTAAAATTTTAATTAAAAGAGGAAATTTTTCATCTTTTAAATAACCAAAAAGTTCCCTATGTGCTTGATATAAATCTCCTAAGATCATTCCTTGAAACGCACCGTTTTTGACTATACTTTGTCCATTGGGATGAGCAGAAATGGCCCAACATTCTCCAGTTTTGCTGCTTGGAATGTCATAGCCAAACATGGTTTTTAATTTGGTTCCTCCCCAAATCCTTTCTTTAAAAACAGGCTGCAAAAAAATTGGTTCTAAAAGAGACTTATCCATAGAAGTACTCCTTTCGATTTCATTTTCATTTTAACAAAAAAAGGGGAGAGCTCCCCTTAGATTTGTTCCAACAGATCCATAATCTCTTCTTTTGTTTCGGCATGTAATAATTGTTCCCGAAATTCATCGTCAATTAATTTTCTAGACAACATTTGCAGGATCTTTAGATGCTCATCTCCTGCATTTGTCTTTGGAACACCAATTAAAAAGATGAGTTTTGCTTTTGTGTCATCGAAGCTATCCCAATCCACACCTATCATCTTTTTGCCAAAAACTACGGTAGGTTTTTTTATAGCATCAGATTTTCCATGGGGAATGGCAATATGAAAACCAATCCCCGTTGTCCCTTCTTTTTCTCGCTGAAAAACAGCTTCAGCAAATTGATCTTTATCGTTTAGAAGTCTTTTTTCGTCAAGTAATGACACCATTTCTAGGATAACTTCTTCTTTTGTCTCACCGTTTACATTTAATAGAATAAGATCTTCTGTAATAAGTTCTGTGATTTTCAAGCTTTTCACTCCTCAACGTTCTTTTTCAGACTATTTACCATAAACGCAGTCACTATGGCACCAACAATAATGGAAACAAAGAACATCAACGAGTTATCGACTGCACCTAATACGGCAACAATCGGACCTCCATGGGGAACATGATCTGCAACTTTAGTTACCATGGCAATAACAGCACCAACCATGGAGCCTACCATAATACTTGGGATCACGCGCAAAGGATCTTTTGCCGCAAAAGGAATAGCTCCTTCTGTAATTCCGACTAAACCCATTGCAAGGGCAGCCTTTCCCGCCTCTAATTCTTCCTTTTCATATTTCTTTTTCTTTAACAGGGTTGCCAATCCCATTCCAAGAGGTGGAACAGCAATAGCAACAGCAATTGGCCCCATAATATAAGGATTTCCTTGGGCAATCATAGCTGAACCAAATAGAAATGCCACTTTATTAACTGGGCCACCCATATCAAACGCAATCATTGCCCCTAAAATTAATGCTAAGATAATGGAACTTGCCCCTTGCATTCCATTTAACCATTGGGTGAGACCTTCCATGACTCCCGCAATGGGTTTACCAAGAATAGCGATGAAAATAAAGGCAACAAGGATCGTTGTAAGTAAGGGAATAACCAGAATGGGCATAATCGGTTGAATCATTTTTGGTACTTTCCAAGATTTGATCCATTTAACAACATATCCCGCAATAAAACCAGCGACAATTCCACCGATAAATCCAGCGCCTGCTGTACTACCATAAAAACTTCCCGTTGCTGCGATATAGCCCCCAACCATACCTGGAGCAAGACCAGGACGATCAGCAATACTTACTGCGATGAATCCAGATAAAATAGGCACCATAAACATAAACCCTGTAGCTCCAACATTAAGAATAGAATTCCAAATAGAGCCTTCCGGAATCTGTAGTCCTTTTGCAGTAGGTTCTCCTCCAATTGCAAGAGATAAAGCGATAAGTAAACCACCAATGACGACAAAAGGAATCATATAAGAAACTCCGTTCATTAAATGACGGTAAATAGGGTTTTGTTTTGCTTTTCTTTCATTTTTAAACTCCTCAACGGATTTCAATTTTTTACCATAAACTTCAACTTCACCATTTATAAATCGTTGAATGAGACCTTCTGGATTTTTAATAGCCTCAGCAACAGCAACCTCGATCAATTTTTTGCCTTCAAATCGTTTTTTATCCACCGTTTTATCAGCGGCGATAATAATCCCGTCTGCTTGTTTAATTTCTTCTTCTGTTAATTCATTTTCTACACCAATGGAACCTTGTGTTTCTACTTTGATTTCCACACCCATTTCTTCTGCTGTTTTCGCTAATTTTTCAGCAGCCATATAGGTGTGAGCGATTCCATTTGGACATGAAGTCACAGCAAGTAGTTTCATTTATACCCCTCCTATTTTTTGATGTAAGATGTTGTTGAAAACGTTTTCCTAATTCTTTTATACATCAAAAAAACAGGAAATAAGGACAATCTTTTTCCGGAATATACGGTAAAATCCAATTTAAAAAAAGTTTAGAAAATCTTCTGCCGTTTTTGCGCTTTTTAAACGTTTTAGATCTTCTTCGTTTTCAACAAGGGAAGCAATTTCGTGAAAAAGGGATTGGATTTGTTCTGTTTTTCCTAATTTTGTCGCCAGCATAAAGACCAATTTAACTTTTTCCCCATTCCAATTGACTCCCTCTTTTAATCTTCCCACTGCGATCACTGATTGGAAAACCTCATTTGGATCTCCGTGAGGAATGGCCATTTCCCCGCCAACAAAAGTTGAGCCAATTTGCTCTCTTTGGATTGCACTTTCTTTGTAGTTTGAAGTCACAAACCCTTTTTTTATCAATTGATCTGCCAAATATTCAATAATTTTTTCGGGAGTTTGTTCTTCCATCTGTAAAAAAAGAAGTTCTTTTTGAATGAACCTTTTTAAGGTAGAATATTTAGAAAGTTTGTTTTTATCTAATTGTAAGAGAAATTGTTCCAACTTCCTTTGCTCTGATTCAGATAATAGGGGACTTATCGTTATAATTGGCAGATCCATATGCGTTATGGGAACAGTGCTTATGATCAGATCAGGTTCCTTCACTTTTATCTTTTTTTGTAAATTGGAAACGGAAACAGCATCTACAATCTCCAAAAAATTAAATTTTCTTTCTAATTTTGTTTTTAATAATTGGGACATGCCTATGCCCATATGGCAGGCAATGATTGCTTTTTTTCTTTTTCCATTTTTCTGTTTGAGCCTTTCTAATGAAGCTTGAAAATGCAAAACGATGAAAGCGATTTCATCCTCAGGAATGTATAACTTGATTTTTTTCTCAATAGCAGATAAGACAGATAAAATTACCTCAAACATGTAACGATACATTTTTTTAATATCATGAAGCATGGGATTTGTAAGGGGCAAACGATATTTGATTCGGTTTAAAGCCGATTGCAAATGAAAAGCTAATCCCATAAATAATTCCCTGTCATTCAAAAAATTTTCTCCTGTCAGCTTTGCCACTTCTTCAATTAAAGATTTCGTAAATTGCAGGGTAATGGGATTGAGCCTGTTAATCCCTCCTTCTTTTTCCAATCCCTCGTAACGGATTTTTGCACCTGCGAGATGGGAAGCAATATAAGCAATTTCTGAAGGGGGAAAATCAACAACGAAGGACTTTTTTAAACATTCAGCTAATTCTTTGGCAAAGGGATATTCCTTCAACTTATAAATGTTGTTTAATTCTGTTTCCTCCATTTTTATGGTTTTTCCTAGTTTCATTCGCTTAATGACAAGCATAATATGAAGAGTGAGTTGTTCTAAAGCCTCATCGGTGAAAGAAAAAGGAAATGATTCTTCCAAGTTTGCAAGTTGATTTTTTACGAATGCAATTTCATAGGGTTCAAAAGAAGTCTCATCGATAATATTAGCTAAAGCAATCCGCTGTTCCCGTTCTTCTCCTTCTACTTTCACGCCAGCTTTTCTCTTTCGCATCAGATGCATACCGAAACGATGGAGCCATTTTTCAATATACTCCAAGTCTTCCCTAATCATCGCTTTACTCACATGAAAGTTTTTGGTTAAATCTTGAATGGTTATCTCTTTGTTGTGTAAAAGCAGTATTTTGATTATTTCTTTTTTTCTTTCATCATCAGTTAAAATATTCTCTTTTCCAATTTCATTTAGAATTCTTTTTCTTTCATCCTCATTTGCCAACAAATAAACACCGTAGTTTGGTTTTCTTATTAATTGAACTTCATATTTTGCAAGCCAGCGATCGATTTCTTTAAAATCGTTTCTAATGGTTTTTTCGGAACAGTGGTGAGTCTTTGCTAAATCTACTACAGAGACATAACGATCCTGTTTTAAAAGAAATATAAGGAGTTGTTTTTGCCTTTCGTTCATTCATTGCCTCCTTTCTTTGTTTTTAGGTATCACGTACAATCTTAATTTATTTTTGCTAGATTTTTCAATAGTAATCCCTATTCAATCGAAAGGGAATGAACATAGAAGGTTAAGCTTTGCTTCCAAGCCTTCTTGTGCTTTTACTTTTTCCTTATAGAAGGATATGAATCACTTTTATGTAATAAAAAAAGGTACCTCTCGTCTCACTTAAGACATCGGTACCTACATTTCATTTCAAGTTTGCATTCCGCTATACCCTTGTGAAAAACTTCTTTTTCATCACTTCAATCTCAGTTTCATGCTTGAATTGACGATTGGCAAGAAGTTCTAAACTAGCCTCGATACGATCTAAGCGTTCATTAATATTCTTGATGTCTCTTTTAATTTCTGAGACTTCACCTTTAATCCCTGTGATCTCTTCTCTCATTTCCTGTTGAAAACCTTTAATTTGCTTTTGAATGGCATAGATCCCTTCAAAAAGCTTGTCCAAATCCATTTCAACACCGCCCTTAAACTTAATCACTCTATTATATCACGAAACGCAATTGCACCATAATCTATTTTACTCATCTAATTCTAGTAACCCTTTTTTAATCGCAAATTTCACTAATTGTTGACGGATGGACTGAGATTTCTTAGACAAATTGTGGTACATCTGTTAGTTGATGAATATGGTTTATCTATACTGGCCAAATACAAGTATTAAGCTTTTTTAATAATGAATTGTAATTTCGTATATATATTCCCCTTGGTTTCATATACAGTAAACGATCCATTTAAACTTTTAGATATTTGTTCCAAAAACGAACGAATGATGTTCATATCATCTAAAATATTTTGGCTTTGATCATTTAAACTTTTATTGATGATGTCTGGTTCTTTTAACATAACCATTGAAAAAAAATCTAACCTTAGTGTTTGATGCAAATCTTCTATAGTCAAAGTAACCGGTAGTTCATTTGCAATATGATATTTAAGTAAATATCTATAAAAAGCAAATAAAATAAAGGTTAATAGTTTATAATTCCCTTGACATCTAAAATCACTCTTTCCTTCTAGCCTTATTTTGAGATGTTTAGTTTGGTCTTCGGTAGAAAAATAGTGATTTAATTCATTAACAAATTTATTTATATCAAAATCCATATTCTTGCTTGGTAGCGTTGTGACATAACCTCGATATAAACCTTCATAAATCTCTATCATATTAACAAATTTACTTTGTTGACCTATTTCCTCTATAGCTTTTTGTTTGATGTTTCTTAAAACATAGGTTCCAATCTCATCAATTTTCATTATATTTTCATGAAAAAGATCATATCGATTTCTAGTTAATTCAATAATTCTGCGATAAGAATCATTTTTTCTTTTTAAATCTTCACTCAATAAATCCTTCTTTTTCATTAAATTAAAGTATTCTATTGCTTCTCTAATAGTTGGAATCAAATCTTTGTCCAAATCCCATGGTTTTGTTATAAATTTATAAATATCTCCTTGATTAACCGCAGCTAAAACTTGAGGTAATTGGGTATAGCCGGAAAGAACAATTCTAATGATGTGGGGATGGGATTCTTTTACTTTCTTAAGTAAATCCAACCCATTTATCTCGGGCATTCTCATATCAGTGACAATAACACTAATATCCTCCTGATCTAATAATTTAAAAGCCTCCTTAGCATTATCGACGAACAAACATCTATAATTTTCGTCTATCAGCCCTCTTTTTAAAGAGTTTAATACGTTTACATCATCATCCACAAATAATACAGTATTTTGTTCCACAGTTTAACACCTTCCTACAAATACCCGATTTTGCAAAGAGGAAATTTTTTTTCATTTAACAATCCTTCTATAAACGTGTTAACAATATTCTCATCAAATTGCTTTCCAATTCCATTTTGTAAAATCTCAAGCACTTTTTTTTGTGACATTTCTTTCCGATAATTACGATCAGAAATCATAGCATCATAAGCATCAGCAACTGAAAGGATTTTAGATTCAAATAATATTTCGTCACCTGTTAGACCTAGGGGATATCCTAGACCATCAATTCTTTCATGGTGTTGAAGAACGACTTCTACAACTTCTTTCATAAAATCAATTTCATTTAAAATATATGAACTTATCAACGGGTGATATTTCATTTCTGTATATTCTTCTTCACTTAGTTTACCAGGTTTGAATAATATTTTATCCCTAATTGCTATTTTACCTATGTCATGAAACAAACCTGCATATTGAAGTGTCAATTTTTGCTTGTTGGACAGATTTAATAAGTCTGCAATATATAATGAATAACATGCTACATTTTTGGAATGTGTGAATAGTTTCATATCCCTTGCTTGCATTATTCTAAGTAAAGTATTTTTAACCTGCCTATTTGTTTTGCTAAGTTTATTTCTTAATTGGTGCACAATATTTTCATATTCTTTATTCTTTGATAACAACAGATTTAAGGCCGTATCTTTCTGATCCATTCTTTGTTTATAATCAATCGACTCTTCTATTATTTTTACAAGATCATCATTTTGCCATGGCTTTGATATATATCGGTAGATAGAACCTTCATTGATAGCGGAAATGACTACATCAAGATCAGCGTAACCTGTAATTAATATCGTAACCGTATTATGAGACACTTTTTTTGAATACTTTAATATGTCGATCCCTGATACTTTCGGCATTCTCTGATCCGATATAACAAGATCAAATTTATGGGTATCCAATAAATCATAAGCTTGTTCAGGATAGGTTGTAGAATATATATTATAATTTAAATTATCCAAAACACGCTTAATAGAATTAATCACACTGATCTCGTCATCAACTAAAAGGATCTTATATTTTCTCAATTGATCTCACCTACTTTTTCATTAGTTAACTCTATTAGATTGAGTTAACATTTTGACGAATAGGGAGTCTAATAATGAATTTAGTTCCCACTCCTTTCGTACTTTCAACAGATATTGTCCCATGATGTTTATTTACGATAATATCATAGGCAATACTTAGTCCTAACCCTGTCCCTTCCCCTATAGGTTTCGTTGTGAAAAAAGGATTAAATATTGAAGATATGTTTTTTTCCTCTATTCCTATTCCATTATCCTCTATCTCACAATACACATATCCATCTTCATAAAATGTTCGGATTTTTATCAAACCAATCTCTTTAGATTGTTTCTCTCTAATCGCATAGACGGCATTTAATAATAAATTGAGCAATACTTGATTAATCTCTCCTCCTATGGCATGAATGATCGGTATCTCTCCTAGATATTCTTCAACTTTTGCATGGTATTTTAATTCATTTCTCGCAACAACTACTGTACTTTTTATTCCTTCATTTAAATCATAATCTTCAAAGGTATCGAATTGCCCCTTTCTGGAGAATACCCTTAACCCTTTTATTATTTCATTTAATCGTTTGATTCCTTCATGTGAATCTCTAAATAATTCTTCTAAATCTTCGTTAATAAATGAAATATTGTTTTCCCGTTCAATCCTTTCAACTTCTTTTTTGATTAAATTGATATTCTCTAGTTGCACATCTACATTTAAACTATTCTTTAACGCCTGATAGGCTTCGATCACTTTTTTATATTTATAAAAATATTTCTCTAACACATCGAAGTTACTTTTAATAAAACCTAAAAGATTATTGATTTCATGAGCGATCCCAGCTGCTAACTGTCCGATCGCTGCGTGTTCCTCTTGATAAATAAGTTGAGATTGAAATTCTTTTAATTCTTCGATTTTCTGTTTTAATTCGAAGTCAATGCTTTTTAATTTCTCTTCCATCATCTTTCTAATTGTAACATCCTCAATCTCAGCAATGTAGTGGGTAATCTTATTCTCTTCATTTTTGATAGAGGAGATCGATACATACCCCCAAAATGATTCTCCATTTTTTTTCTTAATTTGTAATTCACCTTTCCAATCCTGACTAAGCGAAATTAGATCACGTAATTCCTTAGGAGAACCTATACCATCTATTTCAAAAAGATGAAAAGTACTATAATGTTTGCCTAACATTTCTTCATATGTATGTCCTGTTAGTTGGGTACATCTTGGGTTTACGTATTCTATATTTCCGTATTCATCCATAATCATAATACTAGTTGAACTCTGCTCAATTACCTTATATAACTTTTTAAGTTCTAATTCATCTTTTTTTAGTTTAAAACTATTTTTATAAATGAGCTGAAAAATAAATAACGAGCTAAATATAAGAGCAATTAGGTCTTTAAAATAATGAAAAGTTAAAATAGATTGTATCGTATGATCATTCTTAGATTGAAGTATAACGTTTGATAGCAAAAGGTAAATGCAAACTATTGCAAAATATATAAAAGTAATTTTAAATGAACCTTTTTTCTCCTTTCTATCGCTTGCTGGAAGTCCATTGCTAAAACTGATCGATTTATTTCGATTATTCAGTTTAATCATAAGCCCCACCTTTAATGCGCTATTATCGAAAGATTCTGGGTTATTTCGGTAGATTTGCCAAAAGATATCGTAATTTTTACTCCCCTAGATGATTCCTATGATGTTTATTAATCAAATACAGAATTCTTGCTTTTAATAGGCAGTTTTACAACAAATTTAGTTCCAATTCCTTCTTTACTTTCTACAAATATTTCCCCTTGATGTTTGTTTACAACGATATCATAGGAAATACTTAATCCTAAACCTGTTCCTGTTCCAACAGGCTTTGTAGTAAAAAACGGTTCAAAGATTCTATTAATAAGCTCTTCTTTTATTCCAATCCCATTATCTTCTATTTCAAAGCAAACATATTCCTCTTTCTGATAAGTTTTAATGGTAATGATCCCTTCATTACCATCCTCTTTTATTTCTATCGCATATGCTGCATTCAGAATTAAATTTAAAATCACTTGATTGATTTCGGCACCATTGGCAATAATATTAGGAATATCTGCCAGGTCTTCATAGATCATCGTATTATTGTTAATTCTACTCTTTGCCATAATTAATGCTGTTTTAATTCCTTCATTAAGATTATAATCACTGAATTCATCTAACTGATCAATACTTGAAAAAGATCTTAATGCATTTACTATATTTTTAATCCGTTCTAATCCTTCATTTGTATCATTTAAAAGTTCAAAAAGATCATCCATAACAAAGGCAATTTTGTGTTTTTTTTCATACTCCAGGATATCAGTCATTTTTCTTTCTATGTTCTCAGTTTGAAGTTCTGAGAAATTTAGCAAAACATCTTTATACTTTAGCAAAAGTTCCTTAATTTTTAATGCATATTTATTTAATGTATGATTATTACTTATGATGTAGCCTAAGGGGTTATTGATTTCATGAGCGATTCCTGCTGCTAATTGACCGATTCCAGCCATTTTTTCTTTTTGAATTAATTGGGATTGTGCCTCATTTAACTTCTTAAGGGTTTTCTGAAGCATTATATTTTGTTCTTCTATTTTTTTATAAAGTAACTTTTTCTCAGTAACATCCTCTCTTACTGATATAAAATATTTAATTGATCCGTCTTGATCCTTTAATGAGGAAACAGACGTCGATTCCCAATATAACTCTCCATTCTTTTTCTTATTGTAAAATTCACCAAACCATTCCTTACCAGAGAGTATCGTTTTCCAAAAAGCATCGTAAAATTCTTTTGGATGAATTCCTGATTTAAGGATACTTACATTTTTCCCTATCACTTCTTTATAGGTATAGCCACTTAATTGCGTAAATTTTGGATTAACGTATTGAATGTACCCATTTACATCTGTAATAATGACAGACGAAGGGCTATGCTCAATAGCACTAAGCAACTTATTAATCTCTTCATCAGCTTTTTTTCTTTTTGTGATTTCATCAGATATCGTTAATCTATTTTGTTCTAATAATTCTTCCATGTTTTTGTAGATCATGCTGTTTTCTATAGCGACTGCTGCTTGACCTGCCAAAGAATAAATCATCATCTCATCTTTGTCACTAAACGAAATTACCTTGTCAGCTTCCATTTTATTAATAAGTTGTATCACGCCTAATACACGATTTTGATGGTCTTTCATAGGTACCGTAAGGATTGACTTTGTTCTATAACCAGTAACTTGATCAAAAGCAGAATTAAACTGGTATTCAACATCACTAGGCAAATCATAAGCATCATCAATACGTAACGGTTGTCCGGTGATGACAGCATATCCGGAAATTCCGTGTTTTGTAATCGGAAACGTTTTTGATTCTAAATTTATCTTCAGACTATTATTTTTCGCTAATACAAACTTTAATAGTTTGTTTTTGGCATTTCTTTCATAAACAGACCATTCTAAGTTTTCTTGATCCACAACGATATAGATCGTTCCGGCATCAGCAGAAGTCATTTCTATTGATGAATCCATGATTAGATTTAGTAGCTTGTTAATATCCTTCTCAGCAGACAATTCTTTCCCAATACTATAGAACCGTTGTACTTCCCTTTCTAAGGAATCTAATTTTTGTTGACGCGTTAGATCATTTTTAAGCTTATAAAGAAATTTTCTCACTGCAAACTCATTCTTACATTCAAGGATATCGTAAAGGAAAGATCCCATTGAAATCAGATCTATACTATCTTTATATAAACCAATCGTTACGTATTGAGGCTTTTGTAGAACGTGGAATAGCTGCTCATTCATTTGATTTAAGAATGTATGATCCATAAAGATTATCGTATAATCCGACCCTTGGTTTAAACGCAATTCCGTTTCCAATTGGATTAAATCTGTAATAAGAACTACTGGTTTAAATTCTTCTTTGATTACTTCCAATAAAACCTCGTACTTTTTTATTGATTCTACACAGATGATTGTTCTCAAATTCGTCAACAAAATTGCACCTCATTCCTAAGTAGGGGCTCTTAGTGAAAAGTATATCTTAAAAACGAATGATAGTTAATAAACACAAAAAACCGATTATAGATATCAATACATCCATGGAAAGTTTTGCTATAAAATAGTTTAGGCTCATCCATTTACGCCAGCTAGTATTATAATAAATAATTAACCCTATGATCATAGCCAATAACCCGATTAAAGAATATTTAGAAAATGAAAAGCTTAGATAAAAAATAAAGAAAGAAAGAACCCTTGTTAATTCGCCAACACTCTTTTCATTTCCATTAAAAAATTTTTTCTGATTTGCAGGAAAAATAGCTTTAAGTATAAACTGAATCAAAATTGCGGAAAAAGATGAAACAAAGACCAGAATAATAAGAAACTTGATGATTTGTACATCAATAAGCAAAGGTGGAGAAATTTTAACAATTATGGTGGATAACCAATATAGAATCATGATGTGCACGACTTGATCGAAAATAAAATAGAGTAGTGACCCTAAAGAACTCTTAATGGATATTTTTGATTTAAATGAGTCGATAAAAAAATGGAGAATCCCGTTTAATAACACAATTCCTATCATGTAAAAATTCCAAGGAAATAGAAGAAACAAGATGCAAATCGTAATAATTGATACATGAAGTAGATTCCATTTCCAATCTTTTAGTTTATTTTCTGCAATTTTACCGGTTTGAAATGTAAAATCACCTAGCAGGTGGCCTAATAGTAAGTAATAGAACACATCATTTACCCCTCTGTCTTATTTTAATATGCGAATACATACTTTAAAAGATAGATGAAAACCCTCTTTAAATTTAAGAGGGTTTTCATGGATGATTATCAGTAAAAAGCATAACGTGAAAAATGCTCAGCTAGAATTTGTTGTTTCTTAACATGAACCTCAATATTTTCCCCTGTTGCCTGATCGTAAAGAAGTCCATCGTATTTATCGATGCGAATATGAACCTTTTTAAAGAAATTTGGTGTGTCTGGGGCAAATTCAACATATCCTACCCCATTCTCAGCATAAACCTTTACTTCAAAGGTAGCTGGCAGCTTCGCTGGATCGATAAAATCTTTTTTAAACTCAACATTGATAAAGCCAACTTGGTATCTGCCACCATCTTCTGTTACCGTAATCGTATCCGTATAAATCACTGGTTTATTCTCAGCTGCGACAACTGGTATGCTGGAAAGCAAGAGTACAAGTGTCATGATGACAAACATGATCCTTTTCATGCTTCTCACCTCCTTTCGACCCTTATCGCTAAAAGAAAAGGCACCTATGTGAACAAGCCATAGGCGCCAAGATGATTTGCTTATTAGGCAAATCAATGAATAACTCGAGTCATGCTATTTAAAACGAACAAACGTTAAGCACAACCCTAGTTAACTTATGTTTCGGCAACCTGGCAATCATAGAATAAACATTCCTTAGACCCATGGCTTTGCGTCCTTACCTTTCGATAAGTTTGCTATTATCGACATAATATTAAGTTTTTTACAAAAAACGACAAAATCGTTTCAATTCTTATCAATACCGTATATAATTAGATTTGGAATGATTTACTAATTTTCTTTAAGACAAATAAACCATAAACTTCACTTTTTGTCAATCTATAAACCTTTTGTCAATCTATAAACCTACTTTTTATAAAATCTTTTAAAGGAGGGATTCTTATTCTTTGTTTTAACTGCGGCTATCACTTGCCATCAAATCATCCAAAGGAATGCCCTTTATGTGGGATGAGATTTCCAATAAAATGTTCTTCCTGTGATTCGCCTAACCCAATGATGGCCAAGTTCTGCTTTAACTGCGGACATGAAATATCCCAATCAGAAATCGAAAGCTCTGTGCAAAATTATGAGATTCTTAGTGAAAACAGAAGAAATGTAGCTGTCGTGTTTGCCGATGTATCTGGTTTTACAGCATTGTCGGAAAAAATGGATCCAGAAGAAGTTCGGGAAATCATCAATGAAACTTTTGCTTATATCACCAAACCTGTATATGAATTGGAAGGAACCATCGACAAATACATCGGTGACTGTGTCATGATTCTTTTCGGTGCAAAATATCCTCATAGTGATGATCCTTATAGAGCCGTCAAGTGTGGCATGAAAATGATGGACTTAATCCAAGATTTCTCAAAAAAACGATTATCCAGTAAAGGTGTAACATTAAATCTTTCCATCGGAATCAATTACGGCCAAGTTGTGACTGGAAGCGTGGGAAACTATTTTGATAAAGACTTTACCGTTATGGGAGATGTGGTCAATACGGCTCAAAGACTGCAAACTCAAGCAGCAGCTGGGACGATCCTTGTATCAGAATCCGTCTATCAAGAAACAAAAGATCTAATTGATTATTCTCCTGAAAAAGAGATCATTGCCAAAAACAAAGAAAAACCAGTAAAATGCTTCACCCCTCTTCATTTAAAAAGCGAAGCATCGATTGATTCGCTGTTTTTAATCGAACGGGATGATGAAACGAATTTTCTCCATTCAATCTATAAGCGGCTGAATAAAACAGAATATGTCACCATTATCGGTGAGGCTGGAACCGGAAAAACCAGTCTTGTAAGAAAATTTACGTCAGAACTAGACAATGAACTTAAAAAACATTGGGTTGATATCAATATTGGTTACAAAAACAGAATATATTCTGTTATTTCGAACATGATCTACCAAATGCTGAATCTCCATCCTACTGAAAGTGAAAAGGTAAAAGAAAACCGCCTAAAGTCGTATCTTAATTATATCTTCCAACACTCAAACTTTGATGAGGAGGAGATTCAACGGAACTATCTTTTTTTAAGCTTGATTATGGGTTTAAAAAGAGACCATGAATCTCAGAATATCTTAAATGCGATGAACTATGAAGATATCAAAAGAGAAATATTCAATCAGGTTTCTCTATTTATCAGACAGGCCGCTGATAAAGAACCTTTTGTTCTTATCATTGAGAATATCCACTGGGCAGACGCAGGATCAATGGAAATTTTGACAAATCTGGTCAAAACGCTAACCGACGTAAAATCTCTTTTCATTTTTACATCGAGATATGAGATAAATGGGATAAGCGACATAAGCCAAGATAGACATCCTATTCTGAAGCTTAAACCGCTTAGTCCAACTGGAACAGAGAAACTAGCTTGCAAACTATTAAATTGCAGCCATCTTGATGAACATTTGCTTCAGGCGATTATTCAATTTACAAAAGGATATCCACTACATATCAAAGAATATTTGATGGCTCTTAAAAGAAGAAAAACATTCTCTATTCAAGACGGAACCGCATCGATCGATGTATCCGAACTTCAGACGATCCCTAACACCATCGAAAGCCTTATTTTAGCTAACTTATCTGATCTGGATGAACAGGCGAGAAACCTATTACAACTCGCTTCCGTTATCGGAAAAGAGTTTCATTTGTCCTGGTTGACTCATTTAATGAATTCAACATCCAGTGAAGATGTATTAGAACTACCTGTGAAAATGAATATTATTTCACTGCAATCGGTTCATACCTCTTTAGGGAGAGACAAAATCTATACATTCAATCAAGAAACAGTAAGAGAAGTCATTTATCATAGTATGCTAAACAAAACAAAAAGGGAATATCACAAAAAGATTGCAGAATGGCTTGAAATCAACTATGAAAAAGACCTTGAAAACTATTACGAACAATTAGCCGCTCATTTTGAAAAAGCTGGCAGCCTAAGTAAAGCAAAAGAGTATTACTATAAAGCGGCTTTCAGATTAAAAAAGGATTATCAATATACTAGTGCTTTAGACTTTTTTAAGAAATACCTTGAAATCAACGAGAAAACACAAAATAAAGATACAAATAAAACGGTTCTTTCTCTCATCGAGATGGGGAATATTTATACTATCCTTGCCCAATATGACAAGGCATTAGATCATCTTAAAAAAGCGCTTGAGATCGCCTATTTATCAGATGATATCTATCAGATTCAAATCATGATTGCGAATCTCTATAAAGAAAAGAGCCAATACGAAAAGGCATTGGCAATCTTAAATGAGATCCAGCCAAAAATCAGACAAAACAGCAATATCTATGGTAAATTACTGCAATTAAAATGCCATATTTTAAGAATCATAGGAAATCAGAAAGAAGCATTATCTTTTGCTGAAAAATCGGAGGAAATCTTATTAAAAACAAGGGATTATGAAAATCTAGCAGAAACGATGAGTCAAGCTGGTATTTTATATTTTCTAAATGGAGATACAGATAGCTCCCTTTATTATTTAAACAAAGCTTATGATTATGCTGAAAGAGTAAATAACCTAAGATCAATGATTAAAATATCAGGAAATTTAGGAATTATTTATCATGCATCTGGTATGGTATCCAAAGCGCTCAATCATTTTAACAAAGCGATCGAAATCGCAAAAAAAATATCAGATATTCAGACTTATATAGCAACTCTTGTAAATTTAGGAATTTTATATCTGGAAAAAGGCTTATTTGCTAAAGCAGAATTATTTTTGAAAGAAGCCATCACGAAAGCTCAAAATGGAGTATCTATCTATTTAATGGACATCGCATTATTGAACTTAGGTGACTTGATGTATGAAAAAGGAAAGATAGATCAAGCTTTTGACTACTACAAACAATCGCTGGAAATAGCCAAAACACATGGATTACCTGTTGAGGAAGGAATCAACTATATAGGGATAGCAAAGCTTTATTTTAAGCAAAAAGCCTATCAAAATATTCCTGAGCTCTTAGAAAAGGCCAAGCAAATTTTTAATGAAACAAATGAAATCTCCTATCTTAGCGACTATTATCGCTATATGAGCGTATATGAACTCAATCATCATCATCTTGATCTTGCTTTGGAACATTGTGACCAAGCGATTAACTTTGCCGTGAAAACAAAAAACGATTTGAAAAAATTAAAGGCTTTACGCCTTAAAGGAATTCTTTTAGTGAAGAAAAACATGTACAATGAAGCGATGACACAATATAATGAATCCATCCATTTAGCTGAACAATTAGAAACAGATTATGAAGCAGCAAAGGGATATTACAGACGATTTGAAACCCTTCTCTCTTCAGATCAACATGATGATGCGATAAAAGATTTGCAAAAGGCAAAGGAATTAATCGATAAAGTGGATGAGTCTAGATGGACGCCTATCATTCATCAAGCTTATGAACAATATAATAATAATCTAAGCAGTCTATAGAAATGAAAATGCAAAAGAGGCTGACTCATAAGGATCAACGCTCACCGTAGAATTGTAATGGCTGATCCTTACTTTTGGGTCAGTCTCTTTCTATCTTGGATGAATGAAACTTTCTTTAATACAGAGAAATTCATAATAAATGTAATCTTCTATTTCATTCTTCTAATTCTAGTAACCCTTTTTTAATCGCAAATTTCACTAATTGTGGGCGAGTCGTGAGCTGCAGCTTTTCCATGATCTTTGCCTTATGATTCTCTACCGTTTTTACACTAATAATCAGCTTATCTGCAATCTCTTTATTGGAATACCCTGTCGCTACATAAGATAAAATCTCTTTTTCTCTTGGTGATAATAACTCTAATGAATCCTCTTCTTCTTTTTCAGCAAACTTAAGATATCCCTCGATTAATCTCTTTGTCGCAGTTGGATAAAGATAAGCTTCCCCCTTGTAAACCGTTCGAATCGCTTGAAGCAACTCGTTTCCAGGTGCACTTTTCAGGACATATCCTGCGGCTCCCGCTTTTAAGGCTCGGAACAGATATTCATCATCATCATGCATGGTTAAAATCAGGACTTGTACATTTGACATCACTTTTTTTAATTCTGATGTAGCGGAAAAACCATCACGTCCATGTGGCATACTGAGATCCATTAGTACAACATCTGGCTGTAATTCTAAAGCCTTGGCAATTCCCTCATTTCCATCAGCAGCTTCCCCTACGACTTCCATATCAGGTTGGGAATTCATTAACATCATCAATCCCGATCGAACAACGGCATGATCATCCACCAATAAGATTCTGATTTTGTCCATTTTCTTCCTCCTTTTGCAAAGGAATATGAACCTCAATCTCTGTACCTTTCCCTAGTTGAGAAGTGATACGAAATGTCCCGCCTAACATCGATGCTCTTTCTTCCATCCCATAAAGACCGACGCCTTTATCATGCCGACGAAGATCATCCACCGAGAATCCTTTTCCATAATCGGTGACCTTTAAGATCACTTCATCCTTTTTTTTGCACATGGTTAAATCCACTCGATCACAATCCGCATACTTCGCTGCATTCGTTAATGCTTCTTGACTAATCCGGTATAATGCGGTTTCTACACTAGCTGGTAGACGTTCCTTATCTCCTGAATATTCAAAATTCACTTGAATTCCAAATGTATCACCAAAGGTTTTCATATATGACTTAAGAGCAGCAATTAATCCGAGATCATCAAGAGCAGAAGGTCTTAATTCGACAGCCATATGGCGTAATTCTTCTAAGGTTTGTTTGGTTGTCTTTCTTAAATTCTCTAAATGCTCACGAATCGATTCATTTTCGATTAAAGGCATTACATATTCAATTCCCAATAAAACACTAAAAATGGACTGGCCAATTCCATCATGCAACTCACGGGATAGTCTCTTTCTCTCCTCTTCTTGTGCTCGAATCATCGATGCTGTAATCATTTTCGTAATTCGACTATGCTCCCCTTTTCGCTGGTCACTTAGATTACGAATAGAGATGATCGTTAAAGTTTTTTGATCCGACCCTGTATATTGGGATATACTCACTGACACAGGAATTCTTGATCCATCTTCTCGTTTTAATTGTAACTCATAATAGGATAGTCGTTGTTGACTTAGAAAACATTTATCATATTCACAGATTTTCAATGTACCATGTGTGTCTTGGCAAATATCACAAAAACTATCGGGTTTTATGTTATTCCCCAATAAATCCTTTGCCGCTTGGTTCATTTCCACTACTTTCTTATTCTCATCCAAGATCATGATTCCATCTGAAACATGTTCAAAGATTGTGATCAATCGTTCCCTTTCTGCTTTTAACTCGTCATCTTTACGAAAAATAATATGAAATACAATGAAAGAAAAAATATAAGAAATAATAAATAAAATCAAGTATCGATAGATTCCATTATGATTCGGTTTACCAAATAAAATCATGACAACCAATACAAATAATAAAGAAATTCCCATCGACAATAGTATATTGATGAACCATTTTTGTTTCTTAATCTGCTGCAACATTTTTTTCTCCCCTAGTGAACAAAAATAAACTTTACGACTGTGATTTTCTTCATTGAAACGATGTATTGGTGTTGTTAAACTTTATTATATGTAATACACGGAAAACTGTCATCTCATAGATTTTTGTTAAAATTTCGGGAGGTTTAAAATGAAGCTGATCCTACCTAAAGAACATGGAGCCTGGGCGATGTGGATTGCTCCATTTGTCATCGGCGTTCTGGTTAGTAAATTTTACTGGTACCATTTTGTTCTTTTTATCTCTGTTTTCTTTGCCTATATTTCTATCTCCCCCTTCATTCAAGGGATCAAACGGCCAACCGAACGAAAGCAAATGTGGAAATTATCCTTTCAATATTTAGGCATTGCTTTACTCTTAGGACTGCCATTTTTATTCTTTTTCCCCCAGTTAATATGGGTCTTTGTTAGCATAATTCCTTTTTTCTTCATCAACCTTTACTACGCAAAGCAAAAAAAGGAACGAGCACTTCTTAATGACTTAAGTGCCATGATTGCTTTAACTTCAACTCTACTAGTCTCTTATCTAGTAGGAGCAGAAGCAATCGATCAATCAGCCATCACGTTATGGATAATTAATATTTTGTTCTTTTTTGGATCAGCACTTTATGTAAAAACCCTCTACCGCGAAAAACAGAATCTAACATTTCGTTGGTTTGCATATCTTTATATGATTGGGTTATCTATTCTATTTTATCTTATTTCAGGATTTTATTTAATGATGGCGTTTTTGTTTTCAACGATTCGGGGAATCTTTACCCCTAAAGATACACCAATTGATCCTAAAACCGTAGGTATGATTGAAATCTTAAATACGCTATGGTTTACCATCTTTCTTTCACTCGCTTATTAGCAAAAACCACTACTTTTTTCATAGGGGAATTCCCCTATTTTTTATAGGGGTTTTCCATATTTATATGTTGGCAATTGAATTAATACTCATAAATTACTAAAATTAAGTATAGATATTTTATATGTATGGGGAAAATCAAAGGAGTTGGTATACATGATCCCTTCACCATCGCCCACCAAAGAAATCATTAATCTCATACCACTATTAGCTGAATTATCCGATCAAAATAAAGAACTTTTACAAAATGCCTTAACCGTTAAACAGGTACGTAAAGGAACCATTTTATTTATAGAAAATGATCCTGCAGATGCAATCTATTTCTTACGGGAAGGAAAAGTTCGTCTGAGCAAATCTACCCCTGATGGTAAAGAAATCATTCTGAATATTCGTAAACCCGGTGATCTTTTTGCTGAAGCAGCTTTATTCCGTAAAACTACCTACCCTGCAACAGCTGAAATGCTTGAAGACGGTGAGGTGGTAATGATTCGAAATGAAGATTTGGAAAAGATCATTCACCGTTATCCAGAAATCGGGATCTCGGTTATTCAGATTATGGGACAGCGGTTACACGTTGCCCAGACCATACTTCGTGATGTTGCCCTTTATGGCAAATTTGGTGCCCTTGCTTCGGCATTGATTCGTTTAGCAGAAGATTACGGAATGCAAACGAAAGACGGGATTAAAATCCAATTATCATTAACCCACCAGGAATTAGCAAATTTTATTGGTGCTGCAAGAGAAAACGTGAATCGGATGATGTCGCAGTTAGAGAAAAATGGTATTTTAACGATGAAACGTGGAAAAATTTGTATTAAGAATCTAGAGGAATTGAAAAGTTATATTAATACCAAAGATTAAGGAGAGCCAATATCGTGGCTCTCCTTCTCTGTTTAGTCATCAATCTACTAAACCTTTTTCTTTTAATGCCTGCAATGCTTCTTGTTCTTTTTCTTCTTTAATCTGATATTCTAACTTTCCATCTACGATTTTGGCACAACGGCCACCATAAGGCTTTAACAGTTCTTTAATCGCTTTTAATTCTGCTGGGATTTTTAAGTCATAAACTACTTTCATTTCGTTACTCCTCCTTTTTTCATCCCATTATGCTGTACCTAACATACGTTTTGCCTCATCAACATTTTATCAGGTATCCATGGCGGATTCCAGACCACATTCACCCGAACATTTTTAACGCCTTCAACGCTTTTATCGCTGCTTCAGAGGGTGCTTTTGTCATGCGTAATCACTCCTTTCATGATATAGTTGTAGTAGGAAGTTGCTGTCTGTGATTTATATCATATGCATAGTGGAAAGTTTACTTTACAATAATGGCATCATCATTGTGAGGTGTATTGGATGAGAATCCCTGACTACAACCAATCTCCCTTTATTACCATTTGGGAAGTAACAAGAGCTTGCGCCTTACATTGTTTACATTGTCGCGCAGAGGCTCAATACCATAGGGATCCGCGAGAATTAACAACAGAGGAAGGAAAACAATTAATCGATCAAATCATCGATATGGGCAGTCCTCTCCTTGTTTTTACTGGTGGAGATCCTTTAATGAGACCCGATATTTTTGAATTGATGGATTATGCGATTAAAAAAGGTATTCGTACATCCATGACTCCAAGCGCAACACCAAAGGTAACCAAGGAAGCGATAAAAAAATCCTACGAGCTGGGACTTTCTCGTTGGGCTTTTAGTCTTGATGGATCAACAGCGGAAATTCATGACCACTTTCGTGGCACAAAAGGTTCTTACGATCTTACCATGAGAGCATTACGTTACTTACAGGAACTAAATATGCCCATTCAAATTAACACAACAGTTAGTCGCTATAATATTCATGATTTAGAAAACATTGCCAGAATGATAGAAGACTTTGGAGCAGAATTATGGAGTGTGTTCTTCCTTGTGCCAACAGGACGTGGCCAGATCAAAGATATGATCTCTCCTGTTCAACACGAACAGGTATTTGAATGGTTGTCCAATCTGAGTTTAAAGGTACCTTATGACATCAAAACGACTGCAGCTCCTCATTATCGTCGATATATTATGGAAAAACATCAAGGAAGAGAAATCGCTTCTGTTCCCAAATTAAAAGACCATATTGGGCGAGCAGCAGGGATTAATGATGGAAAAGGGTTTGTTTTCATTTCTCATATTGGTGAGGTCTATCCAAGTGGCTTCCTTCCTGTTTATGCTGGAAATGTACGAGAAATGCCATTAGCTGAGATTTATCGAAACTCTCCGATTTTCCAAGATTTACGTAATCCTGATAAATACAAAGGAAAATGTGGAATCTGCGAATACCGTGAATCATGTGGGGGATCAAGAGCTAGAGCATATGCCGTAACAGGAGATTATTTAGAAAGCGATCCATTTTGTATCTATCAACCGAAACAGTTATCATGAAAATCATCCCTTTTGGAACATTCTTAAAAGAAATAACATAGATTATATCAGAAATAGTTACTAGCCTAAAAAAAGCCTGCATCAAGCAGACTTTTAAGAGGAGGGTTTTTAAAAACATCATTGTTTTGAGAATCGACAAGAAGAACCACATAACAATTTTGTCATTTGTTATGTAAGAAGGGGGAAAAATTCCCCCTTGCACCTACCACCAAGTGCCGCCAATGAACCAGAAGAAGATAATCACGAGAAGAATGAATAAGAGTAATGTTCTGTAGCTCCAGAAATATCCTCCGCCGTATCCGCTTGCCATCTTCTTTCATCCCTCCATATTTTAATTTTTGAGGATTTTCATCCTCAATTTTAGAATATGTGATGATCTTAAAGTCTGACCTAGTTACATGCCCGATTTCTAAAGAATTAGGTCATTAATAGAATAGGGGGATATCCCCCCTTGCACCTACCACCAAGTTCCACCAATAAACCAGAAGAAAATACAACTTAGTAGTACCATGCTCCGGCAATGAACCAGAAGAAGATAATTACTAATAAGATAAATAGCAACAATGTTCTGTAGCTGCCAAAATATCCTCTGTAACTCATCAAAATCCCTCCTTTTTGATCTATCTACATTACTTTATGAAAAATCGCTAAAGTTTGTATAGGTACTTATCTACATTACGTAAACATCTTCTTTTACCAGTAATATCCATAACCATACCAACTACTGCCAAAGACACCCCAGAAAAGCCAAATAAATAATACAATAATAATGATCCAGAAGATCCAGGCCCAACCGCTAGTAAAAAAGCTTGTTTCTGCTGCCATCTTTTCACCTCCTTTCAAAAAGGCATGAGGATTAGATTCTACTATAAAAAAGGGAGGCAAAAAGTGAAAAAGAGGGGAAGGTATGGCCTTCCCCTTTTTGGCTTACCACCAAGTACCACCAATAAACCAGAAGAATATGATCACAAGAAGGATGAATAGTAATAATGTTCTGTATCCTCCGTACCAACCTTTAACTCCGTCTGCCATAAACAAACCCTCCTTTTTTTGTTTCTATAGGACTCAAATCCTTTGTACTATAACCTATGTAAATTTACTTTATTTTGTATAGTTGAAAAGCCCATTTTGCTAAAAAAAAACAGAAAAACAAAAAAAGAGCCATCAAAAGATGACTCTTCTTACTGAATTGAGCTCACTTATAAAATTGCAAAGAACCCCCAAAAAATCCAAATGAATATCACAATAATAATAATCCAAATGATCAATGAAAAACCGCCAAACCCGCTTATTCTAGCATTTGCCACAAAAATAACCTCCTTTCATCATTTCCTTATTGCTAGTTTATGAATCATCTCTTTTTCGAGCTTATACCTTTACCTACTTTTCAATAAAATCCGCTAATGAATAAATGATTCAGAACATTTTTCGCTTTACAAAAATCAAAGAAATGACTACTGACAGAACCGTGGAAATCAAAAAAATAATCATAAATGCATGGGGATTGTTCTCAAATGGTACATCGACATTCATTCCGAAAAAACTTGCAATCATAGTTGGAATGGATAATATAATCGTAATCGATGTTAAAAATTTCATTACAATATTGAGATTATTAGAAATGACTGATGCAAAAGCATCCATCGTTCCTGTTAGGATATTAATATGAATATTCGCCATTTCGATCGCCTGTTTATTTTCAATCAACACATCTTCTAGTAAATCGGTATCCTCTGGATATTTTTTAATTGAATCGAGCTTTAACATTTTTTCTAATACGATCTCATTACTTTTTAACGAGGTAGAGAAATAAACTAAAGATTTTTCTAAATCAAGAAGCTCGATTAACTCTTTATTCTTCATCGATTTATGCAATTCAAGTTCAATTCGATAACTTGTTTTTTCGATTTGTCGCAAATATTGTAAATAATACGTAGCATTTTTATATAAAAGTTGTAATATAAATCTTGTCCGTTTAAAGGTATAGAATGATTTTACTTTTCCTTCAATAAAGTCTTGAATAATTGAATTTTTTTTCAAAGAAACCGTTGTAATACTATCTTCTTTTAGAATAATTCCTAAAGGTAAAGTCGTATACATGCCAGCATGTTCTTCAACGGTTGGAATAGGAATATCCACAAGGATTAAAGTGCACCCATTACTTGTTTCAATCCGGGGCTTTTCTTCCTCATCCAATGCTGCTCGAATATGTTCCATTTGTAAGTCTAATTGTTGACTTACCCATAATATCTCCTCTTCTGTCGGGTTCGTTAAGTTTACCCATACCCCTTTTTCCAATTGTTCAAGTCTTTCTAAACGATCATCGATTGTTTTGAAAATTTCCATCATGACAATCACCTTCTTTTCGATCTTACATATTATTAAACACCTCATTAAATAATGTAACTCCAATATCATATACAAATATAAGACAAGCTGTAAAGCTTCTTTTCACTTTTATTCTCCTTCATATATAGTTTAAGATAGAGATAAAATTATATTGGAGGGAAAGAAATGACCACATTATGGCTTTATCAATATACTTGCCCTAGATGCAGCTATACATTATATTCAGAAAAAGATGATGAGGAACTCTACTGCAAAACAAAACATTGTTCATTTAAAGACCCGCTTCCAGCAAAAAAGGAAATCAAAGCTGTGGTTGAGGATGATTTCTATTATACGGTAAAAGAAACCTTCATGGTGGATCATGGTTGTTGTGAGGTACGTCCGATAAAAGCTGGAACTCGTGTGGAGATTTTGAAGATAAAGAAAGGTTGGTATCTCTGTGAAACAGAAGAAGGATTCAATTTTTATGTACCTAAAGAGAAATTAGAGCAAAAAAAAAAGCGATCTGAATAAGATCGCTGTTTTTTAATGCACCACAATCGTCTTCCACTTAAACAATCCTTCTAAATCGAGTTCATATTTCTTATCCTTTTTTAGAATAAATGGATCCCAATAGATGGTAATCCCATCTTGTTCCATGACTCGGTAGTAACCTTCTTCTTTGGGTTTCCCTAACTCAGCACCCACAAAAACAAAGTTTGTACAACACCCTGTTTGTGGTGCTTCAGCAATGGTAATTACCCCGCCACGATCCTTGATATATTCTTTTACCCTTTCAGTCATCTCTACCTTGATATCAAAAATAGGGATCATCGGCTTCATCCGAGTCTCACCTCTTTAAATTGTTTTTATTAAAGTCTTGTGATTACCGACTTTAATTCTTAATTTTCTAAAGCGATACTAGATTGCTTTTTCACCTTCATTGCCTTTACTGCAAAGAGTGCGGCGATCGCGAATGTAATTGCCAAACCTACAGGGTAGGAAATACTTGTTGGCAAACTGAATCCCTCAGGTGCTTGTAAGATATAAGTGAAAGATACAGCTGTCATAAATGTTGCTGGAATACTTGCAATCCAGTGATTTTTGCCTTCTTGAACTAAGAACATTGCTGCTGCCCAAAGCATAATCATTGCTGTAGTTTGATTAGCCCAAGAGAAATATCTCCAGAGGAAGTTGAAGTCGATTAATGTTAATAGATATCCAACTGTAAATAATGGAATTGTTATGAGTAAACGATTGCTAATTTTACGCTGACTCAGTTTGAAGAAATCTGCAATTAAAATTCTTGCGCCACGGAATGCCGTATCTCCAGATGTAATTGGTAATACGATTACCCCAATGATGGCCAATGTCCCACCGACAGCACCTAACATAGTAATAGAAATATGACGAACTACTCCGGCAGGTCCTCCAAATTGGGCGAGTGCATCTTGCAATCCATCTGTTCCATGGAATACAGCCATACCAGCTGCTGCCCAAATCATGGCGATCGCAGATTCAGCAATCATCATACCATAGAACACTTTGCGTCCATACTTTTCATTTTGAATCGTTCTTGCCACTAATGGCGATTGAGTTGCGTGGAACCCACTAATCGCACCACAAGCAATGGTGATAAACATTAATGGCCAAATCGGTAATCCTTTTGGATGTAGATTACTAAATGTTAACTCTGGGATTGAATAACCCTTAACAATGAGTCCACCACCCACTCCTAATGCCATGATAATCAAAAATGCACCGAAGATTGGGTAGATTTTTCCAATAATTTTATCAATCGGTAACAATGTGGCTAAGATGTAATATAAGAAAATAAATGCAGATACCACACCAATTGTAATCCAATCAGGAGTTAAAGTTGCAATAAGTCCAGCTGGACCTGTAACAAACACGACACCTACTAATACCAGCAGCACGAGTGAAAAAACATTAACAAATTGCTTCATGCCTTTACCTAGATATTTACCTACCATTTCTGGAAGTTGAGCACCGTTGTTTCTTACAGATAACATTCCAGAGAAATAATCATGAACGGCTCCAGCGAAGATACCACCGAGCACTATCCAGAGAAAAGCTACTGGTCCCCATAAAGCTCCCAAGATTGGGCCGAAAATGGGTCCTAATCCAGCAATGTTTAACAACTGGATTAAACTATTCCGTGAAGTACTGATGGGAACAAAGTCAACACCGTCTTGATTGGCATACGCTGGTGTTGGGCGATTTTCATTTACACCAAAAACCTTTTCTACAAAACGGCCATAAAAGATATAACCTACAATCAGTGCAACAAAAGACAGGATAAAAGTAATCATAGATCTTCTCCTTTCTTCTCGTTTACAAATGAATGATTACGTTTCCATTTCCATTGTAATAAAAAAGAGGAGGTTGTGTGTCGAAATTGTGTCTAAAATGTTAAAAATCTTGTCTAAATGGCAAAAAGAAGTTCCTAATTTGCAGTTCATAAACCCAAAACATCTTTTAACATCTTTACATATTGCCGGCTAACCGGTACTTTTGAATGTTCAGGATCTTTCATCGTTAAGTTATAAGTGCCATTAAACCATGGAACAAGTTCTTCGATGTAATCGAGATTGACTAAGTAACTTCTGTGAGTTCGAAAAAAAGGGTACTTTTTTAACTTTTCTTCAAGTACTTGTAAAGTGAATTTTGTAAGGTAAGTATCTTTCACTGTTTTGATTCGGACATCTCTTCCTTCTCGATAAGCATACACAATTTCATTTGGATCGAGAAAAATCACCCGTTCATCTGTTTGTACCGCTAACTTCGATATATTTTTTTTCGTTTCTTTCTTTTTGCTTTCATCCATCATTTGATATAAGAGCTCTGTTATTTTTTCTTGATTGGGCTTTTCTATCCTCTTCTTGATTCTTTCTATGGTATTTGCTAATCTTTCTTCATCAAAAGGTTTTAATAAGTAATCAACGGCATTCATCTCAAATGCTTTGATTGCATGTTCATCAAAAGCCGTTGAAAAGACAATTAACGTTTTTATCCCTTCATCTATCAGCTTTTTGGCTACCATTAATCCATTCATTTCTGGCATTTGAATATCTAAAAAGACGACATCTGGTTTAAGTTCTACAATTTTTTGATAAGCTTCCAAACCATCTTCTGCCTCACCTACAATTTCAATTTCCTCCCACTGCCCCAATAGATAACTTAATTCATCTCTAGCTAGGATCTCATCATCAGCAATTACCACGCGAATCGTCATTTTATCACCTCTTGTTGTTCAATGGGAATGGTAAACCATACTTTTGTTCCTTTACCTGATTCACTTTCAATATGTAATCCCGATTCTTCTCCATATCTTCCAATTAATCGTTGATGAACATTATATAAACCAAACCCTGTTCCCTTTTCCGATTTTACTCTTTGGTTAAGTAATCGTTCGATCCGTTTTGCATCAATGCCAACTCCATTATCAATAACAGCTAAATAGACCCGCTTTTCTTGCTTCTTTGCGATGATGCGAATCTGACCATTTTTCATCCCTTTTAATCCATGTTTTATCCCATTCTCCACTAATGGCTGAAGGGTTAGGGGCGGAAGCAAAACGTCTTCTACTTCTTGATCAATCTGAAATTCCACTTGCAATCGGTCAGAAAACCGTGCTTGTTCAATATCTAAGTAAGACTTCGTATGATTGATTTCTTGCTTAATGCTCACCAATTCATGTAAAGAAGCATTGAGATTCTGACGGAAGAAATGGCCTAATTGGATGAGAAGTTTTCTTGCCATATCTGGTTTTGTTCGGATTAAAGCTACAATCGTATTTAAAGAATTAAATAAAAAATGGGGATTTACCTGGGCTTGAAGAGCTTTAATTTCGGCTTCTGATACCAGCTTCGCCTGCTTTTCCGCCTCAACCGCTTCAATTTGGTGGGACAAAAGTCCAGCTAACCCTAGGGCAAGTTCACGATCAACAGGTCGAATCTGTTTTGGGTTTGCAAAATAAAACTTTAGCACCCCTATCACTTCATCCCCTTTTTTGATGGGGACAATGATTGCTGCTTGCAGTGGACATTTTGGTTGTTCACAGCGAATATCCTCATTTGATTTGGCAACATAGCTCTTACCAGATTTCAGTACTTGTCTCGTTGCTTTTGTAAGTAGCGAGTGTCCGGGTGTGTGATGATCATCTCCTAACCCAACATGGGATAAGATTTTCTCTTGATTTGTGATCGATACAGCAGAAGCATTGGTCGTTTTCAGCAATAATTTTGAAATCTCTGTTGCCGATCCCTCGTCAAGCCCTTTTCTTAAATAAAATAAAGTACGATCAACCACATGCAAAACTTTTTGTGCTTGATCTGCTTCAATTCGGTCTTCCTCTTGAACAACACTGCGTATAATCGCAATAAAGATCGCAATCCCAATACTATTGGCAATAATCATCGGTAAACCGATAACCTGTACGAGTGCTAAAGCTTTTTCAAAGGGCTTAGCTATAAGCAAAATAATGAGCATTTGCAGGGACTCAGCAACAACCCCTGTAAGAAAGGCTGTTCCCAGCGATACGATCCGACGATGGCCGATTTTTTTATAAACCACACCCGCAAGGAAACCCTCTGTTATTGTAGAAATCCCGCAGGCAAGTCCAGTAAATCCACCGAGTAACATGCGGTGAATAGCAGCAATCAATCCAGCACTAAGTCCAACGATTGGCCCTCCTAAAAGTCCAGCAATGGCAACACCAATGACCCTTGAGTTGGCAATGGCTTCATCAAACTCGATGGAAAAAACATTGGAAACCCTTAATGTGGTTCCTTCATTCGGTTGCACTGCAATCCCGGTATAAGTCCCAATAATGCCAAAAAAACCAAAGAGAATGGCCAATTTCATTTTCGTCGAATAATCTGGCTTGTGATCAATTAAGTTGCGAAAAATAGCAGAACGAGTAAGAATGAAGGCAATCGTAACAATAATCCCTATTCTTTCAATCATTAAAAATAATAACTGAAACATAATCTTTACTCCTTATTCTCCTTGGCAAAGGTTTTTAAAGGCACAGAAATAACAATGGTTTTTATTTTTGGGGAAATCTTCGATTTGCTTTGAATGGTTTATCTTTAGTAATATCTTTTCCAATTTTTCTTCCCAAGCCTCTAAAGTGTTTAAATCAATAGGGATGGTTTCAATTTTATTATGGCGAATATAATAAAGTTTTCCTTCTTTTGGGATTTTATTTAAATGTTTATTCATCGCCAAAGCATAAGTTAAAATTTGTGCTCGATAAAGTTCAATATCGATATTTTTGTCGGTTTTGTAATCGACAATAGTAACTGTTCCATCTATATTGAATTCCAATCGATCGATGGTACCCGTAACTTGACCATTTTTAAGTGAGAAGCAAAAATCATACTCTGTCCAAATTTCTCCATCCTTTTTTCCATAAAAAGGACTATTCTGAAAAGAGTGGACATAATCCTTCATTTGTATTAAAAATGATTCCCATTCCTCTTTTTTAACTTTTGATCCTTCATAACCCTGAGTTGTCAAGGCTGCTTCCGTAATCTGTTGCCAATCGTGAATTAGGTTAGGAAATAGAGTTAATTGTTCGAAGACATAATGTACAATCGTACCTTTTAAACTGGACGTGAGGGATACTGATTGAATCTCTTCTACCTTTTCTTCTTCATACCACACATCTGTCTCCTGATCTGTCAACCAACCCATTACTCGGTGAAGGGATAACCGATCTGTAAAATAATAATATCGGGGACATTGTTCATATCGTTTAATGGCAGAAACAGAATACACATTTAAATCTGGTGATAACGTTAATGGTTTGGTATAATCAACCAATTCTTCTTGTTCTGCTATTGCTTCTTGTTCCAGCTCTAACCCTTCAATATTCGCTTCATCTTTCGTTTCAACTACAGTAAGATTTTCTTCCGCATCCTTTTTAAGATGTTGGTTCATCACCTGGATGTGGGCTGTTTCTCCATTGTTTAGTACATATGGCCATTTTTTTTCTTCAATTGAGATGTTCTCAAAATGAAATACAACATCAAGCCATTTATTCCAAGTCGTTTCCTTAAAGACAATATCCATAAGATCCTCTTTATTTTTCGCTTCTTCCACTTTTCCCGATAAGAAAAGTTTCTTTTTAGCCCGGGTCATGGCGACATAAAGAACTCTTGCTGATTCTTCCCGTTCTAATTTTTTTTCTTTTTCGCGTATGGCATAATAGTGAATCGATTCAGTAAAGCCTTGGTCTTCAATGGGAACTTTCGTTGTTAAACCAAACTCTGTATCAAAGTGAATGAGGGAGTCATCAGCTTTTGGTTTTCTAGCCAAATCAGGAACGAAAACAAAGGGAAATTCAAGTCCTTTTGCTTGATGAATGGTCATCAATTTCACCGTATTTCCCTTTTCCGATTCAATAGCAGCTTCTGTTTCTTCATCCCCATCTTCCAAGAGACGATCGAACCTCGTTAAAAATAGATCAAGGGAATAAGGGTTTTCACCTTTAAAATCCTCAATAAAACGAATGAATTTGTCTATGTTTGCTACTCTTTGTCTCCCTTGAGGAAATGAGAGAAGAATTGCCTTATAATAGGTTTCATCGATGATCTGACGAACCAACTCGGAAACCTTGATTCTGTAGGCCTTCCCCTTAATTCGCTGGAACCAATCGATGAAATGCTTCAGCTTTTCTTTTTCTTTTTCTTCGATTTCATCGAAAAATTGAGGCCAACTGGAGATGGGCTTAGGATCTAATCGGGTCATAACCCAATATAATGTCTCATCCTTAATCCCTACCATTGGTGAACGCAAAATTCCAGCAAAAGCGATTTTATTTGATGGATCGTGAAGATATTGCAATACATGAATAAGATCATGAATCTCTTGCTTTTGGTAAAAACCGCGCCCTCCCACCACATAGTAGGGAATCCTTCGCTTTAACAACGCTTGTTCATAGGTTTTAATATCTGACATTGCCCGAAATAAAATCGTGATCTCCCCAGCTTGAACTCCTTGACTTAATAACTGTTCAATCCGCAAGGAAACGGCGTCTGCTTCTTTTTCCCTTACTGATTCCTCATCTTCTTGATCATGATAGATGGGAATAAATTCGATGGGGTTTTCTATCCACTCTACTTTTCCTTTGGCAATTGCATCTTTGTAATAGTTAGGAGAATCAGGATCGTTTGACATAATCTTTTGAAAAAAGTGGTTCACAAATTGGATAATCTCTGGATGAGAGCGAAAATTATATTGCAAGGGTGCAACCCGTCCGTTCATCTCCTTGATCTCTTTTTCCATCTCCTTAAATACATGAACGTCCGCACCACGAAAACGATAAATGGACTGTTTTGGATCCCCTACCACAAATAATCGACCAGGTTCAATTTTGCCTTTTTCATTTTTTAATAATAGATCAATCAATGTTTTTTGAACTTGATTGTTATCTTGAAACTCATCGATCATGAAATAAGTATAGCGTTTGTAAAGTTTCCTTCTTATTTCTTCATTTTCTGACAAAAGCTTGACCACCTTTAATTGCAGATCATCAAAGTCAAGTCCATTTAACCGTTCTTTTTCCTCATTGATCTTTTGCTCGATTCGTTCTAATAAGGGATAAAAGTGTTCAAGAACGTCTTTTTCTATTTCCAAATATTTAACTCTTTGTAATTGTTCAAGCATATCCTTTGCCAATTGATTGGCTAGACTTCTTCGCTCTTTTATTTCCCCTTTTCCTAGATTTCCTTTGGTTAATTGAACCATATCCTCTACGAAAGACTCGAGGTTTTTTCCTTGATCCTTTGCCTGAAGTAACGACTCTTTTAAATGAGGCCATTTATCTTGAAAGATGTTAAAATTTTTGTTTCCTCTTTCTGAATCCCCATAATAAAGAGCTTCTCCTGCCTGAATCATTCTTTCAAACCCTATTAACCAATCATAAGGAGACTTTTGCCATTGTTCTTCTGTTAATTGACGAATCTGTTGAAGGGAGTGACCAGAGTTTTTTACTTGTTGGTAAACCTTTGCAATTTGTTTGACCCCTCGATCAAATCCTGCTGCCATAACCCATTGGTAAAGAGGAGAGATGCCTTTTTGATGTTCTTCTTCCAATTGTTTCTTTAGTTCTTTTTTCACAATATCAACTAGTAACCATCTTATTTGGGTTTCATCTAAAACTTGGAATTCGGGATCAATCTTGGCCTCAATAGGAAACTCACGCAAAATCTTGGCAGAAAAAGAATGGATCGTGGAAATGTTCGCCCGTTCTAAACGCTGGATATTTTCTTGCCAAAGATCTGCTTGTTGAAAATCTTGGTGATGAAGAGCATCATCTCTTCTATCGATCAATTCCTTACGAATCCGTTCTTTCATTTCTTTTGCAGCTTTTTCCGTAAACGTAATGGCCACGATTCTTTCAAGCATATGGGGAATATGTTGAAAATCTTCGAGAATCTTGACATATCGTTCTACTAGAACTCTTGTCTTACCCGATCCTGCTCCTGCTGGAACAATACAATTCACATTTAAGGTATCGACTGCATAAGCTTGTTCTTCGGTTAAAGGAAACATTACGATGAATCCCCCTCTCTTGCAAGAAGTTTGCGCTTGATTCGCTCATGATCTTTTCGGCAAATATATTGATAAGGGCAATAAAGAGGACATTCCATGCTGGGCAATACAGCAAAGTCTCCCTTTTCTAATTGGTTAAGGAGTTCTTCGATTCGTTCTTTCACCTCTTCAAGCCATATTTTCCATTCCTTTTCTTCTACATGTGACTTCATTTGTTTGGATAAACCCAAATGTTCAAGCCATTCCCTTTTCCACAAACCTTTGTTCCGATTATCGGTTGGCTTTTCCCCTAAACGTTTTTCACCTTTTGTATAAAAGGCTGCACCTACAGCTTGATCGAGATTTAACCCTAATAATGTTTCTAACACGAATAAATATAGAGGCAATTGCAGATGATTAGCTTCTTTTATTTCTTTAGGGTTTGGAACTTGCCCTGATTTATAGTCATAAACGACAAACTGACCATCTTCATTCATATCCACCCGGTCAATTTTTCCCCTTAATAACAAATTTCGTTCCCGCAGCTTTACTTTTGCATAATCAGGAATCGAAGCAGAGTCGACTTCCCCTTGTCGTAACATTTCATCCTTAAGAGGCATACCAAAAGAGAACTCTAAGAATTGAGGATAAAAATAAGAACTGCTTTTTGCCCGCCACTGGATTTCATGTTCTAGGATTTGCTTCACATCTTGCAGAATTCGTTTGCGGTCTAATTCCGTCAGAACAGGGTCAAGAAAACGTAAGTCTTGCTTCTTTAACCTTTGCCATTCTTCTTCAGCAATATCCAACAACCATTGCTGATACATGTATTCATGTTCAGGTAAAAATTTTTCTTCTTTTTCTTTGCGGAAACGCTCGAAAAACTGTTGCAAAATCCGATGAAATAAATCCCCTTTTTCGATGGCTGTGAGGCTTTCTTCTTGTTCTTCCCACTGGGATAGTTTTAAAAGATGGGTAGCAAAATAAGAAAAACGACAAAGATTGGCTTCATTTAATTGGGTCGTACTCCAAATCTTCTTCGTCAACTGTTCTTTCACTTCACTAAGCAACTTAGGGTTTTGCAAAATCCCATCATAAGGAGAATTCAGTTCATCTCTGGCATATTCCCCTTGAATGCCCCGGTCAATCGCTTGAAAGACATGTGAATTTTTTTTGAGGTAGTGTTTTTTCCTCAATCTTGCTTCTTTACGAGAAGGTTCTAATCCTTGGTAAAGTTCGTAATAAATTTTATCCACCATTTGTTTAAAAGACGTACAATTTTCCCAACTACTTGGAATTACTTCGGAAAGATCTTGTTGTCTAAAATCGATGGTCTCTTTTTGAAAAAGCTCCAGCACCTCATCGATAAAAAAGGATCGTAATTGTTCTTTTCCTTCTTCTGTTTTTGCCGAATAAACCAAATAAATTTGCTCGGTTGCAGCAGTGATACTTTGGAAAAACTGATATCTTTGTTGTTTCTCATACTCATGAGATAAGGTTAAATAAACACCATATTGGCGTAATTCTCGTCTTTTGTCATCAGGCATCAGCCAGTCATTTTTGATCGCCCTTGGAAATTCCCCTTCAACAAGTCCTACAATAAAAACAACTTGAAATTGTCTGCCCCGGATCTGACTAGGCTTCAAAATATGAATTCCCGCTGTTTTTCCTTGACTGTAATCATAGATGTTATGTTCACAAGCCAAAATTAAGGATTGAAGCCAATCCCAAAATGGGATTTTTTCGTCAGAATCTAAAAATTGATCCATCTCGGCGATTTCATCGAGAACAACGTTAAGCTGCTCATAGGCAATAAGATCACGAAAAGCTGCTTCTTCTGTAGGGTTTTGAATGAAAAATTCTTTGATCTTTTCTCTAATCCCCAGTGTTCGCTCGATCTTTTGCAAATATTGAACAAATTGTTGATTTGATCCTTTCTTCGGAAGATGCTCTTGTAGATCAAAGATCTCTTGCATCACTTCATCGTAAATGATTAGCTTCTCCCGTTTTTCTTCATTTCGTTCTAGATATTTTGCAAAACGTTCATTCCAAGAAGCACGATTCATGGGATACCCACATTCGCGAAAGAGCATCATCCATTGATAGGGATTCATTTTGGTTCTCCATTTGAAATAAGGACTTAACATAAAAGTAAGCCAATTTTCTTTTTGTCCATTTAATGCTTTCAACAAGGAAATGATTGCTTGGATGATTGGATTTTGAATTAAGGGTTCTTTTTTGTAAAGGCGAATAGGAATACCTGAATCTTTCATCACTCGTTTTAATGAGTCTTCATACCGTTCAAGTTGGGGAATGATGATGGCGATCTCTTCAATAGGTATATGTTGCTTCCAAACCAGCGATTTTATCTCCGATGCAATCATCTCTAATTCTTTCTGGATTCCTGTAACTTCAAACAAATGAATGTTGAAATGGGCACTTTCCTTCTTCGGAAACTTCGAAAAGAGAGATTGATGCAATTGTTGAATCGTTTGGTTTAAGGGTTTTTCCTTTTCTTTAATCAATACTTTCTCAAGCTCAAAGTTTAAATCCTGCAAATAACGGATCGTATTGTTTGTTAACTGAAATAAATCAGGTCGTTTCTCATCAATGGCAAGATGGATCAGAATATCCAATCCTAAATCGCCTATTTTATTCAGAACATTCATTTGTAATGGTGAAAAATCATAAAATTGATCGGTTACAATTCCCTGATAATGAACCAATCGAGTCTCTTCGATCCTTTGATAAAGGAATTTAAAATAAGGCTCTTCATGATCGATTAATGAAAAATGTTGTAATAAATCATGATAGGCTTGATAAATCCAAACTAATTCTTGGTATTTTTGCGGATGATCCTGCCAAAAAAGAGCCAGTTGATCGGGTGTAACACTTGCCCGCCTGATTTCCCCTAACCAAATTTCTACTTGGTTCAACCAGCCATTTTTATGTATGGAATCACGAAAGTATTGAAAACCCTTTTCTTTATTTACTTTTGCAACGGCTTTTTTTACTATTAACTCTTGTTTAGACGGAGTTAACATTTTTTTTGTATGATGGGAAGTAAACATTCTCATCATCTGATCAAATGTCATTACGTCAATCATCCGTACAAAACGGGGTTTAAATTGATCGATGACTTCTTTTACATGAAAAAATAAGGAATGGCTTGGGATAAGGTAAATCCACTTTTTATTCGTATTTGTCAACGGTAAGGAATAAAATCCGGTTCCTAAGGGAATATATGTATCATATTGAAAAACCTTCTTCATTCTAATCCCTTCTTTAATCGATACTCTCTTTTTATGCTATCATAACTATTCCTATATGGGGAATGATAAAAAAACAGGAAAGGCAGTGGAATCAACCACTGCCTTGTCATAGACCAATGATTTAGTTTTGCTGTAAATTAGCGTGTCATACCTGTTTGTCCTGCTAATTGTTGTTCAGCCATTTGAACGAGACGGCGGGTAATATGACCTCCAATCGCACCGTTATCACGGGAAGCGATGAAGCCCATGTATCCATCAGCAGGGATTTGGATACCTAACTCTTGAGCGATTTCGAATTTCATTTGATCAAGAGCTTGAGCTGCTTGAGGAACTACTAACCAGTTGCTAGAACGTTCTTGTCCTTTTGCCATCTGCTATCACCTCCTTGAGTGGTGTATGTATAATATTTGTAGAAAAGATGACATCCATACACCAATTGAGTTGGTAATTTTTACTTTCCGATTTGCAATAACTCTTTGGTAAATGTGGTCAAAACGTGAACACCATTGTCCGTAACCACAACATCATCTTCGATTCGGACTCCCCCGATTTGTGGCAGATAGATCCCTGGTTCAATCGTAAAAACCATCCCTTGTTTTATGATTTCTTCATTTTTCTCGTGTATGGAAGGAGATTCATGAATATCTAGCCCTAAACCATGACCTGTTCGATGGATAAAATACTCCCCGTAACCTGCTTTAGAAATATATTCTCTTGCTGTTAGATCAACTTGTTTAATTGGGATATTGGGTTTAACGGTTTCAATAGCAAGCTGCTGTGCTTGTCTAACAATTGTATAAATTTTCCTTTGTTCTTCGGATGGATTTCCCATTATGACTGTACGGGAAATATCTGAACAATATCCATTAACAACAACTCCTAAATCAAATAAAACAAAATCTCCTTCCTGAATCTTATCTTTCCCCGGTTTTCCATGAGGTAATGCAGATTTTTTTCCTGTAAGAACCATTGTGTCAAAGGACATTCGTTCAATTCCTTGCTTTTTTAATTGATATTCGATTTCTGCAATAATTTCCAATTCACTTTTGCCACTTTGCAGAGATTGAATGCCAATTTCCACAGCCCGATCAGCAAAATAAGCAGCTTCTTGAAGGGATTTTATCTCTGTTTCATCTTTAATCAATCGTAATTCGTTAAAACCTGATTCTAAATTGAGAAAGTTTTCGATCTGAAGCAGTCTTTGCAACCATAAAACAGTTTTGTAATTGATATTTCCTTGTTCAATTCCCAAGCGAGTGTTGTGACTGACTTGAATATGTTTACGTATGATTCCATCTGGTCCTTCAGCATCAGAAAAACCGAACACATGAGTCAAATTACTTTTTTCTATTGCTTGCTTTTGATCCAATTCTGGTACAATCAATAACAAATCTCCCGTTAGTGATAAAAACAATCCCATAAAACGTTCATGGGGATTGGAATAAAAGCCAGTTAGATAATAAATATTGGTTGGTGATGTAACAAGAGCCAGATCGATTTGCTCTCTTTTCATCCAATTCATAAAGCGCTCGATTCTTTTATCCAATCTTTTATCCATTGAATCTAATTCCTCCTCTTTTCATTTTAATCCTGCTCAATTTTGGTAAATTGAAAGAGCAACTATTTCCATTATAAAGCTTTAAAAACATGTAACAAACTAATAAAAAGCAATAGGATCCAACTAATACTTTTAAAAACTTTTCTTGCTGCTTTATCTTCAATTCCCTTATTTTCACCTGCACCAATAAAAGTAAAAATTAATCCAAAAAATAAAATCCCTGAAATTAAGGACCGAGATAAAGAAATTGGTTCTAAAGACCTCCACTTTGCAAACCCATGAATCAGTGCAGAAATCAATAAAGACCAGTTTAAGATTTGTTTAAAATTTGCGTGGATGTGTATTTTTTTAAACGGATTATCAAGCACCAGTAAAATGAGAAACAAACAATACACCAAATAAGCCATGATTTCACTCCTAAATTTCATTTTTGACTTTTGCAAAATCAGACAAAAAAACAACCCATCTTTAGAAATATGACTTTTTCCTACAAGGAATTCATGAAATTGAGTCGATATTCATGTTTATTTTTGCAAAAAGACGTGGTAATATAATTCTTGCACGAGTCAAAGAGGGGGGTAAAGAAATGGCATTTAGTTCTCAATCCATTCCAGCCTATCTTGATGAGTTCCGATCGATGAAATTAGATAACATGATTCGCGATGTAAAAAAAATGACTCCAGAAGAACTGATAAAGATTAAAAAAGAAATTGAAAAACTATTAGTGCTAGAGGAAAGCAATGAATGAGTTGATTCTGAAGTCATTGATACATATTTATAAACAATTAGACGAGACAAAATTATTATTAGAAGACGTGATTAATCAGCTTGGAGTGGAGCAAATTAATCATAAACCCCTGCCGCAAGATATTCAGCATTTGGTCGATGTCGCACTAGAGTTAACACCTGAGCAGCGAAAAACACTGATGAGATTTATCGAATCATTAAAATAGATAAACACCAGCCTAATAATAGGCTGGTTTATTTATTTCAATTCTATTTATTTATAGACTACTCCTTTATTCCGAATAAAAACTTGCTTACGAAAAATAGATATTTGCCATATTTCAACCCGAAAGTACAATGCATACTTTAATATTGAACTTTAAAAGCTAAAGGAGGTTACATTTTGGCCAGAAATCATTTTTTTGATATGTTACGACAATTAGGACAAAATAAAGGCCGAGTTGGAAGACCAAGAGGACCTATGTCAAAAAGAAGGGGAAGAAGGCCACGGGGAGGCGGCCCTGGTGGTCCCGGTGGTCCTAGTCCTGGATTTGGTCCTCCTCCTGGTGCCCCTGGTGAGTTCGGCCCCGACGGTCCTGGTCCCGGATTTGGCCCTCCTCTAGATGGACCTGGTGGTTTCGGTCCCGGTGGTCCTGGTCCTGGATTTGGTCCTCCTCCTGGTGGCCCTGGTGAATTCGGCCCCGGTGGTCCTGGTCCTGGATTTGGTCCACGGGGGCCTGGAGGTTTTGGTCCTGGACCTGGTGGCTTTGGTCCTCATCCTGAAGGCTTTGATCCTGCTTCAAGTGGTCCAAGACCTTACCCTCATGATTTTGGCCCCGATCCTAGTGTTCTTGGTCCTTATCCTGATGGATTTCCTCCTGGCCCTAATGGTTTTGGCCCTGGCGATCCAGACGGACATTCACTTATGGGATTCCCACCAAAACCAGATGATGAAGACGATGAAAGGTAAAGAAAATCCCTCTCCAATTTTTGGAGAGGGATTTTCCTTATAATAAGAGGGGGTTTTTAAAAGCTTGCTTATTTTTTCCTTTTCTATTTATCACTATAATTATCGATTATTAAAAAAGAATTAGAGGAATGTAAATTTTTTGTAAAAAGTCCGATCGTGAGGAATAAATTATTGTTTGCATTTTGTTTAGTAAATAATGTAGGAGAAAAATAACATAATTGAATTACACCATCTATTGTGCTAATTTAAAACCAACGAAAAATTAAAAAGAGATCATCTAGCAATGAGAAAGGAGTGGATCATTTGAGCGAGAAAATGAATGTGGAAAGTTTTAACCTGGATCACACAAAAGTTAAAGCCCCTTATGTTCGTTTAGCCGATGTAAAAAAAGGGATACACGGTGATGAAATCTACAAATATGACTTACGTTTTTGCCAACCAAACAAAGAGTTTATGGATATGCCCTCCCTTCATTCATTAGAACATTTACTCGCCGAAAACATACGAAATCACTTAGATTCAGTTATTGATTTAAGCCCAATGGGTTGCCAAACAGGATTTTATTTAACGGTACTCAATCATTCCAATTATGAAGAAATTTTGGATGCTTTAGAGAAAACATTACAAGATGTTTTACATGCGACAGAAGTACCTGCAGCCAATGAAATTCAATGTGGAAACGCAAAAAGCCATAGTCTTGAAGGGGCTAAAAAAATAGCAAGGAAAGTCCTTGCCCAAAGGGAAAAATGGGATCAAGTTTTTGCATGAATTTTCATCGTATAAGAAAGCGACTGTATGCAGACACAGTCGCTTTTTTATGCAGATATATTTACCTCTTTATTCTTTTCAGTCTGCTTAGAATTGCTTTTTAATGTAAAAATATAAACTCCAGTAATCACGAATAACGTTCCAATCATTTGTACAAAAGAAAAATGTTCATTTAATAACACATATGCAAAGATAGCGGTAAAGATCGGATTAAAATTTAAAAACATTCCTGATGTCGTTCCGCCAACCTTTTGCACACCAAGATTCCAAAAGACCATCCCAAGCACTGTCGCCCCTATACTTACATACCCTGTTGCCAACCAAAAAGAAACGTTTGGATTGGTAACTTTAAACGTAAACAAATTAAAGGGCAGCAAGATAAGAACCCCGAATATTCCTGCCCATAAGGTGGACATAAAGGGAGTAACTTGATTCATCACCTTTTTCCCAACAACTGAATAAAGGCCCCAAGCGCCAACCGCAGCTAGCATAAATAAATCTCCCGTATTAAAATAGAAGTTTTGAATTCTTTGCCAGTCTCCTTGAGAAATCACGACTAAGACACCGAGAAATGAAAGAACCATCCCTATTACCTGACGAAGACTCATTTTCTCTTTCAAAATAAAAAAAGAGGTAATAGCAATCGCGATTGGATTTAGGGCGGAAATCAGCCCTACATTATCTGCACTGGTTCTTTCCAATGCTAGAAACATAAAAATATTAAATAGATCAACCCCAGTCATTCCCATTAAGAACAATAAAAAAAGACTTTTTTTTGGCGGGAATAATCTTTTTTCTTTTACCCAAACAAAAGGAAGAAGAAAAAGAACAGCAATCATCCAACGAATCGACGTTAAAGTTAAAAATGAAGCATGACCGATTAGAAATTTTCCAGCTACAAAATTACCTGCCCATAACATACTTGTGAAAAGCAGTAGAACATAATAGATTTGTTTCATCTTAATCCCCTATCTATGTCTTCGTTGATATTGGAATATAGATTACACTATTTTTCATGATTTTAAAAGACTGGGATAGTATGAAATTTACTCATATAAAAAAGCGGCCTATTCGGCCACTTTATCAAGATTTTGCTATCATAGTTGGAAGTTGTTACTATTGGAAGATCCAACAGTTCCATGCATGCTTTCATAATGTTCTTTTAATTGTTCAATTGTTAAGTCAGGATGCATCTGTCACATGAGATAGCAATGCGGGAGCTAGAATTCCAATCAAAAGTTTCTTTTTCATTATCTTTTTTCCCCTTCTCGGGTTTTTAAATTAAAGTAAATTCTTCCTAATATTTTCATATTCTTCCGTTGTAATCTCACCTTTGGCAAGTCGTATTTTTGCGATCTCTAATGCTTCAGAGTTTGGAACGCTTTTTTGTACATATTGATGATGATTATTTTGACCTTTTACGATGAAATAGATAATCAAACCGATAATGATCAAACCTAAGAACATCATGCCAAATCCACCTCCTATTCCACAGCCTCCAATATAGCCAAATCCTGGACCCATAATGAACTCCTCCTTCTTATTTGATAGTTTGTACTTCCTTCTGGTTAATAATTTACAACTGATTTATGAAATTTTTATGGAGAAGAGAAAAAATCGCTTTTTATTCCTTGCATTCTAAAAATAAATGATGTATACTTTTGTATACAAAAGTATATTTTTATTTTTAAAGGAGGACATAACATGTTTCATCAAAAATGGGGAAGAGGGCCTTTTCATGGATTTGGTTATAGGATGATGATGCCGTTTGAACGAGGAGGTGGAATGAGACATCATTATTATTGTGGCCGTGAAGAAATGCCTGAGATATTCCGTAAGCGTACAATGGCGCAAACGTTTCGTAGAGGGAAAATCTTAAACTTCTTAGAAAGAATGTTCATTCGCAGAAATACATTGAAGCGCCAATTAGAACAAGAAGAATATAAAGCGATTCATCCAGAAATTCGCGGCGAGTTAAAAGCTCTTGAAATGGTGATTGATGAATTTATTCAAGAATTTGATTTAGAAGAGGTTTATGGGTCGATGACTTCTCAAAAAAGCGTTGATGATAAAGAAAAACAAAGAGATAGCGAGTAAAATGGTAAAAGCCAGCACACATTTAGTGCTGGCTTAAAAATCTTTATTTCATTAAATCTGGATATAGCGCTTTTGCAATGCTTTCTAATCCATCAATGATCCGTGGCCCTGGGCGATTCACAAGATCACTATCAAGGTCAATCACTCGTTTATTTTTGATCGCATCAATGTTTTGCCAACCTTCTTTTTTCATGATGTTTGCTGCGGCATTCTTGTCATAATATCCATAAGTAGTAAGGATCACTTGCGGGTTGCTTTTAATGATTTTTTCTTCATTATATTGTACCCAACCTTGGTCTTCAACAATATTGATCCCACCAGCTTTTGTAATGAGTTCATCCATAAACGTACCTTTTCCCGGTGTGTATAAATCTGGAGAAACCGCTACAAACACACGTACTTTTTGCTCTGGTTTCAAAGCCGCTAGTTTCTCTTTTATCGATTTTTCCTTTTCCTTCATTTGCGAGATTACTTCTTTTGCTTGTTGTTGAGTATTGGTCACTAGACCTACTTTTTCAATCGTTTGATAGACTGCATCTAAACTTTGCGGATCAAATTGTAGAACAGGTATCTTTAATTCTCGAATTTTAGCTGTCAATTCTTTTTTGTTAAGAGACCCTAATAAAATTAAATCTGGTTTTAATTTGATAATTTGCTCAACGTTTGGATTTAAACCATCTTGAAAAACATATTCGACTTTTTTCTGAACATCTTTCGGATAGTTATCATACTTCGTAACCGCAACAACTTTCCCCTCTAACCCTAAAGCAAACAATGTTTCGGTCTGACTAGGTATTAAGGAGATAATCCGTCTCGGTTCTTTTGTGATCGTAACCTTTGTTCCTGTATCATCTGTAATGGTTAATGGGTAGGTTGTTTTTAATGTTTCTTCTTGTTTTTGAGCTTGATTTTGAATCGTTTGTTCTTGTGGTTTTGCAGCTTGTTGCCCACAGCCTGTAAGAACACCCAATAATAGTACAAATACACTTAACCAAAGCAAACTTTTTTTCATCAAACTTTTTTTCATCAAACTTTTTTTCAACATGTTCCACCTCTCCTTTGTTGATTAATTTATATATTTTGGAAAATCATATCGTTATCAAAGAATTGAATATGTTCTTTTCGAAGAGAATGGATGAACCACTCCTCTAAATTTGCAAACATCTCTTCTTTTCTTTTGGAAAAAGAGACTCTATCTTTTCTTGGTGGTAATCCATATTTCTCTCGTAGTCGTTCTAACCACTCATGTCGAAAATGATCGGAATCAAAGATTCCATGAATAAAAGTTCCCCAAACTGGCAAGTTCGGATGATGAAACCCTTCAAGAGTTCCATTTTCTAATAAAAACATTCCTTCTTGTTTTTCAGTCCATTCCACCATTCCCATATGAATTTCATAACCAAAAATAGGTAGCTTAGAATGAACCGTTTCTCCTTTTACCCGAATGGTTTTCTTTTCCTTCTCAAATCTTGTAACCATTGGGAAAAAGGCAAGCCCTTCTCGTGATAAAACATTTGATTCGATCAACTCTGGATCCAACAATTTCTCACCAAGCATTTGGTATCCGCCACATATGCCGACTAATTCTCGATTTTGTGCTACATGATCCAAAATTTTTTGTTGAAATCCAGATCTTTTTAAAAATTGAAGGTCTTCCATTGTATTTTTTGTCCCTGGCAAAATCACGACATGGGGATTACCAAACTCTTTCACATCGTTTATATAGCGAATTTGGACATCCTCTTCCAGTTCTAAGGGAATAAAATCGGTGTAATTCGATATATACGGGTACTTCACAACGACGATGTCTAAGTCCGCGTTTTCTTTTTCCTTTGGTTTTTGCTGTAAAGCCACCGAATCCTCTTCTTCCCATTCTGGTAATGGATGAAAGGGAAAAACAGCAAGGACTGGGATACCTGTGTACTTTTCAATCCACTCGATTCCCGATTGAAACAACTGAAGATCTCCACGAAATTTATTAATAAAGATTCCTTTCACCCTTTTTCGCTCTTCTTCTGTTAACAATTGCAGCGTTCCTACGATTTGAGCAAAAACACCTCCGCGATCAATATCAGCAACCAAAATCACATCTGCATTGGCCCACTCGGCGACCTTCATATTCACAATGTCCCGATCTTTTAAATTCATCTCAACAGGACTGCCTGCACCTTCAATGATGATCAAATCGTACTCCGCTTGTAGCTTCGCTAATGATTCCTGAACCACTTTTTTCAATTCTTCGTGTTTTGTCTCTCGATATTCTCGAAAATTCATTTGAGCGATCGGTTTGCCGCGAACAATGACTTGTGATGCATATGGATTGCTTGGTTTCAGTAGAATCGGATTCATATGTTCTGAGGCAACAATTCCAGCCGCATCGGCTTGCAAACCTTGGGCTCGGCCTATTTCTTTCCCATCTACTGTGATATAGGAATTTAAGGCCATATTTTGCGCTTTAAAGGGAGCAACAGAAACATTTCTTTGCGAAAAGTAACGACATAACGCTGTGACAATCCTACTTTTCCCGACATCAGAACCTGTACCCACAATCATTAAAGCCTTAGCCATCTTCAATTTCCCCTTCACCGACTTCTCTCATTTCTTTGTTCTGCCAATTCAGATAAAAAAGAGCTCCAGGTCGAACGTTTATTTCATAAAAAGACGTATGATGAATCATTGAATAAAGAGCTCGAATCGGACCTCCATGGGTGATGACAAGCATAGATTGACCAAGATTTTTCCCAACCCATTCATCAAGGAAAGAAACGATCCGTGTTTTTAACTGATGTAAGGTTTCTCCGTTTGGCGGTGAATTTTGCTCTGGATCATGAAGCCATTTAATAAACAACTCTTGTTGATTCTGGTACAACCAATCATAATCTTTCAATTCCCAATCGCCAAAATTCAGTTCTTTCAGCCGCTCATCCTGCATAATAGGAATATTCGTATTCAGTTGTTTACGAATGATCTGCATCGTCTCTATTGTCCTTTTCATTCCACTATGCACCATCATATCAACCCGGTGTTGTTGCAAGAAAGGAACCCATTTTCGGATCTCAACATCGTTATGATCTGACAACGACGGATCACTGTTTCCAAGCAATATTCCTTTTTCATTCCATTTTGTCCGTCCATGTCGGAGTAAATAAAAGTCCATGTTTCACCTCGATAACAGAACAAACATGAGCCAAAGCACCGTTTCTCCGCCTTCGATTAACCACCCATATACATCCCCTGTTAATCCCCCTAATTTTTTTGTAAAATATACGCCAAATAGAAAGACAAACCCCGTAATAAGGAGAAACATATATATCCCATAAGAGGTCAGCCAGAATAATGGCAGAATCCATAACAAAGTAAATAAGAAGGTTTTAAGAGTTAGGGCTTCTTTTAGCATCCTTCCCAACCCTTCCTTTCGCGCATAGGGAAAGAAAAAAACTGCCAATACGACACCAAAGCGAGCTAGTAAAGGGGAAACAAGGAGAACCTCCATAAAAAAGTTAGAATTGATACTATTCAAACTCGACGTTTTTAATGCAAATAAAATAACAAATCCGATTACCCCCATTGCCCCAACACGGCTATCTTTCATAATCGCAAGCATTTTTTCTTTATCTCGGCTACTCCCAATCCCATCAAAAACATCCATCCAACCATCTGCATGTAACCCTCCTGTTATCCATAAAAGGAAAGAAACCAATAGGATCGAATGGAAGTTCCTAGGAAACAAATCAGCCGTCATTTGATAAAAGAGGAAAAGGAAAAACCCAATGATCCAACCGACAGCTGGAAGGAAGAGAATCGAACGTTTCATCCTCTCTTGATCATAATGTATGGCATATGGAACAGGAATCCGGCTAAAATATTGGATTGCCATCCAAAACGAATCAATTTCATTGATTAATCGCCTAATTTTTGCATCACCCCTTTCTCATCGTCTTTGATCAACATTGGGATTCCCGCTACCACTAAATAAACTTGGTCCGCTACCTTTGCTAATTTTTGATTGGTCCAACCTAGCAAATCCTGATAGATTCGGCCTAAAACATTCATTTCAATCCCGCCAAAACCCACCTCATTCGTGACGAGGATCGCTTTGTGGTTCGTTTCTCTGAGGGCATGAATAAAGCGTTCGATTTGCTCTTCAACTTTTTTTACACCTTTTTCCGATTCCCACATTTCTTTTCCCATTGGATCTTTTTGCAAAAGAAGATTAGAAACCCACACCGTAACACAATCGAGTAAAGTGACAGTATCAGCTGAAGCCTTTTCATTTGGGGCGAAGTATTGATCAATCCATATTGGCTCTTCGATAACTTTCCAATTCGTTGGGCGATTTTTTTGATGATGGAGAATTCTTTTTCTCATTTCTTCATCTTTAGCTTCGGCAGTTGCAATATAACGAACTTGTCTTTCATATTGGCTGGCAAGAGATTGAGCAAAACTCGACTTACCACTTCTTACTCCGCCCGTAACCAAGATAATTTTAGCTTGAGGAAAGGACAAACTGTTTCAACTCCTTTAAAAGCTCAAGGTTTTCTTCCCGTGTTTTGATGGCCAGACGAATAAAATGATCATCTAGTCCTGGAAAAGAATGAGCCAAACGAATAGCGATTCTTTTTTTCTTCAACTCTTGTTCAAGTACACGTGCAGGAAAGGCAGTACGCACTAAATAGAAATTTGCAGAAGTTGGATAAATATGATACTTATCCATTTGTTTCATTTCTTGATAAAGCCATTCTCGTTCCTGTTGAACCCACGTTCGGGTTTCTTCGATAAATGAAATGTCATCAAGTAAAAGAATACCTATCTGTTGTGCTAAGGCGTTGACCGTCCATGGGTCTCGTATCAACTCCAGCGATTGAATCAACCACGAAGGCCCTACTGCATACCCTAAGCGAATTCCAGGAATGGAGTAAAATTTTGTCAAAGACCGTACTAAGATAAGTGGAGCTTCTTCGTGAAAAAGCTCTATCAGTCCTAACGGCTCATTTGTAAACTCAATAAACGACTCATCGACGACTAAAAAGGCCTGCCTATCTTTAACGAAGCGAATGACTTCTACCATTTCCTCTAAAGAAACCATTTGGCCTGTTGGGTTGTTCGGACGACAAATGTACAGTAAATCCCCTTTGGATATGATCTCTTTTAATTTTTCCAAGGGAAATAAAAACCGATCTCCCTCTCTCTGATAAAAGACACGTTCAATCAGAATGTTTGCTGCTTGTAATGATGCTTCATATTCGGAAAAAGTAGGATGAACAATGACCCCTCGGTTGACACGAAGAACTCTTGATAAGAGAAAGAAAAGTTCTGCTGCTCCATTTCCAATCACAACTTGTTCTTGATTCACTTTTAACTTTTTCGCGATTTGTTCCTTAAGATAATAGGCTTGTTCTACTGGGTATTTATGAATCCATGAATGATCTGATTTGTGAAAGAAATCCATAACGGAAGCTGGTGGTCCTAACGGATTGGTATTGATACTAAAATCCAATTCTGCCCAAGATTTACTTCCATGCTCCCTTTTACTCAATAAACGGATATGTTCCTGTATCCATTCTTTCACATCATCACCAACCTAACCGATAAATAAAGCGACCAGAAGATCAAAGTATACAAGCCAATGAAAATTCCACTTGCACCATATAACAACTGAATCGTTTGTTGAATATGCTCTACCTGAAGTGGTCTAAGGTTGTCACCCATATACGCCCTTTTTTTAGGTTGGCCAAAATAAACATTGACCCCTCCTAAGCGGATATGTAAAGCTCCTGCAACGCATGCTTCCGGTATTCCGCTGTTCGGACTTGGATGTAAATGTGCATCTCGCTGCCAAATAGAAAGGGACTTTTTCGCATCCAATTGTAACAACCAAGCCGCGAAGACGATGAGAACACCGGTGATCCTCGCTGGAATATAATTAAGTAGATCATCAAATCTTGCGGAAGCAAAGCCAAAATCACGATAACGTTGATTTTTATACCCGCACATCGAATCGAGTGTATTGGCCGCTCGATACGCCATCGCCAATGCAGGTCCTCCCAAAATCGCATAAAATAATGGAGAGATCACTGCATCCACAATATTTTCCGCTATGGTTTCAACGGTTGCCCGAATCACTTCCGATTCATCCATATGATCAGTATCCCGACTAACGATATAACCTACCTGTTTTTTCGCTTCTTCTAGTTCTTTTGTCTTTAATAAGGAGATCAGTTTTTTCCCTTCATCTGCCAATCCTTTCGTAGCAACTGTGGTTGAAATCATCCAAGCGCCAACCAGCCATGATAACCAATGATGAACCTGATTCATTACAAATAAAATGAGCCAAGCCAATCCATAACTACTGCCAACAATGAGAATGACTAAAATAATCCCTAATAATCGTTCTGAGAGATATGAACTAAACTGGCGTAAAAATGTTTCCATGTGGCTAATGGCATTGCCAATCAACACCACGGGATGTGTCAATCGCTTTGGATCACCAATCCACAAATCAATGAGAAATGCAATTATCACTTGCCAATAAAGATATTGGTCCATACTCGATCCTCTGGCGTTAGTTTTGAGAAACGATTTTATTTGCTACGTTTGCCTCTTCAAAGGTAGCCATTTCTTGAAATAGATGCTGAGCAGAACGAAGTATTGGAAGAGCTAGGATTGCACCTGTTCCTTCCCCTAATCGCAGGTTCAATTGTAATAATGGATAGATTTGCAACGCTTGTAGCATATGTCGATGTCCTGGTTCCTCAGATTGATGGGAAGCGATCATATAAAGTACACTCTTTGGTTCAATCTTTGCTGCAATCAATGCCGAAGCACCCGTATTAAAACCATCGAGCAGAATGGGAACTCGCTTATAAGCAGCAGCTAAAATCATCCCTGTCATCGCTGCAATTTCATATCCACCAAACGTAGCAAGAATCTCAATTGGATCATTAGATTGTAGGTTATGGAATTGTAATGCTTGTCGTATGATCTCTTTTTTATGTTGCCACTGATCTAAATTCAACCCAGTCCCCCGACCAACGACTTCATCAAGGGGTCTTTTTAATAATGAAGCTGCAATCGCTGCGCTCGATGTGGTATTTCCTATCCCCATTTCTCCAATTGCTAATCCTTTTGCGCCGTTTTCAACTTCCATCACTCCTAAATCAAATCCCACTTGGATCGCCTCTATTGCGTCTTGTTTGGTCATCGCTTTTTCTTTGAGAAAATTCCGTGTTCCTTGTCCAATTTTCTTCTGGATTAAGTGAGGATTATCGACGAAATCTTTCATTCCAACATCGACCACTTTTAACGATACATCGTGATGGCGTGTTAATACATTGATGGCTGCTCCACCGTGAAGAAAATTATGAACCATTTGCGTCGTCACTTCGGAAGGAAAAGCGGAAATCCCTTCTTCTGTTATTCCATGATCCCCTACAAAAACATAACTTGTAACTGGGTCTATATCAAAATGAATCGTCCGATATATTCCTGCTAATTGGATCGCTAAATCTTCTAACATTCCCAGACTACCCTGTGGTTTTGTTAATTGATCCAAATGGTTCTTTGCTTCTTTCATCACATTCGCATCTAATTGTTGTATCTGATCCATTGCTGTTTGCCAATTCATGTTCTTTCCTCCTTAATATTCAATCCCTTTGACTGCTGGAATTCTTTCATTATAATAATGTTTTACTTCCTGAATTTCAGAAACAAGATCGGCTTGGTTGATGAGTTCAGGTTTGGCATTTCGCCCTGTAATCACTACATGTAACTCTTTCGGTTTTTGTTGAAGAAATTGAATCACTTCTTCTAATGGAAGAACATCATCAATGGAAAAATCAGTGATTGCTAAAGCATTATTCAACTCGTCTAATACAATCAGATCATACAAGCCGGACATTGCTTTCTCTTTTACAAATTCCCAACCTCTTTTTAACGCCTGCCGATGTTCTTCTGGAGTTTTCGTCCAGGTAAAGCCGATACCCAATTGGACGATCTCAATTCCTAACTTCTCTAATGTTTTCTTTTCACCATAGTCTCTTTCAGGTGATTTAATAAATTGAAAGATGCCTACCCTTAGACCTTGACCGAATGCTCGAACCGCTAGTCCAATTGCAGCTGTCGTTTTTCCTTTCCCATTTCCTGTATAAATGATGGTCAATCCTTTTTTATTTCCTTTCATCGTTTTCACTCCTTTCCTCAAATAAATTTAACCTTTTTTTCTGATATTCAGCTGCTTTTGCTAACCAATTGATAACCATATTTGGATTTGAAGGAAAGTAGAGATGTGTATAACCTGCTACAAGATTTTCATTATGGTAACCATCGAAAAATTCTCCTCTTGATCCCTTCACCTGATAAGCGTAGGGATAGTTTTCTATTGTCGGAATAAGTGTAGAATAGTGAAATTCGTGTCCTCTTGCTGTCTCTCCTTTGTTTAGTAACACTTGTTGAGAGATCGCTGTGATTTCCCGATATCCTAATGCAGCCAAACGTTGTTGCATTTGAACTTTTGCAGGAATGATTCCGACCATCTCATACGAATTTCCATTGTGATCAATAATCTCCTCAGTTAAAAACATATAGCCACCACATTCGGCAAGTGTTGGCATTCCCTGACTGATCTTTTCCCGAAAATCAGCAATTACCTTTTTCTGGGCTGTTAATTGAGCAGCAAATTCTTCCGGAAATCCTCCTCCGATATACAATCCATCTGCATCAACTGGAATGGTTTCTCCGGCCAAGGGGCTAAAGTATTGAATTCTTGCCCCATACTGTTCTAGTAGCTCTAAATTCTCAGGATAATAGAAATGAAAAGCTTGATCTTTTGCCACCGCTATTGTTACAGGATAACGTCGCTCAGAAAATGGCTGAAAGATAGAGGGGGGTTTGACGACTACTTCTTCTACTTTTTTGGCAATCTGTAAAAATTGATCGAGATCAATGTGCACTTCTATCAATTCGGCTAATTGCTGAAATAATGGATTAAGTTCCCCTCGTTCAATTGCTGGAACAAGTCCTAGATGTCTTTCCGGTATACTCATGATTTGGTTTTTATTTAAATAACCAATCACTGGAATTCCAGTCACATCTTCGATCGCTTTTTTGACCAATTCATAATGTCGATATCCTCCTACTTGATTGACAACCACTCCGGCAATATTTATCCGGGGATCCATTTGCTGAAACCCAAGAACCATCGCTGCTGCACTTCGGGCTACTCCCTCTGCATTAATAACCAAAACGACTGGAGCGTTTAATAATCGGCTTATTTCCGCAGTACTTCCTTTGTCGCTTAGAGGGTCTTTGCCATCATAAAAACCCATCACACCCTCAATTACTGCAAGATCTGCACCAAGTGAGCCGCGGATAAAAATCTCCTTCATGATTTCTGAATCAACCATCCAGGTATCAAGATTCCTTGACTCCCTTTTTGTCACTGCAGTGTGATATGTAGGATCAATATAATCGGGCCCTACTTTAAACCCTTGAACAGTGATTCCTCTTTTTGCTAGAGCAGCCATCATACCAATCGTTAACGTCGTTTTCCCTACTCCACTTCCTGTCCCAGCAATGACAACCCTTGGAATCTGTGTTTTCATTAATTCCCTCCTTTCTCCAATCTACCAATGGAAATCGTAACATTCCCTGCTTTCTTCTTTTGAAATAGAAGTTGATTCGTTCTAGCAGATAAACAAGCAGCAGGTTCACTCACCCCATAAACCCCTATATGACGATAAACCGTTTCTGAAGGATGTTGAATGGATACCTGATTTAATTCATCTTTTGTGTAGAAAACGATTGGCCATTGGTACTTTTGATGAATCTCTAATAATCCTAATTCATCCCTTTTTAAATCAATGGTTGCGAGATGGTCAATACTCTTCCAGGATAACCCTTCCTCTTCTAACGTAGAAAAGATCACAGACTCGATTTCCGATGCTGATGTACCACGATTACATCCGATTCCAACCACTAATGTTTTTGGACGGTAGAGAATGGTCTTCTCAGGGAGATTATTCCATTCTTGTTGATGAAGCAATCGATCGGTAATGACAATTGCCCCTTGATAATCTTCCTTTATTCTACTTTCACTTGATATCGACGAATAAAACGAAAATTGTTCAGAAAGAGGAATCGAAGAAGGCCACCAATCCCTTTCTCCAACTTCTTGAATAATCGCAATTTTTTCGTCATTCACAACCGCTGCACTTACCGCTGTAACATGTTGTACAGAGTCTAGCTGCCAACCATATTGAACTCCTAACAAATCAACAGCTAATTTTTGGTTGACATCAGACGATGTCGTAATAACTGGAATCGCCCCCATTAAATTGGCTACTAGATTGGCTAAATGGTTAGCCCCGCCTAAGTGTCCAGACAAGACACTAATGGCATACCGGCCATTGTCATCTAAGACAACAACTGCCGGATCTGTCCTTTTGTCCTTGATAAGTGGAGCAATGATTCGCACAACAGCACCAAGTGCCATAAATAAGATCAATCCTCGATAGGATAAAAATAAGGAAGATAAGAGCGTTGCCATACTACCATCAGTCACATAAATATCCTTTTCTTCTTCATCTCCGAAAACCCATTTTTTTGGATAATAGAGATCACTATCAGGTAGTCGCTCATGTAAGGATCGAGCTTGATACACTCCTTTTTTTGTAATTGCCACAATCGCATATGCTTTTTTCACCATTTACTCCCCTTTTCGATATCCATGGCTAAATCGCCCATCATACAATTTGGAACGATTTTTATCGATATCCAGATGATTTTGAAAAACGTTGCCGGCCAAAATCATCGCATGGGAGTGAATATTCTCTTTCTTTAATTCCTCTACCACTTTTGCCAATGTACTTTGGATAATTTTTTGATCCTCCCAAGTCGCACGATATACAACCACAATCGGTGTATCTTCTGCCCATCCAGCGAATCTTAATTCCTCTACGACTTTTCCAATCAATGAAGAACTTAGGAATAATGCAAGAGTACTATGGTGAAGCGCTAATTCTCTTAATTTCTCCTTTTCTGGTACAGGGGTTCTTCCTTCTATTCTTGTAATGATTAACGTTTGAGTTAGTTCGGGAATGGTAAGCTCCGCTTTGATTTGTGCAGCAGCCGCAAAAACGGAACTTACACCAGGGATGATCTCATAATCGATACCTTCCCGTTGCAATCGTCTCATTTGTTCAAATGTCGTACTAAAAATTGAAGGATCTCCAGTATGTAAGCGAACAACAAGACTTCCTTTTTGAATTTCTTCAACGATCATCTCTATTTGTTGTTCCAAGGTGATCCCTGATGTTTTAATCGTTTTTGCTCCTTTTTTTACCCTTTCTAATAAAGAAGGATGGATTAAAGAATCGGTATAAAGAATCACATCTGCTTGTTGCAGTAGTTTTAACCCTTTTACGGTGATAAGATCAGGGTCTCCAGGTCCTGCTCCAACGAAATAAACTTTATTTTCTTTCATCATGTTCTCTTCACCACCATTAATGACAAATAGGATAAATCTTTTCCTTTTAAATCTAAAACGTTTTTATAGATTATTTCTTCGTTTGAAGTTGCTTTTGTGACTATTGCAGCTTTTTCTAAGGTATTGGTTTCAATTAAAACATCGATTAATAAATCAAGGACTTTTGCTATTTTTAAGAAAATAATTGTCTCATGTTGTTCGATCGCTTTTTTCATGTGATCTTTATTTCTCGTAGCTGGAATAATTCCGACCTGTGCATCGCCATCAGCTAATGGTAAATGTAATGAAGCTGCGGCACCAAAAATTGAAGAAATTCCTGGAATCGATTGTACGGTAACCTCTGGATGAATGATTTCCATGTATCGGCAAAGATGAATAAATGTACTATAAAATAAAGGGTCTCCTTCTGTAAGGAAGGCAACATCCTTTCCCTGTTGTAAATAGCGAAATACTGCTTCTGTTGCTTCTTTCCATTGCTGTTTGATGATTTCTTTATTCTTGGTCATCGGGAAAAGTAAAGGAAGTAATTGCTGCCTTTCCATGTCAATAAAATCTCTTACAATCGACAAAGCATAACTCGTCTCATTTACCGCCTTTATTGGAAAAGCAATCACCGGTGAATTTTTGATCACCCGTAATGCTTTTAATGTGAGAAGTTCGGGATCGCCAGGGCCAAGGCCAATACCAAAAAATTGTCCGATTTTATGTTCTTCCATCCGCTTCTTCCTCTCTTCACCCTTTTGAATTCGTTGCTGTAACAATATAAATTGGATTTAAACTCTCAAATCCTGTTTTATTGACAATCGGCTTACTTCGGGCAATCTGCACAAGTGTAATTTTCGGTGAACATCCCTTATTTTCAAAAAAATGCAAAGTATCCATCAACGTTTCCATCGTTATGGCGTTCACGATCACTCTTCCGTTTTGCTTCAGCCGATGACAGCCTAGCTGAAGGATTTCTTCTAACCTCCCATTACTCCCTCCGACAAAAATCACATCTGGATCGGGAAGATCGTTTAAACAATCTGGGGCCTCCCCATGGATAACTGTAAAATCCGTACGAAACTTCTTCATATTTTTTTTGATAAAATCTATATTCTCAATGTCTTTTTCAATCGCATAAACTGTAGCATTTGGTTGGTATTTAGACGCCTCAATCGAAACAGAACCTGAACCAGCTCCAATATCCCAGAGAATATCTCCTGATCTTAATTTCATTTCTACTAAACTTAATACCCGTACCTCTTTTTTGGTTATTAATCCTTTTTTGGGCTTTTTTTGATAAAATTCTTCGTCTTCGATTCCCAAATTCCAACTTTGAACGGCTGGAATTTCTTTTCGTTTCCGCAATATGACGATATTTAACGGTGCGAAAGTTTGAACAGCCGCTTCTTCTAGAGATAATAGATAAACCCTTTCATTTTTCCCGCCAAGATATTCACCAATAAACATTTCATACTCATCAAATCCATAGTTTAATAGATACTTAGCAATCGCTGTGGGAGAATGAACAGTATCGGTTAACAGAGCAATCTTTGCTTTACCATCGATTCTTTGTGCTAGACCTGCTAGTGACCGTCCATGTAAACTTTCTATATAAGTGTCCTGCCAAGTATCTCCCAACCTAGCAAATGCTAATTGAAGTGAACTAAGGTGGGGATAGATGGATAGATTTTCACTTCCTACGATGTCAAGAAATAAACGGGCAATTCCATAGAAAAGTGGATCACCTGAAGCAAGAACAACCACCTTTTTGTTGATTGCTTCCTCCTTTAAACGGTGTAGGATAAATGGAAGATCTCCTTTTAAGACCCATTTTTCTTTTTGAAAATGAGGAAAATAGGAAAGGTGTCTTTCCCCGCCGACTAAAATATCTGCTTCATCGATCCATTTTCGATAGTGAGGGAAAATCCCATTTTCTCCATCGTTACCGATGCCAATGATCTTTATTTTCCCAATCATCTATCTCCACCCTCCCAAGAACTCTTCCCGATTTTGAAACAAGAATGACCTCTAGGATCAATCCTCCCTGAATATAAGAAAGACTCTCTAAAGCGACCAAACGGCAAATTTCTGCAAAAAAAGATGGTCTATTTTCTTCGATGATGATTTTCTCAACCCATGCAGCCGTATTGGCTTGTTTAATTTTTTCTTGAACTGAATTGGAAATGTAAAGCCGGTTTGCAATATTAGCTAGAAATTGAAAATCAATACTCGACTCTTTTGAATGAACCATCATCTTCCCTTGCGCAACCTTGGATAGTTTTCCAATCATCCCTAAGATGGTTACCTTTTTTGCTCCTAGTCTTTTCGCGTGTTTTAAAGCAAAGCCAACAAATTCGCCCATTTGGATAAAAGCCATTTCCTCTTTTTCCTTAAAGATGTTCTGCGCAATCTTTTCACTTGTACTCCCAGTCGTTAAAATAAAATGGTCGATCCCATTGATTCTGGCAACACGAATCGCTTGAACAATACTTGCCTGGTAAGCATCATGAGAGTAAGGGATCACCGTACCTCTTGATCCTAAAATGGAAATCCCACCAATAATCCCCAATCTAGGATTTAATGTCTTTTTCGCTAACTCTTCACCATTGGGTACCGAAATGACCACTTTTACACCTTTTGTAAGTTGATAAAATTCTAAAAGCTGTTTTACTTCTTTTTCGATCATGCGTCTTGGAACAGGATTGATTGCTGCTTCGCCAATAGGGACTGGTAATCCAGGTTTGGTTACTCGACCAACCCCTTTTCCACCGTCTATCTCAATCCTTTCTTCATCAAGCCATGAAACGGTTGACAGAATCAACGCTCCGTGAGTGACATCGGGATCATCGCCTGCATCTTTGATCACACCTGCCGTTGCTGTGGTTAGGCTATACGTAGAGTTTTGAATGGGAAATCTAACCCTCTCACCAATCGGCAACTGGATTTCGATATCATAAATCTGGCTCTGCTCAATTAACATAAGTAGAGCTGCTTTTGTTGCGGCAGTTGCACAAGCTCCTGTTGTATATCCGCTTCGCAATCCTTTTTTCTTACTCATTTTCATCCCGATTCACTTGTTGAGCCATCAGTGAGAGAGCATTCACAATTGCTGCAGCCACTGGGCTTCCACCTTTTCTTCCTTGATTAGTAATATAGGGAACATCTAATTTCTGTAATTCTTCTTTTGCTTCTTTTGCAGAGACAAAGCCAACAGGAACACCGATGATGAGATCGGGCTTTGCTTTTCCCAATTTTATCAGCCGAATCAGTTCTAAAAGTGCTGTTGGTGCATTTCCGATAGCAAAAATACCCCCCTCGATTTGGCTTGTTGCCTTTTGCATGGCAAGAATCGAACGAGTTATGTTTTGTTCTTTCGCTTCCTTGACTATATCCTCATCCCGTATATGACAAATGATTTGTCCACCAAAATGAGTGATGCGAGATTGATGGATTCCTGCCTTTACCATTTCCACATCCGTCACAATTTTTTTTCCTTGGCGAATTGCGAAGATACCCGCTTTCACTGCTTCTGGATGAAATCGTAAACTTTTCCCTAATTCAAAATCAGCGGTCGTATGAATCACTCTTTTGACAATTGGAAATTGTTCTTCGGAAAAAGAATGATTACCGATTTCTTCTTCTATCATTTCAAAACTTTTTAACTCAATCTCCTGAGGTTGAATCGTTATTGGCGAAAATTCTACGAAAAAATCCATATCCCTCACCTTTCGTTGATTCCATTTACAACTCATTTACTAGTGTTTCTCTAGGTATTTCAACAAATCTTCAAACTGATGAAACACGATAGGATACTGGAGTTTGGGCCTTTGTATCACGATCGTCTCAATTCCCATTTGGATGGCACTCTCTACCTTTTCTAAAAATCCTCCTTCTTTCCCACTTTCCTTTGTAATTAGAAGATTGATTCCATATTCTTTATAGATGGCTTGGTTCAATTCAGCTGAAAATGTTCCTTGCATGGCAATGATATTTTCCTTTGGAATTCCCAATGATTCGCACTTTTTTAGGTTTTCTACCGTAGGTAAAATGCGAAAAATGAGTCGAATATTGGGCTCCCCTAATAAAGACTTTGCAAATAGATCAATTTTAGTGATTCCTGTAGTTACGAATACAACACCTTTCTTTTCTCTTATCCATTTAATGGCTTCTAAATAGGAAGATACGAAATGAAGATATTGGTTCTCACTTAGAACTGTTGACGGCCGCTCATACCGTAAATAAGGTATGTTTGCTTCTTTTGCTACTTCCATCGCATACTTTGAAACGAGTTCTGCATAAGGATGGGTCGCATCAATAATGGCTTTAAATTTCTTTGCAAGAACCATTTCTAGCATTTGTTCTTTCGTTAACCTTCCAATATAAATGGGGATGTTTAAAGATTTATATTTTTGGGCAGCTTGTTTTGTTACCACACTTACAGATACCTTCTTATTATGTTGCCGTAAAAAAGCAGTTAGTTCTCTTGCATCTTTTGTTCCTGCTAATAATAACATTTTATCTAACCTCTGCTTATGGTTCTTGTTCACTTATTCATGATGTTGAAGATGAGTATGCTTTTCGTATTGATGATTATGGTGATGATGACCATGATGGTGATGTACGTGATCATGGTGATCATGATGATGAGAATGATGTATAAAGTTTAAACGATACTTACATAGGTCACAATTAAGGGCTGGTTTCCCCTCTAATGCTTCAAAGGCACGGTCAGTGAGAACATCGATTAATTTGTGATCAAGCCCTAGATATGGGGCTCTTTTGATCTTTCGGTTTGGATATAATTGTTGATAATGTTCAATCATTTGATCCATTCGTTTGATCAATATCCCTGTAAATAAGAAAAAAGGTAAAATATAAATGTTTTTTGCCCCTGTCGCAATACATCTTTCGATCCCTTCTGTAAACGTCGGCTCTGTTATTCCCATGAAGGCTGGTTCAACCCACTTAACCGGAGTCCGTTCCCACAATAACCGCATGATTTTGTAAAGATCGCTGTTTGCGTCGGGATCACTACTTCCCCTTCCCACAAGTAAAATCGCTTCATTTTTCCTTTGTTCCCCACTTTCTCCTTGAAAACCTATTTCTTTTAAACGATCTGAGAGAATTTGTAACGTTACTTCATGAATTGCGATGGGCCTTCCATATGTAAAAGTAACGTCTGGATATTTCCCTTTTGCTTGATCAATCTCATAGGGAATATGTATTTTAGCATGACCAGCGGAAAAAAGAATAATCGGAACGAGAGCGACTTTTGTTGCCCCTTGCCGAATACATTGATCAATTCCTTCAGCAACTGTGGGTGTCGTTAATTCTAAAAAACATGTTTCAATAATCGGTACCGACTTTATTTCTCTGATTTTTTGTGCTACTTTTTCTGTGAAACCAAATACTTCTTCATTTCCTTCCGCATCGCGACTCCCATGTGCAACAAATAAAATGGCTTCCATTTCTTCTCCCCCAAAATTTATCATTTTTTGTTAGCGTTCTGTTAAACTGTATTTATTTTGATAACCACGTGGTGTCACGATTTTTTGATCAAATTGAAAAGTGGCCTGATTACCGACAATAATGGTGGTTACCATATTCATCTCATGATGAAGCATTTCACCTAAAGTCGTCACGATCACTTCTTGGTCGTCTCGATACGCATTCTTTACAATGCCTACTGGTGTATCAGCCGAACGGTATTGCAATAAAATTTCTTGCGTTTTTTGGATCGGCAGAATTCTTTTCTTACTTTTAGGATTATAAAGAGCAATGACAAAATCTGCTTCTGCAGCCAGACGAATTCTTTTTTCAATTTGTTCCCATGGTGTTAAAAGGTCGCTCAAACTGATCGTACAATAATCATTCATAAGGGGCGCACCGAGTAAAGCGGCTGCTGCGTTAACCGCTGATATTCCAGGGATGACTTCAATTTGAACAGATATTTTTCTTTCTCTTGCTGCGATCATTTCGTAAATAAGCCCAGCCATTCCATATACCCCGGCATCTCCGCTAGAGATAACGGCTACTTTTTTCCCCTTTTTTGCTAGATCAATTGCAATTTCTGCTCTTTCAATCTCTTTTGTCATTCCTGTGGCAACCACTTCTTTTCCCTTTATATATGGTAGAATAAGATCGATATAAGTCCGATAACCTACGATGATTTCGCTTTTATTAATAGCTAGTTGTGCTTGTTTTGTCATTAATTCCTCACTTCCAGGTCCAATTCCGACAATAAAAATAGAGCCCTTTGTTTCCATTTTGTCCATAGTTCCCTTCTCTTTTTATTTACAGATGTTATGTAATAATGATAATAATTCAGTAAATGAAGTTGGTGGTTTTATCGAAGAATCGATTTGTTTCAGTTTTAATAACTCTTGGTATACTTCCCAAAAAACTGGCGGTTTTAAGCCAGAATCCCTTACGAATGTTTCGTCTGAAAAAATCTCCAAAGGTGTTCCTTCTTTCATTTTTTGTCCATTTTTCAAGACAATAACGTACTCCGCCCATTGATAAGCCAGTTCCAAATCATGAGTAGATAAAAGGATTAACTTGGAGCTTGATTTTTGCTCTAAAAACTGAATCAATCGTTCGATGGCCTTTGATTCAAGATAGGCGGTTGGTTCATCTAATAATAAAATCTCCGGTTCCATCACCAAGACTCCAGCTAAAGCTACTAATTTTTTCTCACCTAAACTAAGATAATGGATTGGCCTCTGTACTAAATGAGTGATATGTAAATATTCCATGATGAACTGAACTTTTTCTTGAATCATTTTTTCGGGAAGGTTCAAATTCTTGAGTCCATAGGCTATATCCTCCCAAACATTTGATGAGAAAAGTTGCTGTTCTGGATCTTGAAAAACTATACCAACCTTCCTTCTTAATCGATTTAATTCCCTAGGAGAATACTTAAGTTCCTTTTGATTGACGATCACTTTACCTGACTTTGGTCGGAAAATGCCATTAATATGACCTAAAAGTGTTGATTTCCCGGCGCCATTATGGCCAATTAGCGCCACCTTTTTGCTATTCGGGATCTTTAAGGTAAGGTGATCAAGTGCTACCGTCCCATTCGAATATTGATAAATCACATTTTCAAATTCAATCATTGGTGGTTCCATAATTCTTTCCGTCCTTCTATACTTCGATTTTGGCTTGATCAGCTACAATAGAACTTTCAATCACTCCTCTGCTTTCTAAACCGATCGCCCATTTTCGATAACGCTCTAAAGAATTTATAAAAAGTTGTGATAATAAAGCAGAAAATGAATAAAGTGAACGAGTAAAGTTTTTATAGCCAAGCCGTGAAGTTTGTGCCATTTTCATCTGATAGGCTGTATCTAACAAAACAAATAGAAAACGATAGATAAGTTTCGCAATTTCGAGAAGATCAACAGGAATTTTCAATTTTTCCATTACTTTTATTAAGTCATGAAAAGGAGTGGTCAGTATAAGAAAAAGTAAGCTTGCCGTGTTAGACAGCGATTGAAAAAATATACTTCCTGCTGTTTCTATTCCTTGTTTCGTAATCCCAATATAATAAGGGCCGATGGAAAGAAAGCCCAACATCATTTTTGGTGATGGAGAAATGGATAGCATAATGCTCATAAGGCTTACTCCTAGAAAAAGACCCATCCCTAGCAATAATGTTAGATAATCCTTCCATGGCACTTTGGCAAAACCAATAGTGATCGTGACAGTAATAACCCAGATCATAAGATCGCCAATCCAATGAAACAAAAAAGATAGGATAAAACTTACAAACACAAATATCAATTTGATGAAAGGATCAAGTCGAATAAAACGATTGGTATACGCAATTTGATCAATTTTCAACATTTAATTTCTCACCTGTCATTATCCTTCCTCTGATAAAAACCAATTCCATAAATGAGAACACCGAATCCTAAAATTGCTTGAACGGAAAAAAGGATCTTTTCCATTGTCTCATTAGGTTCAAAAAATAAATTTGTAATCCATGGCTGATAATCTCGATCTATCGTTGAAATTACTCCTTGTGCTTGATCATCCGTCCCAGTAAATTCAAGATTTCCTAAAAAATTTTGTAAAAAGAGAATAAGGAACAAAACGAATACACTAAGTAGTATTTTTTTATTTACCCCAAGTAAAAAACCTCCTTTCTTTTTGTAAAAGAATTTGCAGTTCTTGCTGATGATTTTGCTTTAAGAGTTGAACAACAATAACTGTAATGATTCCTTCGATCATCGCTAACGGCACCTGAGTAACAGCAAAGATCGTAAAAAATTTCTGAAATGATTCCATCACTCCTCCAATTTGTGAAGGAAACGCAAGAGCTAATTGAAATGAAGTCACAACATAAGTCATTAGATCCCCTAAACTTGCGGCGAAAAAGATTGCAAGCTTATCTTTATGGAACAAACGTCTAAATAAATGATACGTACCTACTGCAAATATTGGCCCTATAATCGCCATCGAAAAAAGATTAGCACCTAAAGTGGTAATTCCACCATGAGCGAGTAAAAGAGCCTGAAAAAGTAAAACAATTCCCCCAATTACACTCATAATCGCTGGACCGAATAAGATCGCACCTAATCCTACCCCTGTCATATGACTACTACTTCCCGTAACTGATGGTAGCTTTAGAGCAGATAAGGCAAAAGTAAACGCCCCTATTACACCAAGGAGTAATTTAAATTGAGGATTTTCTTTGATAACGATACGAATCCTTTTCACTCCAAATACGAAAAACGGAGTAGAAATCACCCACCAAAAAGCAGCCCATTTAACCGGCAAAAAGCCTTCCATAATATGCATCGCATAAGCAGGTTGTGGAATGAACAAAAAATAAATCGTTAATAACAAAACCTCAACACTAAATGATCGATATTGCAAATCAATTCCTCCCTCCAATAAAATAAGCACCCCTACCCTAAAGATAGAAGTGCTTGATAGACTAACGAATATTCCGCCATACCACCTGTTTCACGAAAAAAACACTTCACTCCGTTTTACAAGGAAAGCGTTGAAGTGCTTATGTTTAACAATGTTGATATGGCAATGAAACGACAAACACTCCCCTATCTCCCGTAGGGTTATGTGTTTTGAAAATAGGCAGGTCTCCTGACTTCGATTCACCGTCTGTATAAGGCCTTCCCAATTTTGCAATCAGTGGCATTGATTTATACAGACTCCTCGTTACAGTGGCGGGACCGTGTCGGATTTTCACCGACTTCCCTTTTAATCCAAGTTATGATTGCATAACTTGGAACCTATTTCCATTCATATTTAATTTTATTAACTTAATATATACCTCATGACTGATAGCATGTCAATAAACTTTTTCATTTTGTTACTGTATAAAAAATAATCATTGCAAAAAAGCAAAATTTGTTATTTAATATCAAATAAGGAATACAACATATAGAAGGAATCGTTCTAAAAAAAAACAATATATAGTGTTTTATACAAAAAAGTAAGGTGTTTTAAAACTTAAAAGGGAATCTGGTGAAAGTCCAGAACTGTCCCCGCAACTGTAAGTGTGGACGAAATGAGTAAAAGCCACTGTACAAGAATGCTTCATGGCTCTTGTACGGGAAGGATTCAAAGTAGGAAGAAGCACAAGTCAGGAGACCTGCCTTACTTTTCAAGTTTCATTTTCTTCGGGAGTTGAGAGGATGGAACGATTGTATAAACAGGTATATTTTCTATAATTGCCTTTTTATGCCATCGTTCAATCCGCTCAAAATTGAGCGGATTTTTTTTATCAAATATACAAGGAGGCTTTTTTATGTTTAACAGTTCAAGTGAAATTATCAGGTCATTTACATCAGAAGTAGAAAACAAAAAGACAGATTTTTTAAAAAGGGAAAACAGCAATTATGTATATTCTTTGCCATTATTAAGACACCACTTAACCAATTTTGCAGAAGAAGAATTCCTATTAAATGAAATTTTACCTAAAGAATTAAAAGATTTATATGATCAAGGAATAGTCTACATCCATGATAAACAACTAAGTCCCTATTGTGTTAGTGTTGGGTGTAGAGATATCGCCACTTTTGGAATCCCTACCCTTGCCAAAAATATGCTGTCTTCTAAACCAACGAAGAGACTAGATACGCTCTTACGTCATTTTAGTAATGTGGTTGTTTTAATGTCTCAACAAGTTTCTGGAGCGGTTATGCTGTCGCAAATGACAACTGTCGCTGCATCGTATTTATATTTTGAAGAAACAGAAACACAAAAGAAGTATTCCCAAAACGATTTAAAACAATTATTCCAAAGCTTAATTTGGGAAATGAATATGCCTCTTCGAAGCGGTTCCCAATCTGCCTTTTCCAATATAACGATGGAATTTGGCAAACCTTCCGAAGAAATCAAAGATGAATACATAGTCATTGGTGGAGAAGCAAGAAATATGAAATATAAAGAAATTCCCTCTGAATATTTTGATCGGATTAATCAAGCGATTATCGATGTGATGGCTGAAGGAACAGGAAATGGCATTCCTTTTACCTTTCCTTTGATCACTGTTCCGATTGATGATCATTTTAACTTTGATAATGATTTATTCTTATATTTGTTAGACAAAATGTATAATTGGGGCGGCGTTTATTTTGAAAATTTTCGTACATTCCCCTTTGATAATGATTATTATAAAAAATTAAATCCTTACATAAAGGCCCGGGATCCAGAAGCCAGCAGAAGTTTATGCTGTCGTTTACAGATCGATTTAAGCTTGCTCTCTAAAGTGGGGAGTGGTATTTTTGGAAGTTCCACGGGGTCAACTGGTGCCGTGCAAGTACTTAATTTAAACGCCAATCGCCTTCTAATGGAATTTGGCCATGACAAAGATTTATTAAAACAAAAAATGCGCGAATACCTAGAAATCATGCAAAAAGGTCATCAAGCGAAAAGAAAATGGATTGAAGCAAATAAAGAATTATATCCCACTTTCTTTGCATTTAATAAAGACCTTAAAAATTATTTTAATGTTTTTGCCATCACTGGTATGCATGAAGGATTGATCAATATTGGTTTTAAAGATGGAATCAAAGATGAACAAGGAAAAAAACTTGCCCATGAAATTATGCAATATATGACTGAAGTGATAAATGAATTCATCGTTCGTGACCAAGTTGCTTGCGGAATAGAATATGCTCCTGCTGAAAATGCCGGAATCAAACTGGCTCGCCATGATATGAAATGGGCAAAAGAACATAACCGAGAAATTTTTGTTCAAGGAAAAGGAGAAGATGTTTATTTAACTTCTGGTTGTATGCTTCCCTTTAGTGAAGAAGACTTTTCAGCCCAGATAGAGAATGCTGCAGAATTTCAAGCTTATGCTACCTCAGGAAGTATTCTTCATCATTTTCTAGAAACAAAGGTTGAGCCTAATCTATTAGCAGATTATATCGACAAGTTATTTCAAAAGCCGATCAATTATATTACTTTAACACCCACCATCACAAGTTGCATGACTTGTGGTCAGCAATTATTGGCCGAAGATGGGAAAAACATTGAATTATGCCCGGTTTGTGGTAGTGATGATATCGCCACATTTAGTCGAGTGATTGGATATGTTCGCATGATCGCTCGAAAGAAGATAAAAGTAGATCAAGAGGGTTTTTATAATGGTGAACAAAATTTTTGGAGTAAAGCTAGACGATTTGATTGGAATACACGAAAACGTATAAAATCTGAACATTTAAAGGAATTACACCACGAGGATATTTTAACAGAGGTATTTTAAAGAGGGATGGCGTATGAAGTTTTATAAACAAGTGATGAGAACATTTGTTGATCTACCAGGCCACCATTCTCTACTTATCCATTCCCTCGTTGGTTGTAACATGCACTGTTTTGGTTGTCATAATTATGATGAAATCGTAGCAAAAAAACATGAAGAATTTTTTACAGAAGAAGACATTATCCAGCAAATTCAGTTGAACGGCTATTTTTTTGATGCAATTATTTTCAGTGGTGGAGAATTTTTATTAGAAAAGATTGAACCCATAATCAACTTCTTAAATAGAATCCGAAGTATATTTCATGGATTGATTATTATCAATACCAACGGTACTTCCCCAGATAAAATGAAGACATTAATCAATCAAAAATTAGTTGATGGTTTTCATATTGATATGAAATTGCCCTATCATTTATTAGATATCAATGAAGACAAAGAGATTTTTCAAGCCATTATGGGTATTGAACCAACTCAACATTTTTTAGAAAAACTACTCACATCTATTGAACTCGTCATTCAACAAAATAGCCCTTATAGCCAAATCAGAACAGTAAAATATCCTATTTTAAGCGATGAATTTTTTGAAGAAATTGAGTATTACATAAAAACACTCAATCAAAAATATCAAACACAAGTGGAATATAGAATTAATGAGTTTCTAGACATCTCTCATTCCAAAATCTAGAAAGCTCAAGCCATTGGATACCTAAAATAAACGGGTATCCTTTTTATTAGGGAATCTTTGATAATTGTTAAGTGCATACTATTGGATGGAGGTGATAACAATGAAATATAAAATTGCTGATTTACAAAGAAATCCTGAATTCATTCAAGAAATTACTGAACTTGAGCAAAAACTAAATAAAGTACTTGGGGGCAATCATGTACTTATAGCATACAATTCCATAGAGAATAATTCCATTGAAGAAGAGAACAAGTAAATGTGGAACGAACATGTAAATAGGGATTTTATCGAGTAGAACACGTTTCATTCCTCGTTTGTCTGAATACCTGTTTACTGTCAACATTGCAATGTAATTATATCTTGATACATCGATATTCCCCATTAGGAATAATACCTATCTTCTCAGCTTGGTATTTTTCAAAGATCCATTTGATGACACTTCCATGGGTGATTAGCAAAAGGGTTTCATTTGGGTGGGTTACTTTTAATTCTTTGAGTCCTGTATGGATTCGATCAAGTAAACTCTGGACCGGTTCGATACCAAATCGGTCGTCTTCCAGTTCTTCAATATCGCTAATTTTATATTGCAAGCGAATCTCCTGCAATGTTTTCCCTTCTAATTCACCAAATGAACGTTCCCGAAAATAATCAAGCTCAACTATTGGAAGATTTAATATACGTTGACAAATACTTGCCGATTCTTTTGCTCGATGTAATGGGCTGGTTATAATTTTGGTTATTTGTAAATTTTTGTTTGCCAGTAATTCGAAACAAGCTTTTTCAATCTGTTTTTTCCCTTTATCGGTTAAAGAAACTTGTTTTGTTCCCTGAATTCGGTTAAACAGATTCCATACCGATTCTCCATGCCGCATTAAGATTATTTTTCGCATACATTCCCTCTATTCCAATTTATTCATTAGTATAATTCTAGAAATCCCTCCCATACTAGTTCTAAGGAGGGATATTAATGAATTACCATTTTACAAATCTAAATAACCATCCCGAACTATTAAAAGAGATCACCCAACTTGAAGAAAAAATGAATCAAGTATTAGGTGATCAAGTTGTCCTTATTGCTTATTCTGAGGATAAAAAGAAATAAGTAATGATGGCTTGAAGGTCGTTGTTGCCACTTTTCGGTATCTTCAATTTATAACATCGTGCTATATTACTGATCAAGATGGTGAGTTTTTTGAACCTAGAATTTTCTCAATGAACTTACCAATTTCACAGTGCATACCACTTTTATACAACTTAATAATCTCTTCTTCAAGTTACTTATCTCGTGTTTGATAAGGTTTAAAAAAATTGCGGTGTGAAACGCCCATGTGATCACGTAGAACCGCTAGGTTCTCAATACGACCAATGAATTCATTAATTTGAATTGAGAACACGGAATTCGATAACCTAGATGACATAGTAGGGTATCTCCTCTCTTTTATGGAATGTCGGTAATTCCAAGGATACACTACTTTTTTTGTACTAAGAAAACCTTACACAAATTAATTTACATCATCCTGTAATGATTTCAAAAATAGGACTCTAATTTTTATAATTATCTCTAATGGAAATATTATATTCCTTTATTTTCCTATAAATCGAACTTCTAGCAATACCTAATTTTTTTGCTGCTTCAGTAATACTATGAGAGTTTTTGATCACCTGTTCAATCAAAACCTTTTCGTTCTCCTTAATAGATAAAGAATTAGCTAACAATTCTCTATTCGTTTTTATCTCTATTTTTTTATTAAAATTTTTTATTTCATCTGGCAAATGGTTTATTGTTAATTCTTCTTCATTCAATGATAGAATAAAAGCACGCTCAATCACATTCCTAAGTTCCCGAATATTCCCTGGCCAATAATACGATTTAAGAGCTGAGACTACTTCCTTATCTATCCTATTTGGTCCATTTTTGTATTGGTTATAAAATTGTTTTAGATAATCTAAGACAATTAATTCAATATCATCACTTCGATCACGCAATGGGGGGATTGTAATAGTAAATACATTTAATCGATAATAAAGATCAGAACGAAAAGAGCCATTATATGCAATCTCTTCTTTCAAATTTCGATTAGTTGCAGCTATAATTCTAACGTCAATCGGTCGTTCGATATGATCCCCAACTCGAATAATTTTTCTTGTTTCTACTGCTCTTAACAAATTCACTTGTATGTCTATAGGCATATCACCGATTTCATCCAAAAATAAAGTTCCCTTATTTGCAGCCTCAAACTTTCCTATGGCTCCTCCTTTTCTAGCCCCAGTATAAGCTCCTTCAACATAGCCAAATAGTTCACTTGCTACTAACTCCCTTGGTATAGCCGCAGCATTAACCGTAATAAAAGGTCCTTCTCTTCGCTTACTTTTTTCATGAATGGCTCGAGCTAAGACTTCTTTACCTGTCCCTGTTTCTCCTAAGATTAGAATATTGACATCAGATGTTGCAGCAATTTCTGCTATTTTTAATTGATCAATAAATTTCTTATTTTTTGTTTTAATACGATGAAAAGTATATACCTCTTCATCATTTAATTGTTTCGCCATTTTATCATCCATTTTTTTCAACAATATTAAATAGGCATTCTTATTTGTTACTATTTTTTGTTTTGTAATTTTGTAAGATTTTTTTAACTGTTCAAAGTAGATTTCATCTAGTAACATTTTTTCACCGATTATTTCCTTTGCTTTTTCATTTTTAAATAGTATGGATCCAGAATGATTGACTACGATAATCGCTTCATTATTGTCTTTTCCACATTCTTCTATCATTGTTTGCCAACTGCTTTCTTCTTTATTTAAAACATTTATTTCATTTGAGTATGGGCTTGGAGATATTAATTCGTCTGATTTCCATACAATTGTAAATTGACCATTTTCGTTTGCTTTTCCAATATACATTTTACGTGAAATATGTTGATTCTGAATGTCAATCTTTACTTTTCCACTAGGTCCTTCGAAAGTTTTACCTTTTAAATAATTGATTAGTTCCGTATATTCTAATGTCTTTATATTGATAATTGCGTCCAATAACATTTTTACTCCTAGGTATGTATTAGTCATATTAGAAGAGATAACAATATCATCCCCGTACAATCTTTTAAACTTTTTAACATATTCACGATTAGTTACCGTATCAATGGATTGAAAATAACCAGCACAACTATAATGTCCAGTAAAAATTTTTGTAAAAGTCCCATTGATTTCAGTTTCTGTCGTGATTGGACTAAAAATAGGCAATTTTTGAGGCTCAATTCCCATCTCGTAGTAAGTACGATAAAAGGGGATGATACTAGTGCCAACAATTGTTGATAATATAACATTTGGCTTATTTTCAATAATTTCTTGGAATATATTTGTAAATTGAGCATAACCAAACGGCACATAATGTTCACCAACTACTTCTCCATTTAACTGATTTAAATAATCATGAACTTGCTGATTAGTGAGATGTGGATAAATATAATTGGTTCCTATTAAAAAAAACTTTTTCCCAAAATGAGAAATTATGTAACTTAACATCAATAATATTTGTTGATTAGGTACCTCTCCTGTATAAAAAACATTTGGGTGAATTTCATATCCTTCATAAAGTGAGGGATAAATTAAAAGACATTGATATTCCTCTAAGATAGGTAAAACAGCTTTTCGACAGGCTGAAGTATAGCAGCCTATCATTAACTTCACACCCTTCTCTGCCAAATTTTTTGCTTCTTTCTTTGTTACATTTGGATCTGATTGAATATCTCTGACCTCAATCTCTAAATCAAAAGGTAAATGTGAATTTTTTTGTTTATACTCCTCAAATGCATAAAGGGCAGCCAGATATTGCCCATATTCAGTGTTTGCCGTTGTCCCACTTAATGAAAAAAGCAACCCAATTTTAATCTTCTCCATTTCCATCCCCCCAAAATGTCTTATTTTTAGACATTGTTTGAAATTGAGACTGTAAACTTTATTTAAATTATAACACAATATATATTTATTATTTTTAATTTTCATAATTTTCAATATATTATTTCTTCTCTATTTTTAAAGACAAGTTGGCACAAATTTTGCATATATAAAAAGCGAGATCATTAAAAGGGGGTGCTTAGTCTTACTTACTATAAACATAGTGAATATCATTCACTAAATCTAAATAAAAGAAAGGGGAAATAAAAAATGAGACATGGTGATATTGGAAATAGCCGTGATACTGTTGGAGTGGCTGTAGTCAATTATAAAATGCCAAGACTTCATACAAAAGAAGATGTTTTAGAGAATAGCCGTAAAATTGCTGATATGGTAGTAGGAATGAAATCTGGTCTCCCTGGATTAGACTTAGTTGTTTTTCCAGAGTATAGTACCATGGGAATCATGTACGACCCAGAGGAAATGTATGCTACAGCTACAGACGTTCCTGGACCAGAAACGGAAATTTTTTCGGAAGCATGTAGAAAAGCAAATGTATGGGGTGTTTTTTCAATTACCGGCGAAAAGCATAAAGATCATCCAAATAAAACACCTTACAATACATTGATACTAATTAACAACAAAGGTGAAATTGTTCAAAAATACCGAAAAATTATTCCGTGGAATCCTATTGAACCATGGTATCCCGGGGAACAAACATATGTAGTAGAAGGTCCGAAAGGATTAAAAGTTGGTCTCATTATCTGTGATGATGGAAACTATCCTGAAATTTGGAGAGACCTTGCTATGAAAGGTGCAGAATTAATCGTCAGAAGTCAAGGGTACATGTACCCAGCAAAAGAGCAACAAATCATGGTTGCAAAAACAATGGCATGGATGAATAACGTCTATGTAGCTGTGGCCAATGCAACAGGCTTTGATGGTGTATACTCCTACTTTGGACATTCGGCAATTGTCGGTTTTGATGGAAGAACGTTAGGCGAATGTGGGACAGAGGAGAATAGTTTTCAATATGCCGAGTTATCAATATCCCAAATTCGAGATGCCAGAGCCAATTGGCAATCCCAAAATCATCTCTTCAAGTTACTTCATAGAGGATATACAGGTACTATATTATCAGGTGACGGAGATAAAGGGGTTGCAGAATGTCCATTTGAATTTTATAGAACATGGGTATTAGATGCAAAAAAAGCTCAAGAAAATGTTGAAAAGATTACTAGACAAGAAGTTGGTACAGCTGAATGTCCAATTGCGGGAATCCCACACAAACCATTAAATAAAGAAGCAGGAGCTAATTGATCATTTAACCGGATCTTTTATAGATAAGAGTCAGATCATTAAGTATTGAATTTAGTGTCTGACTCTTATTCTTACATTTTTTAAGAAAGGAAGGTGAAGGTTATGCCTTTTATCACCGATATGTTAACTGATATTGAGAAGAGTAAACAAAATTCTTCTATGAATATCTTGGCCCAATCATCTCAAAAAATGTTATCAAAATCTCGATTTCGTTTTGATATAGAAAACGTCATGAAAGAAATAAGATCTAAAATTTTTGGACAAGACGAAATTATTCAAAAAATAAAAAGTATGTTGGAGGTGGTATTGGCGGATATCACTGAACCTAACCGTCCTCTATTTATTGCCCTATTATTAGGACCAACAGGTGTAGGAAAAACAGAAATTGTTAAAACAATTGCTAATGCTATACATGGAAATGATGACTATTTTAGTCGGATAGATATGAATACATTATCCCAAGAACATTATGCAGCCGCTTTAACTGGTGCTCCTCCAGGATATGTTGGAAGCAAAGAAGGTTCCTCTATTTTAGATAAACAAAAAGTTGAGGGAACCTTTAGTAAACCTGGGATTGTTCTTTTTGATGAAATCGAAAAAGCCAGTTCTCAAGTAATTCAATCACTTCTTAATGTTTTTGATAACGGAAAAATGGTAATGGCATCAGGAGAGAAAATTATAGACTTCCGTAATTCACTTATCTTTATGACGAGTAATTTAGGTTCTAAACAGATCTTTGAGTTTGCTGATCGCAATTTTTCAAATCTATTCAGAAGGTTTTTATATTACTTAAATCCTAAGCATTTCGGTAAAGATAATCGAGTTATTATTCAAAAGATCGTTATGGAACAATTAGAAAAAAATTTTGCACCAGAATTCATAAATAGATTGGACGATATCTATATCTTTAATTGGTTAAACAAAGATACTTTATTTCAAATAGTTGATATTCAAATCAAAGAATTGAATCAACGTCTTCAAAAACACCAATGTCATATTAAGCTTGAAGCATCCGCAATTGAATATTTAGTAGAACAAGGATTTGATAAACATTATGGTGCTCGTGCTTTAAAACGTTCAATACGAAAAAATTTAGAAATTCCTATTGCAACTTTTTTAAATCATTCTTTACATCGAGGGGAATTTCAACATTTAGTTGTTAGAAAGAGAAATAATCAATTAGAAATAACAGAAGGTAATTAGTATAAAGTGAAGGAGTGAAAATCATGGGAAATGTTGGATTGTTCTATGTTGGCGCTGTATTATTTTTGAACAGTTTTTTGCTTTTAGGAAAGATTCATGCTAAAAGTGCTGCAATATTCAACTTATTTATTGGTTTCATGCAAGTTGTTTTCCCTATTTTAATTCTTATTGAAGCAAATGGTGATAAATGGTTAATATTTAATACAGCAGGTACTTTTCTCTTTGGTTTAACCTACTTATACGTAGGATTTACTAATTTATTGCAATTAGATTCTACAGGAGTAGGATTATATTCTTTGTGGGTTGCCATTATTGCTATTGCATACTCATTAATAGATTTCTTGTATTTTCACGATATAAAGTTTGGAATAATATGGTTAATGTGGTCCTTTTTATGGGGACTATTCTATGTTCTTTTAGGTTTAAAAAAAGAAATTAGTATTTTTACAGGATGGGTAACATTTATAGAATCTTGGATCACAGCAACTATTCCTGCATTTTTATCTATGATTGGCATTTGGCAAAATGTTAGTGATAATTTGGCTATTACTATTGCGATACTATTTTCCTTAATCGTAATTTTCCTATTTAGAAAGACACGTAACAATTAGTAAGAATAAAACTAGATCTAATTTTTCTTAAAAGTAATAAATTTTTTTAATTGAGATAATGTTGTCCCCAATTAAATTTGGACTATTTTTCGCATACATTCCCTCTATTCCCATTTATTCATTAGTATAATTCTAGAAATCCCTCCCATACTAGTTCTAGGGAGGGATATTAATGAATTACCATTTTACAAATCTAAATAACCATCCCGAACTATTAAAAGAGATCACCCAACTTGAAGAAAAAATGAATCAAGTATTAGGTGATCAAGTTGTCCTTATTGCTTATTCTGAGGATAAAAAGAAATAAGTAATGATGGCTTGAAAAAGATAGGACCTATTTTCCTATCTTTTTCTTGATGTTGATGAATTTTTATTTTCTTTTCTACTCTTCATTTTACAAAGTTGATCCAAGTGTAAAGCCAACAAATGCAACGAATACACCCAAAATATAACTTAAACCCAAATACCAAAACATGATCTTTCTCTCTTTATTACGATACAAGTTGATATTCTCTACTTTAAAGGTGGAAAACGTGGTAAAAGCGCCCATAAACCCTGTACCAAAAAATAGTGTTGCATTTTCACCCATTTGGCTACCAATGATGAGGCCCAATAAAAAAGAACCAATCAAATTTACCGTAAAAGTCCCATAAGGAAAAGCAGATTTCGTACGACTGGAAATCCACTTGCTCATCCCAAATCGAGCCATGGCACCAAAAAAACCACCAACAGCCACCAACATAGCGCTAGACATCATGCAGTTTCCACCTCTTTTTCTCCGTGCTTCAAACCAAGATTAGCCATACGATACCCTGCATAAGCAAAAAATAGACCTCCAAAGAGACTTAGAAGTACATACGAAAATGCAATACCCCATAATCGTAGGCGAATCAAAGTGACCGTTTCTACACTTAATGTAGAAAAGGTAGTGAAAGAACCAACAAGCCCTGTACCAAAACCAAGACGTAACCATTCAGGAACTGAATAAGTGTGTGCCACTTTTTCATTAAACCATGCTAAGACAAATGCACCAATATAGTTAATCATCAAAGTACCTAATGGTAATGGGGATATCCACCAGTGATGAAAAGATAGACCTAAATAGTATCGTAACAATGCTCCAATTACACCTGCTAACCCCACTGCAAAATAATTCATCATTTTACTCACCCACTTCTATTTGATAATACTCAGGATCCACCTTTTCAAGTAAAGAATACTGTTTTCCGCGATATTAAGCAAACAATGATATAGAGGTCAGGTCTAGCAAATGACAACTTCTTTACAAAAGAAAACCCCTACCAGAAAGAAATTCTTCTAGTAGGAGTCATTAGCTAGATAATAGCGGTTAAAGGCGAACTCCATCGCCAATTATGTAAATTTTTTAATTTATTATATACCAAATCGTTACTTGCGGTCAATGATATTAATCTGCCTCAATTCTTTCTCATCTACCTTTATTTTTTAAAATTAATTATTAGAAATTATTAACTTACTTTATGTAAGTAATAATATAATTTTAAAGGAGGTTGGAGTACATGAAAAAGAAGCGACACTTCGTCGCTTCATTAAATGGGAGGGCAAATTATCCTCAATTTTCCGTTAAAAAATCCTTCTCATCTTTTCAAATTCACTATCACTGATTTCGCCTTTCGCATAGCGAATTTTTAGAATCTCAATCGGGTTAACTGCTTGCTGTGTTTGCGTCACTGTTGCTGATTCAGTTTCTTTTTTAAGAGAAACGAAGAGATCTACGATGAACTTTTTTGCTAGTTTAATCAATTTAAACAAATCACCTGTTTTAACAAGGTAATACGCAACAATAACCGTCAGAATTAAATTTAACATGCAACCATTCCCTTTCTTATGAGCCGATTACTTTCACGATTTCTTGGTATTCTTCAAAGGAAATTTCGCCACGAACATATCTTAACTTTGCAATCTCTATTGCTTCTGAAGGTGAAGCTTGTCCATTCGCAATATTGACTAAACCTTGGCCTTGCCCAACATGATTCTGCTTACTTCTTTTAATGAGTAAATAAACCACAAATCCAATGAGCAATAGGAATAGGAGCCCTGATAAATTCCAACCGGACATCATTCCATAACCAAATCCATTACCATACCCAAAATTGTTAGGGATGTTACCCCAACTATTACCAAAACCATTTCCATAGCCACCATATCCTGGGCGGAAGAATCCACCCATGTGTCCACCAAACATCATTTGTTTTCCTCCTTTTTATATTGTTCTTATTAAAAGATCCACCTAAAGGATTCATTACTAATTACCATTAAATCTTATAAAAGATTTTTTAACTTGCTGTATTCCTCAGCAGTAATTTCACCTTTTGCAAAACGAATGTCAATAATTCGTCTTGCTTCATTTGAGTTACTATTGCTATTGCTTCCAAGGGTTTGAACTTTATTTAGTAGTCGCCCTAGCTCACCTGTTTTATAAAGATAAAATCCTATTGCTAAAATCAATATCAACATCATGTTACATTTCCTCCTTTATTTTTACATTCATTTTTTAATACTGTTCCTTTAGGTGTGATCTTCTTTATGTTTCTAGATTATCGAATAAAAATGGAGAAAGAATGAAGATTAAATAAATTTCGTCCCGTAATGGAAATTAAAAATTTTCCATATAAAAACAGCAAAAGCGGCTAATATTTAACCGCTTTTAAATATCCATTATTTAAGATTTCCCATCCCTTGAAAATTACTACTGTTTGATGATCCACCTGTTCCATGCATGCTTTCATAAAGGCCTTTTAGTTGATCCGTACTTAAATCAGGGTGCATTTGTTTAGCATAAGGTAACATTTGCCCGAAGTTGATATTTTGGTTTTGCATGAATTTTTGCATCTCATCGAAATTACCAGAATTCATAATTTGATACATTTCATCAACATTGATTCCTTGATCTTTCATGAATTGTTCTGCCTGTTCAACGTTAACTCCCCTTTGCTGCATATGAGCTCGAGGGTCTGGATTATTTCCCTTTGCATAGCTTACATAGGCCGTAGTCCCAACGCCTAAGAACATTGCGGTTGCTAAAATACCCATTATGATTTTCTTTTTCATTTCCTTCTCTCCCTCCTGAAGCTTAAAAAGATTAAAGTAAGTTTTCCTTAATTGTTTCAAATTCTTCTGTTGTAATTTCACCTTTAGCTAATCGACTTTTTGCGATTTCTAATGCTTCTGTACTTGATGCGGTTTGTGATGCTACATATCCATTAACGTTTTGCCCTTTGAGCAAAAAATAGATAATCAAACCGATGATTAGAATACCAAAAAACATCATTCCTGATCCACCTCCCATTCCATAGCTTCCATAACCAAATCCTTGTCCCATCATTTTAGCTATCACCTCTTCATCTTTTTATATAACTTGTCTACATGTATAATGTAGCCTTTAATCATGAAGAAAATATGAAGAAACAAAAAAAGCGAATACTCAAAATAACATATGTTGTAGTAAGCTAAATTGAGAGGAGTTGCCTGTATTACCACACTAACCGAAGAAATAACCTAAAACTGATGATCGATACCGTTAAAAAGGCAATAAAAAAAGAGAGACCAAAAAAATTAAAAAAACCTGAGCCCTTATCAATACAGAACTCAGGTTGCAAAAATATGCTTTTTTATTCCTATTTACTTGACAGGGGTCACTTCAATATGAGGGGCTGTTTTTTTTGTTTAAATAACACAATTTGGTAAACAACCTTTAAAAATACAGGTTTCTTTGGCATGCCCAAAGACAGTTTATAAAGCGGTAACCAAATACAAAGTGCCAAAGTTAGACGCATAGGATATACCTAAATTAGGATTATAATACAAATCATTTAGTTATCCACATTCCAATTTCATGTTCAATCCTCACCCAGCCTGTCGGCTGGGTGCAACTTCTTTATCAGCGTCCCATATTTGTAGTTCCATCGGTTTCAATCCTCACCCAGCCTGTCGGCTGGGTGCAACATAACAAGGGAAACGGTTTATCAAAGCAAACGAGAGGTTTCAATCCTCACCCAGCCTGTCGGCTGGGTGCAACAGTTATAGTTACCCTCAGTGTTTACAGCAGGACTGTTTCAATCCTCACCCAGCCTGTCGGCTGGGTGCAACTGATTTTACGCCAAAGGCAATGCGAATGTCTGAGTTGTTTCAATCCTCACCCAGCCTGTCGGCTGGGTGCAACAATAAGCGAGGGGACATTAAGTGCAATTGTAAATGTTTCAATCCTCACCCAGCCTGTCGGCTGGGTGCAACTACTGTTGGTTTACAAAAAGGAGAACTGCATCTTTGGGTTTCAATCCTCACCCAGCCTGTCGGCTGGGTGCAACATCGAAAAGTGGAAAAAGGGCGTGATGTCCTAAGATGTTTCAATCCTCACCCAGCCTGTCGGCTGGGTGCAACCGCTGCGCCTCAAACCCTTTACTGCATCTTGGATTTACGGGATAAAAACGCGAACCCCGATTTACTACTCATAAAATCGCTAACATATAAACTGGGATATCTGTTATAAATCGCTTGATCACTGATACTCTGCACCATTGCGACCCCCCCCTTGTTTTTCTCAGTGCTCCATGTTCGCGCAAAAGGTGACATCTCATCCCCCGCCAATATCCTCTGCATTTTTAGGATTACAAAATCATCGGATCATCATAATTAATGTAATCATCTCTGCCATATACACGCACAACCCTGTCCCGGTCCCCATATAGCAGATATATCCGCAAACTATCTCTCTCTTTATCAATGACACGCGATAATTGATGCTCCATTTCTTCAAGTTGCTGTTGTGTCACCCGGCATTCAAACACTGATTTTTGAACCCTTTGCCCAAAGTTTTGGCAGATGGTCGCCACTTTCCGAAGCCTTTTCTGGCCACTTTTTTCCTGGGTTTCAACATCATAAGTAACCAGAATATCCAAAGAAAATCACCTCATGATAAAAGGTACATAATCCTCTATATCCCCTCGTAAATACCTGGCAAGCAAGCGGGCATGAACATGAGGTAGAAGTCCCAAGGGTACTCTTTGATTGATTATAGGATGCTGAATTTCCTCTTGTTTGCGCTTTTGATAAGAAGCCAAAAATGTTCGCCTGCCCTTTTCATTTAAAAGAACAGCACCTCCAGGCCGCATATCGAAATCACTTTTGGACAATTGCTTTCGATTGATCAAAGTAAGAACAAATCGATCTGCCAGGTACGGTCGAAATTCTTCAATCAAATCCAAGGCCAGAGCCGGCCTTCCTGGGCGTAACGTATGCAGATACCCAATCTGTGGATCCAACCCCACCCCTTCCAAGGCAGAAATGCAATCCTGGGTTAACATGCTATAAGCAAAAGACAAACAAGCATTAATTGGATCGCGTGGTGGTCGTCGCGAACGCAGTTCAAACGCAAAAAAATCATCATCGGTTCTTAACAATGAGGTGAAGGCTTTAAAATATACCGAAGAGGCGTACCCTTCCAGCCCCCGTAATTCGTTCAACGTGACCTGCTTATCCACATCGCGTATACTTTGGTCTAACTGCTTGACAGCCTTCTCTAACGAAGGGCGACATTCCGGATAATCCCGGATCGCTCGTTGCAATACAGCCCTGCTGTTTCGAAGTTTACCTGCTACAAAACGTGATGCGATTTGCAGAACCCGTTTCTCATCTGTCAAAACATGATGCTGTGCTCGTCTTAACAATACGTTCCCACTGGTTCTCCCAACCGCACGCGCCAAAAACCGGCCATATGCATCATACCAGATCACTGCAATGCCTTGGGTGATACATTTCCCAAGTAAATATGGGCTAATCAAAACATTTCCGAACACCACAATCGTACCGATATGATGAAGAGGCACTTGCAGCACTTTTTCTCCTTCGTGTTCGACAATTACAGTTTCATGATCCAGACGCAAGTAGGAACCTTGCGTCTGGACATACAAGGTGTTGAGTAGTGTTTTGATCATTGTCCATCCTCACTCAACCAAGCAGAGATATTCAACGAAGCGGATACTTGCGGCAGACACGCTTCTTGAAGCGAACAGTCACGACACCTGACATCAGCCACTGGGGATGGAAGATGCTGCTTCTGCAACATCTCCCGCACGTGGTTGACTGTCTGCTCTACCAAGTTTCGAAGAGATTTTGTCATTTCTACTTCCAGTCGCCGCCGCGACTGGTAATAATACAGTGCGCCTTTTGGAACGGGTACTCCAAACATCTCCTCCAAACAAAGAGCTTGGGCACATAGTTGTACCTTATCCGCTTGTTTGGATTTTCGTTTCCCTACTTTGTACTCAACCGGATACGGTGTACCATCCGAAAGAAATTCGACACAGTCAGCCCGGCCGATAATCCCTAACCGTTCAGACCAAATCGGCAACGCGCGCTCAACCCTCCTGTCAGGCAGCTGTTCACCGTCTGGCGTATCTACCCGTTCATGTACTCGGTTACCCCGCAATGTAAAAACGTTTTCTTCAAATGTTTGTTCCAAGTGGATCAAAGCACACTGCCGTGGGCAATATACATAATGCTGCAAAGCAGAAAGCATGATCCACCCATCATCTGCCCAATCCATTCCTTTCTCTCCTTCTGATTACGCTATACCAATCGGGTCACTATCACGTTAGGAAATCCTTCAAGAGGGACATCAGTCTCTCTTTTGGATACAGGCCCCTGAATCACGTAATCCTCAAAAGAACGTGGCACTTGCACACCCGCACGACGCTCTACCTTGACCAGTTCAAACAATTGGTGTGCCGGGGCAACACCTTTTCCATTCTCATGCGTAAAGATAAACAACCCGCGCACATTCATCTCCCCGCGCGCCGCCGAACGGTCATAGTCAAACAAGTTTGTCAATGCATCCCACAAGTCTGCCAAGTCTTCCGATGTGACGCCAGTTTTCTCCGCCAAAAATGGATTGAAAAAGCCATGGGCGCGGTACAACCCGTATGGGATCAAGGGCTTTCGCCCCATCTCCGTTTGCTTTTTGCGCCGATCCGACTCTTTCGTAATGGCGACCCTGGTAATCGTCAAATCCCAAGGAAAAACCGGATCGATTGAACGGGAAAAAGTCAATTGCACAGGTCCCCGGACTTGCCCCGCGTTGAGACCTGTTGACATGACAGCCCCAAACATGCGGATGTCAAAGTAATTTTTACACAAAGCATGTTGTGCATTTTGGCGCATTTCATCGTCAATTTTCATGTTTTTGGCCGCCTGTGCCAATCGTTTCGCTATATTTTTCAAAGGTGCTTCTAACTCTGTTTTAAGATCTGCCTCTTCCAGTCCTTCCAGTAACTTATCCCGGATATCTTTTTCTTTGACATCTTCAGCCGCATAAATCAATTTATCCTCTTCTAATGTTATTCCATCTTCTTCTAATTCAGATAACCAGTCTATGAGCGTCGAGTTTTCTCTTTCTTCCCCGCTAAGGGTAATCTCCGCCAATTGTACCCCAATTTCTTTATAGGCCTGAAAAATGAGAGAATTGAGTGCTGTTTGACTTTGGATAAAGATCTTTCTGTTAAGGACATTAGCCACATAGTCTCGAATTTTCCGCTTGATTGCCACATCAGTGACAATGCCATGCATCGTTTCGGGATCTACGCGCGGCAGGTTCCCCGCGTCAGGATCGCCATTCGGGTTACCATCCTTGACATCGTAAAGCAAGACAAATTCATGCCGCTTTTTCGGATCCAGATAATGTTTCGTCATTGCAAATCCTCCATTCCTTGAATTTATTTTTTCCGTTTGCTGCTGAATACTGCCCGTTGGTGATAAAAACCAAGCCCAAATTCCGCCTGTTGCTTCAAGCTGAGGGTGGAAGGAAAGCCTCCTGCTTCATCCAGATGTTTGATCACCTCTTCCAACAGCCGCGCCATTTCGGGAGACACCTTCGGCAAATGCGCCGTTGTCGCAAGCCGCAAAAGGGGACCAAAAGTGGACGCCGGTGCGGTAGACGCTGCTCCATAAAAACGTTGAACGACGGTGGAGCCGACTTTAAATCCAGAAGCCCGCTGTTGAATTTCCTCCAGAACAGCCAGCAGGCGGCCGCAAAGATAGGATGGTTTCAAATATCCAGGGTTGAGATTTTCCATTGTTTTTGCCTCCTCCTTTCCGTATGTGAGCGCCAGTTTGAGCACACTGGCCAAAGCATGGTATCTCCAAGTTTCCGTTGCATCCGTCAAGACTTGAGGCAAACGAAAACGCTGGAGAGCGGCAACCAACAGTTGATTCGGCGGGGCGTATCCCTGATAGATGGTGCGCAAAAATTGTCTGACCAGGTTGGCATCAGAGACCTCAATCGCCTGAAGAATTAAAGGCAACGGTTGTACCTCGTCCTGTTCCCCCCGTGGATGAACGATGCATATCGCATCCAAGTATTGGCCCAGGTTGTTTAACAACCGTGAGACCGATGTATGAATCCATTCTCTGACCACAAGACGGCCCTTGTTGGCAGAGAGGATAGCCATATAAAAAGAGGCTTCATCAATTCGTAATGCTTGCTCACGGCTTGTCCAAGGAATTTTGACCAACTCTTGCAATTGGCCAAGTTCCGGTGGGGGAACCCGCCGCTTCGCTTCTTCGTCAAAAATCAGGTTTTGGATGGGGGCTGCCAACAACTGCTGGTCCACGGCAATCCCGTTCCATCCAATCTTTACAGGTTGGTTCAACCAATACACCGCGATCTGCGATCGCAAAGGATCTCTTTCATTGAATAGTACAACCGTGTGATGCCGTGACTCTCGCAACAAATAATTCAACGTATCCACGGTTAAAGTGGCACAAGAAAAACAGACCGGCACATTGTTCGTCTGGCTTTTTCCCATCGATTCAAAGGAAGGGGCGTTAAATGATGTTAATTTGCATTTTTGCCCAAATACCATTACTGGATTTGGCAAATAGCGCACATATGTTTTTTTCATGCCACAAATGGAACACTCGGACTCATTATCAGACAGAAGATTCTCTGCCAAATATTCCGACCAAAATCGTTGTATCTCCGGCCTTTCAAAAGGAAGCATCTCTTGGTCAATTTGAAAAGTAACGGTATCTTTTGCCTTGATCTTTTGTCGGAACTCCTCTGGAAGCGGCTGGTTTAAAAACTCCAAGATCTTGGCCAGCTCCCCGACACCGGTTTTGGCGTACGCCTCCTGTAGAAGCTGAACAAATCCTTGGTTCATCAATGCCGCTTCATCCACTTTTGCTTCATTTTCCGGAATCCCCAACACGTACCGGGCATCGTCTAATAACAAGTACGGTTTCAAATTATATGTTGAAACCTTTCCTTGACGATCCCGGTCAGGCGCCTCAACGCTCCGATACTCCCCTTTTTTAAACGGCCCTTTAAGGTAAGGATTGTCCCCGCTCAAATCAATCACCCAGGTCACAGATTTGGGTTTATAGGAAGCGGGCGGCAACTTTTTATCCTTCTGCAGTTTTGTCGCCAAATCAATCAGTTCATGAAGCATCTTCTCCCTCCAATCGGTACAACTCCATATATTTTTCCTGCGGCACATTCAGCCAGCCATTTTCAACCCGCGCCTCAAAAAACAACGGTTGCGCAAACCCGGAAGCTACTCGCGTTCCTGTTCCGTCATGCCGTAGGAAATCCACCTCCTTTCGCGATTCATCCTCAATGAAAGCAAAATCAAACAGCATGGTACCTACATCGATGTCGACTGATTGCGTTTCGGCATCAGTCTCCACCGGAGAAAAATAGGCTGCAAATTCGCGTGTTCCCAAATAGGGCGTGTGATGGTACTGCCCCCGCTCCACCCTGCGGTTGAACTGATCCCGGTATTTAAATACAGGATCGACCGCTCGCGGTTTGAGGACAATATCCGCTGTGATCAGATAGGCCACATCCTTGAGAATCAGGCTTGTCCTCTGCGCGCGGTCATTTTCGATCATAATCGGGTTTCTGCTTTGCTTGCTCATCAACTCATTGCGCAAGATGGCATCCTGTTTTCCAAGTTGGATCACGCCGATTTTACGGATTTCATAACGAAACTCGGGCTTCCAAAAGATGGCTTCCAGCACCCCCCTTGCGGCGCTGGGCGTGATCAGTGGATAACTGATCCGTTCCACCTTAAACTCAGGCCGGGTAAAACAGGCATATTCTCCCCAAACCTTAACCTGCACTCGTGCGCGTTGTTGTTGCATCTTTTTTCTCTCCTTTCCCTGCATACTCATCTGTTTATCCCATCAAATCATATGGATCATGAAGTTCTTCTGTCATCCCTACCAACTCGTCATATCCCCCCAGCCACTGATACAAATTCCCTGACACCAATCGCATCCATCCCTCTTGTTCCTTTCTCTGCACTTCCCATTGGTACAATTGGATGATATATGGTTGCAATTGGCGAAGGTTCTTTCGCGAAGGCTCCTCTTCCCAGGTACGCAGGTGCACCTGGCTATCTTCATACGGAACCACAACCGAAACCGTATCTTGATCAATCAACCGGTACTTCTCAGCCACATTGGGATAATCGAGCGCTTCCCGGTCAGCCTGAATCTTCCTCTGATCCAGATCGACCGAAGCGAACATTTGTTTGAAATAATTTCGAAAAAGATCGGGTCTGTGCAAATCCTCCGACTGCATACGCGCTAGCATGGCCCGGGCCACTTCCATCGCCACCCTGTATGGCCCTCGCGGGCTTCCGCCCTCCTGCGTTTCAAAAATAATCACTCGGCCACGGTTCAAGCCTTCCCGGTTGCAGCGTCCAGCCGCCTGAACAATGCGATCCAGCGGCCCGTTTTGCCGCATGACAAGCGGGAAATCCAGATCCACGCCGGCCTCCACCACTTGTGTGCTGATCAAACGGATCGGACGGTTTTTGGTCAGGCGCGAACGCACCTCGGTAAGAATCTTGCGCCGATGAGCACCGCAAAGAAGGGATGAAAGATGCAATACGTCCCCATCTTCCTTGAGAAGTTGGACGCATTCTTGCGCTTCCTTCCGCGTGTTAAACACCACCAAAACCTGGCGCTGCTCACGAATAAAGTCCACCAGTTCCTCCAATGGAACAGGTTCTTTCCATATCTCATAATCCACCCGCCGCAGTTGTCTAAAGTGATCGTCCACCAGCGCCGGGGAAAGAATCTCTTCCACCGCCAAACCGGAGAATGCTTCAAGGAAACGGCTTTCTTCAAAAACCGGTTGTGTGGCGGTCGACAAAACCACCGTGGACCTACAGTGCTTCACCAACATCGCAAGCGCATCCAGCGTCGGTCTTAACAGTTCAGGGGGTAATGTTTGGACTTCATCCAACAAGATGACACTCCGGGATAGATTGTGCAATTTACGCACTTTTCCGGGCCGATTGCTGAACAGGCTGTCAAATAATTGCACCGTTGTGGTGACGATAAGCGGCGCATCCCAGTTTTCGGTCGCAAGACGCTTTCTGATCACATGTTCGTTTTGCTCCTCGTCATTTTCCACATCCACCTGGCTGTGATGCTCCAACACCGCTTCATCGCCGAAAATCTCACGGTACACATCTGCCGTCTGTTCAATAATGCTTGTGTACGGGATTGCCACGATCACGCGATCCAATTGGTGCTCTGTGGCATGCTTGAGTGCAAAGGCCAGGCCGCTTCGCGTCTTTCCCCCACCGGTTGGCACCGTCAATCTGAACACGCCCTGTGGCTTTGCTGCCGCTTCGACGCACACCTCATAGACCTGCTTTCTTATCCGGTTGACGAGCGTATTGTCCGCTTTGTTGATTAACTGTTGCTGGTCAGCCGCAAGGCGGTTCCATAAATCTTCCACAGAAATTTCTTGTCGTCGCGCCAGAGCAAGCGTGGGCTGAAAATGTTGTTCCGTATCCAAATAATCTGCATCGACAAGTGCTGAAAACACCATACGGATCCACATCTCCCGTTCCGTTTCGGCCAATAGCGGCAGCTTCCATTCCTTTTGCATATGTGGAAACACAACTTCGCGCAAAAAAGGCTCGGCATGTTGTAATACTTCGAGAAAATGCGACTTCTGGTTCTCGATCCGCTCTTCCAAAATGAGAGATAAGCTGCCCGATGAGTTTAATCCAGCATGATGACCGGCAACGGGAAGCCCAAACGGTTTCCATAACTCGGGATGCCCCATCTTTTTCCAATAGATTTGATACGCCAAAGCGGCTCCCCAGATGGCATGAGGGACACTTTTTCCATTCTCTCCCTTGGCTTGTTTCTCCAAATACTCCTGAAACTGGGGATGAAACTTGCCAAGGTCGTGCAAAAACCCACACAAATACGCTACATCTCCACCTTGAAAGGGGGTGGCAAAATCCCGCGCCAATCTGGCCACGTTCTGCAAATGTTCGTTGAGGTCATGCCACAGTCGTCCCCCCTCTTCCGAAGGCGTATGGGCATAGTAGGAACTCATTTGTTCAACTCACCCCATTCAATGAAAGATCCCTATGTACATACTACAACAAAGATTATGACAGCTTGCTTGTCAGCGAACAAATATTCTTATCCTTCTTAATTCTATCTTCTAGACTGATGTAGACTGTGTAAAGTTTTGGAGATCTTACCAAGCTTGTTTAGGTTCTGCTGAAATACTAAAAAAATTTGATACATAAAAAAAATTTTTAATGTCGAATACAAGTTCAAGGATTTTTAAGTATTCATTTATATCGTTTGATTTCACGTCTTATTTTCCATTTGCCGATCAACCACAATATAATTCTCATATAACCCGCAATCAAATAAAAAGGGTCAAACTCGTTTCCCTGTAACCATTCAACAATAACTAAGAAGGCAAGCTCACCAAAACAAATATACGCTAATACTACAAGAGTAGATCCACGACTTAAAACTGTTTCATTCCATTCTTTCCTTTTATGTAGTTATATTTTCCTATTTCGACATATAGCTAATTTTTCCTCCTTTTTCCTACAAAAGTTTCAATACAGTTTTTCATCAACAAGATGTTCTTCGGAAAGACATCGCTTCAGTATTCATAATTGTGATGGGAACAAAAGTAAATGGTATAAAAAATTGGACCAACTGTGTAGCACAGCAGGGAAGTTACTCGATCACTTGATCGATTGCTTCCTTCTCGGTTACACACGCTTTTAGCATATAAATGCCTTACAATTGGTTGACAGTTTCTTACCAACCTTACATGCAACATAGGTGAGCTCTATTAATCTCGCATCAACTGATATGATCCCCTTATATTGACAGAAAAAGAAAGCTGTGGATTTATATTTGAAAGAGGGCATGGGCTATAAAACTGTAGCCAAAAAATTAGGAATTTATGACTCCATAGTACGTCTATGGGTTAAACATTATAAAGACGAGGGAATGAATGACGTACCAGCACATAAAAAGTTTACTATCATTCAAAAAATGGCTGGAGAATACGGTTCTATTCAACAATTATGTGAGATTGCAAGAGTGGCTCGTAGTGGATATTACAAGTAGGTTAAACGACAGGAGTGTCCATCTGAAAAGCAGTTGGAAGATGAAAAAATTAAGAAAAAAATCCTAGAATGATTCCAAAAAAAATTAAAAAAACCTGAGCCCTTATCAATACAGAACTCAGGTTGCAAAAATATGCTTTTTTATTCCTATTTACTTGACAGGGGTCACTTCAATATGAGGGGCTGAACATTTATCTATTAATCTTCGTCACTTGAAGTAAAGATCATAATATACTTGGTTAATTCTAAGACTGCGATTAGTGCAGCTGCTACATAGGTAAGTGCTGCTGCTCCAAGTACCTTATTTACCCCTTCTTCTTCTTGTCTTTGTAAAATTCCACCAGAGATCATTAATTTCTTGGCCCTCGAGCTTGCATTAAATTCAACAGGAAGGGTAATCAATTGAAAGGCAACGGCAACGGAAAATAGCAGTATTCCTAGCCCAATTAATGAAGCCCATTGAAACACAAAACCAAGAATTAATAATAATGGGGCTGCACCTGAACTAAAGTTCACTAATGGAAATAATTTATGCCTTAATACTAATGCACTATATCCTTCTTTATGTTGAATCGCATGCCCTACTTCGTGGGCTGCAACCGATACAGAAGCGATTGACGTACCATAATAGACCGGCTCTGACAAGCGAACCTCTCTCGCTATTGGATCATAATGGTCTGTTAATGTTCCTGGTACTACTCTTACAGGAACATGCATTAAGTTATTATCATCAAGAATCTTTCGTGCGACCTGTGCACCAGTCATCCCTACCATCGATTCAACTTCTGACCATTTGGCAAAATTCCCTTTTACTTTAAATTGTGCCCATAGTGAGATACCAAATGCAATAAAGATCAAAAAATCCATTGGATGGAAGAACATAGTATTCATCTCTCCTTTTCTATAGACTACTTAACAGAATCATAAAAACTTGAATAAAGGACAATCCTTGGTTTGATAAGTGTTTTAATGCAATTTTTGCTTGTTGGTCGTTTAATCCTTTTAAATAAGGTCTGATTTTTAATATTTCAGATTCTAAATCCTTTATTTGTGAAGTCAATTGATCTACTTTTTCTAATAATTCCTCAATTTGTATCGAATCTTGATTCATTAATTGTAACCGCTCTTTGATTTCTTCTAAAGACATTTGCTGCTTTTTATACTGTTCGATTAATTTTAATTGTTCTAAAGCTTTTTCCGAGTAGTAACGGTAGTTTGACTCAGAACGGGTTACCTCTAGCAACCCAAGTTGTGTATAATAATCCACTGTTCGTTTTGATACGTTGGCTAAAGAGGCTAATTCGCCTATTCGGTATAATTTCCCAAGTGAAAACACCTCTTTTCTCTATAAATTTATTTTATCATATCAAACGAAAACTATACAGTCAAACGTTGTACTTTTCGATTCTCTCTTGCGCATTTACAATCATCAAATTTCATATAGATGAATTAGCTTGGTTAAAAAGTGACAAGGAGAAGATCAATATGCTCTCTTTACATAAAGGGTTGTTAATTATTGTAGGCAGTTTCATCCTAGCCATTGGCATTAACTTCTTTCTTGTACCTTATCACATATTAGACGGGGGAGTTATCGGACTCGCTTTGGTTGTCAATTACCTAACAGGTTTCAAAGTAGGTTTGATGATCATCCTTTTAAGTTTTCCCATCTATTTATTAGCTTGGTTTAAATCAAGAGCATTCTTTTACAATAGTCTACATGGACTACTCATCTCTTCCTTTTTTATTGATATAGTCTATCCATACACATATTATTTTCATTATTATATCCATATTACACCGCTAGAAAGTTCCATTATAGGCGGATTATTAGTAGGTATTGGCATCGGTATCATGTTACGAGCTGGAGCAAGTACAGGTGGACTCGATTTATTGGCTCAATTTTTGGCAAAACGTTTTTCGTTCAATGTAGGTATGATCATTTTTTGTATGGATGCAACAATTATTTCAATTGGCGGATTATTCATTGCAAAAAATAATTTACTCTTATCTTTTATAACCGTACTATCTGTTGGTATTGCTACAACTCTAATCACTTGGAAGAATAATAAGCAGCATTCTTCATAGAATTGAGGGAATTCATAAAAAATAATATCCACCAACCTGGTGGATATTATGTTTCACGTTCATTTTTGAATGGTTACAAGATAATAATCTTCTTTTATCTCATAATGAGCTGTAATGTCTTTAATTTTGCAATACCCCACAATATTCTTTGCTGATTGCTCTCTTTCAACAATCATTTGAAAGGTTCCATTAAATTGATTAAGTGCTTGTTTTAACTGATGTACAGGATCAGGTACATCCATTCCTCGATAATCATCCTTAGGGACATTTCGAGTATCTACAATATTCCCTTGTATATGTAACGGGATTCGATACTCCTTCATAATTCTTTTCTCTTGTTCCTTCCATTCATCAGCTGTTAAATCGGCGCGACCAAAGAGATTGCAATGGCAAGTTCCATGAACTTCAATATCATGAGCAGCATACGTACATGGACAAGTTAACTGACGGTCGATTTTTTTATCCCCTGTTGCTTCAAAACAGGGACAAATCCTTTGGCCATAGATTTCTTCGTTTTCAGCTAACCAGATTTTTAAATTCGTCAAGTACATTTTATGAGGATTGACGGATAAACCTTTAACCTCTGCGTATTTGTTAATCCACTGATCTGCTTTTTTGATCTTATCTCGGTATTTAATATATCCACCAATAAAATCTTTGTACATGCGAAGATTTGCTTTCAGTTTTCCCATATGTTTCACCTCCTTTCTAACAGACAGCTAAAATTCTAGCAAAATAAAAAATACCCCGCAAGGTATTTTTTTTAACCCTTTTGCAATTTTTTGGGTCGTACTCCCTTCTGGAAAAATATTAAGAGCACCAGTTTTGGTGCTCTTTACCAAATTAAATTCATATAATGATAATGATACTACAGGATTGGAAGGATAAAAATGAATTCTCCTATTATTCTCATGATCGTGACGTTAACCATTTCTCTGGTCTTATTTTTCCTAGCTCTACTACTGCCCCGATTCATTGGTCAGATGATTCGCTTGCCCAAATTACAAACCCCAGCAGTTTTAATTTACAAAGGGATACGTTATAGCGATAAAGGTTTCTATTTATATATTCTGATCTTCGAGCTTCCTACTGGAAAACGATTAACTTTTCATGTGAAAGAAAACCAATTCATTAATTCCCAATTAGGAGATCATGGTATTCTCATTTATCGAGGCGATCAATTCCTCAAATTTAAAATAAAGTATTAACAAAAACAAGATTGGTCCGTTTTTTTCGCTTGAGCAACCTGCTCATCTGCATGATAGGAAGAACGAACAAGTGGGCCTGATTCACAATGTTTAAAACCTTTGCTTAAAGCAATCTCCTTTAACTCAGCAAACTCATCAGGATGATAGTATTTTTCTACTTTTAAGTGTTCCTTTGTCGGTGCAAGATATTGTCCAATGGTTAAAATATCTACATAGTTGGCACGGAGATCATCCATTGCTTCTAAAATCTCTTCTTTGGTTTCTCCCAAGCCAACCATAATACCGGATTTCGTTGGAATGTCTGGTTGTAGCTCCTTCGCTCTTCGTAAAAACTCAAGGGATCGCTCATATTTTGCTTTTGCTCTTACTCGATCTGATAAGCGTCTTACCGTTTCAATATTATGGTTCAAAATATCCGGACGAGCATCCATCAATATTTTAAGGTTTTCATATACTCCTCCTAAATCTGAAGGTAATACCTCTATTGTCGTTAATGGATTTAAACGACGGATTGCGCGAATAGTTTCCGCAAAAATGAACGCTCCCCCATCTTTTAAATCATCCCTTGCCACAGAAGTGACAACGACATGTTGAAGTCCCATTTGCTTAACAGATTCGGCAACACGCATAGGTTCTTGCAAATCCAGTTCCGTTGGCATACCTGTTTTTACAGCGCAAAAACGGCACGCTCTTGTACAAATATCGCCAAGAATCATAAAAGTTGCCGTTTTTCGTACTGCCCAACATTCATGGAGATTAGGGCATCGTGCTTCTTCACATACAGTATGTAATTTTTTTTCTCGAATCATTTTCTTAAGACCGCGATAGTTTTCATTTGTATTTAATTTAATCTTTAGCCATTCATGTGGCTTGCGTTCTGTTTTTGCCATTCTCTAATCACTCCGTTTCTTTTGGCGTACTATTTCTAACGGCTCAATGTCCAAGCATCATTTTCATATTTATTCTTTGCTAGTTGTTCCACATATTGTATCTCATCTTTCGTCAATGTATAAGGTTCTAATTGAATGTTTAGTCCTTGTTCAAAACCTTTTTTAAAAGCTTCTCTGACCTCTTCTAATGTGACCTTTCGTTTAGCAACCTCTTGAATAGTTACAGCTTTATTCGCAAAATTGCGTTGCATCCGCCTCCGAACTTGTTCATTGGGATAAAGAAATAAGTCAAATAGTTTGTCTTCATCCAGATCAATGAGGATCGATCCGTGCTGAAGAATGACACCTTTTTGCCTTGTCTGAGCACTCCCTGCTACCTTTTTCCCTTCTAGAACCAGCTCATACCATGAAGGGGCATCAAAACAAACAGATGATCTTGGTCTCTTTAGATTTTCTTTTTCTTCCTCGGTTTCTGGTATGGAAAAATAAGCATTTAGCCCTAATTCTTGAAAACCGTATAATAGTCCTTTACTAATCTCACGATAAGCCTCGGTCACTGTTTTTGGCATTTTCGGATGGTCTTCTGATACAATCACACTATAGGTTAACTCCTGATCATGAAGAACAGCTCTCCCTCCAGTTAAACGACGAACAAGTCCAAGTCCGTGTTCCTTTACTTTCTCTATATTGATCTCCTGATATATCTTTTGAAAATATCCGATCGATAGCGTCGCAGGGTCCCATCCATAGAATCGAATTGTAGGTGGAAATAATTTTTGACTATGCCACTCCAACAACGCTTCATCTAACGCCATATTAAATCCGGGTGTATGGTATTCAAAATCAATAAAGCGCCATATCTCTTTCATGAAGTTCTACTCCTCTATTATAAATATATAATTCATGTTCATTTTAACATAAAAACAAACTCGTTCTATCGTTCTATCATAAAAAACTTCTATCTTTCTTCGCTTTATTACTTTAATGAAGTAACTTCCATTCAGTAAAAAAGAGAGCTATTTTTTAGCTCCCCTTTAAGTCTTATATTTAGTATTCGTCAGGTTCAGTAACTTTTGTTAAAAGTTCCATTGGATTTTCTTGTTCAGGGTGAATCTTGATTTTTTGATGAAAAAAGTATGCCTAGAGAGAGGATGTATAAGAATTAAAAATCAGGAAAGGCTTCGCTGATTTTACGAACTGTAGTCGCAATAGACTGAACATCAAAAGGATTAAGTGTGTCCATCATATCCAAAGCTTTATCATTTGTAAACAATGATAATTCATCAATGGCATAGGTTTCTTTTACATCACGCCATTGTAATTTATATCCCTTATCACATTTAATAATGAAAATATTCATATCTTTATCCTTCGCTAATACTCTTGCCTCGATGGAATTAGGGGTTTGGCCTTTAATTTCGATCGTGACTGGCCACTCATCCTCGTATTCGTAAACAGGTGTTCCCGCTTCTTCCATTTTCTTTAACCATGATTCGCTTGCTTGACATCTTGCTTCTAAGATCATTTTTTGCCTCCTGCTAAATCGTAATATGGTTATTATAGCTCATTTTACCATAAGATTACGCAAGTAAAGATTAACGAAAAAACCCCAATAACACATTGGGGTTCACTATTACTCATTCTTAATAATTTCTTTCATCTTCTTATATTCTTCTTCGGTGATTTCACCTTTCGCAAAGCGTGCTTTCAAAATTTCGAGTGCTTCTTGGTTTGGGCTTTTTGGTTGAACGGGATCACTATAATATTCATTGTAATGATGATTACGGTGATAACAATTCCCCATGAAATATCTTCTTCTACGGAATAGGAACATTAGAATCACGACAAGGATGATAATCCCGATCATCCATAAAAAACCATACCCACCATAATAACCCATTCCATAACCAAATCCTCTTCCTGGTCCAAAACCACCAAACATATTTTTCCCTCCTTATAATGATGTTTACAACTTATAGTATAGACTTTAAATTTAAAGAACTTGTGAAGATGACAAAAAAAACGCCTTGATGTTATACATCAAAGCGTCGATGGATATCCCTTTAAAAGAGAGTGATTGTCATTGCTGCGGCCAAAACTAAATAGCGGAGAATAAAACCACCGATTAGAACAGCTGACTCTGTAATCAATGTCGGTACAAAACTTGGATTAGAGGAAGTGGCTGATATTTCAAGATATTTTGGTTTTGTTGCTAAACCATGTTGATAAATTTCTACCCCTTCGATGAGGAATGGAATGACTAACCCTACTACAATTAAACCGATCCAAAATAAGCTAGAGTATTCCCCGACTAAAAGAGACATCACCGATTGGTAGGCTACTTCATTTGCACTTCCTGTAATATATAGCATGATAAAAATAAGTAACAACTCAATCCCGATCAATGAGACATGAATTTTTTTCACTGTAAGAAGGTTATAACAAGCTTGGCGATTAAAGAATGTTGACACCAAGACTGTTGCCGCAATACCTGTAGAAAGGGCAGAAACGATGAACAAAACAGGCAATATCGATGTATTCCATAGTGGAATCGACTTTACAACGCCAATCAATAATCCTGTATAAGCAGCAGTTCCTATTGCGAAGATGACGCCAAGTCTTGTAATCCAGCGATTCACGCTTTTCCCTAGATATTCCATAACCCCTTGATATGTGTTAAGGATCAAAAAGATAGAGATAATATAAGTTCCGACAGTCATCATTGATGTAGGAAAATTCTTCAATAGATAGATGAAACGAAGAGGATGCTTTAATCCCGCTTCGGCATCAAAAACGAGAAGCAATGTGCCGATCGCAAGTAGCGGTGGTGCTAAGAAATATCCTGTTTTTCGAATGGTTTGTGCAAACGGAAACTTTTTACCGACATAAGTCGCGGTGAGATAAGCCCCTGCACTTACGCCAGCTAAAAATAAATACCATGCAATAATCGCTCCCCAAGCCATCTTGAATCACCTCACATAATAAATTTTAGGTTTTGTTCCTAAATCAGCGCGTAAAGGTACAGCTTTGCGTTTGATGATTTCTCTTGATATTTCACTATTTGTATCATCTAAATCTCCAAAAATTCTTGCATTGCCAACACATGTAGCAACACAAATCGGTTCTCTTCCCGCTTCAACTTCTTCTACACAGAATCTGCATTTTTCAACGACGCCCGTTTTATGATTGGGTACTCTAGCTTGATATGGACAAGAAACGACACAGTATTTACAACCAATACATTTGTTTTCATCAACGAGGACAATTCCATCTTTCGTTTTATAGGTCGCACCTGTAGGACAGTTTGCCATACATGGTGGATTCTCACAATGTTGACATTGTACCGGTAATATCTGAATATTTACATTTGGAAACGTCCCTGTCTCTTTTTCATAGAAACGAATAAATGCTTCTTCTGGTGGCAATCCATTTTGCATCTGACAGGCAACTCGGCAGCCAAAACATTCAACACATCTTTTAGTATCAATCAGCATTCCATAACGTGCCATCTAGACCCCCACCTTTCTGATTTTTACGATACATTCATGGATCATTGGAGTTCCGCCGATGGGATCCATATGGAAAGGAAGGTGATCCAAGTAGCTAAAACCAACACCATTTGCGTTAGTTAGATATTTTGAGAATCTTCCATATCCAGATGGAACGAATACACATTCTGGATGAATCCGATCCGTCACTTTAATTCTAATTTTACTTTTTGTAAGTTCAGAAATCACTTCTACTAAATCCCCATCTTTTAAACCCATTTGATTCGCACGAGTTCGATTGATCCAAAGACGTTCTGAGTTATACTCTTTTGTAATCTGTAATAAATAAGGTATATTCACTGTAAAAGTATGAGAATGATAACTTTGTTTACCTGTGATCAGACGGAATGAATTCGAATCAGGTTTTACCAATGGTTCCATCCATTGTACCACTGGAGAAAAACCTGCTTTCTTGAAACTTTCATTATAAAATTCAACTTTTCCTGATGCAGTTTTGAGTTTAGGTACAACCCCTAATTCAACAGGATCATCAATAATAATCGTTCCTTTTTTCTTTAATTCTGATAGGGTAATTCCTAGAGGAGCAATCATCGCTTGATTTAATTGATCTACAGAGAAATTAAAATAATCACCTAAGCCCATTTCCTTTGCGATTTCTGTAAAAATGCGATCAGCAGGCACTGTATTTGCATGAACCTTTTCAATTACTTTCTGACGTATAGAGATCGCTGGTTTGACGCCAGGAATAACTTCAATCACATCATCTCGTTCTAAATAAGTAGGTTCTGGAAGTACATAATCAGCAATTGAAGCAGTTTCAGACATTTGAATATCAATAACCACCATTAATTCTAAACTCTTCAATCCTTCGATCATATATTTAGGGTTGGCATAATTACGGACAGGATTGGTTTGAATAATCAGCGCTGCTTTTACGATTCCCTCTTTTGCCTTTTGAGGGATAATAGCTGCAACACCAGTATGAGGTGAAACTAATGGGTATTCTGCGTCCACCCTAGGAATCGTTGCTTCAGGTGGTTCTGGATGGATGGACTCATCTAATTTACCTAACTTCGGGGATTTTCCAAATATATAGCCACCTTTTTGCTGAATATTCCCTAATAAGGCATTAAATAATGCAACCGCACGACCTGTCTCAGCACCATTCGCATATGTAGAACCAAAAGCGCCACGCCAAGATTGTTCAATCATCGCTTTTGGTTTTACTTTTGCCATATCGCGGGCAATACGAATGATCGTTTCTTTTGGTATACCGGTAATTTTTTCTGCCCATTCAGGCGTATACTTCACAATGGTCTTTTTATACTCTTCAAATCCAACGGAATAATTCGCAATAAATTCTTTGTCATAAAGCTCTTCTGTGACTAATACATTAGACATAGCCAGAACCAATGCCAAATCTGTGCCTGGCCGAATGGGTAACCATTCATCAGCAAGAGGAGCCGTATTGTTTAATCTTGGATCTACGATGACAACATGTGCTCCATTTTCCTTTGCTTTTACTAAGGCTTGCACAGATGCTGGCCTTACTCCATCACCATAACTCCGACCAATGAAGACAATATATTTCGAGTTCGCCACATCACCACTTGGTACTCCTCCAATTGTATGATTAAATCCTGTGTCTCGAGCATTAGAGCATACCGTTTCATGGCCAAAATAATTGGATGAACCTATTGCATTTAAGAAACGGTGACCGTAAAACTTCCCTGTTGGTCGTGGATCATTGATGAACACAAAAGATCCTGGGCCATTTTTTTCAATAATTTGTTTTAATTTTGTTCCAATTTCTTTATAAGCCTGTTCCCAAGTAATAGGTTCATATTTACCTTCTGCTATTTTTTTCATCGGTTGTGTTAAACGATCTGATGAATAAGGAATACTCGCTAGTGCATGGCCTCTAGCACAAACTTTTCCTTTTCCAAAAGGATGATCAGGTTGACCAGATACTTTCCATATCCTCCCGTTTTTTACATGAACAAGCAATCCACATTTACTTGAACATGCATTGCAGAAAGAAGGAGTAACCGTGATGTTTTCTTTTTCTTCAGCATAAGATTTTTGCCAACTTTTGAATTCAAAAGTCCCTAAAGAAACTAAAGCAGTTGTCGCCGCGGTGGCTTTTAGGAACGTCCTTCGAGATACTTGAGCCATAGATCCCCCTCCTTATGGATTAAAAATAAAATGATGAAGATTTGATGAAAACTTTTTGAAATATTTGTGAACAATTGAACAAATTATTGTAAAAAAAAATGATCTCTCACGCTCCTCTTCTTAATATAAATATAAATAATCAGATAATATATAAAAAATATAATAAATTACTTATTTTAATTGTATGTTAATTCAACTTGTTGGTGGAAATGAAACATTTTTATACCCCCTATAACAAATCTTTTGAATGTGTTAAAATAAAATAGAATTCAGTTAATTTATGCAAAGAATTTCACATTTTACTAGAAACAGTGGATTTAGTAACAGATTTTAGAAAAATTATAGGAGGATCCTTCTATGCACATCTCAAACTTGGAGGTTTTTCTCCTTGCTGCTGAATTAAAGAGTTTATCGAAAGCAGCTAAAATATTACATCTGACTCAACCTGCTGTCAGTAACAAAATTCAAATGATTGAAGAGCAATTAAATATCTCTTTGTTTGAACGTTCTCCTAATGGAGTAACCCTTACAGAAGCAGGCCAAACATTTTACCAATATGCCAAAGATATCTTACATGTCTATCGAGAAATGGTAGAGAACTTACATAAGCTGGAACATGGAAACCAAAAAATTATCATTGGAGCAGAATCGGTAATTGGAAGTTATTTTATCCCTTGTAAAATTACCCACTTTCGTGAAAAGTTCCCTTCTATTGATATAAAAATCTTGACATTAGACCGTCCTACTCTACTTGAGCAATTAAAAAACGGGGATATCCACATCGGCTGTATCGACGGAACTCTCCCTAATGATTCTTCTTTCCACAGCGAGTTAATCTCTACAGATACAATTTATATAGCCGTTCCTAACCACGAAAAATGGAGTAATATAGAAGAATTAACGATTGAAGAGCTGTATCAACTTCCCATTATCTTACCTGATGAAAAAATGGGACTTCGCCAATCAATTGAAGAAACCTTTCAAAAACAAGGGATTGATATGAATCGATTACATGTGGCAGCGGAAATCAGTAGTGTTAGCGCAATTAAATCCTTAGTCGAATCAGGGTTTGGCGTTTCCTTTCTTTGTGATATCGCCATACGAAAAGAGAAACTTTCTGGAAGTATGAAGTTATTAAAAATCAGTTCCTTACCCCTTCAATTGAACTATCACATCGTTTATCAGCCTGATAAAATCGATCATGTAACAAAACAGTTGATTCACTATTTACTTTCATAAACAGAAAAAAGGTTTGAATATACAATCAACCCTTCGAGAAATAGAAAAATTTGCAAAAAAATCCCCCCTACTCAAGTTAAATAATTTGAGTAGGGGGTTTAAATGGAAAAGGAGTTTTTTGCATAATCTATCAAGGTAATGTTAAGAAAGCAAACTTAATTGGAAGTTTGTAACGCTTTGATTCTTTTATTCACGGCTATGTGTGTCCAGATTCCATTTAATAGTAAAAGAATTGCCGTTACAAAAAATACACCATTTAAGCCAATATGCCCTGCTAAAAACCCTCCGGTGATCGGTCCTATCATATTTCCCAGGAAAGTGGCACTATTGCTATATCCAAAGGTAGTGCTCTCCAATCCTTTTGGCGCAAACCGGTGGGTTAAGGCGTTAACAGATGGGAGTAACCCACCAACGGTTAATCCTAATAAAAATCTCCAAAGTAGTAATTGCCAAATATTCGTTGAGAATCCTTGAGGTAAAAAGAGTAATGCTGCCCCAATCATGGTATAGAAGAGTACCTTTTGGGGACCAATTTTGTCACCAAGTTTCCCCAATCTAGGTGCTGCCATCATTTCGGCAAAACCGGCCATCGCTGCGACTAACCCTGCAAAGAAGGATACTCTACCACCTGGTGGATCTAATTGTTGAACAAATAAGGGTAAAACTGGATTTACATTTAGCGTCGCAAACTGAATCATAAAAGCAACAACAAATAATTGGATCAATGGTTGAGTTCCCACAATTAATTTAAAATCCTTCACAAAGTTTCCTGACTCTTCGGTCTCCCTTGGCGTAAAATCTTCCTTCACCATAAATAAAACAATAATCGCTGCGATAAGAATCAATACGCCCGTATAAAAGAAAATATGACGAAACCCAATGTAATCGGCCAAAAATCCGCCTAAAAATGGCCCAATAATCGATCCTGCCACAGCACCTGAGCGCAGCATTCCCAGCGCATACCCTACTCTCTCTTTCGGTGTATTGGTTGCTACCAAAGTAATGGCAGCTGGATTGAAACCTGCAATCATCCCATTTAAAAGCCGAAGTAATAGAAGATGATAAACATTCGTTGCTAAACCCATTAATGAGATGACGATTGACATCCCAAAACCAGAGCGAAGAATCATGATTTTACGTCCATATTTATCCGACAATTTTCCCCATAAAGGCGAAAAGAGAAATGCAGTTAAAAAATTTGCACCAAAAATCAACCCTGACCACATTGCCACTTGCTCTTCCGACTGTATCCCCATGTCTTGGTGAATATATAAAGGTAAAAAGGGCATGATCGAACTCATCGCTGCCATTAGTAAGAACACCGCACCCCATAAAATATACAAGTTTCTCCTCCAAAGTTGCATAACAAAGACCCCTTATTCTTTATTGATCATTTATTGAGTATATAGTAAATTATTACTTTACTCATTAATTAGAGATAGTTCTATTATATATTTCGAGAAACGAAAATTAAAGTAGTTAAATAATATGGACAAAAGAAAAACTTCTATCAACTCGAAGGCAATCGAGTTGATAGAAGTAAAAAATAACCAGATTTAAGCATTCCGAGAAAAATCCATTTGAACAATCTCTGAACGATAAGAGCGTTCTACTTTCTCAACAAATGGAAGTCGTTGTAAATACGACATGGTTTTTCTTAAATCTTTCTCATTGATATATAATATCACATATTTTAACCTTCTAGAAATGAAATGAATATTGCCGATTCGTTCTAAGTTTCTTGCTGCTCGTAAGTCATTTATCCAGACCACTAAACCTGTTCGTTTTGGTATCATCATGATCTTCTCCTTTTTTTAACCATTACCATTATACTACCATGATTTTTGCGAATATTCAAGAAACCTTGATGGCACAACTTCTTTGTAGGCTGCAACTTTGGCAGCCGCCTGTTGTACAAGACATTCCTTCATTCTTAAAGAACGGGGCATTCTTAGAAACGATTATAGAGGGCGAAATGGCTTGGGCCAACGTTTTGGCGACAAGATATAATAATTCATCTAATTCTTGTTCTGCTTGTTTAAATTTTTGAACTAATCGGTTTTGATTAATCTCTGCAAGGATTTGATAAACTTTTTTCTTTGCTTCATGGTAGTCAGGATGATATTCTCCATAACGGCTATATTCTTCATATCGCTCTTTCGCTTTCGCAAGTTTTTTCTTTAGCTCATTGACTTGTAAATCTTGCTCGATTGCTTCTTTATATCGTAAATAGTCTCGTATCTCTTCGGATTGAAGGATCATATCGACTAATTTATACGTTTCTGTGATGATTTTATTATCTAAATACACAATATCCCCTCCATTTCTTATTATAGCAGTTTTCACTATCAAAATGTAGTTTTATGGTTTTGTGATGGCAGGGAATGATTCTAATTCTAGTACTAGTTCGTAATCGGGATGCTTAAATAAGATAAATTCATCCTCTTCTTCAAATACATCTGATGTAGAATCTTCCCTATAGATTTCTTTTTCTGTCAAAATCCTTTTTGTCGGAATGTAGCCTAGATCCTTTAATTGTTTGATCGCTTGCTCAAAATGTTTCTCTTTTTTCACGATGAAATGAAGGGGTGTAATTTCATCGATAATCCAATCTTGTAGTTCTTGTTTTAAATGGGAAGCAATCTCTTTATTTTCACATTTTAAAATCCGCACATCATAAAATTGAATGGCACCATAACCCTTCGCCCAATCGATCAAGATTGTTTTCATATTTTGATGAATGGGTATGGCACTGTATCGTTCTAAGAAATCGAGAATCTCTTCAATGCTTTTCCCCATTTCTAATCCTTTGATTAACGAGGCTTTGGTGATCTTATAAAGGCAAAGTTGATCTCTTCTTTCTAAATCTGCAAAATGTTCCAGTTCAAGTCGAAGAGAATAAGCAAGATGACTAGGTACCAAGACCTCGAAATTCGGTTGAACATAAAATTGCTCAATCTCTTCATTGACCTGTTCCTTCATTTTAAGGAAGAGTTCCTTTCGCCAATCTCCAGTATACGTCAAAAATCCTAGTTCTTCCATAGGTTTTAGAACCTCTTGTTCAATTCGATAATAAAAAGATTCATCAATCGATCGATGAAGTTGATTAGATAGTTCCTCAATGAGTTGATGAGCATGAAACCATTTTCCTTTAGACAAAGAGAATAAACGGTGAAAAAAATGATTTATTAATAAGTCGCTTGATTGAAAAGAAAAGCGAATCATCCCCTCAATCAGTTCGTGTCTTGTAAAAGGTGACAATTGTAGCCAATCATGTATTTTCTTTGAATTGATGCTGAATTGATTCTGTTTAAATTGAATTAGCCCTAAACCTTTGGCTAAATAGATCAAAAGAGAGATCGTTTTTGTCAACCCCTCTATTTCATAATGGATTGGGAAATACTCTAATTTCGATTCTTCAAGTTGAATTCGTTTTAATAACTTGTTCAGTTGCTGTTTGTTCAGCTTCCCGATTTCTCCCTCAGGACTTAACAAAAAATATAACCCAGACAAAAATTGATAGAATTCTTCATCGATGTTTTTCCCTTGTTCCTGAAGATGTTCAATAAATTGCACCTTTTTAGATAAAGGATTCAGCCTTTTTGCAAAAATGATTTGGTGAAAAAGTTGAAACAGATCATGAGGAATGGTAAAGCCGATATCCCCATAGTTTCGTTTAAGCTGAAAAAGGAGTCCTTTGGCCATTAATTGATGAATTCCTTTTTCAAATCGATCTCTGTGAATGGAGTCAAATTTTTGGTTTAAACTACGATAAGAAAACATTTGATTTGGGCGATGAATAATAAAAAAATCAATTACTTCTTTTTCTTCTAGTGATAATCCTTGATAAAGTTGTTTTAAGTAATGGACATCTAATAATAAATGAAGTAGGTGATTCAACAATTTAGAAGGGGACTTTTCCTTTGTTCTTATTCCATGTCCCTCTAAAATTTTTTTTAAGGTTGAAGCCTTAAAATGCTCCAGATAATAGATCAACTTCATCTTATATCACCTACAATGGATAATTTTGAATCTCGTATTCGTATCCCTGTTCCAGCAAAAAAAGCTGACGTTTTAATGCATAATCTTGATCAACGGTTTGCTGAGTAATTAAAGAATAAAAATAGGCCTCATTTTCTCCTTTTTTTGGTCTTAAGATTCTTCCGAGTCGTTGAGCTTCTTCTTGTCTAGAGCCGAAGGTTCCAGAGACTTGAATCGCTACTTTAGCATCAGGTAAATCAATGGCAAAATTAGCCACTTTCGAGACAACAAGGACTTTGATTCTACCTGTTCGAAATGCTTGATAGATCTGATCCCGTTCTTGTTGTTTCACTTTTCCTGTAATGAGTGGAGCGTCTAATTCTTGTGCGATCTCTTTTAATTGGTTCAGATATTGGCCAATAATTAAAATGGGATCATTTTGATGTTGTTTCACCAGTTGCTTTACGACCTTGATTTTTAATGGGTTTGTCGATGCTATTTTGTATTTTTGTTTTTTTGGTGCCTCGATATATTGCCTTTGCCACTTCTTTGGTAAAGGAATTTGGATATCAGTACATTTCGCTTTTGCAATCCATCCGCGATCTTCCATTTGTAACCATGGAACTTCATATTTTTTTGGCCCGATTAAAGAAAACACCTCATCTTCTTTGCCATCTTCACGTACCAATGTTGCCGTTAAACCTAATCGTCTTTTGGCTTGGATATTGGCTGTATAACGAAATATCGGGGCAGGCAATAAATGAACTTCATCATAAATGATTAACCCCCAATTTCGTTGTTGAAATAACTTCATATGTTCAAATTCCAATTCAGCTTTTGATCGGTAAGTTAATATTTGATAAGTGGCAACAGTGACGGGTTTTACCTCTTTTTTTTGTCCACTATATTCGCCAATCATCTCCTCTGTTAAAGAAGTCTTATCGATCAATTCATCAATCCATTGGCGCACTGATGAGGTATTCGTTGTAAGAATTAATGTTTCTGCTTGTAAAAGTTCCATGATTCCTATACCTACGATGGTTTTCCCTGATCCACAAGGTAAAACGATTACTCCGCTTCCACCAGTGACTGCACCTTTCTCATAAAAAATATCGATGGCTTTTCTTTGGTAATCTCGTAGTTGGAAACTTTTCCCTGATTTCGTTTTTGCAAGTAGGGAAAATGATAGATATTCTCCCTCTTGATAACCAGCTAAATCTCTTACAGGATAACCCAGCTTGATCAGCTCTTGTTTAAGAAATCCTCGATCGTGTTCATCAATGACGACAGTATGTTCATTTAATCGCTCTCTAAAGTAGGGTTGTAAAGAAGCAAACGAGAGAAATTCATCGAGTACTTTTGGATCTTTACTCTTACAGTGAATTTGATTTCCTTCCCGTTCAAAAGAAAGAATTCCATAACGTTCCATATAAAGACGAATTTCATCTTTAATGAAAGTAGGGACATGAAACTTACTATATTGATCTAATATCCCAATCACTTGTTTCCATGAATAACCATTTGCTGCTGCATTCCACAAAGTAACAGGGGTCATTCGATAGATGTGAAAATATCCTGGGCTTTTAAGCAGTTCAGCAAAGGGGGAGATTTCTTCCCTCGCTTTTTTAAATTTGGGGTGATTCACTTCAAGAAGTAATGTTCGATCGTTTTGGATCATGATCGGTCGGTCCATTGATTGTTTCATAGGAATTCTTCCTCTCTATCCATGTGCAACCTAACAATCACTATTTTTTAGGATAAGCAGTTAAAGCCTGCTTTATTCTTCACCCAAATTTATGTTCCTGCATAAAGTAAAGTAAGGCATTAGCCTAGTAAAAAGGAGGAGGCTTCCTATGGAAATTCAATTGTCGGCTATCCATTGGGTCTATCTTATCTTTATCTTTCTTATCATTGGTGTGATGGTAATGAGGAAGGATACGACCCTTGTTAGCATTCTTGGCATCTTAACCATCAGTATGTTGGTAACGAAATCAATACCAAGTTCAATTCTCTCTTTATTTAATAGTTTGATCTTTGCGATCAAAGAGTTATTAGGAACGATCCTGATCATTAGCTTAATCGTAGCGATGAGTAAAGTGTTAACCCATTCAGGTATCAATGAATTGATGGTTCGTCCTATAACTCGCATGATCAAATCTCCATTGATCGCATATTGGGTCATCGGAATTGCGATGATGATCATTTCGTGGTTCTTTTGGCCTTCTCCTGCGGTTGCGTTAATCGGTGCTGTCTTTCTTCCTGTAGCTGTTCGTGTTGGTCTACCCGCATTAGGTGTTGCAATGGCCATGAACCTTTTTGGGCATGGTATTGCCTTATCAGGGGATTTTGTGATCCAAGGAGCACCAACGATTACTTCTGGTGCAGCTGGTATTCCAGTTGGTAATGTAGTATCTGCCAGTATTCCATTAGTAATGGTAATGGGAATTGTAACCACGGCAGTTGCTTTTTATTTCTTACACCGCGACCTAAAAAATGGAACTCTAAATGTTACAAGTAATCAATTGGCTGAAATTGAAACACAGGAAGTGAAGATCAACTCATTTGATAAAAGAAAATATAAACTGATTTTAGCATTCTTAATTCCTTTTCTTTTTCTCTTGGACGTGGTAGGGATGTTCGCCTTAAATCTAACTGGTGGAGACGCAACTGCATTAGTTGGTGGAACGGCAATCCTCATTCTCATTTTAACCAGTTTGCTTCATCATAGAAAAAACCGTATGGGTAGAATAACGGAGTATATAGTCGAAGGTTTTCAATTCGGTTTTAAAGTGTTTGGCCCTGTCATTCCCATCGCTGCATTCTTTTATCTAGGGGATGCAGGAATTCTTACTATTCTTGGAAAACACGCTCTTCCTCAAGGATCAAATGGCATTGTCAATGATTTAGGTGTGGCTCTTGCTTCTGTTGTTCCTCTAACAAAACATATCGCAGCAGTAACCTTAGCAATTGTTGGTTCAATTACAGGCTTAGATGGTTCTGGTTTTTCTGGTATTTCTCTAGCTGGATCAGTGGCCAAATTATTTGGTTCTGCCATACATGTGGACACGGCCACTCTTACGGCTTTAGGACAAATCGCAGGGATCTGGGTTGGTGGTGGAACGCTAATTCCTTGGGCTTTAATCCCGGCCGCAGCGATCACTGGGGTTGATCCATTTGAATTGGCTAGGCGGAATCTGATTCCTGTCACAATCGGCTTAGTGGTTACAACGATTGTAGCTATGTTCTTATTATGAATCAAAAAACCGACTCAACTAGAGTCGGTTTTTAATTACAATGTAATGGTTTATGGTTCGTTTTTGAATTTTCAATTTGGATAGTTGTATGTTCAATCTGAAATTTATCCTTCAATAAATCAATGGAAGACTGCAAAATACATATTTGGTCTTCTCCATCTTCAATCACCAAATGGCAACTTAAAGAATCTTTTCCTGATGAAATAGACCAAATATGAAGATCATGGACTCCTATCACCCCTTTTAATCCCATTAACGCTTGTTTAATTTGTTCATAGTTTATATTGCTTGGGGTTCCTTCCATGAGAATATTCACAGAATCCTTCAGTACTCTCCAAGCACTAACGAGAATTAAAACGGAAACAAGCACACTGATGATAGGATCAGCATGATACCACTTAAACCATCTCATGAGCAAACCGGCAACAATGACACCAATTGAACCTAACGCATCGCCAACAACATGCAGGTATGCACTTTTAAGATTTAAGTTTTTCTCATGTTCCCCTCTCATTAAAATAAAAGCACTTGCCAAATTGGCCACTAGCCCAATGATTGCAACAATCATCATCAGTTCACTATTCACTTTAGGCGGAGTGATGATTCTTTGGATCGCTTCAACAAAAATATATATAGCAATCACAAACAGGGTAATCCCATTTATAAGTGCCGCTAGTATTTCAAAACGATAATATCCATAAGTCTTTGATGGTGATGGTGGTTTTTTCGCAAAGTAAACGGCAACAAGACTTAGAACTAATGCCCCAGCATCTGAAAGCATGTGTCCTGCATCAGACAATAATGCCAAACTATTGGTGATCCATCCGCCAATCAATTCTATGATCATAAAACCAAAGGTGATGAAAACGGCGGTGGCTAATACCTTTTGGTTTTGGTTTGTATATTTGTGATGATGATGACCGTGATGGTCATGATGGTTACTCATCTTCTTCATCTTCCTCATCATAAGTCACATAAGTGATTTTCACATTCATACTTTCTAACAAACGAATTACTTCGTCATTTAGCTTTGGATCATGAAGAAGACCAATTTGTTCAACAAGTTCTAATTCCTCCAAGTCACCATTTTCTGCATCTTCAATCAGTTCAATCATATCTGTTAAGTCTCTCATCTCTAATTCTTTTATGATTTCTTCTTTTGTCATGATTTCAACTCCTTTGTAGCGTCATGATTTTCTTTCCTACAATATGTATTCTCCATTGTCTTTGTATGTCCTTTTTCACTCTGACCATATTCCTATTTTATTTTCCCTTGCCTTTTTTTGGATCTCCCGAAAACGATCAATGTATTTTACATTAGGCGGAAAAACAACAACTTGGGCTAGACCTTTTTCTAAGAGAAGCTCATTTAACATCTTTCCATCAGGTAAATAAACATAGGCAAGTAAACGTCCGTATTTATCTCTTTCTTGAACATCAAATTCTAATCCTACTGTCTGATTTTTGAGTTTCTCTTTGGTAAATTGGGAGGCTTCTTTTCCAAATGGCTCCACAGGTTTTTGCGGATGAACCGTTTCCGGGGTGTCGATCAATAATAGACGAACTCTTTCTTCTTTTCCTTCTACTTTCGCAACAAACGTATCGCCATCAACCACCCGAATCACTTTGGCTTGAATCAGTTGAGGAGACTGTATAGCAAATTGACAACCAAATAAAATCAAAGATAATAGGATGATCATGAAAAACAATCTATTACTTTTTCTCATTTTGATCCTCTACCCTTTTCTTAATATTTTTTTTATTTTTGATCATAATGATCTTCGAAAAGCCCCTAATACCTCAACGGTTTCTGTAATGTTGACAAACGCATGGGGGTCAACTTCAAAGATATAAGGTTTGATTAAAATCAAATCATAACGTGTGATCACAGTAAAGAGAATTTTTCGTTTTTCCTTAGTATATGCTCCTTCACCATCAACAATCGTAATCCCTCTTACAATATGTTCCATTAACATGTTTTTCATTTCTTCTCCACGACTCGTAATAATCATTAAAGTAAGTTTCACATGACGGGTATGTATCGCATCAATCACTCTTCCGGATGTATAAATCGATAACATCGTATAAAGGGCTAAATCAAAATTAAATAGAAAACCAGAGACAAGTACAACAACTGCATTCATCCCAAAAATAATAGCTCCCAATGGGAGATCCCGCTTTCTTGTAAGTAACAATCCTATAATATCAAATCCACCCGTTGAACCACCAACTCGAAAAATCAAACCAATACCCATACCACTAATGACTCCACCAAAAACAGACGATAATATGGGATCAATGACGATTGCTTTTTGGGGTATGTAATGCATGGCCAATGAAGTGATACTAACCGAAAATAGACTATAAATGATAAACCTTTTTCCTATTTTAAGAAATCCTAGAATCAAAATCGGGATATTTAATAGAAAAATGACAGTTCCAGTATTAAGTGGAGTTAACAGTCCAATGATCATTGCAATCCCTGTTATTCCTCCACTTAAAACCTTATGAGGCAATAAGAAAAGATTATAGGAAACAGCAATCAATACAGATGAAAAGAAAATGGTTATGATTCGAAGCATGAAAAACCACCTGATTCATTGACACTTGAAGTTAATTTTCCCCTCTCATTTTGAGGAAATACATAAGATTTAAACACCTGTTCACTTTCTGCTTGTAAGAGATAATTCATAAATCGGTGTGTATAGATAAAGCCCCGAAACTTCGATTCAACGATTCGAACGGTGGGTTTTTGTTCTTCTCTAATAATCATACCACCTAATCGTTTCATTTGTCGTTTAACTTCAACCAGATCTTTTTCGATGAGCCATTGTACTTGACTTAACAATTCATCGTAAGCTCGTGCCAGTTTAAACGAAGATTGTTTTCCAATCTTTCGATCATATTGTAATACTTTTAATAAGATATGATAAACCACATATTTTTTTACTAAGTTTGAGAATTCTTGATATTCTTTGGGATACATCAGCATTTCATGTCCCTCCAATCGATTGGTGTTCTACAATCTTATTATATACAAACATACGTTCGTTTTAAAGTGGATAAAAATAGGTTTGTATATTCCAGCTGGAATATACAAACCTACACCTTCGTATCACTGACTTGTATGATTCTTTTTTATTTATTTTCCTTCGTTTGCCGGCTCAGAAATTTTGCTTAATGCTTGTCCTGCTTCATCAGCCGATTCATTTCTTACGGCTAAGTCACCAATGGAAACAATACCAACAAGTTTACCATTTTCAACAACTGGTAAACGACGAATTTGTTTTTCTGCCATAAGTCTCGCTGCTTCATCAACAGACATATCAGGGGTCCCAATGACAACATCTTTTGTCATCAACCCCTCAATAGCAGTAGAACCAGAACGTTTTTGTGCATATCCGCGAAGGACAAGATCCCGGTCAGTAATCATTCCGATCACATTTTGCCCTTCAACAACTGGAATGGCACCTACATTGTATTTCTCCATTTTTTCTGCCACTTCAAAAGCATTATCTTGAAGTGAAACAGTTGCCACATCTGTAGTCATAATATCGCGTAAAGTGGTCATTACATTCCCTCCTTTTCTTTTTTTATCTTTTCCCCAAATGGCCAAAAACCATTCATTATTTTATTTACTAAAACATACTAGAAAAAATATGAATTAGCAGGAATAATCGAATTTGAAATTGAAATATATTGATGAGATGAAAGAAAGGAGAGACAGCATGAAACCCAGACGTGGGACACCAGATTTTTTATTACTTTTTCTCACCCTTGGTATGGTGGGGTTTGGCATTGTGATGGTTTTTAGTGCGAGTTTCACCATTTCTTATTGGAACATGGGTAATCGCTTTTTTTTTACTGAGCGACAACTTTTATGGGCGGGAATTGGTTTTATTACCATGTCCATCGCGATGAATATACCGTTTCGCTTTTATAAAGAAAAATTTGTTTACTTCCTTCTTGGATCTATTTTTCTTTTGGCGTTAGTATTTGTTCCTGGAATAGGTCAAATACGAAATGGGGCACGTAGTTGGATTGGAATTGGTTCTTTTACCATTCAACCCTCCGAATTTGCTAAATTAGGTTTGATTGTATATCTAGCAGGGCTTATGGCCAAAAAAGGAGAGAAAATACGCTCATTTAAACACGGATTACTTCCTTCACTAATTGTAACGTTATTCATTTTTGGGTTGATTGCCTTGCAGCCTGATTTAGGAACGGGAGTAATTCTTGTAGTGACTGCTGGAGTTATGATCATCGCTGCAGGAGCCAATCTTAAACATATTTTGTATTTAGGTCTTGTTGGAATAGTTGCGCTGACCCCATTTGTAATCGCAAAAAGTTACCGTATTAGCCGATTTACTTCATACATGGATCCATGGAAAGATCCATGGGGAAGTGGTTACCAATTAATTCAATCCTTAATTGCTATAGGTAATGGCGGCATATTTGGGACAGGATTTGGCAAAGGAATTCAAAAGTTTTTCTATCTTCCTTATCCCCAATCTGATTTTATCTTTTCTGTCATGGGAGAAGAATTAGGACTTATTGGTGTTACACTTTTTTTGCTCATTTACCTCTTATTATTATGGCGAGCATTGGTTGTATCATTGCGAACAAAAGATCCTTTTGGTGCCTTGGTTGGAGTTGGAATCGTGACATTATTAGGGATTCAAGCATTTATTAATATTGGTGGAGTAACAGGGGCAATCCCAATTACAGGGGTACCCTTACCCTTTATTAGTGCAGGGGGATCAGCATTGATTATGTCAATGACTGCTATAGGAATTGTTCTAAGTTTATCGAGGGAAAATAATAAAAACATATAAAAATATCGCCTGGGTTTTCCCAGGCGTCTTTACATTTTTAAGATTATCTCAAGCGAACACTTTCTTCTTGTTCAGGTTCATCTTTTTGTAATTCTACTCCTTCAACATAAACATTGACTTCAACAACACGTAACCCTGTCATCGATTCTACTGCTTCTTTCACATTTTGCTGAAGTTTTCTAGCTACTTCATGGATCTTAAAACCATATTTAATGACAACACGTAAATCGATCGCGGTTTCTGTTTCACCAACTTCTACCCGCACTCCTTTTGTAACGTTTTTCCCACTTACCCTTTTTGCTAATCCTTCAGTAATTCCAGCGGACATACTAGCAATACCTTCCGTGTCAGTAGCAGCAAGTCCAGCAATCATAGCGACAACATCGCTTTCAATTTTGATTTTTCCTGTTTCTCTTTCCTCTGTCATCATTTGATCATCTCCTATTCATTTTTTTGTTTATAAAGCCTGAACCATTCCTCCATCAATCATAATGGTAGAACCAGTAATATAGGAATTGGCATCAGATGCTAGAAATACGACTGCTTTTGCAAATTCCTCTGGGTCTCCATATCTTCTTAACGGAATGGTCTGTACGAATTCTTCTTTTACTTGTTCAACAGACTTTCCTAATTTATTCGCTCTTACTTGATCTAATTCCTTCAAGCGATCGGTGGCAATTCGTCCTGGTCCAACCACATTCACTAAAATATTATCTTGAGCTAGTTCAATGGATAAGGTTTTCATTAAACCAGCAATTCCTGCTCGAAAGGTATTGGATAAAACTAATCCAGGTATTGGAACTTTTACCGATGAAGAAGCAATGGTGATAATTTTGCCACCACCATTTTTACGCATATAAGGAACTACTTCCCGAACCATACGAACGACGCTCATTAAATTGGTTTGAAACGCTTTTTCCCAAGTTTCATCATCAAACTGCATGAATTCGCCGCTTGGTGGGCCACCCGCATTTAAGATTAAAATATCTACTTTTCCTAATCGTTCGATCATCGTATGTACAAATTGTTTGATATCCTCTGGTTTACTGACATCTGCAACCATCGATTCGACCCGTGTCCCTGTTGCTTGACGGATTTCTTCTGCTGTTTTTGTGATTTGTTCTTCATTCCGGCTTGAAATGGCCAACTCTACCCCTTCTTTAGCTAGCTCCATTGCAATCGCTTTCCCTAGCCCTTTACTAGCAGCTGTTATAAAAGCAACTTTCCCTTTTAAGCCTAATTCCATGAACCAAGCCCTCCTTATGTTTATTATGGTATTACTCATTTTATTATAACAAAAATTAGGAAAAGAATGAAAAGAAGACAACACTCTGCTGTGTTGCCTTCGCTTTGAATCTAACAACGTTTGATGGATGAAATACTATTGGTTAATTCGGAAATAGAGTTTGTTAAGACTTCCAATTTCCCTTCGATTCGAATGAGTAGGTACATGGTAATCACGATGGGAAAACCTACTTCTCCAATGACAGGAATCCATTGTTCCATGATGATCATCTCCGACTTCATCTAAATTAAGCGATGAGATCAGTGACTGTTTTTTCAATAACTCTCGCATCGACTGCCGCAACTAATTCACCACTAGAGAATTGGAAGATGTTTTTGGATACGATCAGGTCCATTACTTGTTGCACTTTTACAGTGTCAACAGGTTCAATGGGATCTGCTAATACAATTCGAGCCGTTTTTCCTTCTGTGGTTTGGAATAACAATTCAAGGGTTTTCGTTGTCATTAATCATCCCTCCTTCATCAATTTCATTTTATTAGGCTTGAATAATTTCTTCACGATCAATGCGTTCAACACGGTAGACTGGATTTTTTTGCAACGATCCAAGGGCTTGTGCGACGTCAAAGACATCTTGGTCTAAAGCCGCTGCTTTTACCCCGTTATATGTTTTTGACTTTAAGATCGGCTGACCCTGTGGATCGGTTCCGATTTGATAAGTAATCACTAATTTTGAAAGGTCTGGGATACGACTTACTGCCATTTTACATCCTCTCCTTCATTCGTTTTTTGTTCCCGGCCGGTTACATCTCATATAGTGCTTCTAGTTGTCCTATTGGGTGACAAGTGCAGTTCTTAACTTTCTCATTGCTCGTTTCTTCCAAGTCTTTACTGTATTGATGAAGATGTTGTAATGATCTGCGATTTCTGAAATGTTAACCTACATCCTTCTTGCACTGTTTGTAAGAATTATAGAAAAAAATCCCACGCTTAAAGGTGGGATTGTCGTTATCGAACAACACGAAAAATATCATCTACTGCTAAATCAAATCGACCTAGACATTTTAAAGTCATTCCTCTTGTATAGGTATTTACAGACATGAACTCCCCGTTAACGTTACTATTGTAGACAATAATTTTATTTTTATTAATGTCCACAATCCAATATTCCTTCACACCAAACCTCTGATAAACATCTAGCTTTAAACCTTTATCTCTATGCTCTGTACTATAGGATAAGATTTCAACAATTAATGAGGGGACTCCTTTATATTTTGCCCCTTTAAATTTTTCTGGATCACAAGTAATCATGATATCAGGAGCAAACTCATATTTTTCATTTTCATTTTCAAAAACGACAGCCACGTCACTTGTGAAAACTTCACATTTGTGATCAAATCCTAAGTGATTGATCAATGTATTCGCAATCTTATTCTTTACCCGATCATGATTGGGATAAACAGGTGTCATATAGTAGATATAGCCATTGTCATACTCTAATCGAAAGTTCGGTTCATCGTTCTGAATTTTTTCAAATTCCTCATAAGTAAAATACTCATAATTCTTCGCATTTCTGCTCATTTAAAACCACCCTATCCCCGTAATATGATATCACCGATCTACTTTATATATTACTGCAATTATATCTCTATTCTTGCCAATTTAGCAATTTTATTCGCCTACTGGGTAATAAGAGCTGTTCTTAACTTTTTTATCGCTCGTTTTTTCCAAGTCTTTGCAGTATTCACAGAGACTTGAAAACGATCAGCAATCTCAGCGATCGTGTAACCTTGAATCCAGTGTAATTCAAGAAATTGTTTTTCCCGTTCAGATAAAAGACTTTCCAATTGTTCCTTCCAAACGGTAAAATCAAGATCAACATGATCAACGAGTATCCTGTGTCCTTCACCTTGCCAACCCTCAAAAAGGGAAGCCTCCTGCCATTTCTGTTCTTTCTTTAGTAGCGAAGACAAATGTTGCCAGATTTTTTGTTTCATATAGTGGCCAAAAAACACACCATAGCTTGGGTCATATTGCTTAACTGCAAGAATAAAAGCAAGACGGGCCTCTTGTAGGGTATCTTCAAAACTATTATAAATATACCGTTTGTTGGCAAACGTAACCAGTAAAGGATGATATTTTTCAAGCAAGATGGATAAGGATTCTCGGTCTCCTTGCTGTGCTTTATTCACTAACTCTTCCACAACTTTCACCTTCATCATGAAGGCCGGCCTTCGGAATTTGTGCACAGCTTTACCTTATCCGCATCTGTTTTCTTCGTCATATCATCTATCTTAATAATAGAACGCACGTTCACGATTTGTTCACAAATAAAAAATCACGGTTTTTCATTGAACTTTTTCCTAAAAATGCACGTCAATTGACAATAAAGAGATAAACTAAGAATATTCGCTTTTTACCTTATCCCGCTATGTATGGAGTGTCTTTCATGGATCTGGAACTATTTCAACTCATTTCTGAAGCAAAAGAGGGAAAACAAGATGCATTTGAACAATTAATGACAAGATATAAAGGGGTTGTTTACCGCCAAGCCTATGCGATGCTTGGTGATCATATGGAAGCCGAAGATGTAACGCAAGAGGTATTCTTAAAAATTTACAACTCGTTATCTTCCTTAGAAAGCCCTTATGCATTTACATCCTGGGTAACGAAGATCACCCTCAATCTCTGTTATGATCAAATTGAAAAACGGAAGAAAAAAATGGCTGTGACAAGTGAGAACTTAGATCAACTCGCTCGTTCTCCATCAGGAGGGCTAATAGAAAGGAAGGAGCTTTTGTTAACCCTTCAGAAGACCATGCAAAAGTTATCCTTAGAACATCGAGAAGTCATTATTTTACGTGACATTCAGGGGTATTCTTATAATGAAATCGCAAAGATATTACAGGTTCCTGTTGGAACTGTCAAATCCCGTTTATATCATGCACGATTAGCATTGAAAAATGAGCTTTCAAAATGAGGTGATAAAAAATGAATCATCCAGAAGAAGAAAGGATTTCTGCTTATGTTGACGGAGAGTTAACTGAATCTGAAAAGAGCATAATGGAAGAACATTTACAAGTTTGTGATCGTTGTCAAAATTTATTTCAAGAATTAACAGAGATAAAGAACCTAGTCTTTTATGCTTATCAAAATATAGAGGTACCTCAAGCAATAGAACAACAAGTAATGACCAAAATCGAACTAACAAAGATGGAAAATCTATTCGCGATCAATAAAATCCCATGGTTTCAAGTCGTATTACCTGTTCTTCTTGTTGCACTTTTACTTACCTCTCAACCCTTATTTTTAAGTTTTGGAATCTTTTCGTCTATAATGAAAGTGATATTTAGTATAATTCCAGTTATCGTAACAATTGTTCCTTATTTACTTGGAGTGATCGTCATGATTTCTCTATTTGCCATTTTCTTATCCCTTTGGTTATTACGTCGGTTCATTGTTAGCAAAGTAATCCAGTAAGGAGTTGTAACATATGGTAACACGCAAACAATTGGTTTATCTTTTGGTATTCGTCATTCTAATGACAACCTCTTTTCCTGTTCATGCCGCTAATCAAAACATCATAGACAACAATCAAACAAATATAGCAAAAGATCAATCGGTAGAGAATGTTGTGGTGATTGGAAATGATCTGGTCATAGAAGGAACTGTAAAGGATGCCGTTATTGTTATAAATGGAGATTTAACAGTGAAACAAACCGCACAAATCCAAGGAGTAGTGGTCGTACTGGGTGGAGGAATTCAAGAGGAACAAGGTGCAAAAATTACAGATAATGTACTCAATCTCTCCTTCCGACATGAAGTCCTAAATAGCCTCTTACTTGGTCTGTCGGTCATAATTGGGATCTGGATTGCTAAATTTGGATTAAGTATCTTACTCATACTCTTGTTATTTTTAACGGTATTGCTGGCAAAGAAACGATTGAAGCCGATACAAGATCAAATCGCTAAATCCCCAAAAAGGCTCATTTTCATCGGGATCGCAGCAAGTATCTTACTCTTTGCTGTAAGTATTTTGCTAACAATTACGGTAATCGGGATTCCAATCGTTATGATTTTGTTGGCCATAATACTCGGATTTTTAGTCTTAAGTCTAGCTACACTAAGTAAAATGGTAGGTGCGTATCTATTACGAAATAAGGAAGATCATTGGAAGATTCCCTTGGTAGGTGCGATTACTCTTGTTGCAGGGATCAACTTTCCATTCTTCGGTGGTGTGCTATTCTTGATTCTGGTATGGATTTCAATGGGGATAATGACCTTATGGATTTCTGATTGGATGAAACGAATAAGAAAACCATCCAGTTCTGAGTGAATTGATTTATTTTTGACCTTGGAGGACACTAATTTACATGTTTACTTGGATTGCAATAATTTTCACAAAATACGGTTATATTGTATTAATTTCATCACTTTTTTTAGAGATGATTGCCCTTCCTTTACCCGGGGAAGCTCTGATGAGTTACACAGGCTTTCTAGCATATCAAGGTCAATTTTCTTGGAGATTAAGCATTATTGCTGCAAGTTTAGGAGCTATTTTGGGGATGACCCTATCCTATTGGATTGGGTATTGGTTAGGTAATCGCTTCTTTGAAAAATACGGGAAATATATCCATATGGGGCCTGAACGCTTGAGAAAAACATCGATATGGTTTAAGAAATATGGAAATAAGTTATTAATCATCGCTTATTTTATTCCTGGGGTTCGCCATATTACAGGCTATTTCTCTGGAATTACACAGATTCCTTTTCGAACCTTTGCAACTTACGCATATACTGGTGCAATTATATGGGTAAGTACTTTTATTTCCTTAGGAAAAATATTAGGCCCTCAATGGGAACAATTTCACAATTCAATAAAAAGATATTTAATTATTGGTGGAATTACCCTGGCAATTGGTATTGCAATTATCTATATTTATCGCACCTACAAATTAAGATTAAAAGAACGCTTAGAATCAAAATTGCAACAAGCAATTGCTACCTTCCATACTTTAGGACATGTTAAGATCCTTATAACGATAGCAAGTATTGTTTTTCTGGGATTATTTATGCTTATGATTGGATTAATTCAAGACTTCATTAGTAATGAGTTTGTTCAATTTAATGAAATCACTATCTTATTAGTTAATCTAATATTTAAACCCAACTGGGATAACTGGATGAGTGGTTTTAGAGTTCTGGTTTTGTTTCCTATCCTCATTCCCTTAATCCTTATTACATGGTTATGGATAATGATAAAAAGCAACGACAGAAAACTGGAATCACTTTTCCTTGCAATTGTCGTTATCGGAGGCGAGGTCTTAAATGAAAGTCTTCGTTTCATTTTTCATCGCCTTTCTCCTATTCCAATTGATAAGTCCATGAATACATTCCCTAGTGAACAATCCTTAATGGCCATTGTGATCTATGGATTTACCGTCTTCTTATTACTACGCCATACTAAAAATATATGGTTGCATAACATCTCTATCTTCATTGTTTTTATCATCTTGATTCTGATTGGTATTAGTAGTATCTACTTCCAAATTGAAGCCCCGAGTGATGTTGTCGGTGGATACGTATTTGGTGGGGTATGGTTAAGTTTAAATGTAATTTTGCTTGAGGTGTATAGATTGTTAAGGAAAATGAGCAAAAAAAATCAGTAGAAAATTATGATGACTGCCCATTATTAGAAATATAGAGGTGAATACTAATGTTTAAACAGATGTATCAAAAATTTTTCCATGTCGTTCATACCTCCGTTTTAAGAATTGGGAAGCACTTCGTTTGGGGGCTTGCCATTGGAATTTTGCTTCTGTTTGTATTTGCTAAACTTGTAGAAGACTTACTTTTTAATGAACTTGGTATGTTTGATACCATTGTTACACAGTACATTCAAAGTTTTGCCTCCCCTAATGTTACAAAATTGATGGTTTTCATCACCCAGCTGGGATCAGGGCCAATATTAACATTATTCTTATTGATTGTTGGAGGAATATTTTACTTTCGTTATAAAAAAAGAAGGGATGTTATTTTATTAGCTGGCGGGTTAATTGGAGGGGCTCTATTAAATGTAGCGTTAAAAGATCTATTTCGCCGATCAAGACCGGACATTACGCATCTTGTTGAGGCAGGTGGTTATAGTTTCCCTAGTGGTCATTCTATGGTTTCAACAACGTTTTATGGCATCCTTAGTTATTTGCTATGGATTCATCTCAAGGAAAGAAAAAAATCAACTTGGTATGTACCAATTCTCACTATAATTCTAATTCTGTCTATTGGGATTAGCCGAATCTATCTTGGTGTCCATTTCCCTAGTGATGTAATTGCTGGATTTTCAGCTGGTGGTATTTTAGTGATAGCAGGGATTATAGGATATGAATCTATAAAAAACGCAGAAAAAATTTAAGTGGCTGCATGATATCAGCCTCTTTTTTTTTGTTTTATCCTCTATAGAGCAATTTGATTCTTCTGAAAGTAAAGCACATTTTGAATCATTTGCTCAACAGTTTTTTTCCCGAAATTAGAATCGGAGTTAATCTGAAAATGAGATAATACATAAGAAGGGTTTACTATATACTGTTCAAGCAAACTTTTTAATTCATGAATATCCTGAATAGCAATACCAAGTTTTCTTTGTTGGATGAAATCTAAATTTTCCTGTTCATGACCAGGTATAGCATTGAATAAGATCATTGGAATCTTTTTAGCGATCGCTTCAGCTGTAGTCATACCACCTGGTTTCGTAACAATAAAATTAGAAGCGTCCATCAATTCATCAATATTTTCTACAAAAGAATAAATCCGAATGTTGGGGTGCTGAGATAAAGGATGCAATTGGAGTTGGTGGTATAATTTTGTATTTTTACCCGTTACGATTAAAAATTGAAATTCATCTCGATAATCCGAAAGGGCATCAAGGATTCCTCGCTCCAAGCCTATTCCTAATCCTCCCCCCATAAACAGGATCGTCGGCTTATTTGCTAGACCTAGTTTTTCTCGAATGAAACTCTGATCCCCTCTTTTCCAAAAAAACGGATGTGTAGGAAGACCTGTAACAAATATGCGTTCTTTTGGTACTCCTAAACTTACATAATATTTTTTTGCTTCCCAAGTAGATAAATAATAATAATCTACACCTTCACTAATCCATGTTCCATGAGCACCATAATCGGTAGGAACAACATGTAATGGAATCTTTAGTCCCATCCGTTTTAATCTAGAAATTACCGCACTTGGAAAAGGATGAGTCGCTACGATCAAGTCTGGCCGTTTCTCTCTAACTAATTGCATGACCTTCGTATAAATGAAATGCAATAAAAGCTCAAAATGGGGTTTAACTGTACGATTTTGAACTTTTTTATACAATATACCCCAAAGTTTAGGGGAATATTTGATCGTTTTTAAATAAATTTGATTGATCCAATGGCTTAATGTAGGCCTTAACCAAGTTCCTAATTCTATAATTTCAACTTGCCAAGTCGGTTGATAAATTTTTATTCCTTCTTTAATTGCTTCAGCCGCCTTGGTATGTCCTGCTCCAAAAGCCTCCGATAGAATTAGAATACGTTTCATTTTGCTTTCCCCTTTTATTTGATTAATAATCTCTATGACTTCTTTCATGGCTATTAAAAAGGACGAATCCTTATTGAAAAAGTTCATTATTTCCCCCTAACTTGGTGAACTTTTTTAACGTACGTTATGTCTTTTTTATTGTCATTTGAAATGCCCAAAAAACTAAAAATTAAACTTTAGGAGGATTCATTTATGCACAATTATTTGATTTCAGTCATTCAAGGAATTGTCGAAGGATTGACAGAATTTTTGCCTATTTCCTCAACTGGACATTTAATTTTAGCTGGGGAACTCCTTCATTTTACTGGGGAAAAAGCAGAAACGTTTGAAATTGTCATTCAATTAGGGGCAATCCTAGCCGTAGCAATTCTCTACTGGCAAAGAGTTCTTGGCTTACTAGGATGGAAGAAAGGATTAGAGTCAGAGAATCATGAGGGTACATTAAGGCGATTAAATTTGATCCATATCTTTGTTGCCATCTTTCCAGCGATGCTGATGGGACTTCTTCTTCATAAAGTAATAAAAACTTATCTTTTCTCTTCTTATACCGTTTTAATTGGTTTAGTCATTGGCGGACTTTTTATGATTTACGCTGAGAAACGAAAAACAAGAGTTACTGCTACCACTATAGATGAAATTACTTATAAACAAGCCTTTTTGATTGGCCTTTCGCAAATTCTCGCGCTTTGGCCAGGTTTTTCTCGTTCAGGAGCTACCATTGCAGGAGGATTGTTGGTTGGAACGAACCATAAAGCAGCAGCAGAATTCTCCTTTATCATTGCAATTCCTATGATGATTGCAGCTAGTGGTTATGATTTATTAAAAAGCTATCAGTATTTATCGGCAAATGACATTGGTTTCTTCGCCATCGGTTTTATTGTTTCATTTATCGTCGCATGGTTAGCTGTCGTCTCTTTTCTTAAATTATTACAAAAAGTCAAATTAACCCCATTTGCTTATTACCGTTTTATCCTAGCAGCCTTATTTTGGTTCTTTATTTAGTCAGGAAAAAAGAGAACCAACGATCTAGTCAGATCATTGGTTCTCTCTCTCTAGATATTTGGTATATGCTAAATCTTTATTTTCATCACTTCATTTACAAGAAATAAGAGAGACGTCCTTCTTTTAGTTGTAAATTTCCCTTTCCATGTAATAACCGATAGCGGTGCTGAACGAGAGCCGCATGCCGAATTTGTTGGTTACAAAAAGAAATACGATGACCACAATAGATCTTATGATTACCCTCTAAAAATAATTTCGTGATGGACTTATTTTCCTCTTCCATATGAACCATCGACTGAGCAACTACGAAACCCAGAAAAAACTCCCCATTTAGCTGATTTGAAAGTTTTAACGGAATCAAAATCCAATCCTCTAATAAAGGAAGTGGAACCATTTGTCGTTTGCCAATGGCTTGTCCATACTGCTTGCGCAGCGCAACCAAGTCGTAACCGAAAAACTGAATGATCTGATTTAGAAATGATTGTGCTGTTGTTGAAAGAATTTCCTCAGTACCATCTTGAAACAACACCTTAAGTAATAATCCCCGATTGACAATTGGCTCTGGAAAAAACGCACTTCCTTTTAGCATAAAAGGATAGAACTGGTTCTTGTTCATCCAAGACCTCTCTCCCTCCCATTTTTTCTTTATTATAAACGAACATATATTCGCATTTCAAGTTTTTGGCAGAAACTTCTTTAATAGAAATAAAAAAAGGTTTATTTCATTGGATTTGTCGTAACAATTCTTTTGCTTCTTTAAACTGAGGGTTAATTTCCAAAGCTTTTTTTAGATAAGGAATCGCTTCTCTTTCTTTATGTTGCAAAAGTAAAATTCGCGCAATATTATAATGGGCTTGATAAATCGTTGGATCCAATTCAATTGCCTTTTGATAATGTTCCTTGGCCCTATTTAAATTTCCTAATTGGTCTAGAGTATAGGCATAATAGAAATGATAATTGGCGTCTTTTGGCTTAGCTCCCATCAGATGTTGAAAGATTTTCAAGGCTTTTTCATAGTCTCCTTGTTTTAAGGCATTCTCTCCTACAATAACTAATGCTTGACTCCCTTTTACTTCTTTATTCTGAATCGCCCACCAAGTAGAGGTAAAGGTAAAAACGAGGAACAATGTTGCAATGATCACCATTCCAAAGCGCTTTCTTTTTTGTCGCGGCAAACCCACTAATGCGGAGACAAAAAATCCCCCAATCAGTCCCCCAATATGAGCATAGTTATCGATATTAGCCACTGTTAATCCAAAAATGAGATTAACCGCAATAATGGTCAAAATATCCTTACCCATCGTTTTAAAAAACAAACTTGGATGGACATAACCAAAATAAAGTAAAGCACCAAACAAACCAAAAATAGCTCCTGATGCCCCTGCACCAATCGAATTTGGGGAGAAAAGAAAACTGATCATATTGCCAATAATTCCTGCCATTAGGTAGATGACAAAAAAGCGAAACGAACCGTAGATTCTTTCCGTAATTTGCCCAAGATAATGAAGGGCGGTGCTATTTAAAGCAAAATGAATAAACCCGATATGAAGAAAGATGGGAGCAATTAATCGCCAATACTCCCCTTGGGTAATAAGATAGGATTCCTTTGCGCCAAACTGAAGCAAAATTCTCGGATCGGTACTTCCCCCTTTCATCTCCATAAGCAAATAAATGAGGGTATTAATCCCGATCAAAATATAAGTAAAATAGGGTTTTCCATAATGAAAGATTCCTTTAATCTCTTCTCTTCTTCGCTTTTCAATTTGTTCCATTTCATCGATGACCGCAATAGGATCGAGAAGGCTTTTATCAGAAAAATAATAAAGGAAGGAGTCTTTTCTTATTTTCATCTTTTGAAAGACATCTTCAGGAACGCCGATTTCTTCTCTTTCTAAATCAGCAAAGCCAAAATAGATCTCTATATTTCCATCATAAATCTTCCTTGAATATTCTTGAATTTTGACCTTTGTTTCTATTGATGGGCTGAATGGAAAAACGTATAACTGAAAATAATGTAGATTTCTAGCTTGTGATTTAGATAAAATCGTTCTCGCATGGGCAATCAACTCATCCATTTTCATCTCATCAAAAATAAATCCTCTTTCTTGAACGGGAACTAAATGGATAAAAAAAAGATCCATTTTTTCATTCTTCATCAGTCCTAGAGCAGGAAAGGGTTGATCCATATTTGATTCCCTAAAAGGAAGGAAAGAAAAATGTTCGGTTTTGACTAATTGATAGGCAACGGATAAGAGATAATCTTTTAACACTAGATTTCTCCTTTCTAACTTTCATTACCCTAATTGTAACAGACACTGATTGAAAAAGGAAAAGTTTGGCTAAAAAAATGAAGTCCTCTTCACTCGCAAGAGTTCAAGAGGACTTTTTCCTTGTTTTATTGATAAACCATACGAATATAGCGATGAATAACAAGCCAATAGTCCATAAGTATTTCGAATTTATGTTTCCTCTTTTTCCGTCTTTCTGAACTTGTTGTGGTGGCTCAGGTATTTTCGGGGAATCTTTTTCTTTTTTTTCTTTCTCTTTTATCGAAGCAACAATATCTTTACTAATCCCCTTTGTTAATTGAATAAAGGCTTGGTCTACCGCTCCGATTTTGACAGCTGGAACAAAGTATTGTTCAATTTCTTTTTGAAAAAATGAATCATCTAACCCTTTTTTTTGTAATGCTTCGCCCGTGATAATTTGAATTTTTCGTTGATCAACAATTGCAAGAATCAAAATCGTATCTTCAGGCAATTGTTTTTCCATGAATAATTCTTTTGCTTTGACATCAATTGCCGAATCAATCCTAGGTAAAAAAATAATTCGAAATACTTCAGGCAAATGATTCATTTCCTTTTCAATGGCTTCTTTTTGTTCCTTTGTTAAAAAATTAGAATGATCTTCAACGACGGATTTTTGAGGTTGATCTTTTGCAAAGATCGTATACGAGAAAGCAAATAAAAATAATAACATAAAGATCATGAGCAAATTTTGACGAACTCTCAAATCTTCCTTATCAACCAACCCGTTTCTTCCTTTCAGTTCATAGTCCCAATTTACTAATCTGATTATAACATAGGTAAGGTTGATTGGAAGGAAAATCGCCCTTAATTTAGCTCCGTTAATTCAGATTCGATATGCCCAATTTCTTTTGTACTTTTTCTTAGGGGAACTTCTTTTAAGAAGAAAACAAACACAATATTGACTAACATAATTAAAAAACCATAGAAAAATACATCCTTAATTGCACTTGCAAGAGAAACGCGAATGGCTTCAAGTACTTGATTGAATATGTGTATGGCTTTAGCTGGAATCATTGCTTTTAATTGTGTAATGCGTTCGGGATCAAATAAGACCTGTGGATTTTTCACATGATCTAAACCTATTGTTTCCATAAGATGCTTTGCTTGTGGAGGAATCTCTTTTGCTAAGTTTCTATTCATACTGTGACTCATAATCGTTCCCATGATAGAAACACCAACGGTTCCCCCAATCTGGCGAAACAATTGAACTGCTGAAGTTGCGACGCCCAGCAGTCTTTTTGGAACTGCATTTTGAACAGTCAAAACAAAGAGTGGCATCACAACCCCTAATCCTGATCCTAATACAATCATATTTAAGGTGACTGTTGTATTTGTGGTATCAATTGTCATTCTCGATAGTAAAAACATACCTATCGTAACAATTGCAATCCCAATTATCGCTAAGAACTTATATTTTCCTGTTCTAGAAGTAATTTGACCACTAATGGTACTTGCAATCACTAAACTTAAGGTCATTGGCATTAAAATGACACCCGATTGAGTCGCCGAGGAACCAATAACCCCTTGCACAAATAAGGGAATAAACATGACTGATCCAAACATCCCCATGCCAATAAGAAATCCCATTAAATTGGAGATGGTAAAAATACTGTTTTTAAAAAGGTGTAATGGTAGAATTGGATTTTCAACCTTACTTTCTGCAATCAAAAATAAAATTAGACCAATCGTTGCAACAGAGAATAAAGAAATGATTTGCATCGAACTCCAATTATATTTTGTTCCAGCCCAGGTAAATCCTAATAATAATGGAATGAGGGTAATGACCAAAAATAAAGCCCCGTAATAATCGACTTTTTCCCTTTGACCGTGGAAATTATGTTTTGGATAGAGAGTATAAATAAAAAACAATGCGACAAATCCTAAAGGTAAGAAAATCCAGAAGATCCAATGCCACTCCCAGTGATCGACAATATAACCCCCAAGCGTTGGACCGATGACACTTGATAAACCAAAAACGGCTCCCATTACCCCCTGCCATCTCCCGCGTTCTGCAGGTGAGAATAGATCAGCAACAGTGGTCATTGATGCAGACATAATCGTCCCACCGCCAAGACCTTGAATCCCGCGATAAATAATCAATTGAAGCATGGACGTAGCCGTACCTGATAAGAATGCCCCTAACATAAAAACAGCAATACCCGATAATAAGAAAACTTTACGACCATAAATATCAGAAAGTTTACCGACTAAAATTACCATGATACTGGTAGAAAGCATATAAATGGTGTAAATCCAGGTATAATAATCCATTCCTCCTAAATCAGCAACAATGCGAGGAAGGGCAGTGTCTACAATCGTTTGACTTAAAGAAGAAAACAACATGGAAACAAGGATGGTTAACATAATGGTAATTTTTTTCTTTCGTTCTAAATGTTCCATAAAATCCTCTCCATTCTTATGCAGTTCTATTCAGTTTTCCTTTTTTTCTTAATATTATCCTTGATTTTGCGATAAATTTCGATTAAGCGTTGCAAATCCTCTTCTGGCAGTCCATCTAGATAAATTTTCATTAACTTCTGCCGTTCTCGACGAATTTCCTTAAGCAGCTCTCTTCCTTTTTGGCTTATGGATAGAAATACAATTCGTCGGTCTTGATCTGAGCGAATCCGCTCTGCTAATCCTTGAGCAATCAGCTTATCGGAAAGGCCAGTAATCGCAGGGACACTTACCCCCATACTTTCAGCCAAATCAGAGATTTTTTGTCTGTTTTGTTCTAATTGCTTTAGTACCCAAATCTGGCTTAAGGAAATTCCTTCTTTTAAGCATTTATGCTTTTCCGAAATTACCAACTGATTGATTTCATAAAATAATTGTTCTAATTCACTAATTAAAACCTCTTCCCGATCCAATCATTTAGCCTCCTAATATTTAAGATACTTAATTAGTATAAGCAATGGATCAAAAAAATGCAAGAACAAAAAAAGACCAAAGCATTTCAACTTTAGCTTTGGTTAGGTATTTTTTTATTCTCTAGCTTTTTATTGATCATGTAGCCAATCACAATTAAACCCACAAATATAAACACGAGAAATAATAACCTGATGGGATGTTGTTGGAAATAGACCAAATCGTGCCCCATCATTGTTTCTAAAAAGATCATAGGCAATTTTCCCCATAATGTTGACCAAAAGAAAGTTCGAAACGGCAGCAAAGAAATTCCACCAAAAAAATTAACGATGCTTGATGGTAAAATGGGAATAAGCCTTCCTAAGAAAAAAATGAGAAAACCATTGTCCTTTATTAGCTGCTCCAACTTTTTTATTAAGAGATATTTTTCAGTTTGTCTTTTTGCATAATCTCGCGCAATGTATCGGGAAAAGAAAAAAGAGATAACAGCTCCAATAACAGAAAATACCCAGTTTAATATAAATCCTAACCCGATCCCAAATACAAGGGCATTTGCCCCTGCCAGTATTACAAAAGGAATAAACGGAAAAAAGGTTTGAATGATAATCGCCAAAAAACTTATAAACCAAGCAAGCCACCCTAAAGACTTTAGATACTGAACCAATAAATGTAAATTTCCTTGCCTTAGAATTTCACCAAAATCCGTTTGGAAAATCACATAAATAAGTGAGAGTAGAACCAAGATGATAAGAGCAATCTTTTTCACCATATTTCCTCCAGTATTATTTCCCAATTCGAGTTCAATCGTTATTGTATTATAACAAAAAAATAACAAAAAATAATACTGGAGGTGGATTCATTGAGCAATAATAACCGCTTACTCAATCCTAAAGCCCGTAGTGCGATGGACCAACTCAAATATGAGGTGGCCCAAGATTTAGGTTTGGATGATGATATTCAAAACCGCGGATGGGAAAATATGACAACTAGGGAAGTGGGAAAAATAGGCGGTAATATGGTTAAACGGATGATTGCCATTGCGGAACAGCAAATGGCCAATCAACAAAATGCTCAGAAGTAACCTCTGTTATTTACGGCACCCTTAACTTAGGGTGCCTTTAAAGAGAGCATTTTAGCTGCACTTTTGCCTGCCACATGTCCTGTGACAAAGGCAACGGTAATATTATATCCTCCTGTATATCCGTGAATATCTAAGATTTCTCCACAAAAATAGAGTCCATTCATCAATTTAGATTCCATTGTCTTGGGATCGATCTCTTTAATTGAGACGCCTCCACCTGTTACAAAAGCTTGTTCTAGGGGTAACGTCCCATTTACAGTGAAAGTGAAGTGTTTGATCTTCTCTGCAAATTGGCGAATTTTTTCTTTTGCTAGATGGATAAATGTGATATCATGGGGAATCCCCGCTTGGTCAAGGAGAAAAAGAAGATAACGTTCTGGCATGTAGCCCTTTAAGACATTTTTGATTGCTTTTTTAGGTTCGGCTTGTAATTTTTTTGTCAGTTCTTGAAAGACAATTTCTCTATTTTTATCAGGAAATAAATCAATCGCCATTGTTATTCTTTTCTTCTTTGATTTTTTCAGTTCTTTCACCACAAATTGACTGCATCTTAAAGCGGCGGGTCCACTAATCCCAAAATGGGTAAAAATCATGTCCCAACGATGGCGGATGACCGTCTTCCCTTTTTCATTCAATACTGAAAGCTCAATATCTCGTAATGATAAACCTTGTAATCTTTTTTCTTGAATAAAGGGTTCATCAGAAGTAATAGGAACTTCTGTGGGGTAAAGTTCGGTAATCGTGTGGCCTGCTTTTTCTGCCCATGCATAGCCATCACCAGTTGAACCCGTTTTGGGAACAGATTTTCCACCAACAGCGACAATGACAGCTTTTGCTTCAATCTTTTCACCTGTTTGTAATTCAACACTTTTTACTTTTCCTTCTTGATAATGAATGGTTTTAACCGGGGTGTTGGTTCTGTATGTAACCTTTAAAGCTCTTAACTTATCAATTAAGGCATTCACCACGGATTGAGCGTTATCGTTAACAGGAAACATCCGTCCCCGATCTTCTTCTTTTAAAGGAATGCCCAAGTTTTCAAAAAAACGGATAATATCTTCATTATTAAAGATGGAAAAGGCACTGTACAAAAAACGACCGTTTCCGGGGATATGCCTTACTAAATCTTCAATCGGCATGCGATTGGTGACATTGCAACGGCCACCACCTGAAATGGCTAATTTTCGTCCTAATTTATTCCCTTTTTCAAGAAGTAATACCTTTGCCCCTTCTTCGGCTGCCGTAATCGCTGCCATTAATCCAGAAGGGCCACCACCGATGACAATCACATCGTACATCCTACTTCCTACTTTCTATCAGATTCGCTTTTTCAATATGTTTATTTCTTTCTTATTTCAAAGATTTTGTCTGTTTATTTTTGTTATAATTTAGTTATTGTTAGATCAGATCTTTAAAAACAGAGGTGAAATGCAAAATGATCTATCCATACAAAAATAAAAAGCCAGCAATTGCAAACAGCGCTTTTATCGCCGACTATGTCACGATTACGGGTGATGTCACCATTGGCGAACAATCAAGCATTTGGTTTCACACAGTCATCCGGGGAGATGTAGCCCCAACCATCATTGGTCATCGTGTGAATATTCAAGATCATTCTGTCCTACATCAAAGTCCTAATATCCCTCTTATTATTGAAGATGATGTTACGATTGGACATCGTGTACTTCTTCACAGTGCAACGGTTCACAGAGGTGCACTGATTGGTATGGGATCGATTATTTTGGACGGAGCTGAGATTGGGGAGGGAGCCATGATTGGTGCAGGAAGTCTTGTCCCACCTGGAAAGAAAATCCCTCCCTATACATTAGCTTATGGTCATCCTGTAAAAGTGATTCGACCATTAACAGAAGAAGAGAAAAAGGATATGGAACGGATTCGTAATGAGTATGTAGAGAAAGGACCATATTATAAGTCGATTGGGACCGCTCTTCCATTTAAACCTACTCATGAATAAAAGTAGGTTAATTTTTTTCCCACGTTGTTTCTAATAAACACAATGTTGTATCTTGATTGTTCGCAACTTTTTGTATTGCAATCCATTGATCGCCATTTCCTCTTATTTCCGTTAAAACTTGAACTTGATCCCCATATTTTGCTTCTTTCTTATACATCACTTTCATATGACGTAATTGGTGTTCCGTCACCATTTCGAGGGGTAACGTTTCCATCGCCCATTCTACATATTTCACATTATTGACATGTTTATTCGTATCGATGTCGCTATAACGAACGGAGAACTCTTTTTTGTATTGACTTTCATTTAATTCTTTTAATTTCCCCATCTCATACATATTGGGTTTATCTGGGTCTATGCCATAAGCTTCATAAATCCTAGGTGGGATCTTGGTTAACCTTCCTTTTTTCGTATCTAATAACACCCATCTTGTATAGGCATAGACCATTAATTCCCCTTCTTGATTGGTAATCTTAAATTCCCGATAAGCATTAAATTTTTCAAAAGCACAGGCATTGGTTGTAATCGTAACGGTTTGTCCAAATTGAGGATAGGCTTTAATCGATAGATCCCATTGATAGAGTGACCAGGTTAAATGGTTTTCTTCTAAGAAGTCTAAGCCAACTCTTAATTTTTCACTTTGGTGTATCGCAATATCTTGAAAATAATTCATCAATGTGGTTGGTAAAGCTCTCCGTTTAAAATCAACTTCATAATAGTGAACATTGTATTCTCTTTTTGTTACGACAGGATGCAAAACGATTCCCCCTTTACTATTTATTTGTTCCTAAATATCTTATATTTTAACAAAAATAAAAAAAAGATGAGACTTTCATCTAAAAAAGTTTGTCAATTGAACTCTGTTCTTCTAAAATGAGGAATAGATTGAAATAATGGATAATATCGTTAAATGTTAATTACCTAGGAGATGGACTTAATATGAGTAACGACTCACAATTGGTAAGAGGGACGTTGTTATTAACCTCAGCAACGATGATCTCGCGAATTCTTGGACTGATTTATTATTTTCCTTTTTTATGGTTAGTAGGAACAAAAGGAGCTGCTCTATATGCCTATGCCTATAATCCCTATACGATACTCTTAAGTATTTCAACGATGGGCCTTCCCCTTGCTGTCTCTAAGTTTGTTTCTAAATACAATGCTCTTGAAGATTATCGTACTGGGTATCGATTATTTCGTTCAGGTCTTGTTTTATTATCGATTACAGGTTTTCTTGCTGCACTTGCTCTATTCCTTGTTGCTCCTGTGATTGCACCCATGTTTATAGGAGGGAATGGTGGTGGAAACGGAAATACACTTGAAGATGTAATCCTCGTCATTCGCTGGGTAAGTCCTGCCTTATTACTTGTACCCATGATGAGCCTAGTGCGAGGATATTTTCAAGGTTTCCAATCGATGGGCCCGACGGCTGTTTCGCAAGTAATTGAGCAAGTCGTTCGCATCGTATTCATCTTAACAACAAGCTTTTTCATTCTTAAAGTGATGCATGGACCCTTAGCTACCGCTGTTTCCTTGGCCACCTTTGCTGCATTTGTTGGAGCAATCGGAGGGATGGCAGTACTTATATGGTATTGGCTAAAACGACAAAAAGATATTAAGAAGCGGGTTCTTGAAAGTAAAACGATTCATGAGATTTCTTTGTTCTCTATGTATAAAGAATTGATGTTATATGCTATTCCTTTTATTTTGGTGGGATTAGCAATCCCGATTTACCAGCAAATCGATACTTTTACGGTGAATAAAGCACTGATGTCACTTGGTTATACATTAGGTCAGGCCGAAGATATTTTCGCGATTTTAAATCAAACATCGCAAAAAGTGATTATGATTCCTGTATCCTTAGCAACTGCTCTGGGGCTAACGATCATTCCAGCCATTACGAGAACCTTTACTGCTGGAGATAAGGTAAAATTACACAACCAAATCACCCAAACGTTTAATATTTTACTCTATCTCACACTCCCAGCTGCTGTAGGATTAGGTGTTCTTTCCTACCAAGTCTATGGTTCATTATACGCGATGAGTGAAGTGGATTTAGGAAGTTACTTATTGGCTTGGTATGCTCCCACAACGATTTTTTACGCTTTATTTACCGTCACGGCAGCGATTTTACAAGGGATTAATCGCCAAAAGTACGCGGTTTATGGTCTAATTGGCGGAATTTTATTAAAGATTGCTTTTAATTATGAGTTTGTTCAACTTTTTGAAGGGAAAGGGGCTATTTTAAGTACAGATCTCGGTTATGGCTTCTCCATTCTTTTTAACCTCTGGATCATTAAAAAATTCGCCGGGTACTCGTATCGGCCGATCATAAAAAGTAGTATGACCATGGTTGTTCATTCCACGGTCATGGGGCTAGCTGTGTGGCTTGTAAAGTGGCTATTTATTCTCTGGTTACCTGGTGGAAAAGAACATTTTCTCAATACTGTGATCACTCTTGTTGTTTCTCTCATCGTCGGTATTGGTGTTTATCTCTGGTTAGGACTTCGTTCGAATTTAGCTGTTGAAATTCTTGGCAACCGAATTGCTTTTTTAAAGAAAAAAAACGTCCAAAAGTAGCATAAGAAATCGCATTTTTTATATATACATTAAAAAAGGAAACGGGTCGAATGAACGACTGACGTTTCCTTTTTTATTTCATCAACAGAACTCTTATTTACTTTTCGAAACCTTCTGCATACTTTAATACCTCTTCTAAGATTTCTTCTCTCTTGCTGTCAATCGCTGCAAAATCCATGGCAGCTATATAGTAAGTTTCTAATTCGTCATGGAGACGCTTTGCTTCTTTAAGATGATTCGTTCCAATGGTCATCTTGATTTTATAGCGTTGTTCTACATTTTCTAATTCTTTCGCTTTCTCAATCTCCACTTGGGGATCGATGCAAAGTTCAAACATATCCACAACCTCATCTGTTGGCCTTGATGGATCAATGACATGGGGCGCTGTTCCATCTAGGATGGCTACACTTAATTTAGGAATAATCACCATATCTAGGCTATTGGGATCAAAAGAACATGGAAAATATTCAACGGATAATCCAAGAGATTCGGCACGTTTTCCAATCTTTTTCATCATCGTCGATTTCCCGCTACCTGGTCTGCCTTTTACAATATACCGTCTTTCTATATCCTCAGTGATATTCTCAATGAAATGAACTGCACCTTTTGGCGTGGCTGCGCCAAAGAATCTTCTTCGAATAATAGGTCTATCTTCTCGTTCAATATCTCCGACGAAAATTTTGTTGATTAATTCTTCTGTGACCATATTCGCCTTGTTAAAGTCCATCGCTTCTAAATAGATTTCTTCCCACTCGTCGTGAATCAATTTCGCTTCAGCAAACTGTTCATAAGCATGTTTAAAATTCTCAGAGATATCGTTAGTAAGCTTAATGATCCGTTTGCCATTCGCTCTTAATTTTTCTTTATCCCAAAATTCACCAAGATTAATGATTTCATCAACGACACCAGGGTATTTTGGATCCACCACATGTGGAGCTGTCCCATCGACCAAACCTAAGTGAATTTCAGGAAAAATCACCCCATCCAGAGAATTATTGTCAGATGAACAATGTAAAAATTCTACATTGTATCCTTTCTCCGCCATGGTTAAACCAATTTTTTTCATGAAAGTAGATTTCCCTGTACCAGGTCCACCTTTAATAATATATAAACGGTCTAAACCTTTTAATACATCATCAAATAATGAATAGAAACCAACATTGGTATTTCCGCCAGCATAATAATTTTTGATTGTCCCCATGTTTCTTCCCCCTACTCTTTATTCTTCCATTAGGTCATTCGCCTAATTTTAGTCTATGCACGAAGCAGGCAAAATGTTCCCAACATGGGGATTTTATTACCAATTATTTTACAATTTTAAAACCCCTTAGGAAATCCCAAGGGGCATTTTAAGCCGTTTTCCCATAGTCTTTATAATATTGAAGGTAATTGGCGAGAATCTTTTTCCCTTCAGGAGTGAGGATGGATTCAGGGTGGAATTGTACCCCTACAATTGGGTATTCTTTGTGACGAATCGCCATAATTTCTCCTTCGGTTGTCTTTGCCATAATCTCAATCGTTTCGGGAATCTGTTTCTCATCGACGATCCAAGAATGATACCTTCCTGCCTGAAACGTTTCAGGAACTCCCTCAAATAGTGCACTTTGGTTATGTTGAACCAAAGAAGCTTTCCCATGCATCAATTGCTCTGCTAGTTTTATCTCGCCACCAAAGGCCTTTGCGATGGCTTGATGACCTAGGCATACACCTAGAGTTGGAATTTTCTTGCCTATTTTTTGGATCACTTCCATTGAAATTCCTGCCTCTTCGGGAATTCCTGGACCAGGAGAAATCAAAATGTAATCAGGATTCATCTTTTCGATTTCTTCGATGGTGATCTCATCATTCCGTTTCACAATGCATTTCTCACCTAATTCTTCGACGAACTGAACGAGATTATAAGTAAAAGAATCATAGTTATCAATAACTAGAATCATTGTTGCACCTCCCGAATTCTTTGACGGAATCGTTCAAGGAACTGAAGTTGAAATTCTTCTGATTCAATGGATTCAGGGACTAACGATTCTCGTAATTCCTGTTCGATCTCATCGATGATTCGGATTAAGGCACTGCCAATCACATATCCATCCAAATCTTCTGTTAATGAACCAAGTTGTGATTTTTGTTTTATGCCAAAACCCAAAACAACAGGTACTTGAGCAAATTGTTTCACGGTTTGCACCAGCTGCTTTACCTTTGCGTGAAATTGGGATCGTTCCCCTGTAACCCCTAAAGAAGATACGATATAGATAAATCCTTCTGCTTGTTTGGCAATGGCTTCGATTCGCTCAAAAGAAGTTGGGGCAATTAAGGAAATAAGTGGAATATGATATTGCTTCAATGCCTCTTTTAAAGGCTGACTTTCTTCGATAGGCAAGTCAGGAACCAATACCCCATTAAAACCACTTTGAACCACTTCTTTGGCAACTTGTTCTAATCCCATTTGTAATAAAGGATTATAATAGGTAAACAGAACCAGGGGAACCTTCAAACCTTCTTTCCGTACTTCTTTGATCAAGTCGAAAACGGTACGGATATTCATTCCCTGATCAATAGCTCGAATAGAAGACCGTTGAATTGTAGGGCCATCGGCTAAGGGATCGGAATAAGGAACACCAATCTCGATCATGCCTGCTCCTTCTTCTTCTAAAATGAAGAGCATTTTCTTAAAGAGTGAAGGGGTTGGGAAACCTGCCGTTAAAAAGGGAACAAACATCATTCCTTAGCCACTCCTTTTGCTTTTTCTGTAAAGAAACGGTGGATCGTATCCATATCCTTATCGCCCCTGCCAGAAAGATTGACGAGAATCACTTGATCTTTAGATAACGTTTTTGCTAATTGAATGGCGGCGGCTACTGCATGAGCCGATTCAATCGCAGGGATAATCCCTTCTGTTTGGCTTAGCACCTTCAGAGCATCCATCGCTTCCTCATCGGTAATCGTGGTATATTTTGCCCTGCCGATCGCTTGAAGATAAGCATGTTCAGGGCCAATTCCAGGATAATCGAGACCTGCAGAAATCGAGTAAGCAGGTTGAATCATGCCATACTGATCTTGTAAAAGATAGGTATAAGAACCATGGATTACCCCTGGTTTCCCTTTAGCGAGAGTTGCTGCATGTTGATCATCCAAGCCTTTCCCTGCAGCTTCTACGCCGATCAGCTGTACTTCATGATCCTCAATAAATGGATAAAAAATGCCCATTGCATTGCTACCGCCACCTACACTAGCGATGACATAATCAGGTAAGCGTTGCTCCCTTTCTATCATTTGTTGTTTCGCTTCTAGTCCAATAATCTTTTGAAAATCCCGCACCATTGTGGGATAAGGATGAGGACCGACAACAGAACCGATTAAATAATAAGTATCTTCTATGTTTGCTGCCCAGTAGCGAATGGCTTCATTGGTCGCATCTTTTAGAGTTCCCCTTCCGCTTTCAACAGGAACCACTTCTGCACCTAAAAGTTGCATGCGAAAAACATTTAACCGTTGCCGTTCAATATCTTCGATTCCCATGAACACTTTACACTCTAATCCTAATTTGGCAGCAATGGTTGCGGAAGCGACCCCATGTTGACCTGCACCTGTTTCAGCGATAATCTTTTTCTTCCCCATCCTTTTTGCAAGTAACCCTTGACCGATGGCATTATTGATTTTATGTGCACCTGTATGATTCAAATCTTCACGCTTGAGATAAATTTTGGCCCCTTGCAGAACATCGGTTAATTGGTCGGCAAAATAGAGAAGAGTGGGACGACCGGCATATTGTTGTACCCATTTTAGATATTCTTGTTGAAATTCTGGATCTTTTCCAATTCGTTCATAGGCTTCTTCTAATTCTTTAACTGCATGCATGAGGGTTTCGGGAATAAATGTTCCACCAAAAGGTCCAAATCGCCCATCCCCTAAGTCAATCTCCCATTGAAGCGACTGCATCATCTCTTTTTACCTCCTCTATGAGTTCCACGATTTTTGGGATTGATTTTTTGCCTTCTTCCTCTACTCCACTTGAGAGGTCAATCCCCTCTATCGGGAAACGCTTTAGCATGGGAATATCTTCTTTCGTGATTCCACCGGCTACAAGAATCGGTTTTTCAATCTCTTTCCATAAGTGATAAAAAGGTTCCCACTCAAATTTAATTCCACTCCCACCGCGACTCTTGCTTGCCGTATCAAAAACAAATCCATCTACTACTGGTAAATATCTTTCATATACATTGCGATAATGCTCAATCGAAAAGGGATGATTTTGATCCACAGAGATCACTTTCCAGATCTCTTTCCCTGTTCGTTCCTTAATCATTTGACAATCCTCCGGCTTTTCATCCCCGTGAAATTGGAGGATATGGACGGGAGCATTTATTACATCCTCAATTGCCTGATTTACAAACACGCCAACCGTTTTGACAGTTGATGGAATATGTTTTAACCATGGTTTCATTTGGCTTGACTTTACTTGCCTTCTGCTTTTTGCAAAAACAAAGCCAATATAATCGGGCCATATCTCTTTTTCCTTTAGATCGATCAGGGTTTGTTCTTCAAAGATGCCGCAAATTTTCACCTTCATTTTTTCCCCACCAATCCTTCGATCGTTTCTTGGGGATTTTTTGAACGTACAATAGATTCTCCCACCAAAATTCCCCGTACTCCAATTTCTGCTAATTGATCCACCTGTTCTTTACGATGAATCCCGCTTTCACTAATGATGATTGTATTCTTAGGAATTTTCTTAATCATCTTCATCGTTTGATCGATGGAGGTTTGAAATGTTTTTAGATTCCGGTTATTGATCCCAATCATTTCAGGGGTAAATGACCGTAACACTTTTTCCAGATCCTCTTCATCATGAACCTCTGTCAATACTTCCAGCCCTAATTCTTTAGCTTGTAAATATAATTCTTGATATTGTTGTTCTTCTAAAATGGCGGAAATTAACAGGATAACACTTGCGCCATACCCTTTTGCTTCATCAATTTGATAAGGATCAATGATAAAATCCTTTCTAAGTAATGGGATGGAATCGGTCAGACCTCGAACCTGCATAAGATGAATCAGATTTCCTTGAAAAAAAGGCTGGTCAGTCAAGATCGAGATCCCTTCCACTTCTGCTTTTTGATAAAGTTCAAATAATTGTTCCGGGTAATAATTTTCTAACAGCACTCCCTTTGATGGAGATGCTTTTTTCATTTCTGCAATGATTCCTACTTTTCTCGAAGTGATGATCAACTTTTGCTTTAAGGATACCGTCGGTTCATGGTAGAAAGGTAAATCTTTTAGATGGTTTTTCGGAAAGTGCTTTTTTCTTTCTGCAACTTCGCTTTTCTTTTTGGCTACGATTTGATCTAAGATAGTCATGAAGCAAACCCTTCTTTCTTTTTAAATCGGCGCAGCCTTCCGATTTTTTGTAATACTTGCCCTGAGTCGATTAATTCCCTTGCTTTTTCTATCCCTTGCTCTAAGCTTACTGCTTGACCTGTCACATAAAAACTTGCTCCAGCATTGATAAGGACGAAATCCCGCTTTGGACCTTTTTTCCCTTCAAAAATCATTAATAACTCTTTCGCATTCTCCTCAGGGGTACCCCCTTTTAAGTCTTCCATCGTTGCTCTTTTGATCCCAAATTGTTCAGGGGTAATTTCGTAAGTGTGGATTTCTCCATCTTTTAATTCCGTAATACGTGTCTTCGTTGTCGTTGTGATCTCATCCATGCCATCCAGCCCTGCAACCACTAATGCCCGTTTGACCCCTAAAGAATGTAACACTTCTGCTAAAGGCTCAGTTAGATCACTGCGATATACTCCCATGACTTGATGATCTGCTTTTAATGGATTACTAAGCGGCCCAAGGATATTAAAAACGGTACGAACGCCAAGTTCTTTTCTTGAGGTTGCCGCATGTTTCATTCCTTGATGAAAAATGGGGGCAAATAAGAAAGCGATATTCTCTTCTTGCAGTACCTTTTCCAATTCTTCTGCCGATTGTTGAATAGGAATACCCAATGCTTCTAACACATCAGCACTTCCACTTTTCCCAGAAACGGCACGGTTGCCGTGTTTTGCCACTTTTATACCGCCTGTAGCAGCGATTAAAGCTGCTGCAGTCGATACATTAATGGTTCCCGTTCCATCCCCACCTGTACCACAAGTATCAAGTAAAGGACCTTCTACCTGAAAGGGGACATAAGCATGTTCTCGCATTGCTTCAACCAAGCCCACAATTTCCTCCGTGGTTTCTCCTAGTATCTTTAAACCCACCATAAAGGCCGTAACTTGATGAGGAGGAACTTTACCCGTGATAATCTCCTCCATGAATTGTTTGCTCTCTTCTTTTGTTAAGTGATTTCCATCTAATAATTTTTTTAACACTCTGCTCATCTTTCTAATCTCCTCTCCACTTTACTTTTGCTTATTCGTTTTGATAACCTTCAGCGATTCGAATGGCCTTCATCATTGCTTTTGCTTTATTCGATACCTCTTCATACTCTTTTTCGGGAATCGAATCGTAAACAATCCCAGCACCTGATTGCAGATAGGCGATTCCATCATGAAAGAAAATGGATCGAATCGTAATACAAGTATCTAAATTCCCATTAAAACTGATCGCAGCAACGGCACCTGCATAGGGGCCTCTTTCTTCTCGCTCCAACTTTGCAATCAGTTCCATTGCCCGGACTTTTGGTGCTCCTGATACAGTCCCGGCTGGAAATGTTGCTTCAAGGACATCAAGACTAGTTGTTCCTTCTTTTAATTTCCCAACTACTTTTGAGACTAAGTGCATCACATGGGAATACTTCTCAATCTTCATCTTTTTTGCTACCTTAACACTTCCAGGTTGACTCACTTTGCCAAGATCATTTCTTGCTAAATCAATCAACATCACGTGTTCGGCGATTTCTTTGGGATCATTTTGTAATTCTTCTGCTAATTGCTCTTCTTCAAGAGGAGTTTTTCCCCTTGGTCTTGTTCCTGCAATTGGGTATGTTGCAATCTCATCACCCACGATTTTGACCAAGGTTTCTGGCGATGCGCCGATGATGGTTTCATCTGCCATTTGCAAATACACCATATAGGGTGAAGGATTGATCTTTCTTAGAATTTGATAAACCAAAACAGCATCTGCATCCGTTTTGATCGACTGTTTCAAAGAAAGAACGGCTTGGAAGATTTCCCCTTGCCGGATCGCCTCTTTTAATTGTTTCACACCCTCAACAAATTGTTCTTTTGTAAAGGAGGATTGAAAAGGTTTGATCTCTTCTTTTTCTTTGGAAATCTCGATTGGTGGAGAACTATTTTCTGCAATAAATTGCCGCCAATATTCCGCTTTTTCTTTCAAAGTTTTCATTGCTTGTCGGTATTTTTCTTCTTTCTTATCCTTTGTTTCATTGGGATCAATGATGAGATTGTCAATGAACAGCAAACGTTCTTGCTCATGGTCATAAACGAGAAGTTCTTTAATAAACGCTAAATGAAATTCAGAAAAGGGGGATGGTCGTTGATGATTGGTTTCAATCCGTTCTGAACGTTTCACCCATTCATAAGAGAAATAGCCAATCGCTCCACCAGTAAAATAGGGAAGGGTAGGAATCTTTGGCGAACGATAGGTCTTTAAGATCATTTCGATCATTTTCTTTGGTTGATCTTTCAATCTATCGATCCCAGCTTCTTTTAGTTGACGCATCACCTCTTCTTCCCCTGATAAACGAATCTGCTGATCTTTAGATTGGATGATGAGAAATGGCGATGGTGAGAGATAGGTAAATCGACCATGTTCCTCTCCATGTTCTCCACTTTCTAGTAAAAGCAGATAGGAATACGACTTTTTTAAGATGGATAGATTCAACTCAGATAATTTCTTTTTTGCAACTTCTTTTGCCAAAGGAATGGTCCGATAGGTTTTGCTAAGTTCAAGGAAATCGGTGAGGGAAATCATACTCTTTTCTCCTTTCCACATGGGAATCTCCCATCTTTCAGAAGAAAGAGCGAGGAATTCATATTAGGAGTTGTATGAAAGAATAAAAAAAGGAAATAGGAACAGGGCCTATTTCCTGATAAAATTCAGAAAATGAAGATAATAAGGCGTTCATCGCGTAACTTGCCTTATTGGTCAATTTCTCCCTTCGGTTCCTCTGCTCTTCTCTTCTCAGCTATCTTGCTTTTCTAATCTCTACTCAACTGGCAACCTTAAAAATTAAAGTCTTCATTTAAACATTCACTTTAAATTGCTATCATCTTACCCCATCTTTTGCTTGTCTGTCAAGGAGAAATTTTCATAAGTGTTGTACGAATATGACTGTCCATTAAAACTTCGATGCCTTTAAGGTAAGAACACCGTCTACCATCTCATGGTATGGTGTAGGAACATTTACTTTTTTCCCATATTTCACAACCGCACCACTTAAGGTATCTACTTCAATTTGTTTTTTCTTTTCAAAGTCCCGTAACATAGAAGATTTTGTGGTGGGTCCCATATTTTTGGCAATTTGGTAGGCTGCTTCTACATCTTTTTCTGTTAACTCAATCTGATTTCCTTTCGCTACATGGTAAACTTCTTCTAATAATTTACGGAAAAGGCGATCGGTTTTTTCACATGATAAAATCTCTCCTGCAGCAGATTCCGTAATTGTCGTGATCGCACTAAAGGAGCTAATAAACATAAACTTTTTCCACATTTCTTTTTGAATATTGTCTGAGAGGATCGTTGGGATTTCTGCCTCTTGCAGAATTTGTTGTAATTTTTTCGCTCGATCCGTCATCTCCCCATTCATTTCTCCAAAAATAATATCCCTTTTTACGCTTTTTTGGGAAATCACCCCAGGTCTTTCGATCGTCGTCTCAATATAGGTAAGTCCGCCTAATACTTTATCTTGACCAATGATTTTCGCTAGAATTTCTTCGTTTCCAATTCCATTTTGCAGATTTAATACGACAGTATCCTCTTTTAAGATGGGTAGGAGTTGTTCTGCAGATTTTTCGGTATCATACGCTTTTACGGTAAATAAAACGAGATCAACTGGACCGATTTCTTTTGGATCTCCTACTGCTTTTAATGGCAAATGAAAATCACCATGGACACTTTTGACCGTAAGCCCTTGCTCTTGTAATGCTTTTAAATGTTCGCCCCTTGCGATTAAAGATACCTCATGTCCTTTTCGAGCCAATAAGCCACCAAAATAGGCGCCAACTCCTCCCGCCCCCATAACCGCTATTTTCATTTTTTCAACCCCTTTTTCATTTTTCATTTACGCTAAGATTTCTTCAATTCGCTCAAGTACATCTTGTGTTAATTCCACATCGACGGCTTTTACGTTTTCTTCCACTTGTTCTGGACGGCTAGCTCCGATCAGAGCGCTAGATACATTCTTCAAGCGTAAAACCCAAGCAAGGGCCAATTGTGCAAGAGTAATCCCTAACTCTTTTGCCACTTTTTCCAGCTGTTCTACTTTATCAAGATTTTCATCAGTTAAATAGCGGTAAACAAATTGACTTGTTTCTTTATCTGCCGCTGCACGGCTACCTGCAGGTACTGGAGCACCTTTTTTATATTTCCCCGTCAATACCCCTTGAGCTAATGGAGAGAAAACGACTTGGCCGATACCATGAACTTCCGATAATGGGATAATTTCCTTTTCAATGTATCGGTTGAACATATTATAAACGGGCTGGTTGACAACAATCCGATCTAATAATTTTTTATCGGCAATATGTACCGCTTCGGCGATTTGCGCTGGTGTCCATTCACTGACACCTACATATAATACTTTTCCTTGATTGATTAAATCATCAAAGGCACGTAAGGTTTCTTCAAGTGGAGTTTCTGGATCATAACGGTGGGCATAATATAAGTCTACATAATCAAGACCTAGGCGTTTTAAACTGGCATTGCATTGTTCAATTACATGTTTACGGGAAAGCCCCCGGTCATTTACCCCGTCTCCCATTGGCCAGAATACTTTTGTCGCCAGCACATATGATTCACGAGGAAATCCTCTTAATGCTTCACCAACCACTTTTTCTGCTTCTCCGCGACGGTAAACGTTTGCAGTATCGAAAAAATTAATTCCTAATTCATAAGCTTTATGAATAGACTTGATCGCATTTTCTTTTTCCACATAGCCTCCATAGGTTAACCAACTTCCTAAGGAAATTTCACTTACTTTTACTCCTGTGGTTCCTAAACGGCGGTATTTCATAGTCAAGAATCCCTCCCCAAATTTGACTGTGATTAATTTCCAATACAAATTTTATTTTAACATAAATCTAAGTTTTTCACTATTTTTAAACTGTCAAAAAAAATTATTACCTGCTTAAACATAAAAAAGCAGAGCGTTTACCACTCTGCCCAATTTACTCCACTAGGTACACATGATACCCCGAATCCTCAAGCAATTTTTTTGCTCGTTCTAGATCGTTCTCATTACGGAAGGTGATTCGTAAAACCCCCATAATATCTTCGCGAATCTCAAGAATTTGAATATTGGTGATGCTGATTTCAGCCTCACCCAACAATGTCGTTACTTTTCCAATCACCCCAGGGTGGTCAGGAACATCAATAAATAAATCGTAAAGAGGATTTAATGCACCTTTTCCTTTCTCTGGAAGATTATTGCGAAAATCTCTCGCAGAACGGAAAAATTGTTCAATCTCCTTGGCATCTAAACGTGAAACCATCTGGATGATATGATCAAAAGCTCGTTTCCAATCTTCCGCAAGTTCCATCAGCACTTTTTGATTATGAATTAAGATATCCCTCCACATTTCAGGATTGCTTGAAGCAATTCTTGTAATATCCTTAAAACCTCCAGCTGCCAATCGAGAATACCATTTATTCTGTTCACTATACTCAGCTACTTGATTCGTAAGTAGTGCAGCAATAATATGGGGAAAATGACTAATCGCCCCGACCACTTGATCGTGTTCATATGGATCCATCTGAATGATTTTCGCCCTTGTAAGGGATAATAAAGAGATTAAATCATCAACAATAGCCTTTGGGATATTGGGTTCTGGTGTTAAGACGTAATAAGCATTTTCAAACAACCGATCATTTGCTGCTTGAACTCCTGACTTATGGGAACCCGCCATTGGGTGACCGCCAATGAAGTATGCACCTTTTTCTAGAAACATACTCGTATATTCAACAAGCTTCCCTTTGGTGCTCCCGGTATCGGTAATGATGACACCTTGTTTGAACTTCAATTCAAGAATCGTGTCTAATAATTTATAAAGCTGCCCTACAGGGGCCGAGAGAAAAATATAATCCGTATCCCTAATGGCTTCTTGTAAGTCCATGACACCCTGGTCAATGACACCAAGCTTTTCCGCCATTTGTAGTTGATATTCTTTTACATCATAGCCAATAACTTGATATTGCCCCGAGTTTTTAAAATTGATCGCCAAACTGCCGCCAATCAATCCAACACCAATAATCGTAATCTTCTTTTTCATATCAGGCTGATTCGTTTAACACCTTTGCTAATACTTGTAAAACCCGTTGATTTTGTTCGGAATTTCCCACAGTAATCCGTAAAGATGTAGGAAAACCAAGGGCAACTCCTGAACGAACGATAATTCCTCTTTCTAGTAGTTTTTGAAAAATTGGATCGGCAGGGCGCTTGAGATCAACTAACACAAAATTGCCTTGGGAAGGATAATAGGATAATCCAAGTTTTTCAAATCCTTGATAAAGTTGTTTTAAGCCATTGGCATTTTTAATTTTGCATTCTTCAATAAATTCTTGATCCGATAAAGCTGCAAGTGCAGCGATTTGGGATAAAGATGTATTATTAAAAGGCTCTCTGACTCGATTCAGCCAATCGATAATCTTTGCTTTTGCAATCCCATATCCAATCCGTAAAGCAGCTAAACCATAGATTTTTGAAAATGTCCGCAAAATGATGAGATTAGGAAAACGATCTAACAGTTTCACCGAATTCGGGTATGTAGGATCCGTTACATATTCATAATACGCTTCATCAAGAACAACTAAGATATCCTCTGGCACATCATTTAGAAACTGGACCAATTCTTCTTCACTAACAAATGTTCCTGAAGGATTATTGGGATTACATACCCAGATTACCTTTGTTTCCTTTGTAATTTCACTCTTCATCGCCTCTAAATCATGTTTTCCCTCTTTTAAAGGGACTTCGATGATCGTTGCTCCTTCTGTTACTGCATTACTCCGATATTGAGGAAAAGTCGGAGTGGCCATAATGGTTTGGGTTCCCTTTTCCAAAAAAGTCCTTGCGATCATCGAAATGATTTCATCAGAACCCATTCCAAAAATCAATTGATCTTCAGAAACCTCTAATTTTTCTGCTAAAGCTAAACGTAGTTTTCGATTTGCACCATCTGGATATATATGTAATTCATCAAGCCCTTCCATCAATGCTTGTTTCACTTTAGGTGAAAATCCAAAAGGATTTTCATTCGAAGCTAATTTGATTACTTGTTGTAGATTATATTGTCTCTTTACCTCGTCCATTGATTTTCCCGGTTGGTAGGCTGGTAGATTCACAATCTGTTCCTTTGGTTTCATCCGCTTCCCTCCAGTATTATATACTTTTTCCATCATACTCTAGTTTCGTATTCGACTCAATATCTATATTCGCTCTTTTCTTATACTCTTTCCTACTTTACTCCGTTAAAAGACAATAGAACTCAATATCCCACCGAATTTCTCAACTCTTCAATTTTCTCTCTAAATATCATTGGTAAATCGTAACGCAAAATGCAAACCATGCGCAAACCATGCGCCACTAGCAAATAGCCACCTAAAACATCACTGGGAAAATGGACACCTAAATAGATCCGGCTAATGCCAATAGCTAAGATCATGACCTAAGATCATGACGACAGCAAAGCAAATCATTAATACTCTCCCATTTCAGGTTACACAGTAAAAATGTTAGTCAGGATAGCTTGCTGTTTATGAAATATACAAAATAACGACCCATAATCAGGTCGTTGATAGTATAACATAATATGGTAAATATTAGTATGCATCTAATGACTGCTGCTTTTCTCTAAATGGTATTTTATAATGTGACCTTGCTTGTATGTGGACACTTTTCCTTCGATTTCTAACAGATCAAGATGCCCGATCACCTCAGCGAAGTAAAGAGCTAAGTGCTGATAGTATCGATTAGGATAGGTAAGCTTCATCAATTCATAGACAGTAAAATCCCCTTCAACCAAAAAGCCCTCTAATTGCTTTTTCTTCCGCTCAAACCGGTCTAGCTGATTATCGATCACTTCATAGGGATGATCAATGACTGCTCCATGACCTGAATAAATCCTAGATAAAGGAAGGCTTCTTAAATCTCTTAGTGACTCTTGGTAGGCCAAAACAGATTTAGGTCTAGGTTCGTTTGGTTCAATTGAAGGTTCTACAAAAGCTCCTGCCGATGTATGGCCAATGATATGATCCCCAGCGATAAGTATTTTTCTCTTTTCATGATATAAAACAATATGGCCTAATGAATGACCAGGGCTATGAATGACCTTCCATCCCCTAAGCCCTTCTGGATTCATCCCATCTTCTAAAATTCCATCGATCTTGATTGGATCCATAAATCGATCTAAATCTGAATAGAAATGCTCAATTTCCTGGATTTGCTCCCAAGATAAACCGTTTTCGGAAAATAACTCTCGGAAAAAATTTAGTTTTTGTTGAATAAACTCAGGATCCTTTTCTACCCAAGGAATGGTCCATGGATGAGCATAGATTCGTACCTTAGGGTGTTGTTCTTTTATGATACCTAATAATCCACTATGATCCACATGCTGATGGGTTAAAATAATCTGATCAATATCCTTAATGCGAAATCCCTGTTCATTTAGTTGGTAGATCAATGTTTTCCATGCTTTTTCCGTTTTTGGTCCAGTATCAACCAAGGTCACTTTATCACCGAGCAGTAAATAGGAGTTTTCTGCTCCTATAGGAAAAGGGGTAGGAATTTGAAAAGAAAATACATGGTAATCATCATGCTTTTTTCTAAGTGGGATCTTAAACATGTTTATCCCTCCCCTCTAATGTTAGGAAAATTCAATTAATTTTATTTTACGCTTTTTTATCATGAATCGAAAGATGAAAAAGCCAAAAAAAAAAAGAAATCAGGATTTTTCGTTGATTTCATATACAACCAATTGATTTTTGCCACTATTTTTCGCACTATATAGTGCTAGATCTGCATGACGCACTAAAGAGATGACATTGAGATCCTGATCTCCTTGCTTCCAAGTTGCAATTCCAGCTGAGACCGTAGTTCTTGGAAATGTTTCTTGACTCACTTTTTTTAAAATACGGTCCCCAATCTGCTTAGCAATATCCGTATCAACCTGAGGTAAATACAATGCGATCTCCTCACCGCCCCATCGACTAGCTATATCAGTAGAACGAATACTCCCTTTAATAATATTCGCCATTTGGATTAAAATTTGATCACCGACATGATGACCATACGTATCGTTTATTTTTTTGAAATCATCGATATCAAACAAAACAAGTGATCCTAAGTCATCGTTCTTTAAAGATTCTTGCATTTTCGCATCAAAATAGGCTCGATTGTATAAATCCGTAAGATAATCTGTAATTGCCGCTTTTTGCAGTTGTTCATGCAAATAGGCATTGGTAAGAGCCAATCCCAAGTGTTGAGCAAAAAGTTGCAACATTTTAAAATCATTATAGGAGAAATGTAGTGGTTTTGAATTGGATACAGATAATATGCCAATCATTTTGTCATTGGAAAAAATCGGAACAGACATTAAAGATCGACAACCTAAACTTCGAACATAAGAATCGACAATTTGTTGGTCTGATTGAATATCTGAGACAATAATCGGCTCTTTGTTACGATAAACATACCCCATATAACCACTATCTGGAGAAACGATGGTTCCAACATTAGATTCAATGTTGGACGCTAAGACCGTTAAGATATTTTTTTTCTCATTCACCTCTAAAACACAAACATGTTGTGCATCAAATAGTTTCAAAAGTTCAGTAATCACAATCTGTAAGATCGTATCCAGCGTTAAACTTTGATTTAAACGTTTGGTTAATTCATTGATTGCCCGTAATTCTTTCACTAAATTATTCGATTGTTGATATAATTTTGCTTTTTCTAAAGCTGACCCAATAATATCTGCTACATTAGAAATAAAGCCAATTTCCTCATCTGTAAAAACATTAGCCAGGTCGCAAAAAATATGTATCACTCCATAAATTCCCTGCTTGCCCCTAAGGGGCGCAGCGATTTCTCCTTCTTTTTCCTTTCCTTTTCTTCTTTTAACAATCAATTTCCCCTCTAAAAAGGCCTGGCCATTGATATCATCTTGATTAGGTATAAATGTCATTTGTTTAATCGGCAAGTTGGAAACCAAATCTTCCTGCGTTAACCATAATTCCATCTGTACTTCTGGATAAAAAAGTTGAAAGGTACGAATCGCTTCGGATAAAACTTCGTTCACATCCATGGTCGAAAATAATATTTGGGTCATGTCAAAAAGAGCATCTCTTTTTTTTGCTTCTCTTTCTAAAACAATCACTTTCTTATGTTCCACATAAGCCAATTCAAAAGCGACTAAAAGCCCTTGTAAACAACCTAATGCTTGTGTTTTATAATCGGTAGTGGATAAAAAGCCAAGAATCCCAACCAATTGTTTCGAAGAATCACAGATAGGTACAGAAGTTGATTGATACTTTTTTAAATATTGATGATAATGTTCTGAACCATTCACATACGTCGCTGTACACGTTTTTGCAGTTAAACCAATCGCATTTGGCCCAATCGCTTCAAGACTCCAATCAAAATATTCCGAATCTTTTTTATGGAGAAAATCGGGAATACCCGAGGGATAGACGAATTCTAATACTTTTCCTTCTCGATTTGCTAAAACGAGAATTCCATGCTCGAACAGAAGTTCTTTATCGCGAACAAAGTTCAAAAATTGACGAAAGACAACCAATAACTGTTCGTCTATAAAGTCATTCCTCTTCTTGATAACCAGAAACTGTGTAGGATCAATGCCATGATCTATTGCTTTTTGATAATACTCTTGAATGAGTTTCTTACGCATTTCCTTTCCCTTATCAAATTGGTTACAACAAGTCATGGATTCTTCCTTCTTCCTTATTGATTCTCTATCTATCGACATGTGAATCATCATTGATTTGTTCAATAATCCATTGGTCTTTCTCGTGATCATAAATGATTTTCGAAATCCCCGTATTGGTTAATTTTGTTATTCCTGGGCCAACTTCGCCTTTACTCACTTCATGAAGAAATGCATTAATTGCTGCTCCATGACTTACAAGGGCAATGTTTTCGCCAACATGGCGTTTAACGATTTCTTTTACTGCTAAGTACACTCGATTTTTCAATAAATGAAAAGGTTCAATATCAAAAGAGCCAAACGTTTCTATATTTCCCATATGAACACCGGGATACTGTTTGATAATCTCGTCAATCTTTCTCCCTTCAAGTAAACCGAAATTCCTTTCCCTTAATCCATAATGGATTTGTACCTTTAATTGAAAACGTTTGGCTATTTCCTCTGCTGTCTCTTTTGCTCGTTTTAAATCACTGGAATAGACTGCACTAATAACAAACTCTCTGATAAAACGATCTGCCAATATTGATGCTTGGGCTTTTCCCGTTTTATTTAGAGGGATATCTTTTTGACCTTGATATTTTCGTTCAATATTCCAATCGGTTTGTCCATGCCGAACTAAAAATATTTTTGTCTTCACTATCTTATTCACCATCTATGCAAAATTTGTTAGGATCTTTGAATTAAATTTTAATTTTATTATATAAAACTTTCGTTTCTCTTTCATTATTTTTTCACGTAAATTTGGGTCTTTTTTCTTATTGACAATTTTCTCTTTTTATTTTGAAATTTCGACAAAAACTTTTGAAGGAGCAATTCATGATGAGATTTTCATCATTCTTTTTTGTGGATCCCATTGAAAAAGAAAGGTTTTCAATAATTTCTCCGTTTTTTTGTCAAATACATCTACCATAAAATAGGTTAATTCTTTTGGAGTTCCTCGATAGATAGGAGAAATGGAGTAATAAAATGGATCTTCCTTTTGAAAAAAGGGTTTACCTGCAAAATCAAATATCCCTTCAGCATTTCCGTACCATTTCATTTTTCCGCTGGGATCCGCATAGACCCACTGATCTATCGGTTGTTGGTAAAGCTTTATTGGTACGTTCTTTTTCTTTGCAACGGCCAAATAGCCTTTAAAATCATTCGTTTGATTCTGATCATAAACAATCTCAAAGTCCCCATAAAGCCACTGATCTACTTCATCCTTCTTGCCATGATCACTATTTCTACTTGTTAATAATGAAAGGTGAAGAAAAATGGGTTTTTGCTGAACAATGGTGAGAAGATGGTAATCATTGGGGTGATTAAAAAGTTTCACACTTGCTATATCTGAGTCCGTCCATCCTTCTAAAGAAAAACTCCATGTATCTTTTGACTTACTTTTCGATAAAATGAGTTTTAGCTGTGCATTTTTCTCTTCAATGATCAGATTCCATGTCTCCTTATCGATTTTTAGTTTGGTTTTATTTTCCCAATCTAAAGACTTGGGTGGAATTTTAATATTAAAGCCTGTTTCCAATGCTTCTTGCGCTAAAATAATTTCATTGGATTTCGTTGGATCTTGTAGGGGAATCTGCAAAGAATATTCAGGACGATTCTTGAAACTGTCATAGATTTGAAGTTGGTAAGCTTTTTCATCTGAATCATATATCAAAAAGGCACCATATTGACCAGTATGGTCATAACCGATAAAGTACGGATTTTTTTTTAATTCTTCGATTAGGTTTGGTTTACTAAAGAGTTGATCTAATTTTGGAACCACTGTTCGTTTCATATTTTTTGCTGGGTGTTCGTCTTCTTGATTCCATTCTTTATCTAGTCGATAATCAGATATCCATTTAGCTAAATTCCCATCAAAAACAAAATAAAGGCTGATGACAAACAAAATCATAAAGCTAATAATCCATGTTTTCTTCAGAACAATCACCTTCATTATTCGAATAAAAAATACCTATATTAGCAAAGTTCGCTAATATAAGTATTCTAGCTTCATCATCCATTTTCCTTTTTAATTCATCATCACATATCATAAACATGCTGAACATCTTTGTCTCCACGGCCAGATAAATTGACAACGATGATTTTGTTAAACATATTCTATGATGTTACCCTAAAATTAGCAATATTTTTTACTCCCCCTTTAATAACTTTCGTTCTTCTTCCGTTAGTTCCCGATATTCTCCAGGTTCAAGGTCTTCGTCTAAAATTAAAGGCCCCATTGCGATCCGTTTTAAATAAGTGACTTTTTTCCCTACTGCTTCAAACATTCGTTTAACTTGATGGAACTTACCCTCATAAATCGTTAACTTAATTTCCGATTGGGGTCCTGATGTCAAAATTTTCAACTCGCTGGGCAGCGTTTGATAACCATCATCCAAAACAATCCCTTCACGAAATCGGTCTATATCTTCTTCTGTGACAACTCCTTGGATCGTAGCATAATAGGTCTTTGGAACATGTTTTTTGGGTGATAAGAGTTGATGGGCTAATTGACCATCATTCGTTAAAAGGAGCAAACCTTCTGTATCTTTGTCCAATCGACCCACAGGAAAAGGATGGAATATCAAGTGTTCTGGTTCTAATAAATCGGTGACCACTTCTTGAATATGATCTTCTGTTGCCGATAAAACACCTTGAGGCTTATTCATCATCAGATAAATAAACTCACGGTACTCTATTTTTTCACCATCGACTTCAATTCGATCTTGGCTTGGCCAAACTTGTAATCCTGGATCTTTGGCAATTTCCCCGTTTACCCGCACTCGTTTTTCTTTTATCAACTTCTTTATCTCTTTGCGAGTGCCTAATCCCATATGGGCCAATATTTTATCTAACCGTTGTTTTCCTTTATTCGCCACTTTCTTCACCTCAATCTTTGTTGTTCATTTTCATCATCTTAACATATTTTATCGTTAATGAGAGGAAATATTGACATCGATGATGGAAAAGTTTTATTATATAACTTGTGATGTTGGATAGCTTTATCATTGTAAACTTACAATGACGTGTACACCCTCGCTCATTTTGTACTTATAAGCCAGCGGCTGATTTTTGCTTATAAGAGCATAGTTTGAAGCTATCCCAATCTATGTGATCACAAAGTGAGCCACGTCTGATAGACATTTTCATAATTCTATTTGAGAGGGGTATTGTTTTACATGTCACGTTATACAGGACCAAGATATAAACTCAGTCGTCGGATTGGTATTTCTTTAAGTGGTACAGGAAAAGAATTGAAGCGTCCTTATCCACCAGGACAGCACGGTCCAGGTCAACGAAAAAAATTAAGCGAATATGGGTTACAGCTAAACGAAAAGCAAAAGCTTCGTTACATGTATGGTTTAAGCGAAAAACAATTTGCAAACCTATTTAAAAAAGCAAGCAAAATGCATGGTGTTGTTGGTGAAAACTTTATGATTTTACTTGAAACCCGCTTAGATAATTTAGTTTATCGTTTAGGGTTTGCACGTACTCGCCAACAAGCACGTCAATTGGTGAATCATGGTCATGTTACTGTAAATGGGAAAAAGGTAGATATTCCTTCCTATCGAGTACAAGTTGGTGACGTGATCGGTCTTCGTGAGAAAAGCCGTGATCTTCTAATCGTTAAAGAAGCCCTTGAAGATCGTAACTATCTCCCCGATTACTTAACTTATGATGAAAAAGCAATGGAAGGAAAGTTGATTCGTTTACCAGAACGTTCTGAATTACCACAAGAAGTCAACGAAAAACTGATCGTCGAGTTCTATTCAAGATAATCTTCTTAAAGGAAAAACATCCAACTTATCGTTGGATGTTTTTTTTGCATACATTACGTTTCATCAGTCATTTCGTATCACTGGCTTGTATGTTCCATAAGCAGATTCTTTGGAGCGAGCTTTCCTACCGACCTTATTTAAGAAAGCCGTAAGGTTAGGAACAACGTTAGAACATACAAGCCAGTTTATGTTTTGAATGGGAGCTTAAGCCAAGCGGATCTTCGCAAATTTGCGTTTCCCAACTTGAATAACCATGTCGTCTTCTACAGCGATATTCGCATTTACATCTTCCCACTTTTCCCCATTCACCTTGACTGCTCCTTGCTGAACCATCCGACGTCCTTCTCCATTTGTTGGGACTAAACCAAGTTCAACTAATAATTTTACAATCCAGATTTGACCATTTTCTAATTGCTCCTGACTTATGGTTACCTCAGGAATATCAGCGGGTAAATCCCGTTTTTGGAATACAGTCTTAAAATGATTCTCAGCCTCTTTTGCCGCTTCTTCCCCATGATACATTCTAACAAGGGTATAGGCTAATTTCATCTTCGCATCTCTTGGATGGATGGTTCCATCTTGAAGGCCGTTTACGATTCTCTCGATTTCCTCATGTGGGAGGTCGGTGACTAATTGATAATATTTGGCCATTAATTCATCAGGGATAGACATCGCTTTGCCATAGATCTCATTGGGGGCTTCATCAATTCCAATATAATTCCCTAAACTCTTGCTCATTTTTTGCACACCATCAAGACCTTCAATTAATGGTAGCATTAAAACGGCCTGGGGTTCTTGCCCAAATTCTTTTTGCAAATGCCTTCCCATTAATAAGTTAAACTTTTGATCGGTTCCGCCGATCTCAATATCGGAATGTAAGGCTACAGAATCATACCCTTGCATCAGAGGATAGAAAAATTCATGAATGCTGATGGATTGATTGGCACGGAAGCGTTTTTCAAAGTCATCTCTTTCTAACATTCTCGCTACTGTCATTTTTGCAGCTAAATTCACAACATCAGCAAAAGTTAAAGGTGCTAACCAAGTACTGTTGTAATTAACTTCTGTTTTTTGGGGATCAAGGATCTTAAATAATTGTTTTACATAAGTTTCTGCATTTTGTTTCACTTGTTCAGGAGACAGTTGTTTTCTCGTTTCCGATTTTCCCGTTGGATCGCCGATTTGCCCGGTGAAATCACCAATCACCAGTTGCACTATATGGCCTAATTCTTGGAATTGTCTTAGTTTTTGTAAAGGTACCGTATGCCCGATGTGGATATCTGGGGCTGAGGGGTCTAGACCTAATTTTACTTTTAGCGGTTTTTTTTCAACGATAGATTTTGCAATCTTTTGTTTAAATTCATCTTCAGGAATGATTTCCATAACTCCTCGGCTTAAAATCGCCCATTGTCGTTCTATTTCTTCTTGCTGTTCTTTTGTTAATTCCACATCTTTCATCATTTCTACCTCCACTTGATTCTCTTTTGATTACTTTCACAAAAAAACCACATCCCTTCCCTTAGGGACGTGGTTTAGATACGTGGTACCACCCTAATTTAAGAATAGATTCCTCTATTCTCCTCATTTTCATAACGGTGGGCGCCGGAATAGACTACTTATATTTCGTCTATTCAGTTCAAGTGGGTAATTCGGCTCTCCTGTTGTACTGGTTTGCACCGTCCACCAGCTCTCTGAAAGCAAATCCAGAAAGCCTACTTGCCACTTTCATTACTTTTTCTTCCTCATAAGTTTTGAAAAATTATAACATAAAAATATTTTTAGCGCAAATTGGATAAGATAAGTAAATTTTGTTACAATAGGAAACGATTCAAGCAACTAAATCCCATTACAGGAGGTCGAAAATGAAACAATTACCCAATTACATCAAAAAAGAAAATGGTGATTATTGGCTTACCGAAGATGAACGGGAAAATCTAAAACTAAGTTATCGGATTAAGGAGATTATCTATCAAGAGAAATCTCCGTTTCAAGAAGTAATGATTGTCGATTCTTACGATTTTGGACGCATGCTCGTTCTTGATGGTGTGGTTCAAACCACCTCAATGGACGGTTATATTTATAATGAAATGATTACCCATATTCCTCTTCATTTTCATCCTCATCCTAAGCGGGTATTAATTATCGGCGGCGGGGACTTAGGCGCAGCACGAGAAGTTACCAAATATGATCAAGTAGAAAAAATTGATTTAGTCGAAATCGATGAGCTGGTTGTACAAGCTTGTAAGAAATATCTACCTGAAGTCTCTGGAAATCTCTCTGATCCACGAGTCCAATTTATTTACCAAGACGGAGTGGAATTTGTCAAAAATCGCAAAAACGAATATGATGTAATTATTGTTGACTCCTCTGATCCAGTAGGTCCAGCGAAACAATTATTTGAGTATGATTTTTATCAAAATATTTACCAAGCCTTAAAAGATGACGGGGTTATGGTTTGCCAAAGTCAATCTCCCATCTTTCATTTTGATGTTCTAAAACAAACTTATAAACATATTCGAAGTCTTTTTCCGTTTACCTCTCTCTATATGGCGACTGTTCCTACTTATCCTGGAGGATTATGGAGCTTTACTTTAGGATCAAAGAAATACAATCAATTAGTCCAAAAGCCGTTTGATAAACAAACCAATTATGTGAATGAAGAGATATTACATAAAAGTTTTTATCTCCCTGAGTTTGTTCGTCGTAAATTAAACGAGATATAAAGCATGAAAATGACTCTCCCTTTTTCGCAAAAGCGTTTGATAAAGGGGAGAGTCTTTTTTTAACGTTAAATCTACCAACAAAAGTAAGACAAGTTTGTGATATAATACTGCTCATGAAGGGGGAATTGCATATGACGCAAAGTCAATTGCCTAATCGAAAACGATATTCGAAGCTCTTTTTAAAATATGGGCTTATTGCTGTTTTTGTGATGATTTTCCTAGGAATTGGAACAGCTGCAGGCTATGTTGCTGCGGTTGTGAAAGATGAACCGGTACGCAATGATGAAGAAATCCGCAATCAAGTCTTTAAAAACAATCTCGTTTCATCCGTTTTTTGGGCAAATGGAGAAAAGATTGGCGATTTTCGAACAGATGAGGTTCGTGTATTCGTACCTTATGATCAAATTTCCGACAATGTAAAAAATGCATTTATCGCCATTGAGGACAGAGATTTTCGCAATCATAATGGGATTAATCTAAAAGCGATTGCTCGTGCTGCATTTCAACAATTAACAGGCAGTGAAGTACAAACAGGTGGTAGTACTATTACGCAACAATTAGCTAAAAATACGTTTTATTCCTTAGAAAGAACCTATTCACGTAAAATAAAAGAGATTTTACTCGCTTTACGAATGGAAAGGGTCTTATCAAAAGACGAGATTCTTACCGCTTACTTAAATAAAATCCCGTTTGGGAAAGCAGCAAATCTAAAAAACGTCTATGGAATTCAAGCTGCAGCCAAAGGCTATTTTAATAAAGATGCCAAAGACCTAAATATTGCCGAAGCTGCCTATTTAGCAGGAATTCCTCAAAGACCAACTGCTTATTCTGCATTTAATCAAAATGGATTTGATGAAGAAGGTTATCAACTTGCAAAAAAACGCCAAGAATTGGTTTTAAAAGCGATGTTAACAGAACGTTTTATCACGAAGCAACAATATGATGAAGCAATGGCTTATGATATTAAAGCCCATTTTCAAGGCGAATCCCCTAAAAAAGAGACCAATAAATATGGCTATCTAATGCAGGATATTGAAATAAGAGCGGCAAAAGCCATTCTAAAGAGCCGTGGAATCAATGAAGAATCACCTGAATATGACGATGCCCTTGAAAATGCAAGACAAGAACTTGTAACGGGTGGATATGAAATCTACACCACTTTGGATAAGAAGATTTACGAAGCCATGAATGAGGTTGTCAATAACAGCAAATATTTTCCACGTCCAATATCGTATACTTTTGACTATGGTAATGGAAAGAAAAAGAAAGTAACCAATGCTCTTTTACAAGTTGGTGCAACTTTAATTCATAATAAAACAGGGGCGATTTTAGGATTTGTCGGAGGACGTGATTTTGAAAATTATCAAGTCAATCATGCTACCGCTAGAAGGCAACCTGGATCTTCCATTAAACCTGTACTCGACTATGCACCTGCGCTGGAACTGGGAAAAATTCAACCAGCGACACCCATTGATGATATTCCTTTAAATCAAAAATGGGAACCAAACAATTATGATGGAAAATATCATGGTCGTATCACAGCAAGAGAAGCTCTGAATAAATCCTATAACATCCCTGCTGTGAAAGTTTATCAAATGGTAGGAACAGAAAAAGCTTACGAATTTTATAAAAAGCTAGGCTATGAAATGAGTGAAAAGCGATTTATGGGCCAAGGAGGAGCAGCTGCAATTGGTAGTCTTGAAGCTTCTCCGGAAGAAATGGCTAGCGCCTATTCCACCTTTGGCAATGGCGGTACCCATATGGATGCTTATGTGATTGAAAAGATTGCAGATCGTAATGGCAAAGTGATCTATACACATGAACCAAAGCCAGAAGTCGTATTTAGTTCTCAAACATCTTTTCTCATTACAGATATGCTAAGAACAGTGATGACTGATGGTACAGGGAAAACCGCTCATAAATATGTAAGTGGACGGGATGTTGCTGGAAAAACAGGTACGACTAATGATGACAAAGATTTATGGTTTGTAGGGTTTACGCCATCTATTACATTAAGTGTTTGGACTGGCTATGATTTGCCCCATCCAATTAAACCCCATAGCATTCCACAAATTACTTGGGGAAGATTGATGCAGGCCATATTTAAAGCTGACCCAACACTTTCGCCAAGCAATGCACGATTTGAAAAACCAAGTGGGATTATACGGATGACGGTCTCCAGTGCTTCAGGTAAACTGCCAAACGACCTGACAAAAAGGGGCGGATATCTCGTTACCGATTGGTTTAACCAAAAATATGTTCCATCCGAAATGGAAGATGGGCTTGCTGAAGCAAGAATCATCCAATTTAACAATACGACATATCTTGCGAAACCAGAAACCCCAAATGAATTCGTAGATACAGGTATCTTTATTATTCGTGAACCGTATAAGATACCTGCCGGAAAATCAAGACCGTTAGATTATGAAAAAGAATTGCCAAAAAATCAAGATCCAAGAACATCGAATGGTACCCCAGCACCTCCAAGTCATGTTTCTGTTAACGGAAATATAATTTCATGGAATAAAAATACAAATCAAAACATTGTAGGGTATCGCATCTATCGTGCATCAGCTGGTGGAGTTGGATTTGATCAAATTGGAGTTGTTCGCCAAACTACAAATAGCCCTGGTCAATATACCTTTATCGATCCATCTGCATCTGTTTCAGAAGAGTTTGCCTATTATGTTACGTCTGTAGATGTGGCTGGCTTAGAATCAAGTCCATCAGAGATTGCTGGCAATAAACTAGAACCCCAGCCTACAGAACCTCCATCAGAAAACAATCCTGGTGACCCAACAAATCCAAATCCTAATGGTGCACCTCAAAAACCAACTGGATTAAATGTAAGTTCCCAAGGGGGGCGTTTGGTCTTGTCATGGAATCCTAATCCTGATCAAGATCAAGTGATAAAGTATTATGTTTATTCCAGTACATCTCAAAATGGAAAATTTGATTTGATTTATCAGGGAATAAAGAATAGTACTACGATAAATCCAAAGAATAAATTAACTTACTATTATGTAGTAGCTGAAAATAAGAATGGAAAAACGCAAAGTGATATGATTGAACTTAATTTAAAAGAATAAGAAGCTTATCAATTTCATGAAAAAAGCCTATTATGGTCGAACCATAATAGGCTTTTCTTTATTTAATGACTATTCTTCCATCATTTTCAGCATTTGTTCCACTATTTTGAAACTTTGTTTGGAGGCAAGTTTTGTAAACTGCACAAAATTCACATGTGCTGATCCATCTGCTTTATCTGACATGGAACGAATAATCACAAACGGAATTTGATTCATATAACAAACTTGGGCTACTGCAGCCCCTTCCATTTCTGTACATAAACCACCAAATTGTTCGTAAAGTTCCCTTACTTGTTCATGATTAGCAATGAACTGGTCACCAGATAAAACTAGTCCAGTAACGACCTTCCCTTCGCCAATCTTTTCACTTGCTTTCTTTGCGAGTTCAATCAGTATTTCATCCGCTTCAAACACTGATTTTTCCTGATCAGGAATAATTGCTTTTTCATAGCCCAATGCTGTAACATCTACATCATGTTGCTGAGCTTTTGTTGAGATGACAATATCGCCAATTTCTAACTCAGGATGCAAGGCACCAGCTACTCCTGTAAAAATGATTCGATCTACCTTAAACTCATCGATTAAGATTTGAGTAGTGACCGCAGCATTCACTTTACCTATCCCTGATTTACAAAGGATGACAGGTTTTCCATTTAATTCCCCTTCATAGAAGCGAATTGTCGCCTTTTCTTTTTGTTGTAAGTGACTCATTCCTTCTTTAAATAACTCAATTTCTTCATCCATTGCGCCAATAATCCCGATTTTCATCTTTTTCCCCCTAGAAGATTTTTATTTCGTTGAATTTCTATCGATTAATTCATGGGCCAAAATCACATTCTGTTCCGTAATTGGTTCATCATTCATATGTTTTGTTAAAAATCTCATCGCCACTGCTCCAATATCATATTGGGGCTGAGCTACAGTAGATAATAGCGGTCTTACCATCGAGGCGATTGGGATATTATCAAAACCTCGAACCTCGATATCATCTGGGACGGTTAATCCTTTATCTTGGATGGCATGAATAGCTCCAACCGCCATTTCATCACTGATTGCAAATACTGCAGTCGGCTTGTCAGCAAGCTCTAAAAAGAATTTCATCGCTTCCATTCCCGACTCATAACGGTAATTTCCCACTCTTACATACTCCTCTTTAAACGGAATACCAGCTTCTTTTAGTGCATCTTTATACCCTTCAAAACGAGCTAAACCCGTTAACGGATCTGTAAGAGGGCCCGAAATTAAAGCAATCCTTTGATGCCCCGATTCAATAAATGCTTTCACCGCATCTTTTGCCGCCTGATAATGATCAATATCTACTGATGGAAACATCTGCATAGGATCTTTTGTAGCTGCCAAAACAATGGGGACAGTAGCTGTTTTAAAAATTTTCAAATGTTGTTCTGTTACTTCCCCTCCCATAAACAACAAACCATCCACTTGTTTTTCTAACAGAGTATTAATTAAGGATAGTTCCTTATCCACATTTTTATCAGAGTTTGACAAGATGATGTTGTAATGGTACATTCTCGCAATGTCCTCTATTCCTCGTACGACTTCTGCAAAGAATGGATTAGAAATATCAGGAATGACGACACCTACTGTTGTAGTTTTTTTACTTGCTAATCCTCTTGCAACTGCATTTGGACGATAGCCTAACCTTTCAATGGCTTCTAATACTTTTTTCCGAGTTGCAGGTTTCACATTGGGGTTACCATTTACAACCCTTGAAACCGTTGCCATCGATACTCCAGCTTCTCTTGCAACATCATAAATGGTTACTGGCATATCTACCACTCCGTTCAAAAGATTCATGATTAAGTTAATGTTATTCTACGATAAAACGCTAGTTCATTCAATTATGTCATTTTATTTTTCCCGAAAAAAACCTTGTTCATGAATATAGTAAAACATAGATTTGTATATTCCAACGCACTCCGTTGTTAGTATGATTCAAAATCTTATGGCTTACTTATACGTTAAAAAAGGGGGCTGACACATAAGGATCAGCTCCCATCAAGGCATTATGATATAGAGAATAATTATAATAGAATTATAACTGAAGTGCAGACATTAATTTGGTAAATTCATCCAAGTTTAGTTGCTGATTTGCATCGGATAATGCAACGGCAGGATCAGGATGAACCTCTACCATTATTCCATCTGCACCGGCTGCTAAGGCTGCTTTCGCAATTGGAATGGCAATATCTTTCCTTCCTGCTGAATGGCTAATATCTACTAATACAGGTAAGTGACTTTCCTGTTTTAGAATCGGAACAGCGAGTATGTCTAATGTATTTCTGGTCCATTTTTCATAAGTGCGAATTCCCCGTTCTACTAAGATGACCTGTGAATTTCCTCTAGAAACGATATATTCTGCTGCAAATAGGAATTCTTCAATTGTTGCTGCCAAACCTCGTTTTAACAATACGGGTGTTTTCACTTGCCCCGCAGCTTTTAACAATTCAAAGTTTTGCATGTTTCTTGCACCGATCTGAATCACATCGACATATTGGGTAGCCATCTCAATATCAGATGGATTGACAATCTCACTTACCACTTTTAAACCATATCGATCAGCGACACGTCGAAGAATCTTTAAACCTTCAATCCCCAATCCCTGAAAATCATAGGGTGAAGTTCTTGGTTTAAAAGCCCCACCACGAATTAATTTTACTCCTTGTTCCACTAAAGCCTTTGCAACAGTATTGACTTGTTCTTCACTTTCTACAGAACATGGTCCAGCGATCATTACAGGTGCTTTCCCAATCGGTACGTCTCCAACCATAACAATTGTATCTTCTGGGTGTCGTTTGCGACTTACCAATAGTTGATTATTTTTGTTTTCTTCTTGTAATTCAAGAGAAGCTTTAAAAATTTGTTTAAACAGGTGACGGATCGTATTATCATCAAATGGACCACGATTATGTTTCACTAATTCATTTAACATTTCCCGTTCACGAACAGGATCAAATTTTACCATCCCTTGTTTTGTTTTTAGATGGCCGATCTGTTGAACAATCTCAGCTCTTTCATTCAGTAATTCTAATAATTTCAGATTGATCGTATCAAGTCTTGATCTTAACTCTTCTAACTCTTGATTACTCATCTCACTCATCTCCTTCCTGATTAAAAAATTACAAGAATTATACTTCATTCCTTTTTTTCTGTCAATGAGCGACTATCGTGAATTTTCACAAGTTTTTTTCAAATAAACTTTTTATTTCTTTTATATTCTCCATTGTCAGAAATACAAGGATTTTTTACACTAAAGTAGAATAGATAGAAGATAACAAAAGAGGTGGAAATCATTGACACAACAGACACCCATTTTTGCTCTAGATATTGGTACTCGCAGTGTCATCGGGATGATTTTAGAGCCTTTAGAAGATGGTACATATCATATTCAGGATATAAAAATAAAAGAACATAAAGAGCGTTCCATGTTAGATGGACAGATTCATGATGTCGTTGCCGTTAGTGAAACCATTCGCTACGTCAAAGAGCAATTAGAGGCAAAAAACGGCCCGTTACATCAGGTCTGTGTTGCCGCTGCAGGGCGTTCACTAAAAACCTATCGAGTCAAAGTCGATCTGCCAATCGAAGGGCATCCCTTACTTCGGAAAGAAGATATTCGAGCGTTGGAATTATCTGCTGTCCAACAAGCGCAAAAAAAACTTTTAGAAAAGCAAAATGAACAAGATGTTACTCATTATCATTGTGTAGGTTATAGTGTCGTGAATTATTATTTAGATCATCAAATTATTGGCAATTTGATCGATCAACGAGGAAAAATCGCTTCTGTTGAAATTATCGCAACCTTTCTGCCAAGGGTTGTCATTGATTCTTTAATTTCATCTTTGACCAGGGCCGATCTTCAGATGGAAGCTTTAACCCTTGAACCCATCGCAGCAATCCATGTTTTAATCCCACCATCGATGAGAAAATTAAATATTGCATTGGTAGATATTGGTGCAGGAACATCAGATATTGCCATTACAGCCGAAGGAACTGTCATTGCCTATGGCATGGTTCCTTTTGCAGGGGATGAAATTACCGAAGCAATTAGTCAACAATTTTTACTAGACTTTCATATTGCCGAGGAAATAAAACGACAATTATCTACAGTCGAAGAAGTTGCCATTACTGATATCTTGGGAATCACCGAGTATTACAAATCGGAAACCATTCTTGATCAAATCGACCAAGAAATTGAAAATTTAGCTCAACATATTACGAAAAAAATTCTTGAGTTAAATGGGAAGCCTCCTCAAGCTGTTATGCTGATTGGTGGTGGTAGTCAAACACCTAGACTAAGAGAAAAAATAGCAAAACTTCTGCAACTTCCTGACAGACGAGTAGCCATTCGTAGTATTGATGCTATTCAATATCCTATCGAATGGCCAGATTCCATTGTAAAAGGGCCTGAGTTTGTCACTCCCATTGGCATTGGCATTTCTTCAAGGGAAAAACCTGTTCAATATATTACAGTCCATGTAAATGGTGAAGTGATCCACCTTTTTGAAATGAAATCGATGACCATTGGCGATGCTCTCATTGCTTCAGGAATTGAAGTGAAGAATTTATTCGGAAAACCTGGAATGGCTCTAAGTGTAAAAATCAACGATAAGTTATATATCTTTCCTGGTGAATATGGTACACTTCCAACTATACTGTTAAATGGAAAGTTGGCAACCCTAGATACTCCTATTCAAAATGGAGATATCATTGAAGTAGCTCCAGGGACAGATGGGAAAGACGCTACTTTAACTTTAGAAGAAGCATTATTGTCAGCAAACATTCAACCTTATCACATTACTATCGATGGAAAAGAATACGATTTAAAACCATTAGTAGAAATTAATGGAGTTGATGTCGATTATTCAAACCCCATACAAGACCGAGATTCCATTCGCTTCTACCATGTTTCGACCATTGAAGAAGCATTAATTCTTCTTGGTTATTCAACGATCCCCTATTCGAAAAAAGAAATAAAAGTCTATTTAAATGGTGAAATGAAGACCATTCTTTATCAACCAAGAAAAATCTATCGAAATCAAAAAGAGGTTTCTTTAGACGACTTTATTACAGATGGGGATCACATTACTTTTGGCAAAGAAGAATCCCATTTTCCAACAATTCGTGACTTAGCAATGCAGGAAAGACATCTACTTCCTTTTTTCCAAATCGAAGTAACATTTAATGGACAACCTGTTACACTTCAGCCAAAAGACATGCAAATCTATATGAACAAAAGAAAAGCTTCTTTTGATGATTTGCTCGAACCTGATAGTTTCATCGAAATTATTGGGAACAAGGATCAACCAACCTTTAGCGATGTTTTCAATTACATTGATTTTTCCATTTTGATGCCACAAGGGGCTAGCCGCTATGTCCTTCGCATAAATGGAAAACCCGCTGAGTTTCATACCCCAATTAAACATGGCGATCAACTAGAGTTATTTTGGGAGTGAGGAATTTTGGAGAATCCGTATCAAATTCAAATTCGACATGATTTCATGGGAGACGACCTCGTTATTCTTGTGACAGGAGGAGTTGCTCATATCGGTGCTGTAGCCACTGCTTACATCGACAACGATCAAGTCCATGTTGAAGTCACAGAGCTTCCCCATCATAAAGAAGGAGAACTTGCAAAAGAATTTGCTGAATTATTAGCGAGATCATTACATCGTAGTGTATCCGTCTTGATGGGAATTCATATTGATAACGCAACAAAAAAAGATATTCAACAGATTGTCGATTATGTACAAAAGGCAATAAAAGAAACCATAAAAGAATTAAAGAAAAGATGATAAAAAACTTTTATCGAAGTCTTTTCGAAGACATAGTCAAAACCTTCTTTAGTGGAAGTTTTTTATGCCGATCGTTCAAATTTAAATTCGTTCTATAACTTTGCAGTAGCAATTGGTGTCGCATTAATTGGACCTGGTGCTTATTCATTAAGTGCATTATTGGGTTAATGGATAAAGCAAGGTATCCAACAGTCATAAATTATAGAAAATTAGGTATAAACCAGAAAATATGCTAGAAAACCTATTCGTGAACCAGTAGTTGCAAGGGGACCCTGCAAGGGTCCCCTTTGTGATGATTACTATTTATTACTTAGTAACATTATTGAAGATGATTTATCCATTAAATTAATGATGAATTTGATCTACTTCTCGAGGAAAATCAAACTCCTTAAAATAAGCTCCTTTTTCGCCACGGTAAACGGCAATCGATACAGGAAAATGAGAAACATGAATGGGAACTTGAAGATTCTCTTTTTCTAATAAATGAATCAATTGAAGCAATGTCTTCTCATCAGGAATATTAATGAAAACGTATTCATCACTAAGTTGATCAAAATCCACTTCACGTAGATGGGAATAGACACTTGGATAGACCCAAGTAATATCGATATAATCTTTATCGTCAGCAAATGGATTGGAAACGATGGATTGAAGCTTCCGTTGATTACTCCTACGCTCGTTAAACATCAGTTCATAATGATCTGGAAGTAGCAACTGCTCATTCTCATCTGCTAAAATAATGTTCCTGTATTGTATACGAGGTCTCTCTAGATTAAAAATCGAACTTTCAAAAGGATAATAAAAGACGAGAACAACAGCACTACAAAGGGTCATACAGGTAGCTAACAAGGAGGACTTAAACTTTCTCATTCTCTTTTTAACCTGAAGATGATAGTTTTCGCCGATGTCCTCAACAAAACTAACGACTTTAATCATATCTTGTAGTTCTTTTCTACAATTTTCACAAACAAAAATATGTTCATTTAATTCTTTTTTCTCTTCTTCAGTAATACTTTGATCCACATATCCTTGAATCAAATGTTCATATTGACTGCAAGACATGATTTTCGCTCCTTAATCTGAGAGTCTCTTCTTTAACATCTTCCTTGCTCGAAATAGTTGTGTTTTCACAGTACCTTCTGGAATCTGAAGTGCCTTGCTTATTTCAGAATAGCTTAGCCCTTCGAAATGTCTTAAAATCAAGACATTTCGATAGATTTCTGGCAATTTTTCGATTTCTTCTTTCACCTTTTCTAATGTCATCTTGGTTTCTACTTCCTCTTCGACAGAAGGCACATAGGAATTGATCGTTTTAGGAGATAAAAGATTATCTTCAATCGCCACTATCTTCAGGCTTTTCTTACGAACCTTATCACGAAAACGATTGGTCATCATCATACTTAACCAAGCTTTTAAGGATTTTTCATAGACATACTTATCCGCTTTGCGATGAGCTTGCCACATCGTTTCCTGTGTTAAATCCTCTGCATCTTCAGGGTTACCAGTTAATCGCAAAGCAAGACGATATAAATAATGACTATGTTCGATAATTCGATTTAAAAATTCATCTTTTGTATTCACTTTATTCCTCAACGTGAATTGATTTTCCATTGTTTCCTCACCATTTCTATCGTATTTTTTATTTCTATTAAAATTTTCTATTCTTTTATTTTAACGCAAATCGCAAAAAAAGGTTTCTAGAATTTTTCCCCGTCATAATAAATTTAAAAAATAGGTTTGTATATTCCAACACTCTCCTTGTCCGTGTATAAATACACTCCCAAAAGTCGCTGCTTATGGAATATACAAACCATATAAAAAAAGATCAACGTTCAAGTTGATCTTAAGTTTCCTTTTTATCCTCTTGGCAATCTTTACATAAACCATAAATTTCGAATGTATGACCCGTTATTTTAAAGTCCCCTGCCAATCCTTGTAATAAATCCATTGGGCATTCGGGCATAACGAAAGTTTTTCCACACTTCGTACAAACGAGATGATGGTGGTGATCTTCAACACAGGTCGCTCGGTATTTTGCTTCGCCATTAAAATTGGTTTCTTCAATCAAGTCTAATTCGGAAAGGATAGTCAAATTACGATATATCGTATCAAAGCTGACTCCAGGAAATCGGTTTTGAACTTGATTTAAGATCTCTTTCGCTGAAACATAGCGATTTTGACGAAGAATCGATTGAATGATTTCTTTCCGTTGTTCTGTCATTTTATAGCCCTGTTTTTTTAAATTTTCCATGATTTCTTCTACATTCAATATGATCACCCCATCATGCATGTTCACCATTCAGTATAAATTTTTGCACTTTATTCGTCAAAGTTTTTCTTGATTTTTTTGTGCCAATTGTTCTTGCGCCATTTTCACAAGTTCTTTTACCATTCTTCCACCAATTTGGCCACCAATTTTACCTGCATTTTTGGTGGATAATTGCCCATTATAACCTTTTTTAAAAGGAATACCGATTTCTTTCGCTACTTCATGAGCGATATTAGATTCTTCTGTATCAGGTTCTATCAAACCGTCATTGATTAAGACTTGTCGTTTCAATTGCTCAAGAGCTGGTTTTGCATGGGGAATCAGTGTTTTTCTACGATTTCTTCTAGCCATTTACAACAACTCCTTTTTTTCATAGAATATGTAGTTAAAGAAGGACATAAACAGGAAATTTTTTAACATTTGTTGGTATAATAAGTTGGACAAGGTGAATAATAGTAAGATGGACACAATTATATTTAGGGAGGAAAACCGATCTATGAAACGAAAACAAACAAATCTGTTTGTTCGCATTGCAATTCTAATATTTATTATGATTTTCTTGCTTATTAGCGTTGCACCCGCATTTGCTGATTCTTATGCAGGGCAACAAATAGTTACTTTAGGAAAAGATCTTACTCCAAAACAAAGGGAACAATTATTAGCTGAATTTGGTGCGAAACCTGATGCAAAGATCATTGAAGTTACCAACGAAGAAGAACATAAATACTTAGGAGACAGCTTACCTAAGCAAAAAATTGGTTATAAGGCGATATCATCTTCTTTGATTACCTTTGGTGAAAAAGATTCTGGTTTAAAAATTGAAAGCAATAATATTACCTGGATTACAAACGAAATGTATGTGAGTGCATTAACAACTGCGGGAATTTCTGATGCTGAGATTAAGGTATCTGCACCTTACCCTGTTTCAGGAACTGCTGCCTTAACGGGTATTATGAAAGCTTTTGAACAAAAAACAGGAAAACCGATTAGTGATGATGTAAAAAAAGTCGCCAATGAAGAAATGATTAAAACAGCTCAATTGGCAGATAGCATTGGCGACAAAGATAAAGCCATTGAATTGATGAAACGAATTAAAGAAGAATTAGCCAACCAAACTGCAAAGTTAAACGATGATCAATTACGGGAAATGATTGAGCGTATTGCAAGGGACTTAGGAATTCAATTAAGTCCAGAAGAATTAAATTCATTAATCTCTTTAGTTCGCAAATTACAAAACGCCAATATTGACTGGAATTTGGTTAGTCAACGGTTAGATCAAATTAAAACCAAATTCCAAGACTTTGTTCAAGCAAACCCAGAAGCAAAATCCTTCTTTAGAGAATTATTAAATTTCATTAAAGGCCTCATCGATAAAATTTTGTCCTGGTTAAGCTAAAATCAATACGGGAAGATGGCAAAAAACTCCTTTGTTTAAAGGAGTTTTTTGCTTTACTCGTGGAAATGGTGGCCATATCCCCTGACCACATAAATTCCTGCATCATTATGATTAATAATCCCTTTGTCAGACAAAAATGCCGACTTACGCATGATATGGGGCTTCAACTTATCATCCCTCCCTAATGAATCGTCGTAATTTAATGTCTGCAATTTTAAAGGAATATATGCTGTCTCTTAAGGTATACAATGATTCACATGAAATTCATGAAGATTAGTCATAGCTAGTACTTTTTGGTGTTTTGTTGGTCTTTTTTTATTTATTCTATGATATTATTATTTCGTATGGCGAAATTTCCTCAGAGGTGGCTTCCATGAAACATTTCCTTACACTTAAAGGCTTTTTTATTAAACACAAATGGCGTTATATCATGGGAATCGTTTGGTTAATCGCGGTTGACACCTTGCAATTGATCATGCCAAAACTGCTTGGTGCTTTTACCGATGAATTGCGATATGGAACCCTATCTTCCCAACAAATTCTCCTTTACATTGTTTTCATTTTGCTTATTGCCTTGTTTATGTTTTGCTTTCGCTATCTATGGCGGATGTACGTCATGGGAAATGCCAGGTTATTAGAATATCAACTGCGGAATGACCTCTTCTCCCATCTCCAAACTTTATCGACAAATTACTTTAACCACCATAAAACAGGGGACTTAATGGCCCATGCCACCAATGACATTAATGCCGTGCGGATGGCAGCAGGTCCTGGTGTTGTGATGATTTTTGATACATTGATCTTACTTGGAACATCCATTTTTATGATGATCCAAACGATTTCGTTAAAATTGACCATTATTGCCCTTTTACCCCTTCCTTTTATAGCGATGATCTCTGAAAGATTCGGAAAGATCATTCATCAACGCTTTCGAAAAGCTCAAGAATCTTTTTCCCATCTGACGGAAAAAGTCCAAGAAAATTTCTCTGGAATCCGCGTGATTCAATCCTTTGTTCAAGAACAAGCAGAACTTGAAAACTTTACAAAAGCTAACTTAGATTATGTGGATAAAAATATGCAACTTGTACGAGTTCAAGCCCTATTTCATCCTATGGTTCAATTCATTTCTGGGATCAGTTTATTGGTCAACTTGTCCTATGGTGGAATTCTGGTGATCAATCATGAAATTACCCTTGGAGATTTTGTTGCCTTTAACAGTTATCTTGGTCTTTTAACTTGGCCGATTATGGCCATTGGTTGGGTGATCAATATTCTGCAACGAGGGGCTGCTTCAATGGCGCGCCTCAATAAAATCTTCCAAACAAAACCGGAAATTTATGATCACGAAAAAATCGTTCAATATAATTTAACAGACATCAAAGGAGATATTCGTATTCGCAATCTCTCTTTTTCTTACCCGAACCAAAAACAAGAAGTATTATCCAACATCAATATTCATATCCCTCAAGGAAAAACGTTGGCGATCATCGGTAATACAGGGAGTGGGAAAACCACATTGGTCAATTTGCTTGTTCGCCTTTATGATGTGGATAAAGGGATGATTCAAATTGATGGCCATGATATCAAAGCTTTCCCATTAGAAGTACTGCGGCAAAATATTGGTTATGTCCCGCAAGATAACTTTTTATTCTCCACGACGATAAAAGAAAATATCGGTTTTGGCCTAGATTCTTATACAGATGCCGAAATAGAGAAGGCAGCTTTGGATGCACAAATCCTTAACGATATCCTCGATTTTCCGAAAAAGTTTGATACGATCGTCGGGGAGCGAGGAGTATCATTATCTGGCGGGCAAAAACAACGGATTGCCCTAGCCCGTGCCCTTATTAAAAATCCGCGAATTCTCATCCTCGACGATAGTTTATCAGCTGTCGATACCAAAACAGAGGATGCCATATTAAAGCGCCTTAAAGAATTGATGAAAGAACGAACCAGTATTATCATTTCTCATCGCATCTCAACGATCAAAGATGCAGATGAAATCATCGTTCTCGATGAAGGGAAAATCGTGGAAAGAGGCACTCATCATGAATTGCTGCGATTACAAGGACAATATTATAACCTTTACCAAAAACAATTACTGGAAGAAATGATAGCAAATGCCTAAAGGATGTGATTGATGATGTCGATTCATTTTCATGAAGAAGAAGCATTAGGAAAAGCATTAGATCATAAACTTTTAAAACGCCTCCTTACCTATGCCAAGCCATACCGCTTTTTAATTCTTATTACGATCATCCTTTTATTATTGATTACCGCAATTGAACTGGCGCAACCTTATTTAATCAAAGTTGCCATTGATGATCATATTAACGGGATTTATCAACCCATGATCGCCTATCAACCAGGAGAAGCTCCGCAACAAGGGGTGATTTTTAATGGAAAAGAGTTCGTACGGGAAAAAGATCTTAAATCTATTCCAACAAAGCTTCCTCGTTACCAGATCATTGAAACTAAGGGCCATATTTATCTTATTCAAGGAGTCATACCAAAGGATCAAGCCTATCAAGTACAAAGCATAAATGGGAAACCAACCATTATCTCTGGTGGCAAATCCTATGTGACAGAGGAGCTATCAATAGAAGAGTTTCAATTGTTTCGTAAGCAAGATATTGAGTCTTTATATCGGATCGGAGGATTATTCTTTGCCCTTTTACTTCTTAGTTTTATCTTGAACTATGCCCAAATCTACCTCCTTCAATATACAGGGCAAAAAATCATTTTTCAGATTCGGCAAGAAGTCTTTGCCCATGTTCAGTCTTTGCCATTATCTTTTTTTGACAAAAATCCGGTAGGACGCTTAGTGACACGGGTGACGAATGATACAGAAGCGCTAAATGAAATGTATACCAATGTACTCGTGAATCTCTTTAAAGATTTTTTTATTCTCTTCGGGATTATGATCGTCATGTTAAAATTAAATGTAAAGCTGGCACTACTTAGTTTCATTTCGATTCCCATCATTATCTTGACTTCTTTTATCTATAAGAAACTTGCAAGGGAAGCTTTCCGCCTTGTTCGCACCCGTTTAGCAAGAATCAATGCCACTTTAAACGAGAATATCTCCGGGATGAGAATTGTGCAAATTTTCCATCGGGAGAAACAACAATATGAACAATTTAACAAGATAAACCGTGCTCATTATCAAGCAAATATGAAAGAGTTAAAAACCGCCGCAATTTTTCGCCCATCCATGGATTTGATCTATTCACTCACCTTAGCCCTTTTACTTTGGTTTGGCGGAAAAGATGTAATTTCTGGTACAGCGGAATTTGGGGTTTTGTACGCTTTTATCGATTATGTTCGCCGCTTCTTTCAACCGATCAATGATCTCACAGAAAAATATACCATCATGCAATCGGCAATGGCTTCTTCTGAACGAATTTTTCAAATGCTGGACCAAAAAGATACGATTCCAAATCCCCATCACCCCAAACCCATTGGTCAATTAAAAGGAAAGATTGAATTTGATCATGTTTGGTTTGCTTATGAGGGGGAAGACTGGGTGTTAAAAGATGTAAGTTTTACCATTCAACCTGGGGAAATGGTGGCTTTTGTTGGTGCTACAGGTGCTGGGAAAAGTTCCATCATTAACCTATTAGGGCGTTTTTATGATATTCAAAAAGGTTCGATTCGGATCGATGACATGGATATTCGTGAGATGGATAAATATGAATTGCGCAAACAAATTGGAATCGTGCTCCAAGATGTCTTTCTCTTTGCAGGCGATATTAAATCTAATATCCGTTTGAATCGAAAGGATATTACTGATGAAGAAATTAAACAAGTTTCCCGGTATGTCAATGCGGATCAATTCATTGAAAAACTTCCCAACAAATATGATGAAGAGGTGAAAGAGCGAGGTTCAACCCTTTCCCAGGGTCAAAGACAGCTCCTTGCCTTTGCTAGAACATTGGCCTTCGACCCTGCAATTTTGGTTTTAGACGAGGCAACGGCAAATATTGATACGGAAACGGAACATTTAATCCAAGATGCACTAAACAAAATCATTCATGGCAGGACAACGATTGTTATCGCTCACCGTCTATCCACGATCCAACATGCAGACAAAATCATTGTTCTGCATAAAGGGAAGATTAGGGAAATGGGCAATCATCAAGAATTACTCGCTCTTAAAGGGCTTTATTATAAGCTTTACCAATTACAATACAAGGATGATTTTCCATCGAACCATATTGCGATATAGAAAAAGGTTGGGATTCTAACTGGTCCAGTTAAGATGTATAAAATTGATTTTGGCAATCATTTTGACAATCGTATTGGCAAGCATAATGAACAATTAAAAATAAGAAAAAGGATGTCATTTTTGACATCCTTTTAAAGTGAGGAAACACCTCTTCTTTATAATTTCACAGGAATATAACCTTAACTAATGATTTATCCAAGTGGTAAAAGTCTTCATGAAGATTTTTTATCTTTTCAGTGAATCATAAAAGTCACTCTAATTTCCTGATGGTTTATCTACTAATAAAAAAACTCTTTCAATAAGCCCATAACCTGAACTGATCCCGTAAGGATTCTTACCTTTTTAAATCTAATGAACGTACTTTTCAATCTTCTTCCTAATTTCTTCCGTCAGGTAGGATTCTTCTGATTCTCCTTCGATCATTAGTTCATCTAGTAAGTCTTGAACATCTTCCTGAATGGTTTCTTCTATGTATGGATGTTCTTGTTGATGATAGGCCATGACAAGAAGTTGTCCCAATTCACACTTTTCTTCAAAAGGAATAACTTTATCTTTCTCTTTCCTTTCATCAAATTCTTCGATCATTTCCTTCATAAGCACTTTCGATTGTTCAAGTAATTGGTGGTTTTCACAAACTGGACAACTGTAAACGGGTACATTTTCTATTTTGATATTCCGTTTAAAATAGACCGTTCGAATCGTAATTTCCATCTCTGCTCCACAGGTACAAATTTTTTTCATATGTATCAGACACCTTCCTAACTATGTAACGTCAAACACCCATTCAACTATCATTGTAACGAAAATGACGAGATTTGTACTTAGTAACTTCTTGGTAGTTAAAGAAGCAAATGTTATTTATGCTTTAACTTTTTTACTAGCCACAAATAATAGATGAAACTCCCTAACGTGGCACCTATAAAATCATTCACGATATCATGAATATCTGGTGTTCGACCTGGTACATACATTTGATGCCATTCATCGGTAAATCCATAAATGACACTGAATATAACGGCAAGTACCATCGATTTTTTCAATGAAAATTTGCCAACAAAGGCATACATAAAGGTCATCGATAGGATAAAATACGCAACCAAATGTCCCCAGTTTAAATCTTCAAAAAAAGGAAACATATGATTCAACTCAGCACTTGTTCTTGATGACATATAGAAAATTCCAGCCATTACGATGATTGACGGAATCCATTTTTGCATCAATATCTCCTCCGCAAAATGAGATAAGCCCATTTTATCATTTTTTTTATAACCATTTGAAGAGCTGGGTCATAGACTATATAGAAAAATAGCCTAGGAGGGGAATGAGATGTATCCGTACAGTTATCCTGCGATTGATCCCAAGCTAATGTATTTTAAAGATTTTCCTCAATTCCTAGAAGATCTAAAAAAAGCAATCGCAGACGAAAGAAACGCCATTGACCTTTATACCCGCTTATTAAAAGTAGCACCTACTGAAATGGCTAGAAATAGTGTTCAGACTGCATTAGCTGATGAAAAAGTCCATGACATAAAACTAACAAGATTATATAAACAGTTAACAGGACATAAGCCAGAGATTATTACGAAAAAAGTTGAATTTCAACATTTTTTTGATGGATTACAAAAAGCCTTTATCGATGAAGTAAAAGCAGCAGAGTTTTATAAAGAAATGTACTTATCGGTTTTTTGTCCGAATATCCGTGATATCCTGTATTCCATTCAACATGATGAAATTGAACACGCAACCCTTTTTAACTGGATTCATACGGAAATCAAAGCGTAACAAAAAAGCCTTTCTCCCCCCTCCATTTATAATAAAGGGGGGGGGTTTTTTATATTAAAAATTCTTCTTTACGGGAACACGTTGTTTCGTTAAACTATATACTATAATTATTATCTCTTTTAATATGAGAGTAGCATAGTTTTGACGAGTATAGTGCAGGCGGAGGAGAGAAAATGAATCAAAATCGTGACATGTTTACTTCAAGAATTGGATTTTTGCTAGCTTCTGTAGGTGCTGCTGCTGGATTAGGTAATATATGGAAATTCCCTTATATGGCAGGGCAATATGGCGGAGCAGCCTTTTTACTCGTTTACTTGATTAGTGTCGTCGTATTAGGTATTCCTCTATTATTAGCTGAGATTTCATTAGGAAAGGAAACGAGAACCAATATTATTGGTGCTTATGAAGCCTTTACCAGCAAAAAATGTTGGAAATATGTTGGATATTTAGGCGTGTTTACTTCCGTTGTAGTGTTAGGTTTTTACAGTATGGTTGGCGGTTGGTCAATCTATTATATGTTTGCTTCCATGAAAGGAGACTTTACAGGGTTAACACCTGATCAATTTGGTCAATACTTTGGTTCTTTTATTTCCCAGCCTTTTCAGCCCATTTTCTTTCAAATTCTCTTTTTGTTACTTACACTTCTAATTACCGTCAAAGGTGTTGAAAAAGGAATTGAGAAGGCTAACAAGATCATGATGCCTTTGCTTACAGTATTCGTAGTCATCTTGATCATTCGTAGTTTGACTTTACCAGGTGCAAGCAAGGGGTTAGAATTCTTATTTCACTTTGACTTTTCGAAAATCACACCTTTGGTCATTTTAGCGGCTTTAGGGCAAGCCTTCTTCTCCTTGAGTTTAGGGATGGGGGGAATGTTAACCTATGGAAGTTATCTACCCAAAGAAATGCCGATAAAGAAAACAGTTGTACAAATTGCTCTTTATGATACAGTTTTTTCCTTTTTCATTAGTTTGGTGATCTTCCCAGCCATTTTCTCGTTTCACTTTGAACCGACAGCTGGACCATCGCTTGTTTTCATTACGTTACCTGCAATTTTTACAAAAATACCTTTTGGTTCTTTTTTTGCTTTAATCTTCTTTGCGCTGGTTACTGTTGCTGCCTTAACATCTGCCATCAATATTCTTGAAATCGCTTTGGCTGCCATCATCGATCGCCAAGGATATAGCCGGATAAAAGCAGTTGTCATTCTTAGTGTTCTTATTTTACTCTTTGGAATTCCAAGCTCTCTTTCCTTTGGAGTACTAAGCAATGTGAAGTTATTCGGATTATCCCTTTTTGAATTGATGGATTTCTTTGCTTCCAATATTTCGTTACCCCTTGGTGGGATTCTTCTCGCCTTATATGTTGGATTTGTTTGGGGGATTAAAAAGGCAATGGTTAGTGTTGGTTTTACCCCTCAAGATCGAATCGCGAAAGCATGGGCCATTTCCATTCAATATGTTGCACCCATTATCGTCTTTGCTGTCTTTTTACAAGTAACAGGAATTTTCAAGGTATTGGGGATATTTTAAAAATGAAACCTAGGTGTATAATATCACCTAGGTTTTGTTATGCTCTTATTTTACATCTCAATCGTTGACAAATCTCCTGTTGGTAATCCTAACTCCCATGCTTTTAATACTCTACGCATGATTTTTCCTGATTTGGTTTTAGGCAACGAATCACGGAATTCGATATATTTTGGTGCAGTATGAGCAGCTAAGTTTTGCTTGACAAACATGCGAATATCTTCCTTTAATAATTCTGATTGTTGAATCCCTTTTTTTAAGGTAACAAAGGCCTTAATCACTTCCCCACGTACTGGATCAGGAACACCAATCACTCCAGCTTCCGCCACAGCCCAATGTTCAATCAGCTTGCTTTCAATTTCAAAGGGCCCTACCCTTTTGCCTCCTGTATTAATCACATCATCCGTACGACCTGCAAACCAGATATAGCCATCTTCATCTTGATATGCTTTATCTCCAGAGAAAAACCAACCATTCACAAAATACTCCTGATATTTCTGAGGATTATTCCAGATTGCTCTTAACATCGCAGGCCACGGTGGTTTAATGGCTAAGTTCCCCATCTCATAAGGTGGCAATTCCTTTCCTTGATCATCGAGGATCGCCACTTGAACTCCTGGAATCGGTTTGCCCATTGAACCCGGTCGAATGGGAACAGAGCGGAAATTAGCACAAATGGTTGATCCCGTTTCTGTCATCCACCAATTATCATAGATCGGTTGTTTAAAGACCTCTTCTGCCCAACGAATCACTTCTGCATTTAATGGTTCACCAGCAGACAGAATATGGCGAAGGGAAGATAAATTATATTTTGCTGGCAATTCATTTCCTTCCCGCATTAACATGCGAAACGCTGTTGGTGCACTAAACCATACGGTCACACCATATCTCTCGATGTTTTGATACCATTCTTCTACATTAAACCGTCCTCCACGAACGACAATCGTCACACCATTTAACCAAGGAGCAAACATTCCTGCCGAAGTTCCTGTTACCCATCCTGGATCTGCTGTATTCCAATAGATATCGTCATCTTGTAAATCATAAACATATTTGCCTGAAATAAATTGATGCAGCATCGCATCATGAACTTGTAAGACTCCCTTTGGTTTGCCAGTGGATCCAGATGTATAATGAATTAACATAGGAGTCTCCCGATCGACCCATTCTATCGTATATTCATTGGAAATATTCATCAATTCTTGATATAAAATCTGGTTTTCTGACTCTTTTTCTTCTCCTCCAACAAGAATAGTATATTTTAAATCAGGAAGTTGAGCATACTGAATTCTCTTCACTAATGTGGGTGTTGTAACAATCGCGATTGCCCCACTATCTAGCAGGCGATCTTTTACTGCTTCACTCATAAACGCCTCAAATAGTGGACCTGCAATTGCGCCAATGCGGATAATACCAAGTAAGGCAATCAATAATTCAGGACTTCGCGGCATAAAGAGAAAAACACGATCTCCTTTTTGTATTCCATATGCTTTTAAGCCATTAGCAAAACGGGAAGATAACTCACGTAATTGGGAAAAAGTATACCTTTCCTCCCTGTCATGATCTACATATAATAATGCGACTTTATCTCCTTTTCCTTCATCAACATGGCGATCAATCGCCTCATACACGATATTCACAAGTCCCGTTTTGCTCCACGAAAAAAATTGTTCAACATTCTCCCAAGAAAAATTACGATAGGTTTTTTCATAATCTGACATGTTCATCTCTTTCTTGTTCATCTCACCAAACCTCACTTTCACATTGTACTGTTTTATAGTAATTATATTTGTTATATAACAGAAAATCAAGTTAAAATTTAAAATTTTCTCAATATTTGATATATTTTGCGAAATTTAAAGGATCATTTTTTGTTTATTTTTGTTAATGACAGTTACTTCCTCATTTAGTAATATTAGATTGAAGGAAGTGACATAGAATGAATATTTCACCAGAACGGCTCGCCAAATCAATCCTAAATGAAAAAAAGTACTTGCTAACCTACCATAAAAATAGAGATTTCTTACATTCTTTTGTTTTACCTGCCATTTTGGAAGTAGAGCAATCGCTAAAAATGTTGCCGCCTCTTAAAATGTCTAAAGAAGAATTTCTATATTACGAAAAATCTTTCTGTTCCTTAACAAGACGTATTGCTGGTTACAGCTACTATATCGCGAAGCAAACGATTAAAGAAGGTTTTCCAATGGGGGATTATTTTCAAATCTATTTGGAAAAAGAACGTCAAGAAATCGCCCTCTTTCTCTTTCAGGAACAAGAGTCTATTTTCCGTCAGACGATTAACGATACTTTATTAGAATTAATTGGCCTTTCTAATCAGAACTTTTATCAATACTTTCGCAATTATCTTCTTTATCCTTTTTTCTCCATTTATATCCAACTGTTCAAAGAGGTTTTCCTTTTTGTAATGACCAAAGAACCGGTCACGAAACGCCAAGAAGTAATTCCTACTCATTAAAAAGAAGTAAAAAGAACATAATAAAAAGGACTTATTGAGAAGTCCTTTTCTTTATTTTCACTACATTAGAAAAGAAGGAGAATGGTATGGCAAAGAAAAATAAAGAACAAAAACAATTTGGTCCAAGCAAACAATCAAAAGTGAATTCTGAACAAATAGAATGGCATGCTGTCTCTTCCGACGATGAAGAGGCTTATGTCAATGAAATGAAACAATTGACGAAAGATTAATCATTGTCTTTCTATGAAAAAGGAGCTGTCTAAAAAGTCCATTTAAGTTGAAAATCCGCCAAAATTAAACCCCAAAGAATGCTGTAAAATCAACATTCTTTGGGGTTGCTTTTTTTAGATTTCGGGGTTAATTACTACTTTTCGGACAGCCCCTTTTTGAATTATAGGAATTAGAACCAAATTTTAAAGAAAAAGATGAGAATCATCAGCAGATGGATAACCACCTTTACCAAGCTTGCCCCCAAAAGTCCAATTAATGAAGCAAAACCAATTTGTACAGCTTGATTCCAAGGTACACCGCGAAACATCTCTATACCCGTCACCAATAGAAACGGACCAATAATGACTCCAAGCGGACCAAAGATAATAGGGCCAACTAAGATACCAATGATGGCAGCCCATGCACCTAACTTGGAACCACCCTTTCGTTTCACAAAGGTACTACTCGCAAAGAAATCAACGAGAACGGTTAAGCCCGTAAGCAAAAACATCGTCAGCCAGAATTGCCAGCCAACTAATGGAGACAAAATAAAGTGATAAAGAAGTAAACCAATCCAGATTAATGATACCCCAGGAATCACAGGCATCATGATTCCAATAAAACTCAATAAAAACAAAGCAAAGATAATGAACCACCATAAAAACGCCACATTTAGCTCCCCCTTCTATCCAATCCATACCAAAACAAATTCTTAGTCCAAACGAAAATGTTTTTGCTCGATAAATGTTCGTAAAATCTTACGCAGTGGTTTAGAAAAGAGTCTTGCCATCATCGTTGACCATGTATCTTCTCGTTTTCCGTTTGTTCTCTTTCGATAATAGTTTCCAATCTCTTGGTCGTATTTATGAATCTCATTCAATTGCTCTTTCTTGTATGTATTCTGATGCAGAACGACAGATAAAGGGAGTCGTGGTTTTTGATCAGGTATCGGTTCTGCTGGATAACCCAAACACATTCCAAATAAAGGCATTACAAGTTGAGGTAAATCAAGAACTTCGCTTACCTGTTCGGGTTGGTTTCGAATCCCTCCAATATACACACCACCTAATCCTAATGACTCTGCAGCAAGCATGACATTTTGCGCAAATAATGCGGTATCAATCGTCGTTAAAAGAAAACTTTCAATCGTTGAAAAGTTTGCTTCTTCTCCCTTATATTCAATCACCTGCTGAATCCGATACAAATCGGCACAGAAAACAAGAAATACAGGTGCTTGTTCTACATAACTTTGATCCCCGCTAAAATGAGCTAATTGTTTTCTTTTTTCTTGATCGGTTACCTGTATCACACTATAAGCTTGGATAAAATTTGAAGTGGAAGCCATTTGAGCCGTTGCAATGATTTTTTCTAGTTTCTCTTGTGAAACCGGACGCTTGTCAAACGAACGAATACTTCGATGATTCGCCATTATCTCTAATACAGTTGTCATAAGTTTCCTCACTTCCTTTTTATAGTCCTATTATAATTGAGCTTTTTGTAAAAATACAATGCCTTAATCCGCAAGGCTTAAGAAAAATTAAAAAAGGACTTCATCCCAAACTATAAAATGCTACAAGTGACAAAATCCAATAAACCACAGAAGGGGGAAGTCACTATGTACATTTGGTTCTCTATTGATAAAAAACATGAAACAAAATCATAAAGACAAATGTAAGAACAGCCCCAAGTATATAAGGCGTATCCATAAAATATAAATATAAGCTACCAGCCAATGGTGGACCAATCATCCTCCCTAAGCTGTCCATCGAATCCATCACACCAATGGCAATTCCTTGACCTGATTTCGTTTTTTTAGAAATCAAAGAAGAAATACTGGGCCTCATCATTCCATTCCCCATGCCAAAGATTGCAAGAAATAAAGCCATGGTAAAAAAACTATGGGCAAAAATGATCAGTAAAAAACCAACAGAAGAAATCAACAACCCTAATTTAATCGTTTTTTCTTCCCCATATTTTTTAATCAATTTACCGATGACTCCACCTTGGACAAAAGCACTTGCGATCCCCATAATCGCAAAAATATAGCCAAGATCATGCGAAGTTACTCCTGTACGATCCTTTGCAAAGTAGGCAAACGTTCCTTCCAACCCTGCCAAAGTAAAACTGACGATAAACGCAGTAAGATAAACAATCGTTAAATGGCCATAGGTAATGGCAAAACGATATTTTTTTTGCGTTGGTTTTCTTTTTCCTTTATCTTTTGATAATGATTCAGGTAATAAAAACAAAGTCATGATAAATGGAATGATTGATAAAGCAGCGGTAAAGAGAAACGGGGTCGCTAATCGCTCCATGCCAAGAATGGAATATTTACTTAAAATACCACCAATTGCAGGACCAAAGATAAAACCAAGTCCCATCCCTGCTCCAAGAATCCCCATTCCTTTTCCCCGATCCTCTTCACTGGTTGTATCGGCAACGACTGCCATTGCTGTTGGTAAGGTTGCAGAAGATAAGATTCCCGCTAAAATTCGCGCAAAAAACAACTCCCATAACTGATTGGCAAAAGCAAACATGGAAAATGTGATGATATACCCACTAATTCCAATCAATAAGACGGGTTTTCGGCCAATTCGATCCGATATTTTTCCCCATATTGGAGAAAAGATAAATTGCATGATGGAATAGCTAGCCATCAACCATCCAAATATGGCTTCTGTCGCTCCCAAAGATTCCGCATAATAAGGCATAACTGGAATAATGATGCCAAAACCCAACATTACAAGAAAGAGGATTGAAAACAAAATCGGTAATCGTTTCATTATTTATTTCACACCTTCTAATATTTTATCCTAATTTCTTATTTACCGGTTTGCACTATGAAAATAGTATAATATAGCTTTTATTTTACACCTTTTTTAATTCTAATACAAAGAAAGAAAAACATTTTCGAACTAGACAATATCTTTCGTGAAGGTTTCGATAGGGGTTTTTTACACTTAAAAAAAGAAAATATATTTATTTTCATCATTGTAAACGTTATAATAGTGTTAAAGCTGTAATATTCAATATAAAAAAACTGTTTTAGTTTATTTATTTGCTAACAGTATAGTTTTCAATCATCTTTCTATTATTGTACACTCAAGAAATAATTAACTGTTATACAAAAGAAAGGAGATTAAAAAATGAGAAACGAGGTCGTATGGAAAGTTGGCGGCCAACAAGGAGAAGGAATTGACAGTACCGGTCAAATCTTCGCTCTGGCATTGGCACGTAAAGGTTATTTTATTTCCTCGAATAAGCATTTTGCCTCGCGAATTAAAGGGGGCTATACCCATTATCAAATCCGCGTAAGTACAGAACCAACTTATTACCACGGAGATTATACGGATGTACTATTAGCCCTAGATCAAGAAACGGTAGATAACAACCTTGAAGTGATGAATGAAGGTTCGATTATTCTTCGCGATGGAAAAGAAGAATCCTTAGAGACCGATGGAAAAATTACAACTCTCATCTTACCCCTGACCGAGATTGCTGAAAGCATTGGTGGGAAAATCGTTCGGAACATGGTTGCATTAGGTGTATCTGCTGCCCTTTTTGGCTTAAGCGAAGATTTATTTGATTCTCTGATCGAAGATAAATTCAAGAAAAAAGGTGAAGAAATCGTCAATATGAACAAAAATGCCGTTCATGCTGGCTTTGATAAAGCCAAAGAATATCTTAATGCTGGGAAACTAGCTGCAATCCAACTAGAAAAACCGGAACTAGAAGTTCCACGGAATCTGATGATTGGAAATGAGGCCGTTGGTTTTGGTGCATTAGCAGCAGGTTGTCGTTTCCTTTCTGCATATCCAATCACCCCAGCATCAGAAGTCATGGAATGGCTGAAAAAAGAATTACCGCGAGTTGGTGGAATTGTTGTTCAAGCCGAAGATGAGATTGCAGGAATTACGATGGCCATTGGTGCTGCTTATTCTGGTGTTCGTGCCATGACATCTACCTCTGGTCCTGGTTTCTCGTTAAAAACAGAAGCACTAGGATTAGCAGGGATTTCGGAAACACCCATTGTCATTATGAATACTCAACGTGGGGGTCCCGGAACAGGACTTCCAACCAAATATGAGCAAGCTGACGTAAATACCATGGTTAATGCAGGACACGGAGAAATGCCACGGATTGTGCTTGCACCATCAACCGTTGAAGAAGCCTTTTATATGACTGCTCAAGCTTTCAACTATGCAGAGCAATATCAATGCCCAGTAATTATTGCAATGGACTTATATTTATCCTTATTCTATCAAACGGTGAATAAACTGGATTTCTCCAAGATTACCATCAATCGCGGCAAGCTTCTTACTGATGAAGAAGCAGCTAAAAATGAAGAACGTTATTTCTTACGTTATGAAATCACTGAAGATGGAATCTCTGGCCGCACGATTCCCGGTCAAAAAGGTGGAGTCCATACGGCCAATTCCAACGAGCATAATCAAACGGGGCATATCGATGAAGATCCGATCAACCGTACCAATATGATGAAAAAACGTTTAGGTAAACTTGCTTTCTTAAATGACCCAGGTTTTGACGCCATAGGGAATAAAGAAACCGATGTATTGCTTGTAGGTTTTGGTTCTACCTACGGTGTGATTCAGGAAGCGAAGAAATCCTTAGAAAAACGGGGAATCAACGTCACCCATGTTCATGTCAAACGTTTAACACCTTTTGATCTATCGCTTAAAGATTATGTTCTTGGTGCAAAAACAGTGATTGTCATCGAAAATAACTATACCGGACAATTAAAACGTCTCATGCAAATGGAATTGAATACAGGAAAAGAATTAAAGAGCATTACCAAATACGACGGAAATCCATTTACATTAAGAGAAGTAATGGAACAAATCGATAATATGTTGGCAGAGGAGGTAAGATAATATGGCTACATTAAAAGATTTTAAAGGGGATCAACCTACTTGGTGTCCAGGTTGTGGCCATTTTAGTGTCATGGCTAGCCTGCAAAAAGCCGCTGCCGATATTGGACTGGAACCTCACGATATGGCAATCATCAGCGGGATTGGTTGTTCTGGTAAGATCTCCGAATATACAAGGTCTTATGGATTCCATACCTTACATGGACGCGCTCTACCTATTGCTCAGGGGGCTGCTTTAGGAAATAAAGATGTAAAAATCATCGCCGCTGGTGGAGACGGAGACGGATATGGTATTGGTGTCGGCCATTTTGTCCATGCAGTACGCCGAAATGTGAATATGACTTATGTTGTAATGGACAATAACATTTACGGACTAACCAAAGGACAAACCAGTCCTACCTCTGCTCAAGGATTCAAAACCAAATCTTCACCAAAAGGTAGTGTAGAAAGTCCTGTTCATCCATTAGAAATTGCTCTAGTCAATGGAATCACTTTCTTAGCACAAGGTTTCTCTGGTGATATTAAAGGCCTAAATGAAATCATGAAAGCTGCTTTACAACATAAAGGGTTTGCCCTTGTAAACGTCTATAGTCCATGCGTAACCTTTAACAAGGTAAACACTTATGACTATTATAAAGAAAACTTAGTGGATGTCTCTTCCTTTGATAACTATGATCCAACTGACCGCATGCAAGCGATTCAAAAAGTACGTGAAACCAATGGTTTGTTAACAGGAATTATTTTTAAAGAAGATCGTCCTACTTTCCAAGAATTAACTCCAGATTATCCTGAAATTGCCATTGCTAAACAAGACCTTAATCTTGACGTAGTCATCTTAGAAGAAATAGAAAAACAATTTCAATAAGTCATATCTTTTGTCCACTTCCACTTTGTAGTCCATAGTATAAGGTTGGGATTCTTCCCGACCTTTTTTGTTTTGTCATATATTCATGATTTTCTGCATAAATTATTAGTTAATTCAAGCTAATAGGAGGGTCAAAGCATGAAACTGCTTACGATCTATGGAAGCTCCCGCAAAAACGGGAATTCAGAAGCATTAACCAAAAAAGTTTTGCAACAACTGAATCCCAAAGATGTAGATGAAATCCATTTAATGGATGTTCATATTGAACCAATTGTCGATGAACGGCACACAGAACATGGCTTTCAGCCAGTTGATGATGACTATGAAAAATTGGCGATTCAGATCATGAATCATCAAGCCCTTCTTTTTTCGACTCCCCTTTACTGGTATGGAATGTCAGGCCGTATGAAAAACTTGATCGATCGCTTTACCCAAAGTCTGCGCAGCAGCGAATACGATTTTAAAGGAAAAATGAAAGGGAAGAAAATATATGTCGTGATCGTCGGTGGCAAGTCTGCGCCATATACTGCTCTTCCCCTTGTCCAACAGTTCCAACTGATTGCCCAATTTATGGAAATGGAATTTGCTGGATATGTTATCGGTAGAGGAGTAAAACCTTTAGAAGTATTAGAAGATGAAGAAGCGATTGTTCAAGCGATTCAACTCGGGAAAAGAATCAGAGGAGAATTGAAATAAATGCCGCCAAAAATACGAACATTTAATCCATTTTAATAAAATAACGTTTGTATTTATTTCGATTTATGTTATGATTATAAAGGACAAAATACTAATTAAGGGTGATTTTATGAACGGACAAAAACACTATGATGTTATTCTCATAGGAGCCGGACCTGCAGGAATTTTTGCCAGCTATGAATTAACAAAGTTAAATCCCAGCTTGAATGTGCTTCTACTAGATAAAGGTCAAGATATTTATCACCGTTCTTGCCCGATTCATAAAGGGCTTCTCAAAGAATGCCCAACAACAAAAATCTTTGAATACCAAAGCTGTTACCCGACCTGTGCACTAACGGGTGGTTGGGGCGGTTCAGGTGCATTTTCCGATGGGAAGTTTAATATTACTACTGATTTTGGCGGCTGGATGGGAGATTATATCCCCTCGTCTGAATTATTACAGCTAATTGAATATGTGGATCAAATCAATCTGAGTTTTGGAGCAACAAAGGAGACACATGGCAGTCTAGAAATCTCCGAATCTATGAAAAAATTAAAAGATGAGATCGATGAGTTAGAACTGAAAATCGATTTAGAACCTTCTCTAGCAATAAAAAAAGAATTAAAAAGGAAAAAAAAAGAATTGCATTCATTAATGAAAATTCATGAGATTGAGCAAAGGGCTACTTCTGTTGGCATGAAATTACTAAAAGCGAAAGTCCGCCATTTAGGAACAGAAGAAAACCTAAAAATCCTCACTCGCATTTATGAATATTTAAAAGATAAATTAGAGATTCGCCATCGAACAAAAGTAAAAGATATTATTGTTAAAGATAAAAAGATTAAAGGTATCGTATTAGAAAATGGTGAAGAGATCTATGCGAAGTATGTATTTATCGCCCCTGGAAGAGATGGAAGTGAATGGCTGGCAAAAATTTTAACAAAAGAAGGTCTACATCTAAGCAATAACCAAGTGGATATCGGTGTACGAGTTGAAGTACCAAATACCGTCATGGCAGAAATCAATGAACATCTATATGAGGCGAAACTGATCTATAATACACCAACTTACAATAATATTGTTCGCACCTTTTGTGCAAATCCCTCAGGTCGTGTCGTCATTGAAAACCACAGTGGTGTTATGACCGTGAATGGTCATGCTTTTAAAGAAGATAAAGAAAAACAATTTAACACGAATTTGGCTTTGTTAGTCTCTCATCATTTTACTGAACCATTTAATGAGCCGATTCAATATGCCAAATATATTTCTCGTTTAGCCAATATGCTTAGTAACGGAAACGTCATCGTTCAACGATATGGTGACTTGCGTAAGGGTCGCCGTTCTACTGAAAAACGAATTCAGAAAGGATTCGTTGAACCAACCTTAAAAACTGCTGTTCCAGGAGATCTTGCACTAGTCCTTCCTCACCGAACAATTACAAGCATTATTGAAATGATTGAAGCATTGGACAAAGTTTCACCTGGTTTTGCGAGTGAACATACTCTGCTTTATGGCGTAGAAGCGAAATTTTATTCTGCAAGGCCAAAACTAAGCAATACCTTTGAAACAGAAATTGAAGGGCTTTATGTCGGTGGCGATGGTGCTGGTGTTACAAGAGGACTTGCACAGGCCAGTGCTTGTGGAGTCGTGGTTGCAAGAGATATTCTTAAACGAATACAGACTTAATCAATTCAGTCATTCCAAATCCACTCTTCTTTCATGGGGTGGATTTTTCCATATTGACAGAAAATTTTTTATAATATATAATATTAAGCACACGAACATATATTCGTTTATTATACTTTCTTTTCATTATATTAGAGGGTATAATAGAATTAATGGTTTTAAACACGAATCGGACAAGTATATCCATTTTAGATAATACGAAAATCATGTTCGTAAATATCTAAAAACGAGGTGTTTATTGAATGAATGAAGAGATCTTAAATGAAATTCTTACTGAACTAAAAGATGTTAAGCGATCCATGGCTACAAAAGATGAACTGGAAGTAATCAGACAATCCATGGCCACGAAAGATGAGCTTGAAGCGATCAGACAGTCCATGG